>CAKTXA010000005.1 GCA_934631005.1 uncultured Oscillospiraceae bacterium
CGGGCTATACAGACCACATCGGCCCGCCCAACCGCACCACCCGGGATGCCGTAGGGGCGGGGTTCTACCCCGCCCGCACCCGACCGACCACCGCCGCACCCTCGATCCTTCGTCGTAACGTAGGGGAGGGGCTTGCCCCTCCCGCCGGTAGGCAGCTGTGGCTTTTGCACGCACCGCCGCGCGGTAGGCACCCCATACCTTCCCCTCGGGGCCGATTCCCCCTATCAGGGGGAAATGTCCCGAAGGGACAAAGAGGGTAGGGACAGGTGCCCCCGAAGGGGGCGGATGAGGGCTGGGGAGCACTGAAACATAGCTTTGCATGCTCAGCAAAACGCAACTGCTCCCCGACCCTCATCAGTCGCCTGCGGCGACAGCTTCCCCCAGGGGAAGCTATGGGGTGCCTGCGTTTCGCCGGTGCGCCGGGGATTCGGCACATTATTCATCCTTCATTATTCACTATTCCTTCTTCATCCTCCCGCAAAAAATTCCGTCGGGACTGGAAATCTGGGTCGGGGTCTGGTATAATTTTCTTCGGGTGATTGATTTGGAAACGATCTTACTGGCATTCGACATCGGCACGAGCGGGCTGAAGGCTTCGCTGGTCGATGAAAATCTGAATATCCTCCGCAATGTGACCACGACCTATCCCACGCACCACCATCCCGACGGCGGCTGCGAGCAGGACGCCTACGACTGGTGGATGGGCGCGGTGCGCGCGATGCTCATGCTGCGCGAGCTGGCGCCCGAATACGTCAAGCGCGTGGACGCTATCGGCATCTCCGGGCATATGCTCGCGTGCCTGCCGATGGATCGGGACGGGCAGGCGCTGCGCCCGGCGATGATCCACGCCGATACGCGGGCGCTGGAGCTGTCCAACCGCCTGCGCACGGAATATGGGCGCGACTATTTTTACGACATCACCGGCAATGTCCTCAGCCCGTCGTCCACGCTGTGCAAGGTGCTCTGGGTCAAGGAGCACGAGCCGGAGCTGTACGCCAAGACGGAGCGGTTTTTGCAGGTGAAGGACTATCTGGTCTACCGCCTGACGGGCAATATGGACTCGACCGACCTGTCGGACGCGTCGCACGCGATGTTAATGAACCTGCACACGCGGGAATATGACCGCGAGATGTTCCAAAACGTCGGCCTTGACCTTGAAAAATTCCCCGCCATCCATACCGGCTGCGAGATCGCGGGCCGGCTCACGGAGGAGGCGGCGTACCATCTCGGGCTGCGCGCGGGCATCCCCGTGTCGGTCGGCGGCGGCGACGGTGCGTGCGCCAACGTCGGCGCGGGCGTGGTGGAGCCGGGCCATTTTTACCTCAGTCTCGGCACCACGGCGTGGATCGCCGGGCCGATGGAAAAGCCGTTCCTCGATCCGCAGCACCGCGTGTTCCACATCTACACGATGGACGGCCACGGCTGCAACGTGTTCGGCACCATGCAGTGCGCCGGGCGCTCGATCTCGTGGGCGCAGGAGCTGCTGGGCTATAACTCCCCCCGCGCGATGGACGCCGCGGCGGAGACCGTCGCCCCCGGCGCGGGCGGGCTCATCTACCTGCCGTATCTGGAGGGAGAACGCTCGCCGGTGTTCGACGCCAAGGCGCGCGGCGTGTTCTTCGGCATGAACACCATGCACAAAAAAGAGTATTTCGCCCGCGCCGTGCTGGAGGGCACGGGCTGCGGTCTGGCGCAGATCCTCTCCGCATTCCGTGAGCGCGAGCCGATCGAGTCGCTGCGCATCATCGGCGGCGGCGCGAAGTCCAAGCTGTGGAAGCAGATCATCGCAGACCTCTGCGATGTGCGGCTGCTGGAGGTGTCCACCTTCTCCGACAGCGCCACGTCCATGGGCGCGGCGGCGGCCGCGGGCGTCGGCATCGGGCTGTTCCCCGATCTTGCCTCGGCCGTTGCGCATATCCAGACCGCCGGCGGCACCGAGCCGCAGGAGCACCCGGAGTACGCCCTCACCAAAAAACGCTACGGCATGCTCTACCCCAGCCTGGTCGACGTGTTCCGTACATAAACATTATACCCGCCCGGAGCATTTCGTTCCGGGCGGGTTTTTGCCGAAAAGCGCGGCGGTCTTTTGACCGCCGCGCTGTGATTTACGAATATTACAGGAATTTTGCGATGTAGCCCGGGGCGTTATCGGGGTCGCCCGGGATGGTGATGGTGAAGCGCACGGCGTTGGCCTGCGCGAACTGGTCGCACCAGTTGAGGAACGTCTCGGTCTGCGCCGCATCGTCGCAGTGCGAGACCTTGTAGAGATTGTCGATAAAAATGTGCGTGATGTCAAAGTTGCCCGCGTGCAGCCCGCTGATAAAGCCCTTGAGAAATACGTAGCTGCCGAGCATATATTCACCCGCGTCGACCAGACGGACACGATGGTCCAGGTCAAAGCGCAGCGTATGACCTTTTTCGATGCAGACCATGCTGCCGGATTCGTTTTTCAGCGCCTCGTGGACCGAGTCGATCAACTGTTTCGTTTTCCCGGAGCCCTGCAGCCCGGTGATGATGTGAACCATGGGACATTCCTCCTTTTGCCGCGTAGGTTTTATCTATATGCCCATTCTATCAGCTTTTCCCGCAAAAGACAAGCCCGTACTTGCGCAAAATTATGCCCGGCCGAGCTGCCGCGCCGCGTCCTCGCGCGCCGGGAAGGTCACGGGCGCGAACGGGTCGACGCCGTCCGCCAGCGCGCAGAGCGCCGCGCTCAGCTCAAAGAAGTAAAACAGCTCGCCCAGATGGTACGCGTCCACCTGCTCCAGCTCCAAAACGGCGATGGGCACATCCCGCTCGGCCTGCGCGGCGCACAGCGCCTCGAACCCGGCCCGCTCCACATCCTCGAGCGTCCGGCCGCTCAGATAGTCCAGCCCGTCGTAATCCTTCCAGTCCATCTCCACGCCCACACGCCGCGGCGCGGGCGCGCTGACGCGCAGCATCGTCTCAAACACCGGGCGCTTTCCCGCGCCGAGCGCGGCGTCCAGCGCGTCCTGCTCGCCCGGCAGCTCCATCGAAAACGGCAGAAGCCCCGCGCCGTCACGGCACGTGCGCCGCAGAAGCAGCTGCTTCCACCAGCGGAGGAAGCCGGAGAATGCCGGGTCAAAGGCGCACAGCGCCTCGCACTGCCGCCCGCGCGCCTCCAGCGTGTGGCGTGCCCCGGCATACAGCCACACCGGATTTTCGAACGCGCGCAGATCATATTCCCGCCACGCGCCCGCCGCGCCCTCCAAGAACTCCAGCGGGTCAAAGCCCGCCACGGCCAGCGGCAGCAGCACGGCGGAGGTGAGCGCGCTGTAGTCGCCGCCGCGCTCGGCGGGCAGCGGCAGCAGCGTATAGCCGCCGTCCTGCGCCATCGCCGCCAGCGGCGAATCCGCGAGCGCGGAGAGGAAAATGCGCCGCTTGGAGTCTGCGCCGTAGCGCCGCTCCAGCATCCAGCGGATCGCGCGGGAGGCGATGGCCGGTTCCAGCTCGTCGCCGTGGGGGCTGATGATGTGCAGGCAGAGGTCCTTGCCGTCCAGCCGGTCGCACAGCGACAGCCATGCCTGCGACGACAGGTCGCTGCCCGCGAAGATCAGCCGCGTCTGCCCGTCGCCCGCGCCGGGGCAGCAGGCGCGCAGCAGCTGCAGCGCCGCCTGCGCCGCCAGCCACGCCCCGCCGCTGCCGACCACAACGCACACGCTGCCGCTGGCGCGGATCTGCTCTGCCGCCTTGCGCACGGCGTGGAGCGTGCGCGCCGTCAGCGCGTCGGACTGCCCCAGCCAGCCGAGGAACGGCTGCTCGCCGGGCGTATTGGCGCGCAGACGCAGATGCGCGTCAAACAGCGCCTTTTCGCGCCCCAGAAGATCCGGCAGCGACACACAGCTCCAGATATTCGACAGCTCCACATTGATCATACCGCACGCTCCCCCGCCGGACCACCGCAGGCAATTCCGGCATTTTTCTTGTAGTATACACCGTTTTCGTCAAAAAGAAAAGTGCCCCTCGCCGAACAGAAAACAATGGATAGACAAATTCTGACACGGGTGCTACAATAAAACTGCCCCCGGGTGGGGGTGGGCGCTGTTACATAAACGGTAGGCGGGAGCCTCTCACTTTGGAGAGGACACTTCTTGAAGCCCTCTCCAGTGCGGAGAGGGGGGATGCGTATGATCACATACTCAGAGCTGTTTCAGCTTTGCCTTGTTATCATCGGCATCGTCGATCTGGTCGTCCGGATCACAAAAAAGAAGTAACCGCCGCACCCTTCCACAGTCCGGCGATCACTTCAAAACGAATGTGAGAGGCTGACCGTCTATCGACAGCGCCCTTTCTCTATGCCTATTATACCACCCTGCCGCGGATTGTCAACCGCGCGGCGGGCAAAAACGCGGCTTTCCAAAGGCGGAAGGCCGCGTTTTGTCAGATCTGTGACAGTGTCTGCCCGATGGGCGTGCGCAGGACGAGATCGGCGGCGGAGTCATACTGCGTCTCGTCGCGGTTGATGAGGACGAGCTTACTGCCGCGGTAATAGCGGATGAGCCCCGCGGCGGGGTAGACCGTGAGCGACGTGCCGCCGACGATGAGCACGTCCGCCTTGGAGATGGCGTGCACCGCGCGGTGCAGAACATCCTCGTTCAGCCCCTCCTCATAGAGCACGACGTCGGGCTTCACCACGCCGCCGCAGCCGCATTTCGGCACGCCCGCGCAGTCGCGGATGAACTCCGGCGGATAGAATTTGCCGCAGCGCGTGCAGTAGTTGCGCCAGATGGAGCCGTGCAGCTCCAGAACGGTCTCACTTCCGGCCTTCTGGTGCAGGCCGTCGATGTTCTGCGTGATGACGGCGCGGAGCTTGCCCGCCCGCTCCAGCTCCGCGAGCTTTTTGTGCGCCGCATTCGGCTGCGCCTCCAGCGGGAGCATTTTCTGGCGGTAAAAGCGGTAAAAATAGTCGGGATGCTGATAAAAAAACGTGTGGCTCAGGATCGTCTCGGGCGGGTAGTCGAACTGCTGGTGATACAGTCCGTCCACGCTGCGGAAGTCCGGGATGCCGGACTCGGTGGACACGCCCGCACCGCCGAAAAACACGATGTTGTCACTTGCTTCGATCCAGGTTTTTAGGGTCTCGATTTTTGAATCCATCGTCTTCCTCCTCCAGCTCCGCGATGAATTTGCGCTCGGCGCGCGTTTTGTACGGGAAGCGCAGCTTGTAAAAAAGGTCCGGCCGCAGGTGCAGCGTGCGCAGGATGGACTGCTTTTTGCGCCAGCGGGCGATCTTTGCGTGGTCGCCGGACAGGAGCACCTCGGGCACGCGCAGGCCGTGCCACTCGTCGGGCCGGGAGTACTGCGGATATTCCAGCAGACCGTCCCAGTGGCTCTCGTCGGTGAAGCACACATCGTCACCGAGGACGCCCGGCACCAGCCGGCACACCGCGTCGGCCACCATCATGGCCGGCAGCTCGCCGCCGGTGAGCACGAAGTCGCCGATGGAGATCTCCTCGTCCACGCATTCGTCGATGAAGCGCTGGTCGATGCCCTCATAGTGCCCGCAGACGAGGATGATGTTGTCGTATTGCAGAAGCTGGCGCGCCTTTTCCTGCGTGAACACGCTGCCGCAGGGCGAGAGGTAGATCGTATGCGCCGGGGCGCCCAGCTCGTCGCACACCGCGCTCCAGCAGCGCCAGAGGGGGTCGGCCTGCATCACCGCGCCGCGGCCGCCGCCGTAGGGATAGTCGTCCACCTGATTCTGCTTGTTCGCGGTATAGTCGCGGATCTGGTGCGTGCGGATGTCGATGAGTCCCTTTTTCTGCCCGCGGCCGAGGATGCTCTCCTGCATCATCGCGTCCACCGCGGCGGGGAAAAGCGTCATAATGTCAAATCTCATCGCTTGCCATGCCTTCCAGAAGCTTCACGCGGATGAAGCCCTCGTCGATGTTGCGCTCAAGAATGAACTCCGGCACGGCGGGGATGAGGTATTCGCGCTTTTTATCTGCCGCCGTGACGACGTACACGTCGTTGCCGGGGCGGGAGAGGATGTCGGTGAGCGTGCCGATCGGCTCGCCGTCTGACAGCACTGGCAGGCCGATGAGGTCGGCGATGAACACCGAGCCGGCCGGCAGCTGCGCGTCCGCCCGGCGGATGCAGAGCACCTGACCGCGCAGTGCCGCCGCGGCATCGAGATCGTCAACGCCCTCCAGCTTTAACAGCACGCACGTTTTCTGCACGCGCGCCGAACGCACGCGCACCGCCTGCCCGCGCAGATAGAGCGTATCAAATTCCAGCAAGAATTCGGGCTCGTCCGCCCAGGGCATGACCTTGACCTCGCCGCGCACGCCGTGCGTGGAGACGATCTGCCCGACCTCCAGAAATTCCTGTTTCATGCGCTGCCCGCCTTTCGTGAATGCTGCCTGCCGCGTCTCAGAATGTAAGAACGCCCAAATGCTCCAGCAGGATCTTCAGTCCGATCAGAATGAGAATGCCGCCGCCGACCAGCTCCGCCTTTTTCTTGAACCGCAGGCCGAACAGGTTGCCCACCCGCAGCCCGGCGGCGGAAAAAACGAACGTGGTCACGCCGATGAAGCTGACCGCCGCGCCGATGGGCACATCCGGCAGCAGCGCGAACGTGATGCCGACGGCCAGCGCGTCGATGCTGGTGGCCACGGCGAGCAGGAGCATCGTTTTGAAGCTGAACGAGCTGTTCTCCTCCGCCTCCGACTCCGGCCCCAGCGCCTCCTTGATCATATTGCCGCCGATGACGAGCAGCAGCACGAACGCCACCCAGTGGTCATAGCGCGTGATGTACCGCTCAAACGTGGAGCCGAGCAGATAGCCGATCGTGGGCATGAGCGCCTGAAAGCCGCCGAACCACAGCCCGACGCACAGATAGTGCTTTGCCTGCAGCCTGCGCGTGGAGAGCCCCTTGCAGATGGACACCGCAAACGCGTCCATCGACAGGCCCACCGCGATCAGAAACAGCTCCAATAAGCTCATAAAACCCCTCCAACGATAAAAAACCAGGTACGCGCCGTACCTGATCTCTTCTGACATCTCTAAAGGTTATCATACCAGAGACGCCCCGCCTTGTCAATCAAAACCGTGCCGGGCTTGACAACCGCCGCGGCTGTGTGTACAATAAGGCCGCACAATTCTATAAGACAGTTCGCAGCGCCGCTTTGCGGCGTGATCCATCCTGTCTATAAACAAAACCAGGAAGCCGGGGCCGTTCCGATGGAGCGGCTCCAGACGGACGCTTCCGGCGTCCGTTTTTTGTTTCCGCAGACGCCTGACGGCGAGGAGGAACCTATGAAAAAGATCACCCCAAAGCAAATTGCGCTCAGCGGCATCGCCGCGGGCCTGTACGTCGCCGTGACGGTGCTCACGGCATCGTTTGCCTATGGCAACATCCAGTTCCGCATCGCGGACGCGCTGTGCCTGCTCGTGAGCATCGAGCCGACGCTCACCGTCGGTCTGACGCTGGGCTGCCTGATCGCGAATCTGTTTTCCACCGTTTCGGCGCTGGATATTATCATCGGCACCGCCGGGACGCTGCTGGGCTGTTTGCTGACGGTGCACATCAAAAAGACATGGCTGCTGCCCATCCCGACCATTTTGTCGAACGCCGTGCTCGTGGGCGCGATGCTCTCGTGGGTGCTCATGCCGGAGAGCGGCTTCTGGAAGGGCTTTCTGATCTTCGGCGGCGAGGTCGCCCTCGGCGAGACCGCCGTCCTCTACGCCCTCGGCATCCCCCTCACACTCACAATGCGCCGCACCAACCTGATCGGAAAACTTTTGAAGGACGATAAATGATCCAAACCCTCCGGCCCCGGCCGGAGGGTTTGGCTTTTTATAATTCCAGCGTCATGCCGACGCCTACTTCTTGGATGGGGAGGGTTTGGGACATTTGGGCGCGGACGGGGAAGGCTGTGCAGTGGCTGGGGTAGAGCGCTGCGAGGGGGAGCTGCTGCAAAAATGCGATGGTCTGCTCCGCCTGCGCGCCCCGGTGCATCAGGTGCATCCCACCGAGCATGCCGCGGATGGGCACGCCCGGAAACAGCGCCTCCGCCTGCAAAATGATATTGCACACGCCGCTGTGCGAGCAGCCGAGCAGCAGGAAAAGCCCGTCCGCCGTCTCGAGCGCCAGCGCGGAATCGTCCGGCAGCAGATCGTCCGTCCACCGGCCGGAGTCGTCCAGCCGGACGCCGATGGGCGACTTTGCCTCAAAATCCGTCCGGCGCGGGATCGGACCGAGGAACGTGACGTGCTCCGACAGGCGCACGGCGCGGCTCGTCAGGCGCACATCCGCCAGCGCGCAGACCTCCGGCAGCGCCATCGGCGAGCCGATCGAGAGCCCCGCGCCGTCACGCCGGCGGGCGAACACGCCGGGGCAGGCCGTCAGGCGCACGTGCGTATGCGGGAACTCGTCAAAAAACGCCGCCAGGCCGCCCGTGTGGTCGTTGTGCCCATGCGAAAGGACGATGTCCGTCACACGCGACAGGTCCAGCCCCATCGCGCGGGCGTTTTTGAGAAAGACGTCGGAGTAGCCCGTATCCAGCAGGATGCGCGCGCCGCCGTCCTCCAGAAAATAGCTCACCGCGGGCTCGGCGAGGAAATAGCGGTCAATGATCGTGCTGTTATCCAGCAGAACGGTCAGCTTCACAGCACGTCCCTCGTGCCGTCCAGCAGCCGCAGCGTCATATCCAGCAAAAATTGCAGGCCGTATTTCAGGCAGTCCTCGTCGATCTTGAAGCGCGGGTTGTGGTGCGGCTGGTCGCTGCCGCAGGCGGCATTGCGTGTGCCGAGCTCCACGAAGAAACCGGGGCGCTTGCCGTCCTGCAGGAAATACGGGTAGTCCTCGCCCGGCATGAGCGGCGGGATGTGCAGCACATAGTCGGCGCCGAAGCGCGACTCGATGAGCTGCTCGGCGAGCTTTGTGAGCTTTTCGTCGTTCATCACGGACGGATAGCCGTCCTGCCACGAGAATTCATAGCCCGCGCCCGCGGCCTGCGTGATGCCGCGCACGAGCTTTTCCATCTCGGCGTGCAAAAACGCGCGTGCCTGCGGGCCGAGGCAGCGGGTGGTGCCGGTGAGGGTCATGGTGTTGGGGATGATATTGTAGGCATTGCCCGCGCTCACCTGGCAGACGGACACGACCGCCGGGTCGACCGCCGCCATGCGGCGGGAGACGAGCGTCTGCAGCGCGAGGATGAGCTGCGCGCCGGTCACGACGGGGTCGATGCACGTCTCGGGCAGGGCGCAGTGGCCGCCCTTGCCGCGGATGGTGATGTCAAAACGGTCGGTATTCGCGGTGAGCGCGCCGGGGCGCACGCCGAAGTGCCCGCTGGGGAACGTGGTGGACAGGTGGATGCCGAGCAGGGCGTCCAGCCCGTCGGCCGCGCCCGCGCGCACCATCTCGATCGCGCCGCCGGGGGGCAGCTCCTCCGCGTGCTGGAACAAAAGGCGCACCGAGCCGCAGAACTGATCACGCCGCGCGCACAAAAGCCGCGCCAGCGTCAGCCCGATGGCGGCGTGGCCGTCATGCCCGCAGGCGTGCATCACGCCGGGCGTTTTGGAGCGGTAGGGCAGGTCGTTATCCTCCTGAATGGGCAGGGCGTCAATATCCACGCGCACACCGAGCGTGGCGGCGCTTCCGGGTTTCTGGCCGCGGATGACGGCGACCAGACCCGTTTTGCACGGGCGGCTGAGCTCGTCCGCGCCCATGGCGCGCAGCTCCTTTTCCAGATAGTCGGTCGTTTCAAATTCCTGAAAGGACAGCTCGGGATGCTCGTGCAGCTGCCGGCGGCTGGCGATGAGCGCGCTCTCCTGCTGCAATACATCGGACTCAAACATACAAGATCCCCTCCTGTTGGCTTTTTGTTTATGATACCAGCTTCCCGGGCGCATTGCAAACACGTTTTTGACACGCCGGAAAAAATATGGTATAATGCCAAAATGAATAAGTATTTGAACCGCATGGCCGTTCTCAGCAACATATCACAAATGGAGGAATCAGTATGAAAAAGCAACTCGCGTTATGGCTGGCGCTTGTCCTGCTGGTATCCGTGCTGGCAGGCTGCTCCGGGAAAGGCAGCGACACAGGCATCCCCGCCGCGGCGTTTTCCACCCAGTCTGTCCTGACTCTGCCGCTGAAGGCGGAGCTCAACAGCGGCGATTATCTGACCTACGGCGGGCACCAGTTCATCAGCAAGAAAAGCCTTTCCAAAATGGCCGATCTGATCGTCAAAAACAATGAAAACGTCACCTCGGCGGAGTTCAAAAACGCCTACGGCAGCTGCTGGCTCTTCTCCCGCGAGGTGACGGGCGGCGTGGACAGCTGGTGCCTGTATCAGCAGGACCCCGCCAACATCAAAAATTCCTACATCTTCTCCGGTATGCACCGGGAGCTGACAACGCAGGACGGGGCGATGGAGCTGCTGCTGCCGCTGCATCTGATCTCCGACAGCTACATCCGCGACAATATGGGAAACCGCCTCTCCCTTGGCCATGCCTACGCCTGCGGCGTGCAGGATCAGGAGTCGACGGTGCAGCAGCTGTTTGAGACGTTCTATCAGAACTCCGGCTTCTACACCCTCAGCCCGCTGGACGACGGCTTTGCCCTCACGCCCAAGCAGGGCCTGCGCCTGCAGCTGAAGATCAGCTTTACGCAGCAGGACGACGGCGACTACTTTACCATCAGCGACATCACCGAGCGCGCGCCGGTGCCGAGCGAGAACGTCACCGTCCGCTGGGTGATGAGCGCGGACAGTGAAGCGCAGACCGCGTCGCCCGACTCGGCCGATGCTTTGCAGATGAGCGGCCTGCTCATCGGCGCGACGTATGCCGACGGCGCGGCGGCGGTGGACTATCCGTACTCCATCGACGTCGACGGCGAGACGTATAACGCGCGGCTGCTGTGGAACAGCACCGACGCGACCTGGAGCGGCACGGTCTACCGCAACAGCAAGACCGCCGCGCTGTCGACCAGCGAGGCCTCCGAGCTGGCGGCTCTGATGTATCAGATCGGCTTCTATGTGCCGGACGAGAGCGCTGCGGAGGCCGACCCCGAGGGCGTCGTGCCGATGTCGGCGTGCATGGCGACGACCACGGAGGTCAACGTCCGTCTGGCCCCGAACACCTCCGGCACGATCGAAAAGACGCTGGAAAAGGACGCGCCCGTCGCCGTGGTCGGCAAGCTCGACGGCTGGTACCAGATCCTCTTCGGCGGCCACACCGCCTACATGAGCGCCGATTATCTGAGAGCGGCCTGAACCTTATAAAACACCCGCTGCGGAAATTTTCCGCAGCGGGTTCTTTATTAGGTTATTCTGTTTTCCCGCCGGGAAGATCGGCGAAAAATGCGTCGTATGGGCAGGCGTACAGGTCCTTCAGCTCGATCAGCACGCTGGCGCGGATGTTCAGCTCGCCGGATTCGTATTTGGCGTAGGTCGTCCGGCCGATGTCGCAGCCGCGGCGCTGTAGCTGTGCGCAGAGCTTTTCCTGTGACAGCCCGGCCGCCAGACGCAGGCGGCGCAGATTGTCGCCCATATTCCGGTCACGCCGAATCTTCTGTTCCATCCCGCCGCCTCCCCTCGCATAAAAATTGACCAGTATCGGTTGCAACCGGTACTATTTTATGCTATGATCAGCAAGAGGATTGGCCGCGATACTGGTCAAATCGGAGGGAAATATTATGGCTGATTACGAAAAAATGTATGCCGTGCTCTGCGGGGCGATCGACGATGTGATCGAGCCACTGGAGCGGATCCCTTTGGCGCGCGCGTCTGCCGCCGTCCTGCGTTCGGCACTGCTGCGTGCGGAAGAAATCTATCTGCAAGCACCGCCGCCTGTGATCCCGTTTCCAGAGCAAAAAACAGGGCGTTCCCGCTGAATGGGAGCGTCCTGTTTTTGTGTGTGTTTCCAATTCTTATTCGATTGCGATATTGCCGCCGGTCTCGAGGGTCTTGTCGTCCAGGAGGGTCAGCTTTTCGGCGAGGAGGCGGGCGAAGCCTGCGATGATGGCGGACGCGGCGATCAGCTCCTCGGTCTGCTCCACGCTCGTCTCGCTTTTTTCGGCGTGGTCGAGGATCTTGTCGCTCGCCTGCCGCACCTGGCCGACAAAATACGTGGCCGTGCGGTTATGCTGCGCGGCATAGGACTCATACGCCGCGCGCACCGCGCCCTCCTCTGCCGTGGGCGGCAGGAGCTTCTGCACCATGGTCATGCTCAGGCTCTGCTTGAGCGTGCAGATCATAATGAGGTACGCGATGTGCACGCGGTAATAGCGCCTGCGGCTCGGCGGCGGCAGGATGCCGCGGCGGACATAGTTGTTGATGGCCGCGCCGGTGATGACCTGCTCGTCCTTCAGCTCCGGCGGCATATAGTCGAGATATTCCTTGAGCAGCTCCACGACCTGCTCCATATACAGACCCATATTCGGGATCGTCTCCCACGCCGGCAGGCGGAAGCGCAGCAGATATTTTTCCCAGCGGCGCAGCTTGGCCGCGATGAGCTCCTTGCAGTATGCCATCCCATTCGCTCCTCTCTACGGCCTATCATACCACACGGCGTGCAAAAACGCAAAGGATAATTGTCATTTTGAACGGTTGACTTCGTCGCTCGGATGTGTTAATCTAATCTGAAAGATTAGATAAAGGAGTCTTTTTGACTATGTTTGAGATTTTGACCGATACCTCCGCCAATCTGAGCTTCGAGATGCTGCAAAAGCGGGGCATCGGCTGCATTCCGCTGACGTTTCTGGTGGACGGGCAGGAGCAGATGTGCCTGAGTGACACATTTGACGGCGAGAGGTACTATGACGCCATCCGCGGCGGGGCGAAGGTCACGACCTCGCAGATCACGCCGCAGCGCTGCATCGACGTGATGCGGCCGCTGCTGGAGCAGGGGCGGGACATTCTGTATGTGGGCATGTCGTCGGGCATCAGCGGGTCGTTTTCGTCCGCGCAGATGGCGGCGGCGGAGCTGCGGGCGGCATTTCCCGGCCGGCAGATCGCGCTGGTGGATACGCTCAGCGCGTCGCTCGGCGAGGGGCTGCTGGCGCTGTATGCCGCCGACCTGCGCGATTGCGGCGTGAGCCTTGCGGAGACGGCGGCGGCGCTGGAGCGGCGCAAGTACCGGATGTGTCAGGTCTTTTCGGTGGACGATCTCAAATACCTGCGCGCAACGGGCAGGCTTTCGGCGGTCAAGACGGTCATCGCGTCCGTCCTGCAGCTGAAGCCCCTTCTCAAGGGCGACCGCGAGGGCAAGATCGTCTGCTTTTCCAAGGTGCGCGGCAAGGGCGCCGTGGTGCCCGCGCTGGCGCGGGAGTATGAGCGCGCCGTGCGGGACGCCGGGCACCAGACCGTCGGCATCGCGCACGCCGGGTGCGCCGCCGAGGCCGAGCAGCTCGCGGCGCTGCTGCGCCAGTCGCAGCCGCCGAAGGACATCCTCACCGTCTGCTACGAGCCCGTGACCGGCGCGCACGTCGGCCCCGGCGCGCTGGCGCTGTTTTTCCTGGGAGAGGAAGGTTTCCGCGGCTGAACACGCAACTCTTTAAGAATTCTTCAAGGTTCGTTTACAAACCGTTCACCACCGCGGGGCAAAAATCCGGTATCCTTAGACCATCAAAGGACACCGGTTCCCGAGAGCGCTTGGGAACAGGCAGCGGTGAACTTTGAACCGTGTTCGTCATTTTCTCTTTCTCTTTCTTTTTCTCTCTTTTCTCTCTCTTCTCCAAAAACCGGGCGGATGACCATCCGCCCGGTTTTTGCTGCTATTTGAGAATACGCGGGGACGCCCCGCTCATTTCGTCGTAACGTAGGGGAGGGGCTTGCCCCTCCCGCAAGTGGGCAGCTGCGGCTTTTGCACGCACTGCGGAGCGGAATGCACCCCTTGCCTTCCCCTCGGGGAAGGTGCCCCCGAAGGGGGCGGATGAGGGCCGGGGAGCACTTATGGATAGCTTTGCATGCTCAGCAAAACGCAACTGCTCCCCGACCCTCATCAGTCTGCTCCGCTAACGCTCCGCAGCCAGCTTCCCCCAGGGGAAGCCAAGGCACTTCTGCAAATCGGCACTGCCGCAAACCCCCGGGATGGTGCTTGCCATCCCGGGGGTTTTGTTCTTTAATTCACCTTCACCTCAAAAATGGCCTTCATGCAGCGGTAGGTCATGTAGCAGTCGAGCTTGGCGACTGTTTCATACGGGGCGTGCATGGAGAGGACCGGGACGCCGGCGTCGAGCGTGTCGATGTTGCGCTTGGCCATGTATTTGGCCACCGTGCCGCCGCCGCCCGCGCCGGTGCGGCCGAGCTCGGCCATCTGCCAGTGGACGCCGTTTTCGTTCAGGAGCTTGCGCAGCCAGCCCACGACCTCGGCCGAGG
Organism: uncultured Oscillospiraceae bacterium; assembly: GCA_934631005.1. Taxonomy (GTDB): domain Bacteria; phylum Bacillota; class Clostridia; order Oscillospirales; family Oscillospiraceae; genus CAG-170. Next base: position 14,346 of record CAKTXA010000005.1, read on the forward strand.
CGTCCGACGCGCCGGATTTGCCGCCGCTGCCGGTGTATTTGCACAGGCCGATGCCGTAGTTGATATACGCGCTGTTGCGGCGCTCATAGACCTCGGGGAAGTTGGGGTCATACGCCGCCGTCACGTCGGCGGACAGGCAGAACGACTGCGCAAAGCAGTCGCGCAGCGGCACGTTCTGCGTGCGGCACAGCTGCTCCATAAACAGGTCGAACGCCTCCGACTGCATGCCCGAAACGCCCTCCGAGCCGATCTCCTCCTTGTCGGCGAAGATGCACACGGCGGTCCGATCGGGCACGTCCAGCTCCAGAATGGCGGCAAGCTCGGCATAGGCGCACACACGGTCGTCATGGCCGTAAGCGCCGATCAGGCTGCGGTCCAGACCCAGGTCGCGCGCGTTCGCGGCGGGGACGGCCTCAAGCTCGGCGGAGATGAAATCCTCCTCCGTCATGCCGTATTTCTCGTTCAGAATGCGCAGAATGGCGAGCTTTACGGCGTCCGCGCCGTCCTCGCCGCTTTCCGGCCAGCTGCCGATGAGGATGTTGAGGGTCTCCGACTGGATGGCCTCATCCAGCGGCTTTTTGCCCTGCTCGCGGCCGAGGTGCGGCAGAAGGTCGTTGATGACGAACTGCGGGTCGCCCGCGTCCGCGCCGATGTTCACATCCACGCGGCTGCCGCTTGCCAGCACGACCACGCCGTGCAGCTCCAGCGGGACGGTGACCCACTGATACTTGCGGATGCCGCCGTAGTGGTGCGTTTTGAGGTACGCCATGGCGTTTTCCTCATAGAGGGGATTCGGCTTGAGGTCGAGCCGGGGCGCGTCGGTATGCGCCGCGCCGATGTTCGTGCCGGCGCAGAGCGGCAGACGGCCGATAACGGCCAGCATGATGCCCTTGTCGCGGTTATTGCAGTAGACCTTGTCGCCCGCCTTGAGCGGCATTCCGGGCACGTAGGGCACGAAGCCGCGGGCCTCGGCCAGCGCGATGGCGGTCTTGACGCAGGCGCGCTCGGTCTTGGAGCGGTCGAGGAATGCGCGGTAGTCAGCGCAGTAGCGCTCCATGTCCTGCTTTTCCGCTTCGCTCAGGCGCGCGTAGCCGTGCTTCGGCGCGTAGAGCAGCTTTTCCTTTTGTTCTTTTGTCATGGTGGACCTCCCTGTATTCTTGATGATCTGATCCAGCAGCGCGTCCGCCTGCAGGCAAAACTGCGCGGGCGTCGCTGCGTTATTGATGAGCAGATAGTTGCAGTGGGCCTGATAAAATGCGTCCGGGGCCTGTGCGCGCAGGCGCGCCAGCGCCCGCTCGGGCGTGACGCCGTCGCGCGCGAGGATGCGCGCAAGACGGTCTTTCTCCGGCGCGAGCACGCCGACCGTGGCGCGGCAGAGACCGCCGAGGCCGCTCTGGATGAGGTTGATGGCGTCGATCGCCGCAAGCGGCGCGCCCGCCTGTTCGGCCTTTTCCAACTGCGCACGCACCGCGCGGCCAACGTGCGCCGCCGTGATGGCGTCCAGCCGCGCGCGCTGCGCGGGGTCGGCGAAGATCCGCTTTCCGAGCCGCGCCCGGTCAAGGCCGCCGTCCGGCAGGAACACATCGCCGAACACGCCTTTCAGGTCGCGGCGCAGGCCCTCGTCCGTTTTTGTCAGCTCATGGTAGAGCGCGTCGCAGTCGATGCACACGCCGCCGCGGGCGCGGATGCAGGCGAGCATCGTCGTTTTGCCCGCGCCGCTGCCGCCGGTGATGCCGATGACGAGCAGGCTCATACCGTCACCACGTCGAAGCCCGCGGCCTTTTTCAGCCGGTTGGCCACGGCCAGCCCCAGCCCCGCCTCGTCCGGGCATTGCGCAAAGATATGCGTAGCGCTGGTTGCGTCAAACGTGCGCAGGGCGTCAAATACCCGCTGCGCCTGCGCCAGCTTGTCGCCGATGGGCCCGAGGTCGTGCACGCACTGACCCGGGAAGCCGGCGGCGAACTCCGAGAAGCAGATCACGCCGTCGCCCGCCTGCGCGTGCGCGCGGATGTAGGCGGCGCTCGCTTCCGCGCTGCCGCAGATGACGGTGACGGGAGCCTTTGGCGCGTAGTGGCGGTATTTCATGCCGGGGGCCTTCGGCTTTTCGCCGGGGGCGACGGGCTCGGTGATGCACTTATCCACGATGACCTCGCCGAGGACGGACTGCAGCGCCTCCAGCGGCAATCCGCCCGCGCGCAGCAGGCGCGGCGGCGTGACCGTGAGGTCGATGACGGACGATTCCACGCCCACGCCCGACGCTCCGCCGTCAAAGATGGCGTCGATGCGGCCGTCCATATCCTCCAGCATATCGGCCGCCGACGTAGGGCTCGGCCTGCCGGAGAGATTGCCGGACGGCGCGGCCACGGGCACGCCCGCGGCGGCGATGATCGCAAGCGTCACGGGGTGGTTCGGGCAGCGCACACCCACGGTCTCCAGTCCCCCGGTCGTGCGCAGGGGCACGATAGGCTTTCGCGGCAGGATCATCGTGAGCGGCCCCGGCCAGAACGCCGCGGCGAGGGTATAGGCCGTCTCCGGCACGTCATGGCAGTAACGCTCCAGCCACGACTCATCCGGGACGTGGATGATGAGCGGATTATCCTGCGGGCGGCCCTTGGCCTCAAAGATATGCAGCACAGCGCGTTCGTTCAGCGCGTTCGCGCCGAGGCCGTAGACCGTTTCCGTGGGGATGCCCAGCAGCCCGCCCGCGCGGAGGATCGCCGCGGCGGCTTCGATATTCTCAGCGGTATTTTCGGTAAAAACTCTGGTCTCCAAACCGTTTTCCCTCTTTATTCGTTAGATTTTTGCAGCTTTTCGGCCTGATCGGCGGTCACGAGCGCGTCGATGAGCTCGTCGAGGTCGCCGTCCATGATGCTATTGATCTTGTAGAGCGTCAGGCCGATGCGGTGATCGGTCACGCGGCCCTGCGGGAAATTATAGGTGCGGATGCGCTCGTTGCGCATGCCGGTGCCCACCTGGCTGCGGCGCTCCGACGTCACGGCGGAGTCGATGCGCTGCTGCTCCAGCTCGTAGAGCTTGGAGGCGAGCATCTGCATACATTTTTCGCGGTTCTGCACCTGCGAGCGCTCCTCCTGACACGCCACCACGATGCCCGTGGGCTTATGGATGAGCCGCACGGCGGAGGACGTTTTGTTGATGTGCTGCCCGCCCGCACCGGACGAGCGGTAGACCTGCATCTCAATATCCTCCGGCCGCAGGTCGACCTCGGCCTGCTCCATCTCGGGAAGCACCGCCACGGTGGCGGTGGATGTGTGCACGCGGCCGCCGGACTCCGTTTCCGGCACGCGCTGCACGCGGTGCACGCCGGACTCGAACTTGAGCCGCGACCACGCGCCCTCGCCGCAGATCATAAAATCGGCCTCTTTGATGCCGCCGAGCTCCGTTTCGTTGTAGTTCAGCAGCTCCACGCGCCAGCCGCGCGCGTCGGCATACATGCTGTACATCCGGAACAGGCTGTGCGCGAACAGGGCGCTCTCCTCCCCGCCGACGCCGCCGCGGATCTCCATGATGACGTTTTTATCGTCGTTCGCATCGCGCGGCAGCAGCAGCACCTTGAGCTCCTGCTCCAGCCCGGAAAGGCGCTTTTTCGCCTGCTGGAATTCCTCCTGACACAGCTCGCGCAGCTCCGCGTCCTGCTCGGTCGACAGAAGCTCTCGCACGTCGTCCAGCTCCTGCTGCGTTTTGAGATACGCGCGGTAGGCCTGCATGATGGGCTCGAGCTGCTTCTGCTCGCGCAGGAGCTTCGCCGCCGCCTTGGCGTCGGCGTAAAAATCCGGCTGTGCCGCGCGGGCCTCCATCTCGAGGTAGCGCTCCTCCACCAGCCGCAGTTTGTCCAGCATACGTCTCTCTCCCTGCGTAACCGCTGATCGTCGGTCACTCACAATTTCTCATTTTGTATTCTACCCGATTTTTCCCGTATCGTCAAACCCTGCTTTTTGCATTGACGCGGCGGCGATCGTTCTGTAAAATAAGAGGAGTATTGATCGGGAGGGTGGACTATGGATAAAAAAGCGCTCCGCGCGCAGATGCGGGAGCTGAAACGTGCGCTGACCGCGCAGCAGATCGAGCGTGCCAGCGCGGGCCTTGCGCAGCAGCTGCTCGCGCACCCGGCGTATCGCGCCGCCCGCGCGATCTACGGGTATCTGTCCTACAATCAGGAGGTGCGCACACTGCCGATCCTGCGGCAGGCGCAGCGGGACGGCAAACGCGTGGCCGTGCCGAAGGTGTTCGGCGACACGATGAAATTTTTGTGGCTGGACGATCTGACCGCCATCGCCCCGGGGGCGTACAATATCCCGGAGCCCATCGCAGACTCGCCGGAGGCGGACGACGAGACGGCGCTCATCCTCATGCCCGGCATCGCCTTTGATCCGGCGGGGCACCGCTGCGGCTACGGCGGCGGGTTTTACGACAAATATCTCGCCGCGCACCGGCAGCATCCCACGCTGGCGCTGTGCTACGGCTTTCAGCTGCTTTCGCATCTCGACACCGACGCGCACGATATGCCCGTCGACTACGTGCTGTCTCAGGAGATAGAGGAGGATCCCGCATGATCAAGGTACTGCTGCCCATCGTTATCATCTGCGCGGTCGTGTTTCTGCTGTGCTTTCTGATCGACCGGCTCATCCGGGCCCTGCGGCCAAAATCAGGGCTGGGCAAGGGCGTGAAATTTGTGCGGATGCCGCGCCGCAGCTTCATCTTCGGCATCATTCTGCTGCTGTTCCCGGTGGTGGCGGTGCTGTTCTGGCTGCCGAAGGACGAAACGCTCCTGCGCGTCGGCTGCGGCGTCATCTTTGCCATGGGCATTTTGCTGCTGTATTATTTCTTTTCGTTCTCCATCCGCTACGACGGGCAGTCGTTCGAATACCGCGACCTGCGCCACAAGCGCACGAGCTTTACCTACGATCAGATCAAAGGCCAGCGCTCCGTCACCACGCGCAGCGGCGTGCAGACGGTGCTGTTCGTTGGGGACGATTCGCTGATGCTCAGCGAGGCGATGCAGGGCGTGAACGAGTTTTTGAGCACCGCGTTCTTCAAGTGGTGCGATCTCAAAGGCATCGACCCCGACAGCATCGAAAATAACCCCCACATGCTCACCTATTTCCCCGACCCCGAGCCGGAAGAGACGTAAAAAAAGCAGGACGTGCCGCTGGCACGTCCTGCTTTTTCAGCGCTCCGCAGCCCACGAGTCGGAGAAAGCTGGAAACAGGACGTGCCGCAGGCATGTCCTGTTTCTTCGCGATCTCCCGACTCCGAACCGGAAGAAGATAAATAACAGGAGAGACGTTTATGGCTTTGACAGCGGGAGGACGTGAAGCTGGATTGCCGGCCCACTTCGTTCAGCCGGAGCCTGCAAATAAATTTGCGCATAAGCCTTGACGGGACCTTACTTATTACTTTCCAAAACAGGCCCATCGGTTTTTAGTGAAGAGTGAATAAGTAAATCGGCGACCTTCCAAGGAAGATCGCCGATTTTGGAGGTGCTGCCCAGATTTGAACTGGGGAATGAAGGTTTTGCAGACCTTTGCCTTACCACTTGGCCACAGCACCGGATATGAAAAAAGGAATGCGGTTGGGCATTCCTATTTTATTTGGAGCGGGTGACGAGGCTCGAACTCGCTACCTCCACCTTGGCAAGGTGGCGCTCTACCGGATGAGCTACACCCGCATAACGCGCGCCCGAAGGGGCGGCTATGCATAACGCTCGACGGAGCGGAATGGATATGTGGTGCCTCCGGTCGGAGTTGAACCAACGACACGCGGATTTTCAGTCCGCTGCTCTACCTACTGAGCTACAGAGGCATATTGAGGCGAGATCACTCTCGCCTCAATACATTATGGCGACCCGGAACAGACTCGAACTGTCGACCTCCAGCGTGACAGGCTGGCGTGCTAACCGACTGCACCACCGGGCCATATGAAATGGTGGAAAGTACAGGGCTCGAACCTGTGACCCCTTGCTTGTAAGGCAAGTGCTCTCCCAGCTGAGCTAACCTTCCGTTTCACACCCGCCGCATATCTCAGCGACGGGTGTTATTATACATAAAGGACGTCCTCTTGTCAAGCGTTTTTACAAAAAATCTCTGCAAAAATCTCAGCCTTCCTCTGATGTCTCATCGGAGCTGTCTGCCGCGTCCTCATCCAGCGCGTGCAGCAGCGCCGCGACGTCCTGCGGGGTGAAGTCGTACACGTGGTCGCAGAACTGGCAGTCTACGTGGAGCGTCTCACCGCTCCGCACGACCCGCCGAAGCTCGTCCCGGCCGAGGCTGATGAGCGTGGACTCCACGCGGCGGCGCGTGCAGTAGCAGCGGTACTCGATCGGCTGCGTCTCGAGGATCTCCACCTCAAAGCCGGACAGGACCTTTTGGAGCATCCCCGCGGCGTCCAGCCCGCCGTCCAGCATGGCCGTCGCCGCGCCCGCGGCCTGCACGCCGGCCTCCAGCCGGTCGATGACGTCGTCCGGCGCGCCGGGGAGCAGCTGCACCAGATACCCGCCCGCGGTGCGGACGCTCTGGTCGGTGTCGATGAGCACGCCCAGCGCACAGGCGGTGGGCGTCTGCTCGCTCTGGGCGAAATACTGCGTAATATCCTCGGCGATCTCGCCCGAGACGAGCTGGACGCTGCCGATATACGGGTCCTTCATGCGCAGGTCACGGATGACGGTGAGCGTGCCGTCATTACCGACCGCCGCGCCAACATCCAGCTTGCCGCGGTATTTTTCCAGCAGGCTGATCTGCGGATGCTCCACCCAGCCGCGGACGTTGCCTGCGGCGTCGGACACGGCCAGGAGCGTCCCCAGCGGGCCGCCGCCCTTGATTTGCAGGGTGATGGAGCCGTCGTCCACCTTCTGCATATTGCCCATCATGGACGCCGCGGCGAGCAGCCGCCCCAGCGCCGCCGTGGCGGTGGGGAGCGTTTTGTGGATCTGCCGCGCCCGCTCGGTGAGCTGTCGGGTCGTGACGGCCACGGCTTTGACAAAGCCGTCCTTCGTCATGGCGCGCACGAGTTGATCGTTCATGGTCTTACTCCTTTTTGGCTGCAAAGTAGATGCGCAGCGCGTGCTCCTCCGGCGCGCGCAGCGTGCGGTCGCCGTAAATGGCGACGGAAGCGAAGCCCGCCGCCGTGAGGTACTGCGTCAGCTCCTCGGGGGTGTAGGCATACTCCGTATGCTCCTCGCGGCTGCGCCGCCAGAGCGCGCCCTCGCGGCGGAACAGGTCGATGCCGTAGCGGCAAAGGCGCTTTTGGGGCGAAAATTCCGCCCGCCAGACGCAGTAGGTCGTCTCGTTCTCGTCCAGAAACACCTGCCCGTCCAGCCCCTGCAGCTTTTCGGGCGTGTTGATGTCGAACACGAACACGCCGCCGGGCGTGAGCGCGTCAAACACCCGCCGGAACGCCTGCTGAAGGTCGGCGGGGCGGGTGACGTAGTTCACGCTGTCCAAACAGCAGCACACGGCGTCCACCGGCTGCGGCAGGCGCAGATGCTGCATTTTTTGCAGGATCCAGTACGGCGCGTTGTCCATCCCGGCGGATTTTGCGCTCGCCTGCGTGAGCATCTGCTCGGAGCAGTCCGCGCCGAGGACGGACAGGCCCTGTTTTGCAAGCAGGATCGCCAGCGAGCCCGTGCCGCAGGCAAGGTCGAGCACCGACGCAGGCCTGCAGCCGTGATGCTTGCAGACGCGCAGGACGTACTGCGCGATCTTTTCATACGGCACGTCCCACGTCAGCGCGTCGTAGCTGCCCGCGAGGGATTCGTAGGCGCTCACGCCTTGTCCTCCTTCATCCGCGCGAAGATCTCGCGGTAGGCGTCGGTGCCGTAGTTCAGGCTGCGGTTGACGCGGCTGATGGTGGCGCTGCTCGCGCCGGTCTTTTCCAGAATGTCGTTGTAGATGAGCCCGTCGTTCAGGAGCTTGGCCACCTCATAGCGCTGCTCCATCGCCTTGAGCTCCGAGATGGTGCACAGGTCGGTAAAAAAGTTGTAGCATTCCTCCACACTGCGCAGGCTCAGGATCGCGCGGTACAGGTCGCTTTCGGGATCGGAACGCTTGTTGCGGTTATTCAAGACATCTCCTCCATTTCCGTTCGGCCTGCCTTTACAGCAGCGGCCGGGCTATTCTTGCACCTCCCCGCACAACACGGGAAGGATGCTCTGTTCTGATCGCCTTCGTATTCTCCCCGCGCGGAGCGCGGGGAGAATGCTCCGTTCTGATCGCCTTCGTATCCTCCCCGCGCGGAGCGCGGGGAGGATACTCCGTTCTTACTTCATATAGTAAAGGATTAAAGCGAAAAAGTAAAGGGGAAAAAGCGGCGCTTGCAAAAATGGTATTCGATTTACTTATCGCGATCATCAGCATTTCCTGTTTTACTTATGACAAACGGTATGCTATACTGCATCCGAACGCGGCATGGGCAAACCGTGCATTTTTTCTGTAAATATGGTACAATAGAAAAGAAAAACGACAAAGGAGTTTTGAATATGAGCAACTGTGCGATCGTGGGCATCAACTGGGGCGACGAGGGCAAGGGGCGGATGGTCGACCTGATCGCCCGGGAATATGACGTGGTCTGCCGCTATCAGGGCGGCAACAACGCGGGCCACACCGTGGTGAATGAATACGGCAAGTTCGCGCTGCATCTCATCCCGTCCGGCATCTTCCTGCCGAACGTGGTGAACGTGCTCGGCAACGGCGTGGTCATCGACCTGGAGAGCCTGTGGGGCGAAATTTCCGCGCTGCAGAAGGCCGGCATTTCCATCACGCCGGAGAATTTCAAGATCTCCGAGCGCGCCACCATCGTCCTGCCGTATCACCGCGCGCTCGACGGGCTGGAGGAGGCGCGCCTGAAGGATCAAAAATACGGCTCCACCCTGCGCGGCATCGCGCCGGTCTACTCCGACAAGTACCAGAAAAAGACCGTGATGATGGGCGAGCTCCTGTACCCCGAGTATCTGGAAAAGCGTCTGGCCACCATCCTCGAGTGGAAGAACCTGACCATTCAGAATGTGTACGGCGCGGAGCCGTATAAGCTGGAGGACCTGATGGACTGGTGCCGCGAGTACGGCTCGCGTCTGGCGCCGTTCATCTGCGACACCACGAAATTCCTCTACGCCGCCGAGCGCTCCGGCAAGAACATCATGTTTGAGGCGCAGCTCGGCGCGCTGCGCGATATTGACTTCGGCATCTTCCCGTATACGTCCTCGTCGTCGTCCAACGCGGGCTACGCGTGCGTGGGCGCGGGTATCCCGGGCAGCCACATCGACCGCACGGTGGGCATCGTGAAGGCGTACTCCACCTGCGTGGGCGAGGGCCCGTTCACGGCCGAATGGTTCGGCGAAGAGGCCGAGCAGCTGCGGCAGGCGGGCGCGGAATACGGCGCGGCCACGGGCCGTCCGCGCCGCGTGGGGCCGATCGACCTGGTGGCCACGCGCTACGGCGTGCGCATTCAGGGCGCGACGGAGGTCGCGCTGACAAAGCTGGACGTGCTGTCGTATATGAAGGAGATCCCCGTGTGCGTGCAGTATGAGCTGCGCGGCGAAAAGACCGACGATTTCCCGTTCACCGCCCTCGTCGGCGAGGCGAAGCCCGTTTACAAGACCGTGCCCGGCTGGGGCTGCGACATCTCCGGCGTGCGCAAATATGAGGATCTGCCGCAGGCCGCGCGCGACTATGTGGAGTTTGTGGAGCGCAGCATCGGCTGCCGCATTAGCTATGTGTCCGTCGGCGCGGCGCGCGACGAGATCATCTACAGATAAGGACGGATCGACATGAAGCCGAGCTATGAAAGCCCGCTGGCGTCGCGGTACGCCTCCCAATACATGCTGCACCTGTTCTCGCCCGATGTGCGCTTTGAGACATGGCGCAGGCTGTGGGTGAGCCTTGCCAAAGCCCAGCACGCGCTGGGCCTGCCCGTGACGCAGGCGCAGGTCGACGAGCTGGCCGCCCACGTCAGCCCCATCGACTACGACGTGGTCAGCGCGCGCGAAAAAGAGGTGCGGCACGACGTGATGGCGCACATCTACGCCTTTGGTAAGGATGCACCGGGTGCGGCGGGCATCATTCATCTGGGCGCGACGAGCTGCTACGTCACCGACAACGCCGACCTCATCCTTTACCGCGACGCCCTGCGCCACCTGCGCGCGGCGCTGACGGCGGTGATGGAAAATCTCTGCGATTTTGCCGATCGCTACGCCGCCGTGCCGTGCCTCGGCTATACGCACTATCAGCCCGCGCAGCTCGTGACCGTGGGCAAGCGCGCCGCGCTCTGGCTGCAGGATCTGATGCTGGATCTGGAGGAGCTGGACGATGTGCTCCGCGCCATCCGTTTCCTCGGCTGCCGCGGCACCACGGGCACGGAGGCGAGCTTCCTGGCTCTGTTTGACGGCGACAGCGCGAAAATTGACGATATGAACCGCCGCATCGCCGCCGACTTCGGCTTTAATAAGCTGTATGACGTGTGCGGGCAGACGTATCCGCGCAAGCTCGACAGCCGCATTTTGAATGCGCTGTCCTCCATCGCGCAGAGCTGCTATCGCTTTGCGAACGACGTGCGCCTTTTGCAGCACGACCGGCAGCTGGAGGAGCCGTTTGAGTCCGCGCAGATCGGCTCGTCCGCCATGCCGTATAAGCGCAACCCCATGCGCTGCGAGCGCATCTGCTCGCTGGCGCGGTTCGTGATGGCGGACGCCGCCAACGCGCCCATGACGGCCTCCACGCAGTGGCTGGAGCGCACACTGGATGACTCGGCCAATCGCCGCATCACGCTGCCGGAGGGCTTTCTGGCCGCGGACGGCATCCTGCGGCTCATGCAGAATGTCACAAAGGGCCTGCACGTGAACGAGAAGATCGTTGCGAAATACGTTTCGGACTATCTGCCGTTCATCGCCACGGAAAATCTGATGATGGCGGCGGTGCGCCGCGGGGGCGACCGCCAGCAGGTGCATGAGATCATCCGCGAGGCGTCGATGGACGCGACGGCGAGGATGAAAAACGGCGAGCCGTGGGATCTCATCGCGGCGCTGGCCGCGCGGCCGGAGTTCGGCCTGACCGAGCAGGACCTCCGCGCCGAGCTGGAGCCTGCGCGCTACATCGGACGGTGCCCGGAGCAGGTGGCTGCCTTTACGGCAAAATGCCGCGCCCTGTGCACCGAAAGCGTGCGGGATGAGGACATTTCTCTGTAAAAACGAACAAAACGCGATACGTCCTGCGTATCGCGTTTTTTGCAAAAATACGATATTGACAGCGCCAGAAATCGTGCTAAGATAGCCTGCGAAAAAACGACGTTTCAGTTTTGCAAAGGCAGGTTGGCTTATATGACACAGGACTTGACACAGGGGCGGCCGCTCGGCATGGTCTGGCGGTTCACGCTGCCGGTGCTGCTGGGGCTGATGCTGCAGCAGGTCTATTCTCTCGTGGATACGATGATCGTCGGCCACGCGCTGGGCGTGATGGCGCTGGGCGGCGTGGGCGCGACGGGGTCGGTGAATTTTCTGGTCATCGGCTTCTGCACGGGGCTGTGCACCGGCATGACCATCCCGCTGGCGCAGGCGTTCGGCGCGGGCGATCACGCGCAGCTGCGGCGGTATGTGGCCGGGTGCGTGTGGATCGGGGCGCTTATGTCGGCGGTGATGCTGGCCGTCACGCTCCCGCTGTGCCGCTTGCTGCTCACGTGGATGTCCACCCCGCAGGAGCAGTTTTCCTACGCGTTCGACTATATTTTCATCATCTTCCTCGGCATCCCCGCCACCATTCTCTATAACCTCTGCGCCTGCGTCCTGCGCGCGCTGGGTGACAGCCGCTCGCCCGTCTGGTTTCTTGCCATCGCGTCGGGCATCAACATCGTGCTGGACCTGCTCACGGTCTGCGTGCTCGGCATGGGCGTCGCCGGCGCGGCCATCGCAACGGTGGCGTCCCAGCTCGGCTCGGGGCTTTTGTGCCTGCGGTATATGAAGCGGCACTTCCCCGTTTTGCGCATGACGCGGGACGAGCGGCGCCTGCACCCGCGCGAGGCGCTGTGGCTGCTGGGCATGGGCGCGCCGGTGGGCCTGCAGTTTTCCATCACAGCCATCGGCACCATCATCCTGCAAAGCGCCGTCAATACGCTCGGGCCGCTGTATGTCTCGGGCGTGGCTGTCGGCTCCAAGCTCACGCAGCTCTACGCCTGCCCCTATGACGCGCTGGCCGTCTGCGCCAGCAACTTTACGGGCCAGAACCTCGGCGCGGGCAGGTATGACCGCATCCGGCAGGGCGCCTATGCCTGCTGCCTGATCGGCGGCATTTACTGCATCGTGCATATTCTGCTGGCGCAGCTCGGCACGCGCTACGCGATCCTGCTCTTTGCCTCGGCGGACGAGGCGGCGCGGGTGCTGCCCTATGCGCAGCAACTCAACGCCATGGACGCCTGGTTTGCCCCCACGCTGCTGCTGGTGAACGTGCTGCGGCTTTCCATTCAGGGCATGGGCTACAGCCGCCTGTCGCTGCTGTCCGGCCTTATGGAGATGCTCGCGCGCGTGGCGGTGAGCTTTTGGGCGGTGCCGCAGTTCGGCTATGCCGCGGCGTGCCTGGCAAACCCCGCCGCGTGGGTGCTGGCGGACTGCTTTTTGATCCCCGGCTTTTACGGCTGCCTGCACGCCCGCGTGCGGCAGGCGCTGCGCGTCAGAAAAGAGCTACCCAAAGAATAAAGAACATTTGAAGGAGGCATTTTTATGCACGGACCGGGCTGGCTGAAAGACGCCGTGTTCTACAACATCTATCCCCAGTCGTTCTATGATACGAACGGCGACGGCATCGGCGATCTGCCGGGCATCACGCAGAAGCTGCCGTATCTGCACGAGCTGGGCTTCAATGCCGTCTGGCTCAATCCGTTCTACGTCTCGCCCTTCCGCGACGCGGGCTACGACATCGCGGATTTCTACAAGGTCGCCCCGCGCTACGGCACGAACGACGACTTTGCCGCTCTCTGCCGCGCCGCGCACGAGCAGGGTATCCGCGTGGTCGTGGATCTTGTGGCGGGGCACACGGCGCTCGAGTGCGACTGGTTCCAGAAGTCCGCGCAGCCGGAAGAGAACGAATTTTCCAACCGCTATATCTGGACGGACGACTGGCAGAAGGACTATCACGGCCTCGGCGTGGGCGGCCTTGCCAGCCGCAACGGCATGTTTCTGCGGAACTTTTTCTACTGCCAGCCCGCGCTCAACTACGGCTTCCGACAAATAGACGACCCTGCGTGGCAGCTGCCGATGGATCACCCCGACTGCCGCGCCACAAAGCAGGCACTCATCGACATCATGGAGTTCTGGCTCGCGCTGGGCGCGGACGGCTTCCGGGTGGACATGGCGTCGTCGCTCATCAAAAACGACCCCGACGGCAGCGGCATCCGCGCCTTCTGGCAGGAGATCCGGCAGCTGTTCGATGAAAAGCACCCCGAGTGCGTGCTCATCTCCGAGTGGTCGTACCCCGAGCGGGCCATCGCCGCGGGCTTCCACATCGACTTTATGATCCACTTTAACCTCGCGGGCTACACCAGCCTCTTCCGCGCGGAAAACCGGCCGCAGGAGTGCAACTGCTTCCCCGGCAACAGCTTCTTCCAGAGGGACGGCAACGGGTGTCTGGAAACTTTCCTGCGGGACTATCTGGCGCAGTACGCCGCGACTGACGGCAGGGGCTATATTTCGCTGCCCACAGGCAATCACGATATGCCGCGCCTTGCCTATCACCGCACGCTGCCGGAGATCGCCGACTGCTTCGTGTTCCTGCTCACCATGCCCGGCGTGCCGTTCGTGTATTACGGCGACGAGATCGGGATGCCGTACATCCCGGAGCTTGCGTCCAAGGAGGGCGGCTTCAGCCGCACCGGCGCGCGCACGCCCATGCAGTGGACGAATGGCAAAAACGCCGGCTTCTCGGACGCCGACGCGAGCGAATTGTATCTGCCGGTCGACGAGCACGGCGTGAATGTGCAGGCGCAGCTGGCGGATGACGGCTCGCTCCTGCGCACGGTGCAGAAGCTCATCGCCCTGCGAAAGTCCAGCCCCGCCCTCTGTGCAGACGGCCGCATCGAGTTCCTCAACCGCCGCCGCGGCGGCTACCCGCTGGTCTACCGGCGGTATGACGCGCACGAGGAATACGTCATCTGCATCGACCCCCTTGACGAGCCCCGCACGTACCGGCTGGAGGGAGATTGGACGCCTGTCCTCGCCCACGATGCCGAATTCACAAACGGCACAGTAAGCATGGAGCCGTTTGGATATATGATTTTGAAAAAAGCATAAAAGAAGCCAGGCAGCAAAGCTGCCTGGCTTTTCTTTTTCGTTTCGGGAACGCTGGCGACCTTTGCAGGTACCGCAAAAATGTAGGCACCCCATAGCTTCCCCTGGGGGCCGATTCCCCCTATCAGGGGGAAATGTCCCGAAGGGACAAAGAGGGTAGGGACAGCTGTCGCCGCAGGCGACTGATGAGGGGCGGGGAGCACTGACGGATAGCTTAGCAGTTGTGCCAAAACGTGACTGCTCCCCGGCCCTCATCCGGCTCGCTGCGCTCGCCACCTTCCCCGAGGGGAAGGCAAGGCACTTCTGCAAATCGGCACTGCCCAAAAAGTACGGCAGTGCGTCCCAGCGGGCGGGGCAAGCCCCGCCCCTACGTTACGACGAAATAACAATTCTTCATTCTTCATTATTCATCATTCATTATTCATTCCCCCACGTCCCCGCGGAATGAATGATGGAGAATGAAAAGGGCCGATGTGGTCATCGGCCCCTACGGGGTGCATTTTCAAATCGCTTCCGCTCCCGCGGCTTCGGCAAAACGCAGAAATGCGGCGCGGCCGGCGGGGGTGCATTTGTAGACGCCGGCATCGGCGAGGACGCGGGCGAACACCGCGCCGACCTCCTGCTGCAGCACGTCGTCGATGTTCTGCTCCGTCAGCGCCCGGCGGGCGCGGATGCCCTCCGCCCAATCGGCGTGCTTGCTGAGCGCTTCGTCTGCGCGCAGGTCGCCGCCGGTGAGCAGCGCCGTGCGCAGCGCTGCCAGCTCCGTATCCAGCCGCGCGGGCAGGACGGCGAGGCCCATCACCTCGATCAGGCCGATGTTCTCCTTTTTGATGTGGTGCAGCTCCGCGTGCGGGTGGTAAACACCCAGCGGGAACTGCTCGGTGGTGATGTTGCTGCGCAGCACCAGATCCAGCTCAAACAGCTCCCCGCGGCGGCGCGCCACGGGCGTGATGGTGTTGTGCAGCTCGCCGTTCGTCCGGCTGAAAATAAACGCCGCTTCGTCCGTATAGCCGCGCCAGCTCGCAAGAATGCGCTCGGCAAGCTCCGCCAGCCGCGCAGGCTCCCGCCCCGTCAGGCGCAGCACCGCCATCGGCCAGCGCACGATCCCGGCGCGCACGTCCGCAAAGCCGCGAAAGCGCAGCGGCTGCTCGATGGGCGCCAGCTCCATGGCAAAGCGGTAGTGACCGCCCTGAAAATGGTCGTGGCTGAGAATGGAGCCGCCCACGATGGGAAGATCGGCGTTCGAGCCGAGGAAATAGTGCGGGAATTGGCCCACAAAATCGAGCAGCCGGTCAAATGTGGCGCGGCTGATCTGCATGGGCACATGGTGCGCGTTCAGCACGATGCAGTGCTCATTGTAGTACACATACGGCGAGTATTGCAGATACCAGTCGCCGCCCGCGAGCCTTAAGGGCACGATGCGGTGATTTTCGCGCGCCGGATGGTCGAGCCTGCCGAAATAGCCCTCGTTCTCCGCACAGAGCTGGCACAGGGGATAGCCGGACGGCGCGGCTTTTTTGGCCGCGGCGATGGCCTGCGGGTCCTTTTCGGGCTTGGAGCGGTTGATGGTGATGTCGAGCGCACCGAATTCGCTGTTATAGCGCCACTTGCGGTCCTTCGCGATGCGGTCGCGGCGGATGTAGTTCGTGTTCTGGCTGAAGGCGTAGTACCAGTCGGTCGCGGCCTGCGCGTCCAGCGCGTAGAGCGCACGGAATTTCGCGCGCACCTCGCGCGGCGGGGGCGTGAGCGCACCCATCAGGCGCGTGTCATAAAGGTCGCGCGAGACGATGCCCTCCTCGATGACGCCGCGGCGGACGGCGTCGTCGGTCAGCGTTTTGAGCAGCGCGTCCAGCGGCGCGTTTGCCGCAGGCGCGGCGGCGTCAAGGGCGGAAAGCTCCAGAATACCGAGCAGCGTATTGACTGCCCATGTCTCGTCGCACGCCTCCAGAAGCCCCGTGCGCACGGCGTATTGAACAAGACCCGAAATTGCAGCGCTTATCATGCGTATTCCTCCAGCAGCACGCCGCCCGCGGCGCGGACGGACAGAACATGGCAGCTTCCCGCGCCGAGCACGGCCTCCATGCCGCGGCGGAACGCGTCCAGCTGCTCCAGCGGGACGAACGCCTGGATCGTCCCGGCAAAGCCGCCGCCGTGCACGCGGCACGCGCCGCGCCCGCCCAGCAGTTTTTCCGCCAGCGCCAGCGCGACGGCCATGGGCTGCTCGCGCGTCTGCCCGCGCGGCACAACGTTTTGTAGCAGCATCCACGACGAGCGGCCGGACTCGTTCACCAGCCGCAGAAATTCGTCAAAGTCCCCGCGCGCCAGCGCGTCCGCCTGCCGGGCCACGCGCCGGTCGTCGTCAAAAAAGTGCATCGCGCGCAGCGCGGCGCGGTCGCCCGCGGCGCGGCGCACCTCGCCGAGGCGCGCGTAGAAGTCGGTTTCCGCCACGTCGCGCAGGCAGGTCTTGCCGAACACCGCCGCGGCGGCGTTCATCTCCGCCGGGATGGCGGCGTATTCGTCGGTCAGCGCGGCGTGATCCGCGCCGCTGTCCAGAATGCACAGCGCGTAGCCCAGCGCCTGCAGGTCTGCATCCAGCCGCCGCACCTGCGGCGCGGCAGGGTCCTGAAAGTCGATGGCGACCACGCCGCCCACGGCGGACGCCGTCTGATCCATCAGCCCGCAGGGCTTACCGAAGTACACATTCTCTGCCCACTGGCCGATCTGCGCGATCTGCACGGGCGTAAATCTGCCGCCGCAGAAAAGCGTGTTCAAGATCGTGCCGATCAGCACCTCGAACGCCGCCGAGGACGACAGGCCGCTGCCCGGCAGCACCGTGGAGGTCACGTAGGCGTCGATGCCGGAGAGCGCCGCGCCGAGCTGCACAAAGCGCGCGGCGACGCCCCGGATGAGCGCGGCGGTCGTGCCGGTTTCCTCCGGCTTCCGCGCCAGATCGTCCAGCGCCACGCAGCACAGGGGGTAGCCCTCGGACAAAATGCGCAGGCAGCCGAGATCGTTTTTCGCCACGGTCGCGCGCGTATCCAGATCGACGGCGGCGGCCAGCACGCGGCCGTGCTGATGGTCGGTGTGGTTGCCGCCCAGCTCCGTGCGCCCCGGCGCGGAAAAGACCCAGCGCGGATGCGTGTCAAACTGCCCGGAGAAGGCGGGGTTTCTAAGATCCTGCATGAACGTACCTCGCTTTCTGTTTGTATCGTTGGTCCCATGATACCATGCGCGGCAGGGGCACGCAACGATTTTTTCACCCGGCGGCGGAACATGACTGCTTTTGCAATGTGCCCTGTGCAAAAATGGAACGACTGAGAACAGGAGGGCGAGAGGATGCGGAACTTATGGCGGTGTGCCGCCGCGCTGGCGGCGGTTTTGTGGATACTCGGGACGCCGGGGGCGGCGGCGAATATAGCCGCGCACCCGGCGTATCTGGCGGGCTTTGCGGACGGGACGCTGCGGCCGGACGCGCCGCTCACGCGCGAGCAGCTCGCGCAGATCCTGTACCGCCTGCTGCCGCGGGAGATCCTGCCGGACAAGCCGCGCGCGGCGGCGTATGTGGACGTGGCGGCGAACCGCTGGTCGTACCGCGCGGTGTGCGCGCTGACGGAGCTTGGCGTGTGGGCCGATACGCAGACGCCACATTTTGACCCGCAGCGGCAGGTGACGGGCGCGGAATTTGCCGAAACGCTCCGCCGCGCCGGGGCATATCTGCCGGCGCTCGCGCTGGCGGCGGCGGACGAGCCGGACGCCGACGTCACGCGCGCGCAGGCGGCGCAGGCACTCAACGCGCTCTTAGACCGCACCGGCGAGACACTGCCGGAGGGGCTTCTGCACTTCTGCGATGTGACCGCCGACCGGGCGGACTACGCCGACCTCTGCGAGGCGGCAAACCCGCACTGCGTGATGCCGGACGGGACGTGGGATGCGGTAGGATAGACTGTACAAATCCTGCCATACGCGGTATAATAGGCGCAAAATACGACGCTCCGCGCCGTGCGCGGAGGACGGGAGGAACTATGGAGTATCTGGGCATTTCCTACGAGCTGCGCAACGTGCCGCAGCTGGAGCCGGACTTTATCCCCTTTGCCGCCTGGGCGCGCGCGTATCTGCGCGGCGCGGGCGTGCCGGTAACGGTGGCGGTCGAGCGGGAGGGCGGCAAGGTGACCGTCCGCCGCACGCGCATCCACGGCACCGCCGCCCTGCAGGAGGCTGACCGGCAGTATCTGGAGCGGTATGTGAAGTTTTTGCTCTGGAGCGTGGGCGGCTGGCGCGTGTACATCTGCGGCGCGGACACGCTCGCCCGCGCGCTGCAGGCTGACTACGCCCCCGGCGGCGCGCGGGCATTTGACGTGCAGTTCATGCAGGACGTGTACGAGCGCCCGTTTGAGATCGTGGTGTGCGCCGATGAGGCGCAGCTGCCGCAGGAGCATGACAGCGCCGTGCGCATCGGCGGCCACACCGACGGCTGCCGCATCGGCTTTGACGCCGGCGGCAGTGACCGCAAGGTCTCGGCCGTGGTGGATGGCAGGACCGTCTACTCCGAAGAGACCGTCTGGCACCCGAAGCTCTCGGCCGACCCGCAGTATCAGTACGAGGGCATCCTCGACTCGTTCCGCACGGCGGCGTCCAAAATGCCGCGGGTGGACGCCATCGGCGTCTCGTCCGCGGGCGTGTTCATCGGCAACAGCCCGATGGTCTCCTCGCTGTTTATCAAGGTCCCCCGCAGCCGCCGGGAGGAGGTCAAAACGATCTACGACCGCGCGGCGGCCGAGCTGGGCGCGCCCATCGTGGTGGCGAACGACGGCGACGTGACGGCGCTGGCAGGCTCCATGAGCCTGGGCGTGACGGGCGTGATGGGCCTGGCCATGGGCACGAGCGAGGCCGTGGGATATGTGGACCGCGACGGCAGCGTCCTCGGCTGGTTCAACGAGCTCGCCTTCGCCCCCGTCGACCTGAACGCGGGCGCGGAGCGCGACGAATGGTCGGGCGATGTGGGCGTGGGGTGCAAATATTTTTCACAGGACGCCGTTTTGAAGCTCGCCCCCACCGCGGGCATCGCGCTGGACGGCACGAAGCCCCTTGCCGAGCAGCTCAAGCAGGCGCAGGCGCTGATGGAGGCGGGCGACGTGCGTGCCGAGGCGATCTGGCGCACGATCGGCTGTTACCTCGCCCACACGCTGCGGCTGTACGCCGATTTTTATGACATTCGGCACCTTCTGGTGCTGGGCCGAGTCGTGTCCGGCCGCGGCGGCGAGGTGCTCATCGACGAGTGCCGCCGCGTGCTGCGGGAGGAATACCCGGAGCTGACGGACATCGAGGTCCTTCTGCCGGATGAAAAGACGCGCCGCGTCGGCCAGTCGGTGGCCGCGGCGAGCCTGCCGCAGCTGGGGAGGTGAGCGGGATGCGCTATCAAAACGCGAACATTTTTGTGGACGATCATTTCGTTCACGGCAGCTTCACCGTCGAAAACGGTATTTTTACGGAAGTTTCTGAAAACCCGGACGGTGCGGGTGAGGATCTTGGCGGCGCGTATGTCATCCCGGGGCTCATCGACATCCACAACCACGGCAACTCCGGCGCCGACTTCTCCGACGGCGACGACGAGGGGCTCCGGCGCATGGCGCGCTATCTGGCGCAAAACGGCGTGACGTCGTTCGCGCCGGCGTCCATGACGCTGCCGTATGACGTGCTGGCGCGGGCGTTTTCGTCCGCCGCGCGGCTGAAGGCCGCCGCCCCGGCGGGCTGCGCCCATCTGATGGGCATTCAGATGGAGGGGCCGTTCTTTTCCGAAAAGAAAAAGGGCGCGCAGAACGCCGCCTATCTCCGCCTGCCGGACATCGGCGCGTTCCGCGCGCTGCAGGCGGGCTGCGGCGATCTTGTGCGCATCGTGGATGTTGCTCCGGAGCTGCCGGGCGCGGTGGAATTCACCCGCGCGGCAAGCGAGCACTGCACCGTGTCGGTCGCGCACACCGCGGCGACCTACGACGAAGCCGCGGCGGTGTTCGACGCGGGCGCGGCGCATCTGACGCATCTTTTTAACGCGATGCCGCCGCTGCATCACCGCGACCCCGGCCCCATCGGCGCGGCCGCGGAGCGGGCGGGCGTGCGCGCGGAGCTGATCTGCGACGGCATCCACGTCCACCCCAGCGCGGTGCGGCTGGCGTTCCGCCTGTTCGGGCGCGACCGCGTGTGCCTCATCTCCGACGCGCTGCGCTGCTGCGGGATGCCGGACGGGCAGTATACGCTCGGCGGGCAGGACGTGTTCCTCGCGGGCGGCGTAGCGCGGCTCGCCGACGGGACGATCGCGGGCTCGGCGACGAATCTGTATGATTGTATGCGCAACGCCGTGCGCTTCGGCATCGCCCGGGAGGACGCCATCCTCGCCGCCACGCGGAACCCCGCGCGTGCGCTCGGCTGCGCGGACGTGTGCGGCGCGATCGCCGTGGGGCTGCGGGCGGATTTTGTGGTGTGTGACGCGGCGCTTTCCCGCCGCAAAGTTTACTTGGCAGGGAACGAATGCAAATGAAAAGAGAAAAACAGGGCGGCTCGGTCAGGCCCCTGCTGCCCTATCTGCGGGAATATCGCAGGGAAAGTGTGCTCGGCCCGGCGTTCAAGCTGCTGGAGGCGAGCTTTGAGCTGATCGTGCCGCTCATCGTGGCGCGCATCACCGACGAGGGCATCCGCACCGGCGACACGGGCTACATCCTGCGCCAGTGCGGCATCCTGCTGCTGCTGGGGCTATTGGGGCTGGCGGCGTCGGTCACGGCGCAGTATTTTGCCGCCAGGGCCTCCTGCGGCTTTGCCGCGCGGCTGCGCAGCGCATTGTTTTCGCACATCGGCACGCTCAGCTATGAAGACCTTGACAGGCTCGGCAAGTCGTCGCTGCTCACGCGCATGACGAGCGACATGAACCAGGTGCAGACGGGCCTGAACCTCACGCTGCGGCTGCTGCTGCGCTCGCCGTTCGTGGTGTTCGGCGCGATGCTCATGGCCTTTACGGTGGACGCGCGGCTGGCGCTCATTTTTGTCGGCGCGATCGCGGCGCTGTTTGCCGTGGTGTTCGGCGTGATGCTCACGTGCATCCCGCTCTACCGCCGCGTGCAGGAGCGGCTGGACGGCGTGACCGACCGCGTGCGCGAAAACCTCGCGGGCGTGCGCGTGCTGCGCGCGTTTTTGAAGGAGGACGGGCAGGTCGCCGCGTTCTCCGGCGATACCGGGCGGCTGTACGGCGCGCAGACGTTCGTCGGGCGCATCTCGGCGCTTCTCAATCCGCTGACGTATGTCATCGTGAACATCGCCATCGTCCTGCTCGTGCGCGGCGGCGCACTGCGCGTGCAGAGCGGCAACCTCACGCAGGGACAGCTGATCGCGCTGTATAACTATCTGTCGCAGATCCTCATCGAGCTCATCAAGCTCGCGAACCTCATCCTCACCATCACGCGCTCGCTCGCGTGCGCGCGGCGCATCCAGTCGGTGCTCTCCATCGAGCCGTCCATGCGCTACGGCGCGGAGGCCGCCGACCCGGTGCGCTTCGGCGCGATCGAGTTTGACCACGTCAGCCTGCGTTATCCCGGCGCGGCGGGCGACGCGCTGGAGGATGTGAGCTTCCGCGTATCGCCGGGGCAGACGCTCGGCGTCATCGGCGGCACGGGCAGCGGCAAAACGACGCTGGCGAATCTCGTCGCCCGCTTCTACGACCCGACCTCCGGCGAAGTCCTGCTCGGCGGGCGCGACGCGCGCGACTACGCGCAGGACGCGCTTCGCGGCGCGATCGGCGTGGTGCCGCAGAAGGCGGCGCTGTTCTCCGGCACGCTGCGCGAAAACCTCCGCTGGGGGAGCGAAGCTGCCGACGACGAGGCGCTGTATGCCGCGCTGGAGACAGCACAGGCGCTGCCGTTCGTGCAGGAGAAGCCCGGTGGGCTCGATTTTGTGCTGGAGCAGGGCGGGCGCAACCTCTCCGGCGGGCAGAAGCAGCGGCTTTGCATCGCCCGCGCGCTCGCGGCGCACCCGCGCATCCTCATTCTGGACGACAGCGCGTCCGCGCTGGACTTTGCCACCGACGCCGCGCTGCGCAAGGCGCTGCGGAGCCTTCCCGACGGGCAGACGACCGTCATCATCTCGCAGCGCACCGCGTCCATCCGCCACGCCGACTGCATCCTCGTGCTCGACGGCGGCAGGCTGGTCGGCGCGGGGCGGCACGACGAGCTGCTGAGGTCCTGCCCCGTCTACCGCGAGATCCACGAATCCCAGTTCAAAAAGGAGGCGGCGCAATGAAAAAGACAGCCTCCAAGGGCACGCTCCTGCGTGTGTTAAAGCTGCTGCGCGGCAGCGGCTGGCAGCTCGTGCTGGCGCTCATTTTGTCGGCGGCGAATGTGGCGGGCACGCTCTATGTTCCCATCGCGGTCGGCCGCGCCATCGACTGCATCGTCGCCCCCGGGCAGGTGGATCTTGCCGCGGCGGCGCGGGCGCTGGCCGGTGCGGCGGCAGCTGCCGCGGGCGCGGCGGCGCTGCAGTGGTGCATCAGTGATCTTTTTAACCGCATGGCCTTTTCCGCCGTGCGCGATGTGCGCCGGCAGGCGTTCTCGAAGCTCCAGCGGCTGCCTCTGTCGTATCTGGACGCGCACCCGTCCGGCGATACGCTCAGCCGCATCATCGCCGACGCCGACCAGCTCTCGGACGGACTGGTGCTCGGTTTTTCGCAGTTCTTTACCGGCGTTCTGACCATCCTCTGCACGCTCGTCATCATGCTCCGCCTGAGCTGGCGCATCGCGCTGGTGGTCGTGCTGCTCACGCCGCTGTCGCTGTTCGCGGCAAAATTCATCACCGGGCGGACGAAAAAGCTCTTCACGGCGCAGTCGCGCCTGCGCGGGCAGCAGACGGCGTATCTCGAGGAGATGGTCGGCGAACAGAAGCTCGTCCGCGCGTTCGGCATGGAGCGGCGCGCCGCCGCCCGCTTTGACGAGGAAAACGACCGCCTGCGCGAAGCGTCCCTGCAGGCTACGTTCTACTCCTCGCTCACGAACCCCGTCACGCGCTTTGTAAACGCCATGGTCTACGCGGGCGTGGCGCTCGTGGGCGCGCTGAGCGCCGCGGGCGGCGCGGTCACGGTGGGCACGCTCACGGTGTTCCTCAGCTACGCAAACCAGTATACGCGGCCCTTTAACGAAATTTCCGGCGTCATCGCGGAGCTTCAGAACGCGCTGGCCTGTGCCGCGCGGCTGTTTGAGCTGCTGGACGCGCCGGACGAGACGGCGGACACTAACGCGCAGCTCCCCGCGCCCGTGGCGGGCGGCGTGCAACTGCGGGATGTGTCGTTCCGCTACGTGCCGGAGCGGCCGCTCATCGAGCATCTGCAGCTGGACGTGCAGCCCGGCCAGCGCGTGGCCATCGTCGGCCCCACGGGCTGCGGCAAAACGACGCTCATCAACCTCCTCATGCGCTTTTACGACGTAAACGGCGGCGCGATCTGTGTGGACGGGACGGATATTTACACCGTCTCGCGCAAAAGCCTTCGCGCGCAGTACGGCATGGTGCTGCAGGAGACGTGGCTGTCGGGCGGGACGGTGCGCGAAAACCTCACCATGGGCGCGCCGGACGCGACGGATGACGAGCTGCGGCAGGCCGCACAGGCGTGCTATGCCGACGAGTTCATCCGCAAGCTGCCGCAGGGGTATGACACGCCGCTTGCCGGGGGCGTGAGCCTGTCGCAGGGCCAGCGGCAGCTGCTGTGCATCACGCGCGTGATGCTGGCAAAGCCGCCCATGCTCATTCTGGACGAGGCCACCAGCTCCATCGACACGCGCACCGAGCGCAAGGTGCAGTCGGCCTTTGCCGCGCTCATGCAGGGCCGGACGAGCTTTATCGTGGCCCACCGCCTGTCCACCATCCGCGAAGCGGACGTCATCCTCGTCATGCGCGACGGCCACATCATCGAGCAGGGCAAGCACGACGAGCTGCTTGCCAAAAACGGCTTCTACGCCAAACTCTACAACAGCCAGTTCGAGACATAAAAAACGTGCCTGCCAAGTATGGCAGGCACATTTTTATACGCTCACAGGCCGACTTTTCAGCCGCGGGCACGTTTTTTTGCGCTCAGAGGTCGGCTTTTTCGAATCTGGCGGCGGAAATCTTCGCGGCCAGAACGGTCAGTCCGGCGTAGATCGCCAGACCGCCGAGCAGCACCGGCAGCTGCTGCAGCTGGCCTGCGATGTCGTAGCGCTCGCAGACCGTTTTCATATACGGCACGATGTGCTCCAGCACCTCCAGCACGCAGATGCCCAAAAACATCACGATGCTCGAGAGGACGAACGGCTTTCCGAGGTCGTAGCCGTTTTTGTAGTGCATGGGCAGGAACACAAGGTTGAACGCGCCCAGCAGCACCGCGCCGAAGCCGAGGAACGCGCAGTTGGCCTCGATGCCGACGGCGTTCTGGATGCCGTAGCCCGCGCGGATGCACAGAAACGGCACGCAGCACAGCAGCTGCAAAAGCTCCAGTTGCGCCACGGTCCACACGCGGGCATACACCATCTGCCGCTTGCCGACCGGCAGCAGGAGCATATAGCTGACGTCGCGATTCTCCCGCGCCGACTGGAAAAACAGGAAAATGCCGAGCGTGGTGTAGAAAAACGTCACATAATACGGATAGCTCGGCACGAGCACCAGCGCGCTCAGCGCCAGAAACACCAGCGGCACCGGCGTCATCGCGAGCTTCCATTCCTTTTGCATCAGAGCCTTCATGCCTCCGCCTCCCGTTCCAGAAATACCATCAGCTCTTCAAGCGTGGCCGGGCGCACGGCGCAGCCTGCCGCCGCGGCGGCGCCCTGCGCGGGCAGCAGGCCCTCAAATTCGCCCCGGTGCTCGCGGCAGCCGGTCATCGCGGCGTCCAGCGCCGCCGTGCGCTGCGCGGACGGGCCCTTTACCACGCGCCACTGCGCGAGAAGATCTTCCCGTGTGCCGCCCAGCCGCACGCGGCCGTTTTGCAGATACGTGATGGTGTCGGCGCATTTTTCAAGGTCGGACGTGATGTGCGTGGAAAACAGGATGGCCGTGCCGCGCTCCGCGAGCGTCAAAAACAGCTCCAGCAGATCGTCGCGCGAGACGGGGTCCAGCCCCGACGTCGGCTCATCCAGGATCAGCAGCTCCGCCCGGTGCGACAGCGCCAGCGCCAGCTGGAACTTCACCTTCATGCCCTCCGACAGCTCGCTCACGCGCTTATTTTCGTCCAGCGAGAACCTGCGCAGGCAGTCGCGGTACGCCGCCTCGTCCCAGTCCGGGTAGAACGCGCGCGTCACGGCCGCCAGCTGCCGCAGGCGCTTTTTGGGGTAATACCCCGCCGTGCCGGACACATAGCCGAGCTTTTTGCGGATGTCCAGCTCGTGCGTGTCCATGTCCATGCCGAGCAGCGTGATCTTGCCTGCGTCGGGGTGCACGATGTGCAGCAGCGACTTGAGCGTGGTCGTTTTGCCCGCGCCGTTGCGCCCGATCAGTCCCATGATCGTGCCGGGCTGCATGGAAAACGAGACGTTTTCCAGCGAAAACGCGGGGTAGCGCTTGCAAAGCCCCTCAACCTTCAGAATTTCCATCGTCCTGCTCCTTTGCCATGTCCCACAGCCGCTCCGGCGCGGCGAGCGAGGCCTCGCTCACCAGCGCGATGCCGCGCTTTTTGTCGGCCATCAGCAGCAGCTGATCGCCCGGCTGAATGCCGAACAGCTCCCGCGCCCCCTTGGGGATCACGATCTGCCCCTTTTCGCCGACTTTGACGATGCTTAAAAATTTGCCCTTCGGATATTGCAGTGCCATAGAATGCCCTCCAATCGTGTGAACAGTATAACTTTTCCTACATAGTATAACACCGCCTACGAAAAAGTCAAGCGCCGCACAAAAAATCGCGGCAGACCGAGGTCTGCCGCGAAGCGGTTTTCACTTTTTCAAGCGTGCCAAAATTTCTGGTGCGCTATTCGATGGGCGACGTTTCGCGCAGAAGCTGCGGCGCCGCGCCCACGTAGTCCAGATCATCCAGCACGCCGGCAAGGTCGCCGGCGCAGACGAACAGGCGCTGCGCCTGCGGCTGCTCCACCAGCTCCGTCGCGCTCTGCTCGCCCGTGGGGCGGGTGAAGACGCGATAGCCTGTGACGCCCTGCGCCTGTTCGGCGGTGAGCAGGGCGAGCACCGTTTTTGTGTGCAGCACGGCGGCAAGGGCGCTATTTGCTTCGTGCAGCGCCGCCGCCACGTCCGGCGTGCCGTCCTCCACGCTCAGCCCCAGCGTGTGCCCCGCCGCGAGGATGCGGCAGGCGAGCAGCGGGTCGGCCTCCAGCTCCGCCGCCGTCAGGAAAAACGCCGCGGTCAGCTCCCGCTCCCGCAAAAGCTCCAGCGCGCTCTCCATCTGCGCCGCGTTCGTGATGGCCAGATACACCGGCACCAGCTCCTGCGGCTCGTCGTCCTCCGGCGTCTGCGGGCGCGGATCGGCCTGCGTGCCGCCGCCGGGCGTCTGCTCCTGTTCATGGGTCTGGATGCGGTAGGCGATCAGGTTTTCGGCCTTCTGCAAGAACATCTCGTCGTCGTAAATTTCGCTCCCCGTCGTAAAGCGCAGCACGGGGCAGCCGCTCTGGCTGGTGAGCATACTGTAGCTCAGCCCAAAATGTCCCGCGCACACCGCGAGCGGAATGTACAGAAGCCCGCTCTTGTAGATCGTGAGCGCGTCGCTGACATTGCCGTTTTCGTCGGTCATCTGGTCCTTGTCGATGTCAAAGACGAGGCGCTTGGCGCGCGTAAAGAGCACGAGCGTCTGCTCCGATGCGTTATACGCCTGCGCCACGCCGCCCGGCGCGGCGTCAAACACGGTGTAGGGCACATACAGGCCTGTGGCCGCGTAGTGCGGCTTGGCGCCCACGATGGTGAGGGGGATGGAGTCGTTCACGGCCACGAAAAACAGATCGTCCGCCGCCCCGGCCGCGGGCAGCGTCAGCCCCAGCAGCAGCAAAAGCGCCAGCGCGCCCGCAAGCAGCCGTTTTTTCATACGATCACGCCCCCTTTCCGTAGCTTTTGACCATTCTACCACAAAAAAACGTCCGCTTCAAGTTGCCGCGCGGCACGGAGTATGGTATACTGAAAAAAACGTCTTTTCGGGAGGGGCACCATGCAGAGGATCGAAAAGGAAAACTACTATCTGGACATCGCGCAGACCGTGCTGGAGCGTTCGACGTGCCTGCGCCGCTGCTACGGGGCGATCATCGTGCAGAACGATGAGATCGTGGCCACCGGCTACAACGGCGCGCCGCGCGGCCGCAAAAACTGCTGCGATCTCGGCTACTGTATGCGCGAAAAGCTGCAGGTCCCGCGCGGCGAGCGCTATGAGCTCTGCCGCAGCGTGCACGCCGAGGCCAACGCCATCATCTCCGCCTCCCGCCGGGAGTGCATCGGCGCGACCATCTACCTCGTCGGCAAGGAGGCCGCCACGGGCAAGATCCTCGGCGACGCCACGTCGTGCTCCATGTGCCGCCGCATGATCATCAACGCCGGCATCGACCGCGTGGTCATCCGCAATACGGAGACGGAATTTTCCGTCGTCCCCGTCCAAAGCTGGATCGACGAGGATGATTCCATCGCTGAAGCGTGTCAAAAATAAATTTTTGACACGCTTTCAAACGAAACCCGCTTCGCTGGGCTTTCGTTTGAGAAGGCTTGCAGCCTGCGCGCGCATAATTTGTGTGCCTGCGGCACACAAATTCCACACTTACAGGCTGAGTTGTATTTTTGCCGACGTACACGCCGCCGGCAAAAATGATCCGAATTTTATTTTGCGCCTGCGGGCGCAAAACTCTGCGAGGCTTAGCCGATGAGGTATAACGCCTGGCAGCAGCGGTGATACTCTCCATAAACGGCAAGGTTTGGAGGGATGTTCATGGTCAAGGGCGTGACCCGGCAGGTGGTCATGGTGCGCGCGGCGGACAGCGACCTGTTTGAGCAGGCGATCTTTCTCATCCGCGCGGACGCCGCGGAAAAGGGCGGCGTGACGGAGCAGACGCTCCTGCGGCAGGCCAAGCAGGCGGCGGAGCGCTACACCGGCGGCTGCCTTGCGGCCGGACGCCGCACAAGGCTCCTGTACGCGCTCCTCGGCGCCGCCGCCACAGGACTGGTCTGGCTGCTGACAGCCGTGCTTTAAGGAAGAAGCGACCGGGAATTTGCCGCATTTCGGCAAATTCCCGGTTTTTCTTGTGTGCGGAACAGAAATGTGATATAGTAGCTGTAATAAACAGTTCGGAGTAGGTAACATGCAGATTGGACCTCTGAATATCGCGGGCGACCTGGTGCTCGCGCCCATGGCGGGCGTGACGGACTGGGCGTTCCGCACCGTCTGCGCGCAGCTCGGCGCGGCGGTCACGGTGACGGAGATGGTCTCGTCCCGCGCGCTGGTGTACCACGACAAAAAAAGCCTGCGCCTGCTGCGCAAAACGCCCGCGGGGCTCTGCGGGGCGCAGCTGTTCGGCAGCGACCCCGCCGTGATGGCGGACGCCGCCGGCCTTGCTCTGGAGGCCTCCGGCGCGGATTTTATCGACCTCAACATGGGCTGCCCCATGCCGAAGATCGTCGGCAACGGCGACGGCTGCGCCCTCATGCGCGACGAAGCGCTCGCGGCGCAGATCGTTGAAGCGGTGTGCCGGGCGGTAAGCGTGCCTGTCACGGTCAAGATGCGCACGGGCTGGGACAAGGGCAGCGTCAACTGCGTGCGTCTTGCGCAGGCGGTGGAGGCCGCCGGAGCGGCGGCGGTGACCGTCCACGGGCGGACAAAGTCGATGCTCTACTCCGGCACCGCCGACTGGGACACCATCCGCACCGTCGTGGAGGCGGTCAAGATCCCCATCATCGCCAACGGCGACGTGTTCGATGAGACCGCCGCCCTGCGCTGCAAAGCGCGCACCGGCGCGGCGGGGTACATGATCGGCCGCGCCGCGTTCGGCGACCCGTGGATCTTCCAGCGCGTGCAGGCGGCTCTGCGCGGCGAAGAAGCGCCCGCGCGCCTGCCGCTGCGTGAGCGGATGGACACGGCGCTGCGCCAGATCGAGCTGGCGGCGGCGGACAAGGGCGAGCACATCGCGTGCCTGGAGGCGCGCAAGCATCTGGCCTGGTACCTGCGCGGCGTGGCGTACAGCGGGTATTATAAAGAAAAAATCTCCGCGATCTCGACCATGGACGAGGTGCGGGCCATCATAAACGGCATCCAACGTGACCTGAAGTGAGGAAAGGAACGGTCTGAAACTATGAGTGAACAGAATTTCAAAACAGTCGTCTGCCCTGAGTGCGGCGCCGAGCTGCAGATCCCGCAGCAGCTGACGGAGTATTCGTGTATGTACTGCGGCGCGCGCCTGCATGAGAGCGCCCCGCAGCCGCTGGACGAGGCGGCGGAGGCGGACTTTGAGGCCGTCTGCGCGGCGCTCATCTCCTGCGTGACGGACTATCCCGACTATAACCAGAAGATCACGCGCGACCTGTACGCGCCGTCGTTCGACGCCTACCGCGCGGGCTGCGCGCCCGTCATCGAGCGGCTGAACGCCGCCGCGCGCACCGACAAGCAGATCGCCGCCGCGGCCGACCGCCTGCTGGACGATCTCGCCGCCGCGTGGGACACGCAGAAAAGCAAGACCGCCCGCCAGCACCGCATGACGGACGACAAGATCATCGTGGCCATCTTCCTCGTGCCGATGGTGCGGATGCTGGAGCTGCCCGTGAGCGAGCCGTTCTGCAAGGCCCTGCAGGAAAAATGGTGCGAGCGCTACCCCAAGGACCCGTTCTTCCTCGGCAGCTATGACTCCATCGCCGGCGGCTTCCGCAAAAAGTTCCTCGGCCTGTGCTTCATCACCACGGCCGTCTGCCAGTCGCGCGGCCTGCCGGATGACTGCGCCGAGCTCACCGCCTTCCGCGCCTTCCGCGACGGCTATCTCAAGACCTGCCCCGACGGTGCGGCGCTCATCGACGAGTATTACAACATCGCGCCCGGCATCGTCGCCTGCATCGACATCTGCGGCGACCGCAGCGCGCGCTATGACGCCATCCGTGAGGAATATCTTGACCCCTGCTACCGTGACCTGCAGGCCGGGCGGCTGGAGCGCTGCAAAAACCGCTATGTGCGCATGGTGCGCGCGCTGGAGAAGGAGTATTTGAGCTGAGCGCCAAAAGGAGGGCACGCAGATGATGGGCTTTGGATTCGGCGGCTTTGACGTGTTCGGCACGGGGATGTTCGTACTGGTCGGGCTGGTGTTCTGCTTTGTGTTCGGCATGATCATCGTCTCGCTCGTCCGCTCGGCAAAGCAGAAGCGCAAAAATGACGCCTCGCCGCGGCTGGACGTTGCCGCCACGGTGCGCTCGCGCCGCACGCAGGTCGACTCGCACCGTCACCATGACCGGAACGGCTTTGACAACGTGCACTATGACACGGCGTACTTTGTGACGTTTGAGTTCCCCAGCGGCGACCGGTCGGAGTTTTCCGTCAGCGGGCAGGAGTACGGTATGCTCTGCGAGGGCGACCGCGGGACGCTCCACTTTCAGGGCACGCGCTACCTCGGCTTTACGCGCGAGTGACGTCGAAACCGGCAAAATAAAAAACGCGCCGCCGCGCTTGACAACCGGCGGCGCGTGTGCTATTATAATTCAGCTGACAGTCCATATCGCGGGATAGAGCAGTTGGTAGCTCGTCGGGCTCATAACCCGGAGGTCGGGGGTTCAAGTCCCTCTCCCGCAACCATAAATCGCCGTATTTCGTAGGAAATGCGGCGATTTCGCTACATTTTTGTTCGATTTTTTCCATTTTGCTCATTTGCAATTCACGTTACCCGTGGAGTCCTTGCCCTGATTTGCTGGGTATAAACTCCATATCGAAGCATTCAAAAAGTTTTCGTTGGAATGTCGCCGTTCGATGCCTTTCCGCACCATTTGCAATAAAGTATGCAATAGCGCGTTTTTGTTTTATGCCGTGCGGCTTTTGCGGCGTGGAAAGCTGGGCAACTGAATATCCGCAAACTTGGCGCGCGGGCCGGCTCCGTTCAGTTTTGCCATCTCATTCATTTTATCCATCCACAGGTAAGCGCTCATTGTGTCGATCGCCTCGCGCTCGATATCCTCGTTTTTATGAAGATATTTACGCGTTGTTTCAATCGACGAATGCCCCAGAATCCCCTGCACGATGTTGAGCGGTACCTTATCCTCCACCAGCCGCGTCGCCAGCGTGTGCCGCAGCGCGTGGGGATTGACCTTGCGGATCTCGCAGCGTTTGGAAACCGCGGCCAGCCGAATCTCAAAGCTCTTGGGATCGAGGGGCGTCCCGACCTTGGACGGGAACAGCAGCCCGTCCGGGTTCGGCCACGTGGAATTTGCCAGCGTGAACAGATGCCGGATCAGAAGCTCGCACAGGCCGTCAGAGATCGCGATCTCGCGGTTCGACGTGCTTGTCTTCGGCGTGTCCTGAACGATAAGGTGCGTTTTCTTCTTCGGGTCGTAATTCAGGATCTCGATGTTTGGATTCTCTGGAGAAACCGCCGTTGTTGGAACACGGATCAGATTTTTCGTGACCGAAAGCGTCTGCTTCTCCAAATCCAGATCGGAGATTTTCAGCGCCAGTACCTCGCCGACGCGGAATCCGACAAACAGCGTTGTCAGAATCGCCACGCGCTGTGTTTCCCGCATGACCTCCTCGATAAAAATCTGCATTTCCGCTGGACTCAGGACGCGCATCTCCGGTGTAATGACAGTCGGCCTTGCGGTGTCGATCGTTGGGTTGCAGGGCAGCCGGTACTTCCGCATAGCGTATGTGAAGAAATCCTTGAGCAGCATATGCTGGTTTTGAATAGTCTTTGCAGACAGACCGCCCCTACGTCCATCCGCACGGCTGCCGTTTTTCTGTTTCCGCTGATAGTAGTCCTGCACAACGTCCTGCGTGATCTGATAGAGCGGCAGGTTTCCAAAGGCTTCGGCAAAGTGGATTCGGTAAGTATCCAGATAGCTTGCATAGGTGGACGGCTTTCTGGTGGGCGGCGCTTTGTATAGGTCAAGCCATTGCGGAAACGCTTCTGAAAAGAGAATTTCCGATTCAATGGGATGTCCGAGTTTTGCCCGAAGCTCTTCCATATGGGCAGCTTCCTGCGTCCTCGCTTCGTCCTCGGCCTTCAGACGCGCCTGCTCTTCCTCCCACTGTGCCCAGCGCTCCTTGCAGATCGTCTTGGTACGACCCTTGAAGGACTTCCGAAGCGGCTTGCCATCCTCTTTCCGACCGTAGGTGACCTGATAGACCCATGATTTGTCTTTTTGCTGATAGAAACAGCCTTCTCCATTAGAACGACGTTTCATGTGATCAACCTCCAATTTCTTTGTAATATTTGGAGATTTGACTTTAATTCATAATCGTATGTGAGGTTTTCATCCACTCGTAAAACGGTTCCTTTGGAACGCGAAAAGAATTGCCGATACGAATGACCGGAAATGATTTGCTGTGGATCAGATTGTACGCAGCGTTGATGCTGATGTTCAGGATCTGCTTGATATCCCGTACAGTCAAGGTTTCATTTTCTCTCTTTTCCATAGTGGAATCCTCCTCATACGAAGTAAAATATGAACTTTTCAAGGTGCAGAAGCTGACTCGTATAGCTATTGTACGACAGCTCTGCGGGTAATGCAATGCCGCCGCTGGTATCGCGGCGGCATTATTTTGAAAGATGTTTCTCTTTTCAGGTTCTTAAAGCCCGTGATATATACGGAAGAGTTTTTCTTTCGTGCCATCAAAAATAGCCTCGGTGAACGTATACATCTGCGCAAGTGCATCGACCGCCTGTTGCCGTGTGGAATAAGCCATCCAAAGAGAAATTCCCATGCTTTTGTATTAGCATTCCGGCTATTCCGACAAGAATAGTATCAAAGTTCTCCAGAAAAGCTTTCTCACGATAAACGAAACACCTGCTTTGTAAATGTGTAGAAGCTCGCCAGGTTGTCGATGGCCTCAGCGCGTATTTTATAAACAGTTCTTCTGGTAACGCCAAGACCTTTGGCGATCTCCGTCCAGCTTTTTTGGAAAAAGTAATGCTCCTTCAGAGTCGTGCTTTCCCGATGCTCCAACAAGCTGATATAGTATTGTAGACGTTCCCGTTCGCAAACCAATGCTACATATTGTGCTGCAACCTCGTTAGAAGCATCTTTGTTCAGCCGGTCCGTTACCTCCCGGAAGCACATCGCGATACCTGCAACGTCATGGGGATAACTGTTGTCCGGATCATTCTCGCGGCGAGACAACGCCAGTGTCTCGATCATTTCCTCAGGCGAAACAATATTACAATGCTGCAGTTCATAGCGCAGCAGTTCAATTTCCTTGGTCGTTTTCGCATAATTCTCCAGAAGCGTTAAAATATAACCAGTCATTTCATTTTCCATTGGCAGTATTCCTCCGTGTTCTATTGAGAAGTCTGCGGGCCGCGAAAGCATAAAAAAACAGATGTCCCTGTGTCACAACCGTACAGGACATCTGTTTTTTCCACATTAAGAGTACCATAGAGAATGGTGCAATGACAAGTACATGCACATGGAAATTTTCAGGAATAAGCCGTGAAAATTGTGTATACACAGCGGGAAATCCGTGTGAAGCTATCTTTCAAGCATCAAAACAAGCAGAATGCCGCAGCCTTTTGACTCCACGATGCTTAAAATCTTGCCCAATTCAAGACACACTCTCTATACAGTTTACATTGTGGATGAACGGATGCAAAGTTTTGGAGCACGATGGATGGCTGATATGCAGGTTGAGAGT
This sequence comes from uncultured Oscillospiraceae bacterium, assembly GCA_934631005.1. Classification (GTDB taxonomy): domain Bacteria; phylum Bacillota; class Clostridia; order Oscillospirales; family Oscillospiraceae; genus CAG-170. The sequence goes on from CAKTXA010000005.1 coordinate 48,413, forward strand.
ATAAAGCAATGGGAAGATAAGAACACACTCGATTCCTCGCTATCCAAAAGCTACGGGAGTTGTTTGGAGTTTCTGAATTGTTGAGCGTAACGATCCAGGGCATGTCATCTGCCCATTGAACATTGATGTAACCGCATTCTTTTAGTTCTCTTACAATGCCATCGAGCACATTGCTTTGGAAAGCACGGCGGCAGTCAGAGCATGGTCTGACTGCCGCCGCCGGGGAGGATGATAGAGGTGATTTTATTTTAGCGTAAAGCTTTTTCTCGCGGAGGGCTCGAACATTCTAAGCAGGATCGCCGCCGCCTCGCTGCGCTTGATGGTGCTCTCGGGGCGGAACGTGCCCGCCGTGTCATTGCCGTGCAGGATGCCCGCGCGGTAGAGCTCGTAGATCTCCGCCGCGAACGCGTCGCCGAGCTTCACGTCGGGGATCGCGTTGTCCGCCACGGTGTTGATCTGCTCGTAGTGCTCCAGCGCGCCGTGGAAGATGTGCACAAACTCGCCGCGCGTGACGGGTGCGTTCATCTGCTCCCGGCTGTAGCCGGCGTAGCGCTCCTCCAGAATGCCGTTTGCGACAGCGTAGCTGACATAGGCGTCATACCAGTTCCCTGCGCCGTTTTTCAGGCTGACCTCGCCGGTGCGGTCAAGCTGATGCAGCGCGGCGGACAGCTTGATCGCCTGCGCCACGGTCAGCGTGGAATCCGGGTCAAAGCGTCTGTCGCCCACGCCGTCGATCAGACCGTTTTCGTGCGCGCGGTAAACGCTGTCATAATACCAGCTATCGCGCGGCACGTCGACAAAGCGCGTCCGCTCCGCAGCAGCCTGAGACTGCCCGGCATCCTCCCGGACGGAGGGTCTGCCGACCGACGCACTCGAGCCGCCGCCGGAAGGCGCAGGCGGTGTGACCGTCGGAGCTTGGACGCTAACGGTCTTGTCGCCCGTCCAGTTAATCCCATCCAGACTGTACTGCACCTTGTAGGTCATGGGCTGATTGCCTGCGTTGGCAGACAGCGTCAGCCTTGCCGTCTGCACTTTATCCGTGCCGGTCGTTGTGCCGGTGATGTCATCGGCAGCCTTGACCTGAATGCCGTCAGTCAGATCCGTGCCGGTGAGCGTGACTGTGATATCACCGCCGTCAGAGGAAAGCTCCGTGGGCGTTACGGTATAGCCGGTCACCGTCGGGGTGGGCGAGACAGACGCAAACCGGGCAGTCACCGTATTATTCCCGTCCGCAAGCGTCAGCTTCAGCGGGTCATCCGTGCTCTGCGTATGATTGTACTCCCAGCCCAGGAAGCGGGATCCGGGCTCCGCCGTCGGTGTGAGCGTTACCTCCGTTCCGGGCGCATACGGCGCGCCGGGGGAAGCTGCGACGCTGCCGCCGCCCTGCACCATCAGAAGCAGGCGTGCGGTGGGGTTGACCACCACGCGCAGGGGGAGCGTCGCCTCTTTACCGCCATACTGCGCGGTCAGGGTAGCCGTGCCTGCGCCGACTGCCGTCACGCTCCCACCAGACACAGTGCAGATCCCGTCGGGCTTCGTGCTGATCTGCGCCATGGCGGTCACATCCTGCGGCGCGCCGCGGTCATAGACCGCTGTCACGGTGAGGCTCGTCGTTCTTCCCACTGCAAGCGCCGATGACGCGGCGTGGAGCTTGAGCTCCGTGAGCACCGGGGTAAAGTCCTTTCCCTGCATTGCCGCATTCAGCGCGTCTGTCGCGCTGTTGACGTCATCCTGTGTGGCGGACGGATCGTTTGCAGCAGCGATGGCGGCAGCTCTGGCGTTCTGGAACGTATTCCACTCGATCTCGCCAAAGTCATCCTCCAGCGCCAGCGCCGCCTGCTCCAGCGCCGCATACAGCGCGGTCTTGTCGGCGGCTGCGGCGGGAAGCTGATGGTAGCCCTCAAGCTCCCAGAGCGTGATGCCGCCGTTTCCGGCGTTCTCCCTGTGGTAGAGCTTGAGCTGATATTCCTGCGCCGTGACCGGGGCAAAGTCCATCTCATATTTGGCGACATTGTTATTGATCTCAGTGCCGCCATTCTCACAGCCGGTGGCTTTCAGCTCCCAGACGCCGTTATCGTTCTTTACATACAGCTCCACCTTGCCGATGCGCATATTCCCCTCATTTGGGTGCGTAGCGTCCCAGGACAGATCCACCCGCTCGAAGATGCGCAGCTCGCTGAGCTCCTTCTCCTCGCCGAGAGCTACCGTCAGGGTGAACGGAGCTGTCCCGTTCTTTGTCGCAAAGCGCTTTTGCGCATCGGATGCCTCCGTGCTTCCTTGGAAGCCGTCGGTCAGCCAGCTTGTACCGTATTGGCTGCTGTATGGCTCTGCACCGTCCAGTGTGAAGCTCTTTCCAAAGAAAATATTATCGCTTGTGTAGGTCGTCTGGTTTGTCGCAAGCCGTAGGTCGAGCGTTGCGGAAACGCCGGAGCCATCGGTCGCCTCGGCAGTGACGCGCAGGAGCTCCGCGCCCGCACCGGTCGCGGTGACCAGACCGCTGTTGCTCACCGTCGCGTGCGTGGTCGGTGTGCCGTCCGTCTTGGCGATGCTCCAGCGCAGAACGGGGTTATCCGCGTCCACGGGTGTGACCTCAGCCAGAAGCTGGATCGTCTGATCGACCGTGGAGAGCGTCGTCACACCTGTTGGCGACGAAAGAGCCAGACCGGTCACAGGCTTTGCCGCCTGCTGCTGGTAGACCTTAAAGTAGTCGATGGAAACGCTCACATCTTTCACAGTTGATTTGTTGATGACAATGTTGTCCATCACCCGCACACGGATGGTGTGGGGGCCGTCGGTCAGGTCGCGTTTTTCAAAGACCAGCATATCCGTTTGCTTTGGGTCTGCGTTGACGCTGTGCCAATCGTCCTGCTTAACGCCGTCAATGTAGACCTCCACAGCGTTATAGTTGGGCTTTCCGACCGCGTACAGTCCGATGCCGCTGCCGGTAAAGCTGAGCGTCGCCTCGGAGCCCGGAGTCCATGAGCAGTTGTTGGTGCTCTCATAGTGGTCACCTTCGGTGAACAGGCTCCACGAGCCCGTGTACGCGACCTTCGGATCGTTGCTGTCCACGATGTGATCCTGCAGACCACTTTCAGTCACGGTGGCGGAGCGTGCTCCCGGCGTCCCTGCGCCGTCAACACCGCAGACCTGATAGGAATACACCTCGCCGCCCGCGCGCAGCGCAGTCTGGTCGAGATAGCCCGTTGTGGGCACGCCGGCGGCCACCAGCTCGAACGCGCCGCTGTTCAGGCTGCGGTAGACATCATAGGCGCTCGCGCCCTCCACCGCATCCCAGCTCAGGCGCACGCTGCCGGCGTCCTGACGCAGCGCCGTCAGCGACTGCGGCGCCGCCATCGGCAGCCGGTTGAGGATGGTGTAGGTCTGCCCCTTCTGCGTGTCAAAGGAGTATCGGCCCTGCTTGCCCGGAACTGGCGTATAGGAGACCGGATCGCCGGACGCGTCGCGCAGCTCAAAGCTGTCGCCCACGCGGAACTGCACGACTGCCTTGCCGCCGTTGCGGGAGAGAATGTCGATACGCTCGGGCATGCCGTCGCGCCATGAAACATCCAGCTCAAAATTGCCGCGGGCAAGCAGCCCGTCCACTCTGCCGCGGCTCCATGCGTTGGGAACGGCGGGCAGGATGTTGAGATAGCCCATATTGCTCTGCACCAGCATCTCGTTCACACCGGCGGTATAGCCGAAGTTTCCGTCGATCTGGAAATATTTTGGGTCATGGAAATCCCAGAGATTCTGATAAATGGCGTTTTTCATCAGAAGCTCGATGACCTGATACGCATGGTCGCCATCACCCAGACGCGCCCATGAGTTGATGCGCTGTGCCATGCCCCAGCCGGTGGTCCGATCCACGCGGTCTTCCAAAGAGACGCGCGCCGCCGCATACAGCTCCGGCGTCTCCTCGGAAATGAGATCGCCGGGATACAGCCCCAGCAAGTGGGAGATGTGGCGGTGACCGCTGACGTTGCCCGCAACGCTGTTCAGTGTGCTCTCATGATACCACTCCTTGATCTGCCCGGATGCGCCGATCTCGACAGGCGTGCGCAGGTTGTTGAAGATAGCCTCCCATTGTTGGATCAGCGCCGCGTCCTCACCCACCAGCCGCGCCGCCTGCAGGGTGTCGTGGAAGAGCTGCCAGACCAGCGACTGCTCATAGGTGTTGCCGTTGGTCTGCGGGCCGTGCTCTGGCGAGTAGGCAGGGGTGGATACCCACTTGCCGTCCACCTGCCGCATGGTCTGCACATAGTATTTGAGCGCCTCCTTCATGGCAGGATAGATGTTCTGCCGCATAAATTCGAGGTCGCCGGTATACTCATAGTGCTCCCAGACGTTTTGGAGGATCCAGGGCACACTTGCCGGGCTCCAGCCCCAGTCAAAGCTCCAGCCCGGGCAGGTCCAGCCGAAGGGGGTGTTCTGGGTATGCGCCGTAAAGCCATTTTCGGGATTTTCAGGCGTAGACTCCACGCCGCCGTAGATCCTGGCTGTCACACGGCCCGGCTCGCGCATACTGTCCACATAGGAAATGAGCGGCAAGGCGCACTCCGTCAGGTTGGAGGAGTAGGCAGGCCAGTAGTTCATCTGCAGGTTGACGTTGATATGATAGTCCGAGGCCCAGGGCGGATAATTGTCGCCGACCCAAAGTCCCTGCAGGTTGGCAGGCAGGGTATCGCCGCGGCTGGAGGCGACCAGCAGGTAGCGGCCATACTGGTAAAGCAGCACCTCCAGCAGGCTCTTTTCCTCCGGCGAAAGCGTATTCGCCTTGTACCCCGCAAGCAGCGCGGCGGTCGTTTTTTCGGACTCGCTCTGCCCGAGATCCAGCTTCACACGATCCATCATGCCGGATACGTCCGCCGTATGCGCTGCGCGCAGAGCGGCAAAGCCCTTTGCCGCCGCCGCGTCCACCACGGCCTTCACGCGGGCGTCAAGCGCCTGCTGTGACTCGCCAGTACGGTAGGCGGGATAGGCGTTTTCATAGTCGGTCGCCATGCTCAGTACGATGGTCACATCGCGCGCGCCCGATATATCCAGCTTATCTCCGCTCTTCACCGACGCGCCGCCGCCGGTAAGCAGCACCCGCAGCGTGCCGTTGAAGCGAAGCTGATTGTCGTTCAGACTGCCGGACACCACCAGGCTGGTGTCGTCGCCCGTGATCGTCCATGAGCGCGCGGCAGTGTTGCTGGGACTGTGCGGAGAGGCGTTCATGTTGGTATTTCCCGGATCCATAGAGAGCGAGAAGCCCAGCGTACCACCCTCCGCCGTGAGGCGGACGACCATGACCTTATCCGGGTAGCTGGCAAAATACTCCCGGGCATAGGTCGTCCCGCCGCTTTTGTAGGTCACGGCGGCAATGCCGTTGGTCAGGTCAAGGCTGCGGCGATAGTCTGTCACATTCGTGTGGTCGAGCTTCAGATTGAGGTTTCCGAAGAGCTGATAGCCGCCGTAGCCGTCCTTCTGACCGATCAGATTGGACTTGCACAGCGCAGCGCCCCCGGCACTGTCTCCCGCGAGGAATTTATTCTGGATCTCCCGCAGGACCGCCCCGTCCTGTCCCTTCTCCGGCAGATTGCCGCCCTGATAATTGGGGCGCGATTCGCTCGGCCCGCCGGTCCAGAAGGTTTTCTCATTGAGCGTGATCCGCTCTGTGTCATAGCGTCCAAAGACGCTCCCGCCCAGATAGCTGTTGCCGATGGGCAGGGACTGCTGCGACCAGCCGTTATCATAGTCGTTAGCCGCCGGCTGGTCGTACCAAAGCTGCAGCGCAGGCATGGCTGCCGGTCCCGGCGTCTCCGCCGCTGCCCCGACAGGCAGCAGAAGCAGCAGCAGGGTCATCGCCAAAATGGCGGATATACTTCGTTTGAACATGATCTCTCCTCCAGTTCTTAAAAAATCGCACTGATACAGCTTCAGTTTAAGGCATATCCGCAGCGGGGTACAGGCAATATTCCCCGCAGTTTTTCTGAAAATTTTTTTGCCTCACAGTCTACCCCCCCCCGCTTTGTGCACATTGCACAAAATCACGTGCCCCTTTGGTGTGTGCGCCCCGGGCGGGGGCGCTTTTTGCGCCCGCCACGCAAAAAAAGCACGGCGGCAGTCAGAGCATGGTCTGACTGCCGCCGCCGGGGGGGATAGAAGCGATTTTATTTTAGCGTAAAGCTTTTTCTCTCAGAGGGCTCGAACATTCTAAGCAGGATCGCCGCGGCCTCGCTGCGCTTGATGGTGCTCTCGGGGCGGAACGTGCCCGCTGTGTCGTTGCCGTGCAGGATGCCCGCGCGGTAGAGCTCGTAGATCGCCGCCGCGAACGCGTCGCCGAGCTTCACGTCGGGGAGCGCGTTGTCCGCCACGGTGTTGATCTGCTCGTAATACTCCAGCGCGCCGTGGAGGATGTGCACGAACTCGCCGCGCGTGACGGGCGCGTTCATCTGCTCTCGGCTATATCCGGCGTAGCGCTCCTCCAGAATGCCGTTTGCGACAGCGTAGCTGACATAGCTGTCATACCAGTTCCCCGCGCCGTTTTTCAGGCTGACCTCGCCGGTGCGGTCAAGCTGATGCAGCGCGGCGGACAGCTTGATCGCCTGTGCCACGGTCAGCGTGGAATCCGGGGCAAAGCGTCTGCCGCCCACGCCGTCGATCAGGCCGTTCTCGTGTGCGCGGTAAACGCTGCTGTAATACCAGCTATCGTGCAGCACGTCGGTAAAGTGCGTCCGCTCCGCAGCGGTCTGGGACTGCCCGGCGTCCTCCCGGACGGAGGGTCTGCCGACCGACGCGTTCGAGCCGCCGCCGGACGGCGCGGGCGCGGGCGGCGTGCCGCCGCCAGTGCCGGGAACCGCTGCGGTCAGGCTTCCTTCGAGCGTCGTTCCGTCCAGACTGTACTGGAAGTAGTAGGTCACAGCGTTTTCGCCGGTATTTGCCTGAAGATCGACCGTCGCGCTGCGGGCGTCAGCCGTGCCCGTTGTATCGACGGCAGTCAGCGCATTCTGGTCAGTGCCCCAGTAGAACTTCGTGCCATTCGGCAGGTTCGTGCCGGTAAGGATCAGCGTCACCCTGCCGCCAGCAGCAGTGAGCGGCGAGGGGTCTGTCGTGAGCCGGAAGTCGGTCACCGTCGGGTTAGGCGGTGTGACTGGAGCCAGCGCATCGACCGCATCCTGCAGGTCGTTTATCGCCATTTCGATGTCAGTCTCTGTTGGATCGGCCGCATCCAAAACCGCCTTGGCGGCATCCAGTGCGGCGCGCAGGAGCTCCCGGCTTTCCGCCGTATAGGCCTCGTCCGACACTTTATCCAAATTCTCGTCATAAAGCCTTTGAAGCGCGTCCTTGCTGGGCTTCATCCGCAGGCCATTCGCCGCATTCCGCAGAGCAGCTTCAGCGTCGTCGATCTGCTTCTGCGTAGCGGTAGGATCATCCAGGATCATCCTGGCATCATCCAGCGCAGCCTTGAACGGCGCCCAGCTTGCGGGGGTGTAGTCGTCTTCGGAGAGAGTCGCTTTCTCGTCGTAAAGCGCGCTCAGCGCGGTTTTATCCGTCCCCAGAGCGTCGATCGCGGCATTCAGCGCCGCCAGCGCAGCGTCGATCTGCGGCTGCTCGGTGGCGGAAAGGGGAGGCTGTGCGTTCAGCTTCTCCTTTGCCGCCTTCAGCGCAGCCTGATATGCACCCCAGCTTGCGGCGGAATAGTTCTCCTCCTGACGGCCGCTTGCGTCGCAGTCGTCAACGGCATTGCGCAGCGCAAGGGTGCGCGCGCGTTCGGAGAAGTCATACCAGAGCACCAGAGAGTCCTTACGCAGCTTCTCTGCATCGCCCTTGCCCAGCTCCTCCTTGCTCAGCGCCTCGGAATAGACGCGGAAGGAATTAAATTCGCCGTCGCTCGTGCGGCTCGTCTCCGGGCAATAGCCGATCCACAGCGGGTAGCTTGAGCCCTTCACGCTGCCGACGCCCGTGGAGGTCTGGAGCGTACCGTTGAGATAGGTCGAAAGCGTACCGCCGTCCGCGCTGCTGTAGATCATCGCAACATGGTGCAGCTTCTGCGCGTCCGCAGCCGGGATCTCCTGCGTGACGTTGTTCCATGTCCCGTTCTGGTTGCAGATAAAGGCAAAGAGCTTCCCCTCGGAGAAGCGGAACGCGGCGCAGTGGTCGCCCTTTCCGGCGATCATGTTATAGGCGTCATAGCTGCCTGCCTTCAGGTCTATCGGGCGGACATACGCCTCGATCGTAAAGCTGCTGTCGCCGCCGATCACGCTGTCAAAATAGCCGGGCGTCGCCGGAACTTCAAAGTATCCCGTCATCACGGAGCCAAGCTCCGCATCCGACTTCACCTGCGCGGTCGCGACCGGACCGAGATCCACGTCAAATTTATTGCCGCTCCGATCGGGGATCTTCATTTCAACGACCGGCTGCTCGACCGGCACGCGATAGGCCCTTGTTGCATCCATCACAGCGGATGTTGGGGCTGCGGCTGCAATGGGGAGAATGGTGTAGGCGTAGGAATACGTTTTGCTGTACGGGAGGGTGTACTTATCAAGCACATCCGGGCCGCAGGTGGCGCTGCCAGTGCCCTGTGAGGCATGGTTCACGGAGAGATAGAGCTTTTCGGAGGGGCGCATCTGATAGGGATGGCGCTTACTCAGCTCACGCGCGCTGTAATGCAGCGCCGAGACCTCGACCGGCTCTCTCGCCGCGATAGCGAGCGCCGTGGCTTTGCCCGCACCGCGCACAGTGATCCAGTTGACGTCCGTCAGCGTGCCGGTGTCGCCGCCGCTCATGTACGGATAGTAGAGCGCGTCCGCCGTGGAGTCGTAAACGCCGACACGGGCAAAGGTCTTGCGGTCAAGCAGCGACTCGACCGGGCCGTTGCCGTACCATTTTACCTCGTTGAAGCCTGCGGGCAGGAGCATATCGGTGCCCACGCGGAGGAAGCGGCGGTTACCAGTCCCGGGCAGTGCCCTGCCGTCGATCTCAGTGGAGACCGTTACCGCGCCGTTTTTCTCAACGGTGTAGGTCATGGTCTGCTTCATCGCACCCTGAAAGGCGTCCGTACCGAAGGTCAGCGGGATCGTAATGGTGGTCAGGCCACCCGGGCCGTTTTCGTCCACCGTGACGCTCTGCGCACGAACCGACTCGCACAGCGTTTGCAGTCTGTTGTCGCGGTGCTTGTCGTTCTCCACCAGTGCGCGCCAGTAGTTGGGGGCCGGCCCCAGCTCGATCAGCGTTTCGCCTTGATAGACATAGTTTTCCATGCGACCGGTGGTCTTATCCAGCGCAAAGCTGAAGGCATTGCCGCGCACAGTGAGCTTCTGCGTGCCGTCCTCCTGCCCGCTCACGGTCACGCCCGCCGAGGACGGAGCCTCCACGACCGCCTTGACCTCATTGGGCAGGCGGAACTGCTCATACGCGACCTCATGACCCGCCTGTGCCCAGAGCGTATCCTGCTTGAGGCAGACGGAAACGTTCAGATAGTATTCCGCGCCGGGCTTCTTTTCTGCGGGAAGACTTGCGCGGAAGGGAACAGAAATTTCCTCCACGGAATGCCGCCCGTTCTTTACCTCGCCGGTGCTCCGCGCGCGGGCGCTTGCACCTGCGACCGTGCCGCCGTCGAGGCGCTCGCCGTCCTCCAGCAGCTCCCACTTGAGGTCAAATTTGCTCAGATCGTCAAAGCTGCTCTCATTAAAGACGCGGAGCTTGCCGCCTTCAAGATCCTCGGGCGTCGTTTCGTCAAACCAGAACTTCTGGTACTGATACTTGATCTCATACAGCTCCGGCTGCACGTCGCGATCCGGCGAGATGAGCCCGTTCATGCAGAAGCTCCCGTCGTGATGGTTCTCGCCGCTGTCGCCGCCATAGGCGTAGAAGTATCCGCCATTGTTCGGATAGACGCCGTGGTGCGCGTTGTTCTCGGCGTAGTAGTCGTAATAGATGCCGCTGGCCGCCGGCAAAACACCCTGAAGGTCTCCCATATCATCCCAGATCAGGACGCTGGCATCGCCTACGCCGATGTCGGGCGTGGTCTTTCTCTGCCCGTCGATCTCAGCCTTGGTCAGCGCCCTGGTATAGACGCGGGCGAGGGAGATCTCGCCGTCAAAGAATGCTCTCTTATTCGCCTGAGTCTGATAGCCCACGGCAAACTGCTCGGTCGAGCTGCGGATCTCCACATTGCCGATAGTCTGACTGCCGATCAGCTCGCCGTCGAGATACGCTTTCAGATCCGTGCCGTCGTAGACGCCGACGACCTGATGCCAATTCCCGATCCAGTTGAATTGGGTTCCTTCCAGACCCTCCACCGTCAGTGTCCGCCACCCGCCGTCATAGACGAAAAATTCAAGCACATATCTGCCGCTATAATTCTTCGTCTGCATGGCGACCTGCTCGTCGCCCTTTGCAGCGAGGATCTGTGTGCCTTCCAGCGTGGACGGCTTGCAGATGACCTCGATGGTAAACCGCTTCCCGCTTCCGGAGAGCGCACGATCGATCGTGCCGCTCTCGTCCGTAAACACGTCGCGGCCGCGCACGATGCTTGTGCCGGTCAGGCTGCCGAGCCCCGCGGCGGTGTTCAGCGACTTGTAGGCGGCGGTCGCAGCGTTGCCCTTTTTATCCGTATGCGGATAGACCGGCTCCTGAGCGATCGGCAGCCGCCGGCCCTGATCGACCCAGTCCCAGATGAACGCGCCGAGCATATTGGTGCCGCTGCGGATGGCGTCCCAGTACTCCTTGAGCGCACCGACCGAGTTGCCCATGGCGTGGTCGTATTCGCAAAGCACATAGGGCATTTTCGTGTTCGTCGTCCGCGCCTCTCCACGGACCTCATTCACGGGCCGGTACATCCGGCTGTGCATATCCACGCCGTTGTGGCGAACGCTGGACTCACAGTGGACCGGGCGCGTGGGGTCATTGTCGCGGAAATAACAGATCGCCTGATAGAACATCCCTCCCGCGTAATTTGCGTTGGAGTTCCATGTGTAATAGTTCTCGTTGCCCGTGGACCAGCAAACGTTTGCCGTCACGTTTTTCAGGCGCTTGAAGGTGTTTTCCGTGCGATCCAGCGCCAGCTCCTTAAACAGCCTTACCCTACCCTCATCGTTCATAAGCTGATGCGATTCCAGATTCGTCTCCGCCATCACATACAGGCCGTATCGATCGCAGAGATAGTAGAGGTAATCGTCGTTGCTGTAATGCGAGGTGCGGACGGCGTTGATGTTGTACAGCTTCATCAGCTCAACATCCTTCTCCTGCACGGAATGCGGGACATGTTTGCCGTACACCGGGTCGGTGTCATGGCGGTTGACCCCGCGAAAGACCAGAGGCTTGCCGTTGATCGTGACCGGCTTGTAGCCCGTTTCCCAGTCGGTAGTGCTATTGCCGTTTGCGTCCAGCTGCGTGCGCTGGAAGCCGATCTCACGGATGCCGAGCTGCTGCGCCATTGAGCCGTAGTTTACGCCGTTTGCGTCGCAGAGCGTCAGCACCAATGTGTAGAGATACGGGTCTTCATCCGACCACAGGCGCGGTGCGTTGAGCGTCCAGTCATCAACGCGGCCTGCGCCGGTAGAGCCGTAAACACGGCCAAACCTGTCAGTGCTCCTGTTTTCCGCCGCGATGCTCGCGACCGGGACGGTTTTGCTGCTGAAAAGCTGCCCCTGATCGTCAAAGAGCTGTGCCGCGACCTTCCAGCCGCTCTGCGGCGCAGTGGAGTTATTGCGGACGGTGACGCTCAGCTTGAGCGTTGCATTGGTGTAGGTCGCGTCCAGAGCTGTTTCGACCTGATAGTCTTCCAGATGGACGGCGGGCGCTGCGTACAGATAGACGTCGCGGAAGATGCCGCCGTCCTTGAACATATCCTGTAGCTCAAACCATGTGCCGTCGCAAAATTTATAGACCTTGACGGCGAGCTGGTTCACACCATCCATCTTGAGGAAGTCCGTCACATCAAAGCTGTGCGGGCTGTACGAGTCCTCGGAATAGCCGACAGCTTTGCCGTTCAGGTAGACGTAGTACGCCGCCTCCACACCCTGAAGGTTCAGATAGATGCGCCCGTTGGCGCTTTTCAGACCGTCGCTGACCGTAAAGCTCTTGCGGTACAGCCCGACCGGGGTCGCCTCCACAGGGATCTGCGGCGCAAAAGCGTTGTCCCGGCGTCCTGACTGCCAGGGCACGGTCGTGTTGGTGTAAATGGAGGCATCAAAGCCGTAATGCACCCAGCTGGCGGGGAGCTGAAGACCGTACTGCCAGCCGGGCGCGGCGGGTGTGAAGCCCTCCGTGTGAAAGCTCGTCAGCTCCGCCCCGGCAGCCGTTTCGCTTGCAAATACATTGAGCGACCAGTCTGCCTGAGCTGCTCCCGTCAGGAACTGGACGTAGGAGGAGGCGTCCTTCTTAAACTCCCGGGCGCCTGTTTTTGCTTTTGTGATGCTGTCGTAAATGACCGAGGAGGTCGCAAACGAGCTTGCCTTCTCGCGGTTCACCGCAAAAACGTCCACGTTCTGAACGCCTCCGCTCGTCTGGCCCGTCCACTCCTTTCCGCTGAATACAACATTTGTATTGCCTGAGGACATTGCCATTACAGCGGGAACGGCGACGTCCGGCGGCGTTATGTCCTCTGCGTGCACCATCGGCGCCATGAGCAGAAGCCCAAGAAGCATGGACGCTGACAAGAGCGCCGAAAGGATCCGTTTGTGCTTCATTTTTCGTTCCTCCTTCATCTGCTTTGGTTCAAACCTATCCATGCTCAGTCTAAAGCAAACTGCCATGGAAGAACAGGCAATATTCCCCGCAGTTTTTCTGAAAATATTTTTGCCTCACAGTTTACCCCTCCCCGCGTTGTGCACATTGCACAAAAACGCTGAGGGGAGCTGCGAGGCGTCTAAACGCGCTGTGCGCCCGGTTTCTTTTCAGAAACCGGGCGCTTTTGTGCAGATACAACAAAAAAACACATGGATTTTTGACAGCGTGCAGGGATTTTCAGAAAAACTGTGTGGAAATATTGCTGGGAATTCTTCTGAATCCTGCTAGTATAGAAATCAGGACGGCGAGGCGTATCGCGGTCTGACAAATACCAAATATGGAGGGAATTATATGAAGAAGATCCTTGCACTGCTCCTTGCGCTGGTCATGCTTGCCGCTTTGGCTGCCTGCACCGCCAAGCCCGCCGAGTCTGTGAAGACGGAAACGGCAAAGCCCGCAGACACGATGGAAAAAACGGAAGAGCCTTCAAAGATGGACGACATGGGCGACATGGAAAAGTCCGAGCTGCGCGTCGGCGTTTTCTATTACACCTTTGCGGACACCTATATTTCCAGCGTTCGCACGGCACTGGACGCCGAGCTTGGGAAGCTGGGGGTTTCCTACAACAACTTTGACGGCAACAACAACCAGACCACGCAGAACGAGCAGATCCAGACGGCTGTCACCGACGGCTACAACCTGCTGGTCGTCAACATGGTCACGTCCGGCTCGCCCGACGTTGCCAACGAGATCCTCTCTCTTGCCAACGGCATCCCTGTCATTTTCTTCAACCGCGCGATCGAGGCTGACGGCGAGGAGGGCACCGTCCTGAACGCCAACGCGAACATCTGCTTCATCGGCACCGACGCCCCCGAGGCCGGTCACCTGCAGGGCAAGATGGTCGGCGAATACCTGCTGGATAACTGGGATTCCGTTGACCTCAACGGCGACGGTATGATCAGCTATGTCATGTTCAAGGGTGATGAGGCGAACGTTGAGGCGATCTACCGCACCAAGTACGGCGTAGAGGACGCCGATGCCGTTCTGGCTGCTGCCGGCAAGCCGGCGCTTGCGTATTTCGACGCCGCCGCTACCACCAAATATCAGGTCGACCTTGGCGGCGCATGGTCCGCACAGGCCGCGCTGGACTACATGAACACGAACCTCTCCCAGTACAACGAGGCCAACGGCAACATGATCGAGCTTGTGATCTGCAACAACGACAACATGGCCGAGGGCGCGATCTCTGCGCTGGAATCCGCCGGCTATAACACCGGTGCGCCGGATGCCACCGTCATCCCGGTCTTTGGCGTTGACGCGACCGACGCCGCGAAGGAGCTGATCGCCGCCGGCAAGATGATTGGCACGGTCAAGCAGGACGCCGAGGGCATGGCGGGGGCTATCGCTTCTGTTGTAAAGGCCAACGGCGAGGGCGTCTCCATGTCCGATGCCGTTGCCGCCGCCGCTGCGACCAACGATATGATGTATTCCGTGGCGGACGGCATCGCAAACAAGCTGTTTGTTGCCTACGCTGCCTACACCAGGTAATCGAAAACAAACCCCTTACGAAAGGGCGGCTGCTGCAAAAGTGGCGGCCGCCCTTTCATCTGGGCTCAGATCAGGAGGAGATCAGATGGAACAAACCGTACTGCTCCGGATGACAAATATTACAAAGAGCTTTCCGGGCGTCCGGGCATTGGATAAAGTCAGTCTGGAGGTAAAGGCCGGCACCGTGCACGCGCTGATGGGCGAAAACGGCGCGGGAAAATCGACCCTGATGAAATGCCTGTTCGGCATTTACAGCAAGGACAGCGGCCATATTTATCTGGAAGGCCGCGAGGTGGATTTTTCCAGCAGCAAGGAGGCGCTGGCAAACGGCGTGGCCATGGTGCATCAGGAGCTGAACCAGGCCCTCAAGCGGACGGTCATGGACAATCTCTGGCTTGGACGCTATCCGAAGCTTGCGGGCTTTGTCGTTGACGAGGCGAAGATGTACCGTGACACCACCGCCATTTTTGAGGAGCTTGGCATCCACGTTGATCCAAAGCGCATTATGAGCACGATGCCGGTTTCTCAGCGGCAGATGGTGGAGATCGCCAAGGCCGTTTCGTATCATTCCAAGGTCATCGTATTTGACGAGCCGACGTCCTCGCTGACCGAGGAGGAGGTCGAGCACCTGTTTCAGATCATCCATATGCTGCGCGAGCGCGGCATGGGTATCATCTACATTTCGCATAAGATGGCGGAGATCAAGCGTATCTCCGATGAGATCACCGTTATGCGCGACGGCCGCCACGTTGCGACAAGACCGGCTGCCGAGCTTGAGATGAACGATATTATCCGGCTCATGGTCGGGCGTGAGCTTGGCAATCAGTTCCCGCCGAAGACGAATCAGCCGGGAGAGGTTTTTCTGGAGGTCGAGCATCTGACGGGCCAGTATAACAACCTGCGCGATGTCTCCTTTACCGCGCGGCGCGGGGAGATCGTGGGGCTGGCAGGGCTTGACGGCAGCGGCCGCACGGAAACGCTGGAAACGATCTTCGGCGTTGCCACGCGCAAGAGCGGCGAGATCCGGCTGGGCGGCAGCTCCTGCCGCAACCGCACGCCGCGGCAATCCATCAAAAACCGCTTTGCGCTGCTTACGGAGGAGCGCCGCGCGACCGGCATCTTCGGGCTTCTGAACATTCGGGAAAACACCGTGATCTCAAGCCTCGGCAAGCATAAGCGCCTCGGGTTTATCCTCAGCGACCCGTCCATGAAGCGGGACACGCAGTGGTCGATCGACGCGATGCACACAAAAACGCCGAGTCAGGAAACAAAGATCCGCAGCCTCTCCGGCGGCAATCAGCAAAAGGTCATCGTCGGGCGATGGCTGTTGACCGCGCCGGACGTGCTGCTGCTCGACGAGCCGACACGCGGCATTGACGTCGGAGCAAAGTATGAGATCTATCAGCTGATCCTTGACCTTGCAAACAAGGGGAAGACGGTCCTGATGGTTTCATCGGAAATGCCGGAGCTGCTCGGCATATGTGACCGGATCCTGGTCATGTCCGGCGGGCGGCTTGCCGGTGAGGTGGATGCAAAAGCAACGACGCAGGAGGAGATCATGCGTCTGGCGGCGAAGTACGTATAAGGAGGCGGCATATGCCCAAAATCAATCGTTTTCAGCAGAGGAAGGATGAGTATCTGAGGCTTGACCAGCGTGACCGCCGCCGCTTCTGGGCGGACGGGATCATGAATAACGCGCTGTATATCCTCATGGCCATCTTTGTCGTTTATACGGCGATCAAAAACAAAAACTTTGTATCTCCCGGTTCTATCGCGAACATCGTCTCCCTTGTGGCGGCATCGCTGCCAATGGCACTTGGGATCGCAGGCTGTATCGTTCTGACCGGCACGGATCTATCCGGCGGACGTGTGGTCGGTCTGACCGCGGCCGTCGCGGGGGCGCTGCTGCAGGATCGCCTGATCACCCGCAAGCTCTTTGCAAATCTTCCGGAGATCAACACGGGCTGGATCCTTTTGACGATCCTGATCGTAATGGCAGTCGGCGCGGTCATCGGTCTTGTAAACGGCTTCTTTGTGGCGAGGTTCAGCTTGCACCCCTTTATCGTCACGCTCGCCACGCAGCTTATTACATACGGTCTGATCCTGATCTTCTTTATGCTCAACGACAACAACGGTCAGCCGGTTTCCGGCCTGTCTCAGGCGTATAAGGACGTTGTTTCCGCACCGCTGTTTCAGTTCAAGACGCAAAAGGGCGCAACGGTGTCCATTCCGCTGTATGTGCTCTATGCCGTCCTTCTGAGCGGACTGATGTGGTTCATCTGGAACAAGACCGCCTTCGGCAAAAATATGTTCGCCGTCGGCTCCAACGCCGACGCAGCCCGCGTTTCCGGCGTCAACGTATTCTGGACCACCGTGATGGTCCACACGCTTGCCGGCACCATGTACGGCGTCACCGGCTTTATCGAGGGTGCGCGCATCAGCTCTATCACGCAGTCCGCCGGTCTCAACTATGAGTGCGATGCCATCGCGGCCTGCGTCATCGGCGGTGTCTCCTTCGTTGGCGGCACCGGCAAGATCAGCGGCATCATCCTCGGCGTCTTCGTCCTGCGCATTATCTTTGTGGCGCTGTCAATGCTCCAGATCGACCCGTCCATGCAGTATATCATCAAGGGCGGCATCATCCTGGCCGCCTGCTCGCTGGATATGCGCAAGTATCTGGCGAAAAAATAAGCTTGACGCAAGGCTATCAGGCGCTGTGCCTGCAGATGTACATTTGCATTCAGAAGCTTAAACTGTAGGACACAAAAGCGGCAGGAGATGGCGCAGCGCCATCTCCTGCCGAAAAAGAGTTCTGGAATTAGGAACAGGACTGCAGCAACGCCGCAGTTTTGAGGCTGACGCTCATCAGCTCGCGCTGTGCCTCTCTGGACATCTGGCCGGTGGGCATCAAAAAGCGCAATGCCTTCTGAATCCGTGAAAGATCGCCTGCGGAGAGCTGCTGCATGTACAGATGCTTCAGTACGTGCACATAGGAATCCCTCAGCGCGGCAGATACGGTCGGGCGAAGAAAATAGTTCGAGATCAGTCCGCCGATCAAAGCGGCCTCATTGTCGGTATACTGCATGATGTGCCTCCTCAGTGTGGTTGAAAACAAACAGGCGTATAATACCACAAGATACTGTGTTCCGCTATTCGCAAAGTGACGAAATATTGGGTGTAAAATTGGCGAAAATTCGAGTTGACAAAATGACACAGCCCCGACTCGGAATGCCGAGCCGGGGTCGCCGTATGATAAAAATGTATTTCTGCTGTAACAGAACGGAAAGGAGTGTCAATGAACCCAAAGACAGTATATGCAGCGCTGGACTCGCTGCTCGATTACGCGAAGGACTGTGAACTGTTGCACCCGCTGGATGAGACGTTTGCGCGGAACAGTCTGCTTGCGGAGCTGGGACTTGACAGCTACGAAAAACAGGCGGAACGCCATAGTTTTCCAGAATGCCTGAACCTTCTCTGCGATCATGCGGTTGAAAATGGGCAGATCAATGACACGATCGCCGAACGCGATCTGTTCGATACGAGGCTCATGGGCTGCCTCACGCCGCGCCCCTCTGAGGTGGTGCGAAGGTTCTGGTCGCTCTATGCAGAATCCCCGAAAGCGGCGACAGACTATTTCTACAAGCTGAGTCAGGACTGTAATTACATCCGCCGCGACCGCATCGCGAAGGACGAGCACTGGACGGCGCAGACAAAGTACGGCGAGCTCGAGATCTCAATCAACCTCTCAAAGCCGGAAAAAGACCCCAGAGACATCGCTGCAGCGAAGCTCAAAAAGGCGTCCGGGTATCCGAAGTGCCTGCTCTGCGTTGAAAATGTCGGCTACGCCGGGACGATCTCGCACCCGGCGCGGCAGAATCTGCGCGTCATGCCGGTGACCGTGAACGGTCAGCCGTGGGGCTTTCAGTATTCACCGTATGTCTATTACAATGAGCACGCGATCGTGATGAACACCGAGCACACGCCGATGGTCATTGACCGCTCGGCGTTCGACAAGCTGTTTTCGTTCGTCGAACAGTTCCCGCACTATTTTCTCGGCTCAAATGCCGACCTTCCTATCGTCGGCGGCAGCATTCTGGCGCATGAGCACTTCCAGGGCGGACGCCACACGTTCCCGATGGAGAAGGCGGAGAAGGAGTTCAGCTTCGAAGTCCCGGGCTTTGAAGATGTGGACTGCTGCATCGTAAAGTACCCTATGACGGTGTTGCGCCTGAACTCTGAAAATAAAAACCAGCTCTGCGACCTTGCGGGTAAAATTCTGGCGAAGTGGCGCGGCTATTCTGACCCCGAAGCGATGATCTTCGCAGAGACCGACGGCGAGCCGCACAATACCATCACGCCGATCGCGCGGATGCGGAACGGCAGGTACGAGCTTGACCTCGTGCTGCGGAACAACCTGACAACGAAAGAACACCCGATGGGGCTCTATCACCCGCACGAAGAGCTGCACCACATCAAGAAGGAGAACATCGGTCTGATCGAGGTCATGGGCCTGGCGATCCTGCCGGGCAGGCTGAAAAAAGAGATGGCAGACCTCAAAGCGGCGCTGCTGCATGGAGAAGACCTCCGGGCAAACGAAGAGCTTGCCAAGCACGCGGATTGGGCGGAAGCGTTTATGAAGTGTCATCCGGAGTTCAACGCGGATAATGCCGTGGATATTATCAAGCTCGAGATCGGGCAGGTCTTTGAACAGGTGTTAGAGTGTGCGGGCGTTTACAAATGCACAGCAGATGGGCGGGCGCATCTCAGAAAATTTTTAATGGAGATACAGAATGGATAAGACCTATCACTTTTTCGCGCCCGGCCGCACCGAGATCGGGGGCAACCACACCGACCACCAGCACGGCTGCGTGCTGGCTGCGGCGGTCGATATGACCACGACGGCGGAGGTGACACTGAACGGCACGAAGCGCATCCGCGTCAATTCCGAGGGCTACAAGCCGGTCGAGATCGACCTGAGCGACCTCGCCGTCAAAGGATCCGAGAAGAACACTACAGCGGCACTCATCCGCGGCGTGGCGGCGGCGTTTGCCCAGCGCGGCTATAAGCTCGCAGGCTTTGACGCGAAGGTCAGCTCGACCGTGCTGCCCGGCTCTGGTCTGTCCAGCTCGGCGGCGTTTGAAGTCCTGATCGGCAGAATCCTCAACGGCTTGTTCGCAGATAATGCAGTCTCTGTGATCGAAATCGCGCAGATCGGTCAGTATGCCGAAAACGTGTATTTCGGCAAGCCATCCGGCTTGATGGATCAAATGGCTTCCAGCGTCGGCGGACTGGTCTTCATTGATTTTGCAGACCCGAAGCGTCCAATCGTCGAGAAGATCGATCATGATTTTGCCCACTGCGGCTATACGCTCTGCATCATTGACTCCGGCGCGGATCACGCCGACCTGACGGCTGAATACGCGGCGATCCCGGCGGAGATGAAGAATGTCGCAGCGTACTTCGGAAAGGCTGTTCTGCGCGATGTGGACGAGCAGGAATTTTATGCAAGACTTGCCGACGTGCGCAAAGCGATCGGTGACCGCGCCGTCTTGCGCGCGATGCACTTCTTTGATGAGAACCGGCGTGTACAGATGCAGGTGCGTGCGCTGAAGAATGACAATTTTGCAGCATTCTTGAACTACGTCAACGAATCCGGCAACGCATCATGGGAGCTTTTGCAGAACATCACGCCGCTTGGCGCAACAGCCCATCAGGAGATGGCCTTCACGCTGGCGCTGTGCCGGAAGCTGCTTGGCGGCGAAGGAGCCGTTCGCGTCCACGGCGGCGGCTTTGCCGGAACGGTCCTCGCATTCGTGGCGAGTGAGCAGTTTGAGCGGTTCAAAAATGCAATGGACTCTGCAATCGGCAGCGGCAGAACACAGAAGCTGCATATTCAATAATATCTGTATAAATTATTCTCCTGCAACGTTGATATGCAATATAAAATAAGCGTCCGCAGCAGCTTTTCCATTGTATTGAGCGCTGGCTGCCGCTCACCTCGTTCCAATGCGGCGATATGCCTTGCGGTATTTTCCCCTGAAAAGAAGCGCGGTCTGCGCCTCCGTTGGTGACCAGCAGCCTAGAACACCAGTAGATTCTCTCCCTGCTGCAAGGCCGCCTTCAAACGATCGTCAGTTGTACGGCATCGAGTGGAACTACCGGCGAATATTATTAGCGTCCGTCAGTGTGCATACGCTACCGCCAAAGTGTCCAGTGAGATGGTCACGGCGATCATGGCATCGCTGGCGTAAAAAGACAGTGAGTCGATTTCAAGTAATGCTCGATGGGGCGTTCAAAAACGAATGCCGGATGGAACATTTATCTCGTCCTCTGTGCCAAAATCGTATTCATGGTAAGCTTCAGTAAAAAATATTCGAGTCAGCTTCCTAAGCTTGTTGCGCAAATCTCCCATTTGCAATTTGTTTGCAAATAGAACGAAAAATGATGATAAAGAATCGAATAAAGTGAGAAGATGCGCTTTTCCGGGCTTATTTGCAAATAAAACCTGAACCTGCTGATACCGCTTGACAAAAAAGCCCCTCGCCCGCAGCCATAAATCGCCGTATTTCGTAGGAAATACGGCGATTTCTCTACATTTTTGTTCGATTTTTCCGTTTTACTCATTTGCAATTCATGTTACCCGTGGAGTCCTTGCCCTGATTTGCTGGGTATAAACTCCAGACAGCCTTTGGTTTTTCTGCTTTGGAAAGCACGGCGGCAGTCAGAGCATGGTCTGACTGCCGCTGCCGGGAGGAGGATAGAGGCGATTTTATTTTAGCGTAAAGCTTTTTCTCGCAGAGGGCTCGAACATTCTAAGCAGGATCGCCGCGGCCTCGCTGCGCTTGATGGTGCTCTCGGGGCGGAACGTGCCTGCCGCGTCGTTGCCGTGCAGGATGCCCGCGCGGTAGAGCTCGTAGATCGCCGCTGCGAACGCGTCGCCGAGCTTCACGTCGGGGATCGCGTTGTCCGCCACGGTGTTGAGCTGCTCGTAGTGCTCCAGCGCGCCGTGGAAGATGTGCACGAACACGCCGCGCGTGACGGGCGCGTTCATCTGCTCCCGGCTGTAGCCGGCATAGCGCTCCTCCAGAATGCCGTTTGCGATGGCGTAGCTGACATAGCTGTCATACCAGTTCCCCGCGCCGTTTTTCAGGCTGACCTCGCCGGTGCGGTCAAGCTGGTGCAGCGCGGCGGACAGCTTGATCGCCTGCGCCACGGTCAGCGTGGAATCCGGGGCAAAGCGTCTGCCGCCCACGCCGTCGATCAGACCGTTTTCATGCGCGCGGTAAACGCTGCTGTAATACCAGCTATCGTGCAGCACGTCGATAAAGTGCGTCTGCTCCGCAGCGGTCTGAGACTGCCCGGCGTCCTCCCGGACGGAGGGTCTGCCGACCGACGCGTTCGAACCACCGCCGGACGGCGCGGGCGGTGTGATCGTCGGAGCTTGGACGATAACGGCTATGCTGCCCATCCAGTCATTCCCATCCAGACTGTACCGCACCGTGTAGGTCATAGGCTGAGTGCCTTTGTTTTCAGGCAGAGTCAGCCTTACAGTCTGCGCCGCACCTGTGCCGGTCGTTGTGCCGGTGATGTTATCGGCGGCTTTGACCTGAATGCCGTCAGTCAGGTCCGTGCCGGTGAGCGTGACTGTGATCTCACCGCCGTCAGAGGGAAGCTCCGTGGGCGTTACGTCATAGCCGGTCACCGTCGGGTTCGGCGGTGTGACCGTAGGAGCTTGGACGCTAACGGTCTTGTCGCCCGTCCAGTTAATCCCATCCAGACTGTACTGCACCTTGTAGGTCATGGGCTGATTGCCTGCGTTGGCAGACAGCGTCAGCCTTGCCGTCTGCACTTTATCCGTGCCGGTCGTTGTGACGGTGATGCCATCGGCTTTGACATGGATGCCATCAGTCAGGTTCGTGCCGGTGAGCGTGACCATGATCTCTCCGCCGTCAGAGGAAAGCTCCGCGGGCGTTACGTCATAGCCGGTCACCGTCGGGGCAGGCGGCGTGACGGTGTCCGTCACCTTGACCCGGAAGGTATCCGTGTAGTTCGTCCTCTTCTTCGTCACCGTGATGTCGATCATGTTGCCGACTGTGTCCAGCGTTGTCGGCGAGACCTCATACTGCGCGTCGCTCAGCGGGATCATCGTCTGGCTGCCCGCATGACCGGGGAGGAGAAGCTCGTAATCCTTTGCCCGCCAGTAGCTCTCATTTTGGTTTTTCCATTCGTAAATGACAATGGTGTCAAAGGTCTGCGGGGCGGTCCAGTCAAGCTGCACCCACACCGGCATAGCCTGCCCCGCCGCCGCAGCCCAACGGCTGTTGTTGCTCGTGTCGCCGTCATTGATCTTGCTCGGCGGCAGGTCCGCATTCTGATGCCAGCTGTTTGCGGAGGCGGTCGCGCTGCGCGCCAGATTTGCGCCGGTCACCGCGCCGTTGTAGACCTCGACTTCGTTCAGACAGGGGGTCTCAACACCCTGGTCAATGCTCTTGAGCAGAAGCCGGAGCGAGGACGCCGTCACGGGCTGCGGCAGCTTGATCTCCTTGCGCTGCCCAAGCCCGGAACCGGTATAGATGGGCTTCTGATAAATATCCGACACGACCATCCCTGTGGGATCCAGCGTTTCGTCCTTCGTGTATTCCAGCTTGTCCGGCTGCTTTGTCACACGGATCCCGACGTAGTGATGCGCGTCCAGCCCCTCCTCCAGATCACGGATGGTGACTGTAACGGGCGTCCAAACGCCGGTGATCAGCCCGGTCTCATTCAGTCCCGGAGTAATATCCAGCGTGAATTGCAGCGACCCGGTCGCGTCGGTATCGCGATGCAGCGCGATCTGAACATCCTTTTCCGTATCGCCGTCTGCAAAGCTGATCGGTTTTGGATCTGTGTCAAAGTGCTTCTGGATCGCAGAGCCGGGGTTCGGCTCCACCACCGCGTGAAGCGTGCCGGCCGTGCCGCCCTTGCGGACGACGGTGACCGTCAGCGTTTGACCTTCGTCCTTTTTGTATTCGCCCTGGTCAAAGTCCAGCAGACCCTTGCCTCCGTTATTGAGCGCGTACAGGGCGTCAAAGTCCACGGTGCCCTCCAGCACCTTGATTTTCAGCGTATGCTCGCCGTCTGTCAGCGTGTCGGGATAGCCGACCTCGCCAAGCCATTCGTCAAGCGCGTGCGTACCGCGCAGCTCGTGCGGCTCACCATTGTCCACCTGAAGCGTATAGCGTGCATTTTCGCTGCCGCCCTTGAGGATGGCATAGGTGCCGGTGAACTTCACCAGCAGCTCGCCGCTGGTGTTGTCACCGCGGAGATAGCTGCCGCCGACGGCGCGTCGGTCGTTCACCGTTTGCCACGCGCCGGGCGTTACGTTCTGCGTGCTCGCGCTGTCGATCTCGTTCAGACCGTCCGGCGCGCCGCTGCCCTTCTCAAAGCCCTTGGACGCCTTGTATGCGCCAAGCTGGCTGATGACCGGCGCAGCGGTCACCCCATTGTCGGTCATGCCGGTCAGGGTGACCTTCAGCTCCGTCGCGCGGACGGGGTAGTCCAGCACGATGCGGCGCGCGCCGACGGACTGGCCTCTGCCAAAATCCATCCATTCGCCGGTACCGTTCCGATACTGGATGGTAAAGCTCTCGATGCGCTGACCATGGTTGATCTCTTCCTCGATCGTCACCACGTCAAAGGTGACCTCCCTGCCGAAGTTCACGCGGAGGCTGGCGGTCTTTGTTCCCGCCTGCGCCGCCCAATAGGTGACGTTCTTGCCGTCGCTGCCGTCCTTGCCGTAGTTCTTGTCGGCGACATGGATCGGACTGAACTTTACATTGTTTTCATGGACGGAGTCGGCGGTGATGGTCACACCAGGCTGTTCGATCAGATTTGTGCGGAAGGTCTGCTGAATGTTCTCGCCGAACTCCTTCGTCCGGTCATAGATCGCCTGATCGAGCGTGCCCTGATCGTTCAGCGGGACGTTGAGCAGCAGCACGGAGTTGCGCCCGACGCTCTGGAGATACATATCCCGCAGCGCTGTAAGCGTCTTCGGCGTTTTTTTGTTGTTGCCCCAGAACCAGCCGCTGGTGATGCGCGCGTCGCACTCCGGCACGACCCAGTGATTGCCGGTCTTGATGCCCGGGTAGTATTCGCCGCTCTGCCCACCATTGTTGAGCGAAGCCACGCTGCCGTCCAGATTATAGGTCGCAGTGCCCTTTGACCAGCACGGCTCCGGCGCAAGACCGTTTTCGTTGCCGATCCAGCGGACGGTGGTGTACTTGCCTGCGCCAAAGAGCAGAACGTCGTCATCATGGCCCGCTGCCTTGCCCTGCCGGGTCTGGATGGTGTTGATCCACTTGTCAAAATCGTAGACCTGCGCGTCCGCGCCCGTGCCCTTTGCGCCGTCCATCCAGACCTCCACAAAGCGGCCGTTGTTGCCGTATTTTGCGTTTCCGAGGATCCAGTTCAGATGTCCGTCGTAGAATTGGTTATAGTCCAGCAGGTCTTCCGCCGGATTATTTGTCGATATTTTTTTCTCCTTATCTTTATAGTAGCCGTAGTGCGGCGCCGCCGCGTCCCACGGTGAGAGGTACAGACCCATGTTCATGTCATACTTCGAACACGCCTCGGAGAGATGCTCCAGCACGTCGCCGGGGTAGTTCGTGCGCGGGATACCATAATCCCAAACATAATCATTGCCGTAGTTGTCGCCGTTTACGTCTGTGGAGCGCTCCTGCTTGAACATCTGGAAGCCGTCATGGTGCTTGGAGACCACGATCAGCCGCTCAAAGCCGGCGTCCTTGAGAAGCTTGACATAGGAGTCCGCCGCGACCTTTTTATTCAGGGTAAAGATCGCAGGATCGACCTGGCGTGGCGTCCACTCCTCACCGTTAAAGGTGTTGATGCCAAAGTGGAGGAAGGCCGCCAGCTCCGCCTTCTGATAGCGGTACTGGTTCGGCGTCGGCGTTGCGCCGAACGCCGCGATGTCCGCAACAGGCTCGCTGCTCAGGTCGTCGTGACCCAGCCAGCCGCCCTTTGTGACCGTGACGGTATATTCCTTTTTGCTCACGCCGTCCTTCGCCGTGACCGTGTAGGTCACCGGGTTCGTGAAGTCCTGCGCGTCCTGCGGCGTATAGCTCGCGCCCCTGGTGGTCACGACCGTCGGCGTCAGCGCCGTCAGATCGTCCTCATCGGTGCTGACACGGATCGTGCCCGCGTCATGGTCGATCGCGCCGTCGCTGCTGCCGATGCGGAACGACTCGATGCGCGCGACGGAGGAGCGATTATAGACCTCGAGCTCACTGAAGCCCGGCTGCTTGGTGGCATCGCCGACGCGGTCGGTATAGATGCGCAGGTATTTTGCCGTGACCGTGTTGTCGAAGGTGACCGTTGCCTCGCCGTTCATCGCGGCGAGCGTCGCCTGCAGCGTCATGGTGGTCATGGCGGTCTCGTCCACGGGGGCATCGTTGGACGTGTAGAAGCGCACGTTCTTTGCCCGCCCGGCAAACGCCTCCACCAGCGTCACCGTGTCAAACGTGACGGGCTCGTTCCACGCGATCTGCACCCACAGCGGCGGCGTATCGGCGTCCGTTGCCGACCAGCGTGTGCCTCTGTCGCCGTCGTTCAGCTTATTTGCATAATATGTGCCGCCGCCGTGGCTGTGCTGCGAGCTGGCGGAAGCCGTGCCGGGGTTGTTCGGACGGCTGGAGAGCGCCAGATTGTCGTTCGGGTCAGCAGTTGTGGGCGGGGTCGGTGGGCTGTCCTTCTCGCGCAGGAATACCTCCAGCTCCGACAGTCCGGGCATCTGATTTCCCTGCGTCGTGAGCGTGACCCTCAGCCGCCGCGCCGTAACGTCTGTCTTATCCTCGTCCTTGGTAAACTCCCGCTTGGCGCCGATGGACGTCTCCTCTGCGAACGGCTCCCAATCGTTGCCGTCTTCAGCGCCGGAGGTCTCCAGCTTCACCC
This sequence comes from uncultured Oscillospiraceae bacterium, assembly GCA_934631005.1. Taxonomy (GTDB): domain Bacteria; phylum Bacillota; class Clostridia; order Oscillospirales; family Oscillospiraceae; genus CAG-170. The sequence continues at coordinate 74,621 of CAKTXA010000005.1, forward strand.
TTTGGGTGCGCGTGTCCCATTCATAGAGCACCACTTCGTCAAAGGTCTGCTCGGTGTTCCATGTGAGCGTGACGGAGATGTCGCCCGTCTCGCCATCCGAGCTCCAGCGGCTGTTGTCGCCGGTCGTATAGACCCGCGCGTCAAGCAGATTCTCCGCCGGGAACTGCGGGTGCTGGGAGCTTGCGGTGATCTGCGCCCAGCGCGCAAGGTTTCCCTCTACCGACCGATAGACCTCCAGCTCGGAGATACCGACCTGATTATTACCTGCATCCTTTTTCCAGAGCTTCAGCAGCAGATGCCGCGCGCTGCAGCTCTTGTCCAGACGGACCGCGCGATTCTTGCCGATGGCGGTACTCTGACTGCCCTGCTTTTCCTCTTCATAAACCTTTTCCCACTGGATGGCTGCATTGAGCCGATCCTGGGCATTGTCATCCTTGACAGTCCCCTCGTTGTCGGAAACGTAGACCTCAAATTTTTTCGTGCGCTCGGCGTATTCGCAGATGCGCAGCGTGTCAAAGGTCTGCAACGTGTCCCAGCTCAGCGCCAGCCAGACCATGTCCGCGTTGTCATCTGCGGGTGCAACGGACCAGCGGTTTCTGCTGTTGCCGGTCGTATCAACAACCCCGTCGTTGACCAATCTTGCGCGCAGCGGGGGGTCCGCCGGCCGCTCAGAAATTGCCGATGCCGTCGCCGCACGCGCCAGATTCTCCGGGCGCTCCGCGGCGTAGCCGCTCACCGGCAGTACTCCAAGCAGGAGCACCAGAATGAGCAGCAGGCTCAGCAGGCGTTTTGTTCGCTTCATAGAAGTTCCTCCTTGATCTGTTTTGATTCAAACCTATCCACGTTCAGTCTAAAGCAAATCGCCATGGAAGAACAGGCAATATTCCCCGCAGTTTTTCTGAAAATTTTTTTGCCTCACAGTTTACCCCCCCCCGCTTTGTGCACATTGCACAAAAGCGCCGCCCTTTTCTTCCTGTTTAGTCCAGCTTACGGACGCTTTGCGAATCCCCCTTGTGCTTTTTTGCAAAATCCCGTATACTCGAACCATAGATCCAGAGAAAGGAGCGGACCTATGAACGAAGAACTGACCGTCGTGGTGGCGGATGATGAGCCGGAGCTGCTCAATTCGGTGTGCCAGCTGGTCGACTGGCAAAGCGTTGGGTTTCGGCTGGTGGGCAGGGCGGGAAATGGGCTGGATGCGCTGCAGCTTGTAGAGGAGCTGCAGCCGGATCTGCTTCTGACCGATATTCAGATGCCGTTTATCTCCGGCACGGCGCTGGCGCGGCAGGTCAAGGCGGTGCAGCCGCTGATCCAAGTCGCGTTTCTCAGCGGCTATGACCATTTTGAATACGCAAAGTCCGGCATTGAGGACGAGATCGTCGCCTATCTGCTCAAGCCGATCAGCACGGCAGAGCTGACGGAGGAGCTGAAAAAGCTCCACGCGCGGATCTGTCGGCGGCTGGAGTGCCTGACCATGCCGAGAAGCGGCGTGGAGCTGCGGCAGATGCTGGTGGCGACGATGCTGCTTGACGAGCACCCCGGCAGCCGCTCTGCGCAAAACATCGAACGTCTGCGTCGCGCCGGCTTGGAGATCCCCGAGCGGTGCAGCGTTATGGCCGCCGTCATCCGCACGCCCGGGGCGGAGCCGCAGACGGTTTTGAGCATCGCGGGGCAGACCATCTTTCAGACGATCCCGTGCAGCGGCTTCTGCTCGGGGGAGCGGACCGTGCTCCTGCTGACCTCCGGCAACGGCTTTGCTCTGCTGATGCCTGCGCTGGACAAGCTATGTCAGGCTATCCGCCGGATCTGCGGCGTGGAGGCCTCGATCGGTATCAGCCGGGAGTTTTTCCAGTTTTCCGATTGCCGCGCAGCCTATCTGGAGGCGATGGAGGCCTTGCAGACCGCGGAAAGGAGCGGCGGCATCCATAGTGCCGGCGGTTGGGACGATATGGCGCTGCTCTGCGCACGCGCCATGAAGATCATCGAGAAGGAGTATATGGACGAGACGCTCACCCTGCAGTCCGTCAGTGACCGGCTGCATATCAGCCCGAGCTATCTGGGCGCCAACATCAAGAAATATGGCGGCGACACCTTTTTGAATCTTCTGACCCAAAAGCGGATGCGCGTGGCGGAGGAGCTGCTGCGAAACGGGAAAAAGCGGATCTCCGAGATCGCGCGGCGCTGCGGCTATGTTGACCAGAGCTATTTTGGCTACTGCTTCAAAAAATACTACGGCGCATCTCCCGTGCGGATGCGGCAGCTGCTGGCAAAGAACGACGAGGTCTCGCCATGAAGCGAAAAGCGCCGAGCATGAATCTGATCATCGTGCTGGCCATGACCGCCCTGATCGTGGGCGCGCTGGCAGGTGCGGTCGCAATCTTCCTGCGGACCTATCGGGCCGCGCTCATCCGAAACGCTGAAACGACCAGCCGTCAGGTCATCGCGCAGGTCAGCGGAACAATGGAGAGATTCCTGCAGGATACGAACGACTCCATGAAGCTGTTGAGCGGATACCTGGATCTGCTCCCGGCGCAGCGTGAGAGCCGCTTCCACGCCTTTCTTGAGATCAATCGGGACGTTGTCGCCATCACGACTTATGACGAGCGAGGCCAGATGATGAACTGCTACAGCCCGGGCTACCGGCTGCGAGGGTCGCCGCTGCAAAATCTCTCCTTCGACCCGGCGCGTCTGGAGGACTACGCCGGCGGGTACATCTCCGCGCCGCACGTCATGTCCATCTTTCAGGACGAGTATCCGTGGGTCGTGACGCTGATCGAGCCGGTCTCCACCAGAGAGGGTGAGTGCTGGGTCGCCATGGACATCGGCTGCTCGAATATCTCAAGCTACATCAGCGGCGTCGGCATCGGAAACCGCGGGTATTGCTTTTTGGAGGATACGGAGGGGCAGCTTGTCTATCATCCGCAGCAGCAGCTCATCTATTCCAGCTTGAAGACGGAAAATACCGCGCACATCGCCTCGCTGCCGGACGGGACATATGTGGAGGGCAGCACAATCTACACCGTGCAGACGCTTTCCGGCGGGAGCTGGCGCGTTGTGGGCGTCAGCTCCGTGCAGGAGCTGATCACGGACGGCCTGCAGGAGCTGCGGCAGCTCACGGTCCTCTCGGCGCTGCTCATCCTGACGGCGGCGATGCTGGTGAGCGTTTTGCTCTCCTGCGTGCTCTCGCGCCCCATTCAGAATCTGATCAGCGCGATGCGCGGCTTTGAGGCGGACGCCGATCATTTCAGCTATGAGCCGGTGCGCGGCGTGCGCGAGGTGCAGGCGCTGTCGGTGTCCTTTGAGCATATGGTCAAGATGATCCAAAAGCTGATGGAGACCGCGCGCAACGAGGAGATCAGCCTGCGCAGAACGGAGCTGAAGGCGCTTCAGGCGCAGGTCAACCCGCACTTTTTGTACAACACGCTGGATTCGATCCTGTGGATGTGCGAGCAGGGGCACAACGCCGACGCCGCACTGATGGTAAACGCGCTGGCGCAGCTGTTCCGTATCAGCATCAGCCGGGGGCACGAACTGATCCCCATTCGCAGCGAGGTGCAGCACGCGCGCAGCTATCTGCAGATCCAGAGCGTGCGCTATCGGGACCAGTTCACCTACTCCTTTGACGTGGAGGAGCGCTGTCTGGATTTCCTGTGCAACAAGATCACGCTCCAGCCGCTCATTGAAAACGCGATCAATCACGGTCTGAACGGGCTTTCGGACGACGAGCGGATCGACATCCGCGTTTTTGAAAGCGGGGAGGATATTCTGTTTACGGTCACGGACAACGGCGTCGGTATGGAGCCGGAGCAGCTCGAGGATATTTTCCGGCGAGGCCCGGACAGCAAGAGCGGCATCGGCATCACGAATGTCAACGAGCGGCTCCGAATCTGGTTTGGCGAGCGCTATGGAGTCTCGATCACCAGCGTGCCGGACGAGGGCACCTGCGTGACGGTGCGGATGCCGAAAATACGGCAGGAGGCTGAATATGAGGATCATTAAGCGCCTCAGGCATATCGCGGCGGCGCTGGCGCTGGCGCTGCTGCTGAGCTGCGCCGCAGGCTGCGCCCGCAGCGCGCAGAGCGCGCCGTTCCGCGTCTGGCTGATCGCCAAGTCCACAACGACAGAGTTCTGGAAGTCGGTCTTTGCGGGCGCGAACGTCGCAAGATCGGAATACAACATCGACCTCACCATCGTCGGTGCGGAAAACGAGGAGGCGTATGAGGATCAAAACGACCTGATCCGGCAGGCGATCCACGCCGGAGCGGACGCCATCATCTTCTCCGCCATCAGCTATACGGAAAACGCGTCTGCCATCGACGCGGCGGCCTCCGCAGGCATCAGGATCGTCATCATCGACTCGGACGTGGACTCCGGCGGCGTTTCCGCGCGGATCGGCACGGACAATGTGGCCGCCGGGCGCATCATGGGGGAGGCGGTGCTGGATACGGAGCAGACGCGTTTGGTGGTCGGCATCGTCAACTGCTTTGCGGAGACGCAGAACTGTCAGGAGCGGGAGCTCGGCTTTCGCGAAGCGCTTCTGACGGATGAACGGGTCAGCGGGATCTACACCGTAAACGTCCAGACGGACGCGCGCGAGGCGCAGCACGCGGCGGAGCGACTGCTGCGGAACCACCCGGAGATCAATGTGCTGGTCGGCTTCAACGAGCCGCTGGCTGTGGGCGTGGCGCAGGCGATCTATCAGCAGGGGCTGGCTGAAGCGGTGCGCGGCGTCGTGTTTGACACCAATCCGCGGTGTGTCGAATTGCTCCATGCCGGTGTTTTGTCGGCGCTCATCGTGCAGAACCCCTACGCCATGGGCTATCTGGGCGTGGAAAAGGCGTGGCAGCTTTTGCAGGGTGAACGGCTCGATGCCAATACGCTCATCGACACGGCGACCCGGATCGTGACGCGGGAGAATATGTTCACGATGGAGAGCCAGAAGGCTCTGTTTCCCTTTGACTAGAGTGCAGCTGAAAACGCTCAGCGCACCCGTCCGCAGCGAAGCGCTGCGAGGCTTTCTACGCTCTGAGGGAGTGTTACAAAATGGGCTTCCCCAAAAATGCACAAAGAGACGACGCTTTCAGAGGTTACTCCACCTCTGAAAGCGTCTGTTTCTAGTGATTTAGGCGATTCGTTTGTTCAAATTGCTGCTGGTGTTTCATTTTGAAACAAGCCTGTGCTTGTTTGCTTGATAGCTTATCGGAATAACTGTTAACCATATAAACGGGTTAATTTTACTCGTTTATATCTCAAGCCGCTTTCCGAAATCGCAGGCCGGTTGCCCGCACGGACAGCTCCTGCGACAGAAGGCGCAGCGTTTCAAATTCATCGTCGAGGCCGTCGAGCTCCCGGCGGAGAATTTCTTCATAGTGCTGTTTCTTCTGCTCCAGCGTGGCAATTTTGCCCACCCACCGCTCCATGACCGCGGGGCTGCGGCTGCCGCTCTGGATGAGATAGTCGGCCTTTTCCTGATACAGCGCGATCTCTTTCTTGACGGCAGAATAAAATTCCTCCGTCATTTTGTCGCGCTGCTTGGCGTCGTCAATGATGTAGAAGCTGTTGACGCTGAGCGTGTTGTCGTTCTGATTCATCGCGCTGAGCTGCTCAATGAACGTCTCGAACGTGTCCACTTTCTCCATATGCTGCCGCGGAATAAAATACAGATGCCCGGTCGAGCTGACCTTGGTAGCCTCCAGCATCCGCAGATAGCTCAGGCAGATCGTCTCGATCTGTCTGCGGTTCGCGCAGACCTGATAAAGTTCAAACAGTTCCTCCGCCCGGCGGCAATAGCTGATGGGGTCAATGTCGGCGTCGAAGCCGATATTGTCATACCCAAACCGATTGTCGCGCCGGTCGTAAAAGATGTTTGCCAGCTTTTCATACTGATTCGTCCGCTGGTTGAGCGTTTCCTTGACCAGCTCACGGGAATAGACGTCCTCAGTGTGCGCGTTGTCGCGGCAGTAGACCGCGTAGATATGGTGCTCGCCGGGATTCTTTACCGTGATCCGGTCTTTGATATCGCCCGTCGCGGAGCGAAACGCATCCGACACGGAAATTCGCTTGCTGCCGGAATACGGGATGCTCAGATCCTCACAGAGCTGCGTCAGCGCCTCCTTCTCCACCAAAATGTTGGCAAGCGAGAAATAGAGGAATTTGCCCAGCACGGAGGTCTTATCGCCGTTGGCTGCGCCAAGGATATCCTGAAAATTCGTAATATTTGTCATGTGCATTTCCTTTCTAAGCCGTCTTTTGCTTTGTCCAATCCAACAGGAAATCGTCCACACCCTTGAACCGCGGGTTCCAGGTGCACTGATAGTACCGGATACCCGGAATCGACTGCACCTCGCGGCGCAGAGTAATGATCGCCTGCCGAACCTGCGGATTTGTAAACTGATCCATGTCCATGGCCTCCATGACCTCCGTGACGCCGAGCGATAAAAGCGTTTCCCGCAGCCCCTTGTGGGCGTTCACGCCGCCGAGACACACAAAGAGCGCATCGTTTGCAAAGTAGCTTGCAATGTCGCCCTTGAGCGGCCCCTCGGTGAGATAGGCACGCTTCTTCGTGGTGTCGCCGGTGACGTGGATCCACGAATAGCTGCGTGCACCCTTTTCCATGCGGCTCGGCCGGCTGGACAGCCAGCGGTATTTTCGCGCCGCATCGCTGTCCAGTCGGATCTTCATACCCTGAATGAGACCGTCCTTGTCCCGCACCGGAATGAGAAACCCGTTCGCGCCTGCCAGCGTCCATGTCCCGTCCTTTGTGTAAAAACCGGGTAATCCGTGCAATTCATGATCGCACGCAAGCAGCGACGCCAACAAGCGCCGTTCGGCTTCTGTTTCCGGCATGGACTTATAGCCGTTGCGGGCAATGATCTCATCCGGGAGTCCGCGTTCATGGAGATTTTCTCTGTGCCGGTCGGAGAGCGTCAAAAGGGACAGCATTTCCGAATAGGCCGCATGGCGCTGCTTTAGCGAATACGGCTCCCGGCTCGTTGTGTTTGGGGAGCTGGGCTGTAAGGGCAGCTTATACACGTTGCTCTTTGCAGCCAGCTCCAAGTATGCTTCTTTGTTTGTCAGACCATTCAGCCGCGCATACAGCGTCACGCTGTTGCCGCTTGCACCGCAGAGATTGCAGCGGTACTGATCGGTTCTCGTGTTCAGACTCAGATGATATTTGCCGGTTCCGTGGTCACCGCAGAAGGGGCAGCTTGCCTCAACTTCCTCACTGTGAAGCGTTCGGTCATTGAGGACAAGCCCGCACCGTCTGGCGGCTTCCAGGATCGGCAGCTTCTGATAGGCCAGACGGCGCGCCCCCTTTCTGAAAAGTAAGGTTACGCCGCCTTCGGCATTGCAGTGCTGCCAGCCCGCACGGAAAGCTCCGCATTACGGACGCATTTGGCGAGGATCATCTGACTGGTCGGACGGATGTTGCTGAGATCGTCCACAGATTCCATGTTGTCGAAGAACACCGGGTAATTACGGCCTGTGAGCCGCTTCACCAGCTCCGACACCTCTGCACCGGCCCGGATCTTCTCAGAGAGCGAGAGCCGGTCGTAGCGGCGGCCGTTGTAGGTAAAGCGGAACACATCCTTTAATTCACCGGTCGTCTTGACCACATCGTAGAGCGAGATCTTCACGCGGTTCAGCGCGAGCTTCGAGAATGTCAGTTCTGCACGCTTGCTCATGTAGAGGATCACGTCTTTCATAACGATTTTCTTTTCCGTGATCTCCTCCTCAATGGCTTTGATGCGTGTATCAAAGTCCTCCGGCGCGGCGCTCAGAACCTGCTGCGCGGCGGCAAGCTGTACCCGGCAGTCTTCCAGCGATGCTTTGCACTCGGCAAGGCGTTCACTGTCCGCGGGACTCAGCGTGCCGCATTCGATGCTGGCCGTCAGGTTCTGGATGCGTGCGCGAAGCTGCTCCAAGGTCTGCTGACGCTGCATATTCTGCTGCGCGGCAGCGGCCTGAAGCTGCTCCCGTTTCTGATTCAGCGTGTCGATCTCAGCCTGATATCTTTCAATATCTTCGGCTTTGAACTGCTCGAACGTACTTTGACTTTTCTGCTCCAGCTCCTGAAGCTCCGTGATCTGGCTTTTGAGCTGTTTGCCGTCGGCCGTGATCTGTTCCGTTTCCTTCTGCAATGCCTCCCGGAACGCCGGATATTCCTGCTGGGAGAGCACACGGCGGCAGACCGGGCAGCTTGTACCCGGCTGAAACCGCTTCAAAAGCGCGGCGTTCTGTTGATACTTCTTCCCAAGCGCCTGCACCTTTGCCGTATCCTCTGCCAGCGGGCCTGTGTATTTGGGCTGGTAGACCTCGGACGACCGAGCGCCCAGCTTTGCGTGAAATTCTTGCAGCTTCGCGTCCAGTTCCGCTGTATCTGGTGTTTCCGGCGCTTCGCCGGAAAGCTCCTCGTACTGCTCGCTGGCCTGCACAAGCTGCTCCTGCAAGTCCTCCAGATTGACGTTTTCAAACCGCCGCGCCTCCAGCGACGCGATCTCCCGCTGCAATTCCTGAATCTGCGCGGTCAGTCTGCTGGAGAGTTCTTTGCTGCTCTGCCGCTGCTTCTGCGCCAGATCCAGCTTGCCGCTCAGGTAGACTGCGTTCTGTTCCAGCGCTCGAATTTCTTCACGCCGGTTCTTGAGAAACGTCTCAGGAGACGGTAATTGAAGTCCGGACAGCCGCTGCTGCGTCTGCTCGTTAAGCAAGGATAACACGTCAGCCTGCGGAATGGGCGGCAGATACCGCTCCAGCAGCTTTTTTCCATCCTCGCCGAGTTCTTCAATGAAGTACAGGGGATTGAAAATGGAGAGAAACACATCCCGTTCACCGAACATCTCGTTGAGATCCGTCTGCCGGATGGCATAGCCGTCGTAGGTGATGCTCATGCGATCCTTCTGCCGGCTGCGGGTCAGCTCATGTGCCTTGCCGGTATCACCCGTAAAGCGCATCGTGATCTGTAGGTCCGGATTCGTCTCGTTGTGCAGCCGGTCAATGCCGCGCTCCCCGAAAAAGGGAAGTCCTGTGACGGCGAACGCAATGGCGTCCGCCAGACTGGATTTGCCGCGGCCGTTGCCGCCGGTCACAATGGTAGGATTGCCGAACGTGATCTCCATAGGCGCTTCATAGCATTTGAAGCCGGAGACGGTCATGCTGCTGATGTGAAAGCCTTTGATTTTTTCCATTCGTCCTCCTTACGCTGCCTGCTGCACGACCTGATAGCCGTCCAGCGTGTAAAATGCGACGTTTCCCTGTTTCCGCATCGTGATCTGCGCGTCATAGAGCTGCGCGCCGGGCATAAGCATGGGATGACTGCCCTGCGCGTAGACCTTCGCCTGCTTGCCCTCTGCGTTTTGCAGCACGGCACAAACCAACGGCTGGCCGGACATGTCCTGCTGATTGCTCACCGACAGCACAACGTACTGGCAGACCTGCCGCGTCGTAAACGGAAGCGGCTGAGACTGCTGTGTTGGCCGCGATGATTGCTGCGGTGCTTGCTGCTGCTGCGGCAATGGTTGCTGCGGCGCTTGCTGCTTTTGCGGTGTGGCCGTCGGCGCTGTATTCAGTGCCTGCTGTCCAACCTGTCCATCGCGCTTATAGCTGAGCTGCGCCTGTGCCGCGCCCGGAGGGGCAGGGGTCAGATGCAGCTTATCCAGCAGCTCCATGTACGCGGCGTTCAGCTTCGGACGCTCACTGTCACGAATGACAAAGGAATTTCCTTTCTGCTCCACACTGACCCAAAGCGGTTTTGTCATCTTGTAGAGAACACGTCCAACGCCCCATTGCACGGCGGCGCGCTTCATCGAGTCCGACAAGCCACCCTTAATGGGCTCAATGTCGGAATCCTCCGCGCCGTCCCATTTTGTAATGAAGCCTTTTCCCTCAAAATAGATGGAAATGCCGCAGATCTGCGCGTCTTTCTTCCCGTTTCCATGCCACGGCCTGTAGTCGTTGTACCAGTTTTCCGGTCCCACGACCTCATCCAGCCGATCCTGAATGGCGCGGTTCGTGACATACGGAATGGCAAGGCCGCTGGTCTTGTCTTTCGACGTCACCTGAATACGCCATTCCAAGTCCTCTGGCGCAAACGGTTGGGCCAGTTCTTTACGAATGGTTTTTGCGTCTTTCGCCATACGTTACCCTCCAATAAAGTCTTTCAAGGTCTTTTCGTTTGGAATCAGCACATCGGAATAGTAATACGACGGGTCTTTGTCCTTGAGATGCTCCAGCAGATCGCGGTATTCCAATTTCAGCTTATTATTCAACGTATTGAAGCTGTCGTTGTTATTGGGAAGCGCCAGCAGGAACGTTGGAAGATTCGCAAGCGAATGCACGGTTTTGTACTGCGGCAGCGTATTTCTCCCAATGCACAGTCTCCCGTTCGGACCGCTGACGTTTGAAAACGGATAGCGGAACATCATCGTTTCCATCGTCAGCCGCTCATCTGCGACAACGCCCATGCGGCACTCACTGACTTTTCCCGCCGTATCTACGTGGAAAGCAAAGACAAGGCGCGGCAGCGGAAACTGCGGATAGGCGGTTTCATGGTAGCTGATGTCTGCGTACAGCCGCGGATACCACAGGCAGTATGACTTGCTTCCATCTGCGTGTATGCTCACATGCAGGCAGTTCAGCGGCAGGAAGCCGCTGCTGACCTGATCTTTCTGGATGCTGCTTTTAATGCAGTCCAGAAATGCATCCTCCTGCACTTCTTTGCACTTGACTGTGCCATTTGCATAGCTCTCAACGAGGATCTGCCCATCCTCCGGGATGATCCGAATCCGCAGTTCGTCTTTGTTCATGCTGCCTCCAATTCCGGGATATGTGCTTTTGCAAGCGCGCGTTCTTTTTTAAGCAGAGCCTCCAAATTTTGCACTTCCTCCGTGTACCATGCGTCAATGGCGAGCAGAGTCTGCAGTAGTTCATACTCACTGCGGAAGAAATCATCTGTTTCCACAATGAGACCGCTCGACCACTCTGAGCCGATCTTTTTCTGATAGCCCCAGCCTATTCCGCCGCCTTCGGTGCAAGCGTAGAAAGCGCTGGAGAGCATGATCTCAGCCTTTCGGATATACGGGTTCTCGGAGAGCTTCATGCTGTGCAGGCTTCCGTATTCCCGAACCAGCCTGTAATACTGCATCATGCTGCGAAAGCTGAAATAATAATGCCAGTATTCGCAATCCTCATCAAACTTCTCGTCCATATAATCGCAGGCGGCATACAAAAGATCACAGTACGCGCTGTACAGCTCTTCGTCTGCCTGCGTAACGCCGCACTCCAAAAGGCGGTCCATTTTGCCGTACTCGTAGAACAGGCGGGCAGCGCGGATCGTCTGTAGAGCGGAGTACATATATTCATAGTCCATATGTGTTTCCCCTTAGCAGAATCTTCGCCTTACCGCTGCGCACGGCTTTGCGTCGTGTAAGACCGTGCACAGACGTTCCAAACGCTCCTGTCGGTCCTCTTCCGCTGCCAGCGCAGCACGCAGATCATCCAGATCCTCTTCGGTAAACGCTTTAAAATCCAGATCTGCCAGCAAAACACGACCGTCCGCCTTCAGCGGCGCAAAAATGTGCTCCAGAACGTACAGCGAAACATCCGCCGGTTCGGCAGTCGTATGCGGCAGAGCCATCAGCCCCTTTACGAGCATGGAAAGATCAATCTTCATGCGGCTTCTCCCATATAAGCTTCACCACGCAGATGGCATACTCCTTCATATTGCAGAGGATCTTCTTGTGCTCCGCCTCATTCAGATACGACCGGCCTTCGCGCAGAAAATAGATCCCGCAGTCCGGCATCAGCTCTCCAAACATGCTGGCGATGTGCCACTCCATGTGGGAGCGTGCTTCGGCGGTATCGCCCTTGAGATAGGCGGTGCACATCTTGGTATCGCCGACGGTCTGCTCGTTCCCGATCTCCAAATGCTCCATGAAGCCGTCCAGATGTGCCTTTGCGCGCTCATCCAACTGATGCTTCGCAGATGCGTAGAAGTACAGGAACAGCGCCGGTTCGTTTCTGCCCAGAATGACGCTGTATGGACTGGACACTTTCTGACCCCATGCGCCGCCGGACGGCTCGAACCGCGTGCAGAGCTTTCCCATCTGCGGAACGATCCGCTCCGTGACCTGCTGCCAGACGGCTTCGCGCGCCGCCCGGTCATCCGCTTCTGTGACGGGTGCAACGATTGCAAGATTTGTAGTTAACATAATTCCTCCTAGCTTAGTGCCAGAAATCCGTTCGACGTCAGGACATTGAAGATCATCTTGTTGCTGACGACCTCCCGTACCTCTGTGCCGGTATGATTTCCGCGCCGGTCAAACTGTTCTTCACGTTCTACATTTTTGATTTTCACGATACGTCCCTTGATGATGTGCGGGGTATCACACTCGATCAGTCCGTTTATCATCCCGGAGCCGCCGATGAGACCGATCTGCCCAATGGAAAGCGGCAGAAGCGGATGCTTTTCCGTGCTGTCCAATGCGCTTTTTGCATGCAGCAGCCTTGTAAAGCTGCCGGAGCGCGTCAGCTGGCGTTCCAGCTCCTTCTCATTGAACCGTTCACCGCGGAAGACTTCAACGGTCTTTGTAACCGCAGGCAGCGCGTAGCGGTTTTCCTCCAGCTCCGTAATGCACGGGATCTTCTCCGGGGTCAATGTCTGCGCACCCAGCCGGCCAGCCGTTTCGTCGTCCTCCGTCGGCTTTCTCCGAAGCCCCAGCACGACCGCCTGATGGAATCTGGCAAACTCGCCGCTTGTAAATTTCCAGACAGAAAGGTCTGAAAAGTTCCCCGCGAGGATTTTACAGATGTCCGGCGTCAGGCGATAATACGGCACGATGTAGACGAGCAGGCCGCCCAGCATGAGCGTCCGGATGCTCTGCACCAGAAACTGCTTTTCGCTGCGCACCCGGCTGCCGCCCTCTGCCAGAACAGACAGATACGGCGGGTTCAGAAACAGCACATGAAACGCCTCGCGGCTGATCTGGCTGTGAAAGAAGCTGCCGAAGCCGACGCGGTGGAGCCGCGTCTGGGCTTCCTCCGCGCGGTGTTCGTCCAGCTCCATGCCGTAGGTGTAGCAGTTGTTGCCGTCAGCAAGCTGCCGAAGCGCCTTGCCGCAGCCGCAGCAGGGGTCGAGCAGATTCGTTGTCACACCTTCCGGAAACGCGATCCCGCGCAGAATGTGCGTGATATTTTCCGTATCTGTCGGGTAATAGCCCATGCGGACATGATTCATCAACCGCCCGATCACCGCCGCGTTGACGGTGTCCGTCTGCGGAAGAGATTTTGCAAAGCCGGTCAGGACTTCATATACAGGCTTGTACGCTCTGGACATAAGATCAAAGCGGCCCAGTCCCGTTTGAAGCTGCCCGGCTTTTTGGGCAAGCGCAGATTCCTCCAATTCCAGAAGATACCGCTGTGCATCGCCGAACGCCGCAAGAAGCGCGTCCCGCGTTTTCTGCAATTTCAGATAGTACGCATACGCGCGCTGCGGCTGCGCCGTGCGGTATTTCTCCACACCAGCACGGCATTTCAGAAGGCGTTGACTGCCGCGCAGAATGGCTTCTGCCGTCTGCCGAAGCTGTTCCAATGCGTAAAAGGAGCATTTGGACGCCTTCTGCAATTCCTGTTCCATGCTGCCTGCCTCACGCCGCAGGCTGAATGCTCTCAGCCGCGAAGTCAAAGACCGGTGCGTTTTCCTCTGGCGTGCCGGGGAGAATACGCAGTGTGTAGCCTTTGCTTCGCAGCAGCTTGAACGTACCGATCATGCGCTGAAGCTCAAAGTCGTCCGCATCATCTGCGCAGGCGGCTTTTTCTGCCGCCTGCTGTGCAAGCACCTCCTGCACGACCTTTGCGATGTCAGCTTTCAGCGCAGCATCCTCCGGCGTGTCAGGCTGTTCTTCTACCGGCGCTTCCGCGCGCGGCTTCTCGAATTTGCCCTGTGTCCGGCTTGCCGTCAGGCGCAGCCAGAACGTCCGTAGCCGTGAGAGCAGCAGCGTCAGGATCATGCCGCGCGGCTTCGGCGTCAGATGCACGATCTCATCTGCGTCTGCTTCACCGATCTCGCTGACCGCCACGGTCAGGCTGGGAGCCTTGACGTAATTGGCGGAGAAGAAACGGGAAACAGCGGCGCTTTCCGAGATCATAGCCTCGCCACAGCTGACGCGCTGCGCCAGCAGTCTCCGGCAGATGACCGTGCTGCATTCCAGCTCCGTCACATCCACGATGTCCGCGGAAACCTCACCGGCGGTAATAAACCCTCTGCCGGAAATATGTTTCGCTTTCAAGCCGTTCGTGACGTGCAGATGCCCGTGGACGATCACAGTGTCCGTGACGAGCGTTTCATAGTTGTAGGTCGCACCGGCGGGGATATAAACTGTTTTCATGTTCAAAATTCCTTTCTCTTTTATGCCGCAGTCAGTTCTTCTCTGAGCCGTACCGGGAGGACGATGGCAGAGCTGTTGCCCGCCACGAGCAAGATCGCGCCCAGCGAGCCGGTCAGCCGCATCGTCACCATGTCCTGCTTCTCAAACTGTGTGAGCGCATCCAGCATGAATCTTGCGTCAAAGCCGAAGATAATACTGCTTTCCGCGCTGATTGGAACCGCCGCTTTGTAGAGGCAGCCGTTTACACGCAGGCTCAGGGTGCCGTTATGAAACCGGACGTAGGGCTTGTCTGCCTTTCCGATGCAGGCCAGCAGATACTTGAGGGCCTGCACGAAGTCCTTCCGATGGAAGCAGAATTCCTCATTCCACTTCTGCGGAACGATGTTCTCATAAATAAGAGGTGTGGCATTCGGAACGCAGTGCGCCGTCAATCGGATCCATTCATTTCGGAACGTGACACATCTCTCGTTTACGTCGATCTGAATATCCGTATTTCCAAACACTTTGAGGTGCTCCAGTGCTGGAACAGCGACTGTAAACGGCTTTTCAACACGCAGTCCACCATCATCACAGCAGGCCGCGCGATGTCCTTCCACCGCCCAGATATGCTTGTTCTGGAACAGAACACCCTGATATTCCGGTCTGGTGCTGCGCAGATCTACGGCATACTTTACCTGCTTGACGCATTTGAGAATGTTTGCCGCGTTTGCCGTATAGCTTTGCTTGGCTTCAAACTCCGGCCATGTGGGGCATTCCTCAGCTTCATAAACCGGGAACTTGCCGCCCTTATCTCCGCAGCGCATGGTTATGATCTGTGATTTCCTTTGGCCGGACAGCTCCAGTTCCAGCTGGCCCGTAAAGTAACGGCACACCTTCTGGACACCAGCACTGTTCCAAAATACGAACGCAAAGTCGTCACCGCTTGCGGGGATCGTCACAGAGAGCCATGTATTGAAGTTTGTTGCGGAGAGTGTGCAATGATCTGCTGCAAACTCCACCTTGATCTCCTGCAGGACTTTGACCGGACTTTTTGCCGGAACATCCATCAGGGCTGTCATCGCTTTATAAAAGGCTGCTGCGTTTACGGAACTTCTCATGCTGCTTTCCTCCTTGTTTTCTGTAAGGTTGCGCGCATATTGACAGAACCCGTTGCAAACGTGATCTGCCGCACGCGCGTTTCTCCGACGGTCAGGATGTTGTAGATCATATCCACGACGGCGGTGGCCGCCGTAATGTTGGCGGCGATGCTCTGCGGCGCGGAAACAGACGCCTCGGCGCAGCTCAGCTCCGTCGGGAATTTGTCTGTATCCTGCAAAACCTCCGGGAATGCCGCGCCGACGGGGCGGTAGAACGTGCGCCCGCCGCTGCGGATGCCGCAGACGATCTGCCCGGTGTGCATCCCATTGCCGCTGTCGATGTAGATGAGATCATCCAGCTTGTAAAAGACCTCGTGGCAGAGCTTTCGGCTTTTGTTGTTGTCTACCGCACCGATGAGGATCACCAGCTCTTTGATGGTTGGTGAATGCCAGTACGGTCCGATCGGGAACGTCTGTGCCCGGAGCATGGAAAGAAGCCGCTCGCCGGACTCGATAAACTCCGGCACATACTCCGTTTCCATTCCGAACACGGAGGAATACCGCTCGGCCAGCACCTTTGCCTTGTTTTCTCCAAGGTCAGCCGGCGTGAAATTCTGACGCACGAGATTCTTTTCCTCCACAATATCCCCGTCACAGATGATAAAGCGGACGGGGCGGTCCAGCGCGTACAGAAGCCGGTACAGATGCGGCGCGATATGCCCGCCGGTGCCGCCGGCTCCCAGCATGACGATCTTCACGGGCCGGTTCTCTGAAAACTTCATCCCGCACCTCCAAGCAATCCGCCCAGAAACGAGCGCACGCCCGTGAAATGTGCGGACGGCGGTTTCGGGAGTTCTGGAAGCTGATGGACGACCTTGCTGCTCCATTCCGCGGGAAAGCTGCCATCCAGCCCTTCGAGAACCAGACCGGGTTCAATGGGAACGAAGCTGCCGCCGCAGGAAATGCGGGCGGAGATCTCCGGGAAAAAGTGCTCCAGGCGACCGATCACGAGATACAGTCGCGTACCGCGTTCGTCCTGATCGTCGATGGCGGAAAAGGCCGCCTTCATGCTGTTATGGGAGTGGATGTCTGCGTAATACAGATACCGGCACTCGTCTGGAAGATCTACGTCCGTCAGCCGAACCGTTACGCTGTCCTTGGTGACGTGCTGCTTCGGCACGAATGGGATGAATTTCTGTTCCTTTCGATCCCAGTAAATGCGGACAAGGGCTTCAAACTCCGTGCCCGATTCCATCTGGCTCCTGAAAAAGCCGATGATGGAGCGCAGCAGCTCCTGCGGAATGCGAGGAAGAGCCGGACGAAAGCCGGCTCTTACCTCTGAAAACTCCGTGATCTTGTGCTTGGGCGCGATAAACTCGCCGAGCTCACTCCGGCGCATCTCATACGTCTGCCCATCCCGCGCGGGGATGAGACAAATGACCTTGTTGGATGCGCGCGCAGCCTCCAGCGTCGGGAATACACCCTTGTAGTCCGCGATGCCTTTCTTCTGCATACGGATCTGCGGCTTTACGACGCACTCCGGATCTTTGATCTTGCCCTTCTTCAGGGCGTCCAAAAATGCCTTGGACTTCTCGATCTCCGCTTTCATGGACGCGATGGTGTCGTTCTTCGGCGCAGGAACGGTCTTCGTAACATCTCCATACCGTACCTGCCAGGTGACAGCCGACGCATCCTCCAATTCGGGGAAGTCGTCTGCTTTCTGGATGCGCAATGCCTCAAAGGTCATATCTGCATCCGTGATCTGCTCGCTGACACCGCCGTACTGAAAAACGGGCGGCTTGTCAAAGAGCGACAGTTGTGTTTGGGGTCTTGGCGCAATGCTTTTGACCGG
>CAKTXA010000006.1 GCA_934631005.1 uncultured Oscillospiraceae bacterium
GGGGCCCTCAGCAAATCGGCGCTGCCCCAAAAAGAACGGTGGCGCGTACTGGCGGGAGGGGCAAGCCCCTCCCCTACGTTACGACGAAGAACTTACTACTTCACGATTCACTTTTACTTAAAAACACGCCCGCGGCGACTTTTTGTCGCCGCGGGCCTTCTTTTTATTCCATATTCTCCAGCGCGGTCTGTTCCCGGCTCTGGCAGGTGAAGAGGATCACCTGGCGCGTTTTGGCTTCCTCGCGCAGGAGGGCCAGCGCGCGGGCCATGCGGGCGTCGTCAAAGCGCACCAGCGCGTCGTCCAGCACCAGCGGCGCGTCCGCGCCCAGCGCCAGACGGCAGATGGCCAGCCGCACCGCGAGGTACACCTGATCCGCCGTCCCGCCGCTCAGATACAGCAGCTGCCGCGTGATATTCTCGCCCGTCTGCCGCGCTTCGGCGTGCAGCTGGCGGTCGAGCAGGACAGTGTCGTACCGCCCGTCCGTCATGCTGCCCAGCAGCTCGCCCGCAAGGGCCCCGATGCGCGGGGAAAAGCGCGTCTGCAGCGTGCGGTCGGCGCTCTCCAGCGCCGCCTCTGCCCGCTCCAGCGCGGCGTAGCGCGATGTGAGCTGCGCGATGCGCGCCGTGAGCTGCTCGCGCTCCGCTTCCAGCGCCGCTGGGTCGCCCAGCGCCGCGGCGCGGCCCTCGCTCTGGTCGAGCCGGGAGCGCAGCTGCGATCGCTGCGCCTGCACCTGCAAAAGCGCCTGCTGCGCAGTCGGGAGCGTCCAGTCCTTCGTATCCGTGTCCGCCGGCGCGGCGATCAGCTTCTGCTCGCCGAGCGCCGCGCACACGGCGTCATAGCGGCTGAGCGCCACGTCCGCCGCGCGCTGCGCGTCCAGCGCCGCGTCGTGCCGCCGCAGCGCGGCCTGCACGGCCTCCTGCGCCAGCGCGTCCGTTTTGGCCGCGGGGTCAAACATCGACACCTGCCCCAAAAGCCGCGCCCGCGTCTGTAATATCGCCTGCTCGTGTGCCTGCCGCTCCGCGCACAGCGCGTCATACTGCCGCTTCTGCTGCTCGTACAGCCGCAGCGCACCGCAGTATTCGGCGGCAAACGCCGCCCACGTTTCGGGCGGACGGCCCGCATAGCGATCGGCGATGGTCCGCGCCTTCACCGCGTTTTCGGCAACCAAGCGGTTATGCCGCTGCGTCAGCGGCAGCCAGACAGCCAGCGTGAGCGCGCACAGCGGGATCGCCAGAATAGCGGGAATGGTGTCCTTCAAAATGAGCGCGCACGCCAACAGCCCCGCCGCCGCGAGCATGCCCATGATCAGCGGGAGCACGACCGGGTGCGGCTTGCCGCCGGTGAGCGACTGCACCTGCTGCGCATCCGCCTGCGCCCGCTGCGAAAGCTCCTCTTCCGCAAGCCCGCAGAACGCCGCGGGGCACGCCGGCGGTGTGGGCGCGTCCCCCGGCTGCGGCAGCGGCTGCGCCGATCGCTGCTGCAAAAGGGAGAGCTGCTGCGAGAGCTCCGTGAGGACCTCGCGCGGCGGGATATGCACAGTCTCTGCCTGCGCGGCGGCAAACGCCGCCTGCGCACTCTCCAGCGCCTGCGCCGCCTCATCGCGGCGGGCAACCGCCCGCGCGGCCTCCTGCGCGCGCAGCGCCTGCAGGATCTTCTCCAGCTCTGCCTGCCGCGCGTTGAGCTCTGATTCCTGCGCACGGAGCGTCAGGTCGTTTTTGTGCAGCGCGTGGATCTGCGCCAGCGTATCCTCCACCTGCGTGCGCTGCTGCTCCGCCTGCGGCAGAAGTCCCGTGCGGTTGTGGCGGCAGCGGTTGCGCCAGTCGCGCAGGCGCGCCGCCGTGTCAGTAAAGCTCACGGTCTCGTCGCCCGTAGTTACGAGGGACGACAGCCGCTTTTCCAGCTCCGCGTCCGACGTCACCGCCGCCGCGCTCTGGCCCACGAAGGCGCTGCGCTCAAAAACGCTCCGCCCCACGCCAAGAAGCAGCTCGCCGCAGTTCTCGCCCGTCATGCCCTCGATCGGCTGGCCGCTGTCGGTCTCATACGCGCGGAACTCGCCCATGGGCGTGCGGCCCTTTGTGCCGCGCTCGAGGGTGATGTGTTTGCCCTGCCATAGGAGCTCCACGCGCCCCTCCATCGGTGCGCCGCTCCAGGGCTTAAATTTCGTTTTCGCGGGCAGCTGACCGGCGCTGGCGCGCTGGCTGGTGTCGATGCCGTAGAGCATCGCCAGCAAAAATGCCGCCCAGGTCGACTTGCCCGATTCGTTCGGCGCGGTGACGACGTTCAGCCCGTCGCGCAGCGCCAGCCGCTCGTTCTGGAGCCTGCCGAAGCTGGCCTGCATCGAAACGATCCTCACAGCTCCGGCGCCTCCCTTCCGTCCATCGCCGCAAGGCCCAGCCGCACGGCGTCCGCGATCTGCAGCTTTTCCGCTGCTGTAGGCGCTTCGTCATACTGTGCGCGGAGCGTCTGCAGGAAGAGCCCCCGCAGCGTATCCTCGCCGCAGCCGTCCCACAGCTCGCGCCGGGGCGTGGTCTCATCGCGCAGAGTAAGACTGAAAAACCGCCCCTGCAGCGCGCGCCAGAGCGCCGCCGTATCCGGCCGCGGCGCGTCGCCCGTTAAGATAATGCGGTAAATATCGTCCTGCGTGTCCGCGGGAAGCGCCTGCTCGATGGCCGCCAGCGGAGTGTCCCCGGCCGCCACGCGCAGGATCTCGTATTTCCTCCCGGTGATGGGCAGAAGCTCCGCCGTGCACGCCCCCGGCTGCGCCGTGACGAGATACACGCCCTTCTGCCCCAGCTCGTCAAAGCCGCGCCCCATCGGGCAGCCCGGCCAGCCGTAAAACGTCTCGCCCGCGCGCAGAAGGCCGCTTGCCTCGTGGATGTGCCCCATGGCGAGATAGCAAAGGCCCGAGGACGCGATCTGCTCGCGTGTGACGGCGTTATATGGGCTGTGCGCGTTCACGGCATCGCCGTGCAGCACCATGAGCTCCAACAGCCCGTCGCGCTTTGCCGAAAAGCCGTCCAGCAGCGCGGGGGCCTCGGCGGCTGTGAACGCCGCGCCCCACACGCGGCAGGAAAGCCGCGGGAATTCAAAGCAGTCCGGCGTGTTTTTTGTGAAAATATGCACGTTTTCCGGCCAATCCTCCGTCAGATACGCGCTGCCGGGGGCACAGAGATCGTGATTCCCCGGCGCGATGACGACCTCGGCGCGGCAGGACGCGAGCGCGCGGCGCAGCGCGTCCACGGTGTCGGGGTAGGCGTTGTCGCTGTCAAACAGGTCGCCCGCCAGCAGCATCAGGCCGCAGTCGTGGGCGTTCGCCAGCTCCGCGAGCTGCGTGAGCATCGCGCGCTGCTCCTGCCGCCGCTGCGCCGCCTGCTCGGGGCTGAGGGCAGAAAAGGGCGAATCCAGATGCAGATCCGCCGCGTGCAGCAGCCGGATCATTCCGCCACCACCCTTTCCACATGCGTGCAGCGGCGCGTTTTTGTGTCGATCGTGAGCAGGAGCCCGTGCAGGCGGCATGGCCCTGGCGCGACCTCGTAGCGCGAGGTCAGCTCGCCCCGGAAATTCGCGATCGACTGCTCCGGCCGCACGCCGATGACCGACCGCACCGGCCCCGTCATGCCAAGGTCCGTCTGATAGCCTGTGCCGTTCGGCAAAATCGTCTCGTCCGCCGTGGGAACGTGCGTATGCGTGCCCCACAGGGCGCTCACGCGCCCGTCGAGATAGTAGCCCATGGCGAGCTTTTCCGACGTTGCCTCGGCGTGGAAGTCCAGCAGCACCGGCACGTCCCCCGTCTTTTCCAGAATGCGGTCGACGACGCGGAAGGGATTGTCCGGCGTAAAGTCCATATGGCAGCGGCCGATGAGGTTCACGACCGCGATCGGCCCCGCCTTGGTCTCAAAAACGCCCCAGCCGCGGCCGGGCAGATGCGGCTGAAAATTCGCCGGGCGCAGGATATACGGGCTGTCGTCCAGAAACGGGCAGATCTCCCGCCGGTTCCACGTGTGGTTTCCGAGCGTGATGACATCCGCCCCGGCGTCCAGCATCATCTCCGCCTGCTGCGGCGTGAGGCCCACGCCGGAGGCGTTTTCACCGTTTACGACGGCAAAGCCAACGTCATAGCGCCGCCGCAGCGCGCGCAGGTTCTTTTTCAGGCACAAAATGCCCGACGCGCCGACCACATCGCCGACGGCCAAAATGCGTACCTCCATCCGCCGCACCTCCTTCTTTGCAAAAATTATAGCATTTTCAAATCGCAAATTCCATGCTATACTGAAAAAAATCAGCGCCGTGTGCAACGCGGGCGCAAAAAAATCGTCAAAAAGATTGGAGGCGGATGATTTGGAGGACTCCAGGATCATCGACCTGTATTTTGCCCGCAGTGAGGACGCCATCGCGCAGACGGACGCAAAATACGGTGCATACTGCCGCGCCATCGCCATGAATATCCTCAAAAGCCGCGAGGACAGCGACGAATGCGTCAGCGACACGTGGCTGCACGCGTGGAACGCCATGCCGCCGCAGCGGCCCGGCGTCCTGTCGGCCTTTCTCGGGCGCATCACGCGCAATCTGTCGTTTGACCGCTTCAAGGCCGCCCGCGCCGACAAGCGCGGCGGCGGCAGTCTGGCGGCATCGCTCGACGAGCTGGCGGAGTGCATCGCGTCGCGCGGCGGTGTGGATGAGGCGATCGACGAGCGGGAGCTGACGCGCGCCATCGACGCGTTTTTGCGCACGCTTCCGGAGCGCGAGTGCAGTCTGTTTCTGCGCCGCTACTGGTTCGTGGACGGCATCGACGCCATCGCGCTGCGCTTTTCCATGAAGCCGAATACCGTCAAATCTTGTTTGCTGCGCACGCGCGAAAAGCTGCGCAGATACCTGCAGCAGGAGGGGATCGCCGTATGAAGGGTGAACAGCTGTTCCGCGCCGTCGGTCAGGTCGGGGACGATCTGATCGCGCGCGCCGAAAAAATGCCGGCGCGGCAAACCGCGCGCTGGAAGCCGCTTGCGGCGCTCGCGGCGTGCTGCGCGCTGATCGTGGGCATCGCGGCGCTGGCGCTGCCGCGCTGGATCGGCAATAAATCCGCCGACACGACCGCCGCCGCCAAGGAGGCCGCGCCGCAGGCCGCGATGGCCGAGGACGCCGCCGAGGCCCGGGCGTACAGCGAGGATGTGCTCGTCGAAGCCGCCGCGCCTGAGACGGAGGTCGAATCCCCCGCTGCCGAGGCCCCCGCGATGGGCGCGCCCACAGCGGATGCGCCCGCGGAGGATCTGCTGGAGCAGAACGCCAGGGCCTCCGCCGAAGCGGGCGCGCCGGACGGCGACTGGATCGTATTCGGCGGCCAGTATTACACCCTCGCCGCCGCCAACGACGAAGCGCACACCGCCGGCGAGGACGGCGAAGCCCGCGGTGCCCGGCTCGGCGCCGTTGACGACAGCAAAGACGCCGCCCTGACCGGCTGCGCCGTCTACGCCTACCCGGCAGAAGGGTGCGTGCTGGTAGAGCGGGACGGAGAGTATCTGCTCTACCGGGCAGTGGAATAAACAGCGGGCAGCTGTGGTATTTGCACGCACCGCGGCGCGGAATGCACCCCTTGGCTTCCCCTGGGGGAAGCTGGCTGCGGAGCGTCAGCGGAGCAGACTGATGAGGGCCGGGAAGCACTGAAACATAGCTTAGCATGCTCATCAAAACGTAACTGCTCCCCGGCCCTCATCCGGCTCGCTGCGCTCGCCACCTTCCCCGAGGGGAAGGTATGGGGTGCCTACGATTCATCGGTGCGTCAGGGATTCGACAGCAAATGCTCATTTCTTCACGATTCACTCTTCGCTTTTACTTAAAAAAACATACCCCCGCGGCTGTTGCCGCGGGGGTATGTTTTTTCTTTTTACTTCTTACTTCGTCAGCGCGGCCGTATCCTGGG
Source organism: uncultured Oscillospiraceae bacterium (assembly GCA_934631005.1). Taxonomy (GTDB): domain Bacteria; phylum Bacillota; class Clostridia; order Oscillospirales; family Oscillospiraceae; genus CAG-170. The sequence goes on from CAKTXA010000006.1 coordinate 5,915, forward strand.
CGATCATCAGCTCTTCGTTGGTGGGGATGACCCAGACCTTGACCTTGGAGTCGGGGGTGGAGATGACGACCTCTTCGCCGCGGAGCTTGTTCTTTTCCGCGTCGAGCTTCACGCCGAGATAGTCCAGCCCGTCGCAGATGGACGCGCGCATGGGCGCGGAGTTCTCGCCCACGCCTGCCGTAAAGACGATGCAGTCCACACCGCCGAGCGCGGCGGCGTAGGCGCCGATATACTTCTTGACCTCATAGGCGAACTTGTCGAGCGCGAGGCGCGCGGCGTCGTTGCCCTGCGCGGCGGCGGCGTCGAGATCGCGGAAGTCGGAGGATACGCCGTCAGACAGCGCGAGCACGCCGGACTTCTTGTTGAGCATGGTCAGGCACTCGTCGGCGGACATATTGTACTTGTTCATAATGAACTGCGCAACGCAGGTGTCAATATCGCCCGCGCGCGTGCCCATGGGGACGCCCGCCAGAGGGCTCAGGCCCATGGAGGTATCCTGACACTTGCCGTCCTTCACAGCGGAGAGGGACGAGCCGTTGCCGAGGTGGCAGACGATGATGCGGTGCGCATGCTCCACGCCGCCCATCAGCTCGATGCAGCGCTTGGAGACGAAGCGGTGCGACGTGCCGTGGAAGCCGTAGCGGCGGAGATGATCGTCGGTGTAGTATTTGGTGGGGATGGCGTAGCGATACGCCTTGGGCGGCATGGTCATATGGAACGCAGTGTCGAACACGGCGACCTGGGGCTTTCCGGGCATGGCCTTTTCGCAGGCCTCGATGCCCATGAGGTTGGCGGGGTTATGGAGCGGACCGAGGGGGATGCAGTCACGGATGGCCTGCTTGCAGTCCTCGGTGACGATGCAGCTCTCAACAAACCTGTCGCCGCCGTGGAGCACGCGGTGGCCGACGGCGTCGATCTCATCGACGGACTGGATCACGCCGTACTCACCGTCCACCAGGATGGACATAACGGCCTCGATGGCCTCCTTATGGGTGGGCATGGGGATGTCCTTTTCGACCTTCGTGCCCTTGGACAGCGCCTTGTGGGTCAGACGGCCGTCCAGACCGATGCGCTCGCACAGGCCCTTTGCGGTGACGACGCCGGTATCCGGATCCATCAGCTGATACTTCAGACTCGAGCTGCCGGCGTTGATGACGAGGATGTTCATAATGTATTCACTCCTATTATTGTTTGGCTTTTTCGTGTGTTTGTGCTAAACTGTTCATACAAAAGATATGATACAATATTTATCCGCGGGAAACAAGTGCTTTTCCGATATTTTGCAGGAATGAGGTGGGAAAATGGCGGTCGCCGGGATCATCTGCGAGTATAACCCCTTCCACAGCGGGCATCTGCGGCAGTTTGCGCAGCTCCGCGAGCGGCTCGGCGCGGATGCGGCCATCGTGTGCCTGATGAGCGGCGCGTTCGTCCAGCGCGGCGAGGTGGCCGTCTTCTCCCCCGCCGTGCGCGCCGCGGCGGCGGTCGAGTGCGGGGCCGATCTCGTTCTGGAGCTGCCGGTGACGCACAGCCTGCGCTCGGCGGAGGGCTTCGCCGCGGGCGGGGTGGACATTTTGTCGCGGCTCGGCGCGGTGGATGCGCTGTGCTTCGGCGCGGAGCACGCGGACGCGGACGCGCTGCGCAAAACGGCGGAAATTCTGTGCAGCGCGGACTATGAGGCGGCGCTGCGCACGCAGCTGCAAAGCCGCGTGAGCTACGCCGCGGCACGCGAGCGGGCGCTGAGCGCCTGCGGCGGCGACGGGCAGCTTCTGCAAAGGCCGAACGACATTCTGGCCGCGGAGTACTGCAAGGCCATCGTGCAGCAGAAAAGCCGCCTGCGCCCGCTCGTGCTGCCGCGCGGCGGGGACTATCACGCACAGACTGCCGACGCAGAGAACCCGTCCGCCACGGCGGTGCGGGCGCTGTACCCAAGCGGCAGCTGGCGGGCGCTCGTGCCGGATGCGGCGGCGGCGCTGTATGAGACGGCGGAGCGCTTTACGATGGCGGCGGGCGAACGCGCGATGCTCGCGCGCCTGCGCGGGCTTTCGGAGGGCGACTGGGAACGTATTCCCTACGGCTCCGAGGGCCTGTGGCGGGCGGTGTACAAGGCCGTGCAGCGCGCGGGCAGCGTGGAGGATATGATCGACGCCGCAAAGTCCAAGCGCTATGTGCGCACGCGCCTGCAGCGGCTGCTCCTGTGCGCATATCTGGGGCTGACGGCGGACGATCTGGCCCGCCCGGCAGCGTTCGTGCGCGTGCTGGCGCTGGGCGCGCGCGGCGGGGCGCTTTTGCGGCGCATCCGCGAAGCAGCCGCGATCCCATGCCTGAACGCGGGCGCGCGCGCCCCGGTGGGGGCGCAGGCGGCGATTGAGACGCGCTGCGCCGGGTTATCCACACTTTTTTCCACAGGAACAAACGCACCTGCCGCCGCTTTGGCGCAAAAAGGCATGGTTTATCGCAGAAAAATTTGAAAAAACTCTTGCATCGGCAAAAAAACTGTGATACTATATCTGAGCGTTTGAACCAAGGGAAAGGCGCAAGCCTTTTTACAGAAATCTGATGAGAGAGGTGAAACCCATGAAGGAAGGCATCCATCCCAAATACGAACAGACGACTATCAGATGCGCGTGTGGTGCTGTGATCGAAACAGGCTCTACCAAGAAGGACATCAAGGTTGAAATTTGCTCCAAGTGCCATCCGTTCTATACCGGCAAGCAGAAGCTCGTCGATACCGGCGGACGCGTGGACCGTTTCAACAAGAAATATGGTCTGAAGTAAGCGATCTGGCCCGCACCGCCTCGGTGCGGGCTTTTTTCGTACCCGCGAAAATTGCCGAAGAGGCAGCGAAGGATAAAACATGGAAAGATTTTCGGAACAGTGCGTTCAAAAGGCCGTGCTGGCGGGGCTGAACGCTGATATTTTTACGCCGGAGGAGACCGCCACGCCCCGCTCGCTCGATGAGCTGGAGGCGCTTTTGCAGACCGCCGGCGGCGAGTGCGTGGGAAAGCTGCTGCAAAACCGCCCCGCGCCCGATCCGCACAGCTTCGTCGGCGAGGGAAAGGCAGACCAGCTGCGGCAGATGATCGAGGACAGCGGCGCGACGATGCTCATTTTCGACAACGCTCTCTCCCCGTCGCAGATCCGCACGCTGGAGGAGCTCACGCACGCGGCAGTACTCGACCGCAGCGCGCTCATCCTCGATATTTTTGCGCAGCGGGCCAAGACCCGCGAGGGCAAGCTCCAGGTGGAGCTGGCGCAGTATCAGTATTATCTGCCGCGCCTGACCGTGTGGAATGAGACGATGGGCCGTCTTGGCGGCGGCATCGGCACACGCGGCCCCGGCGAAACGCAGCTGGAGACCGACCGGCGCCACATCCGCGCCCGCATCGACAAGCTGCGCACAGAGCTGCGCGAGGTGCGGCGCGTGCGCGCCGTGCAGCGCGAGCGCCGGACGAAAAACGCCACGCCCGTCGTGGCGCTCGTGGGCTATACGAACGCCGGAAAGTCGACGCTTCTGAACGCGCTGACGGGCGCGGACATCGCCGCGAACGACCGGCTGTTCGACACGCTCGACACCACCACGCGGCAGTTTACCGTCTCGGATACGTGTCAGGCCGTGCTGTCCGACACCGTCGGCTTCATCGCGAAGCTGCCGCACAATCTCATCGAGGCCTTTCAGGCCACGCTCGAGGAGCTGGAATACGCGGATCTTCTCATCCATGTCATCGACGCGTCCGACCCCGAGCGGGAGGCGCACATCGCGGTGGTGGAAAAGCTGATCGCACAGCTGGCAAAGCCCGGCGTGCCGGTCATCTCGTGCTACAACAAGTGTGATCTGGCAGAGGACATGCTGCCGCACGGCGAGGACATCGTGTGTATCTCTGCCAAGACCGGCGAGGGGCTGGACGCGCTGCGCACGCTCACGGAAAAAAAGCTCGATCAGGGCCTGCACCGCGTGAAGCTGTGCATCCCCTACAGCGCAGCGGGGCTCGTGGACACGCTGCACGCGCAGGCGCGCGTGCTCTCGTGCGAGTATACGCCCGAGGGCGTGGCGGCAGAGGTCGTGGCGGACGCCGTGCTCTATGGGCGCGTGCGGCAGTATGAGGTAGGCTGATGGAAGAATTTTTGACCGTCGCCGGGCAGGCGGCAAGTGAATTTACCGAAAAAAAGTCGCGCTTTGTCAGCGACATCTTCCCCGTGCAGACGGAGGAGGACGTGAAGGCGTGCATGGAGCTGGTGCGCAAAAAGTACCACGACGCGCGCCACCACTGCTGGTGCTACCGGCTCAAAAGCGGCGCCGTGCGCTACAGTGACGACGGCGAGCCGCAGGGCACGGCGGGCCAGCCGATGCTGGCGGTTTTTGAGCGGGAGAAGATTTTTGACGTGCTGTGCGTCGTCACCCGCTACTTCGGCGGCATCCTGCTCGGCGCGGGCGGCCTGACGCGGGCGTATGCGCGCGGCGCGAAGGACGCGCTCACGGCGGCGGGCATCGCGGTGATGCGCGTGTGGGACAGCGTGGAAATAAGCTGCCCCTACGCCCTTCTGGAGCAGATCAAGCTGCGGCTGGCGGCGCAGGGAGCCGTCATCGAGGACATCCAGTACGGCGCAGACATCACCATCCGCGCGCTTTTGCCGCAGAGCGCCACCGCCCCGGTCCGCGACGCCATCCGCGAGCTCTCCGCCGGAAGGGTCGTCCCCAAGGTGGCCGCCCAGATCTATCGCGCCGCCCCGCTGTGACGGGATACATAGTTTTGACACATTTTTGTGGTATAAATAAGCGGTACGTTTTGAGCAACTGCCACGTTTCGTCGTAACGTAGGGGAGGGGCTTGCCCCTCCCGCACAGTACGGTGCTGCAAATTCGTATGCACCAATGTGAACCCGTATAAAACCACCAAATTTGCCGTAGGGGAGGGGTTCTACCCCTCCCGTGCAGGACGCATGACCGTTTTTATGGAGCCCATCGGCGAACCCGATGGTGCCCTACGGGAGGGGCAAGCCCCTCCCCTACGTTACGACGAAGGGTCGAGAGCGCGGTGGTGGCCGGTAGGGTGCGGGCGGGGTAGAACCCCGCCCCTACGGCAAACCTGTAAGATTCTACGGATTTGCCGGGGTGCACCCCGATTTGCGATTGCCTGCTGCCGGGAGGGGCAAGCCCCTCCCCTACGTTACGACGAAATACGCACATCTTCAGCTTTATGGAAACAGAGGTGACCCAGTATGACGCTGCGGGAGCAGATGGAACGGGAGGAATATGCGGTCCTTGCGCCGGAGGCACAGAAGGCGGCGGAGACGAAGGGTCGGCTGTATCCCCGCGAGGAGGACGACGTGCGCACCTGCTATCAGCGCGACGCCGACCGCATCGTCCACTCCAAATCCTTCCGCCGTCTGATGCACAAGACGCAGGTGTTCCTCGCGCCGGAGGGCGACCATTACCGCACGCGCATGACGCACACGCTGGAGGTCTCGCGCATCGCGCGCACGATCTGCCGCGGTTTGAAGCTCAACTGCGACCTGGCCGAGGCCGCCGCCTATGGGCACGATCTGGGCCACACGCCGTTCGGCCACGCGGGCGAAAAGGCGCTGTCCGACATGATGGGCGCGCCGTTCCGGCACAACGAGCAGTCGCTGCGTGTGGTGGATAAGCTCGAGCGCGGCGGCACGGGCCTGAACCTTACGTATGAGGTACGTATGGCGATCCTCGGCCACACGGGCACGTTCATCCCCGAGACGCTCGAGGGGCAGATCGTCCGCACATCCGACCGCATCGCGTACATCAACCACGACATCGACGACGCCATGCGCGCGGGGCTGCTGACCGAAAACGACATCCCCCGCGAAATTTCCGACGTGCTTGGCACGTCGCACTCCGAGCGCATCGGCACGCTCGTGTCCGACATGATCTACAACACACAGCAAACCGGCAAGCTCGGCATGCGCCCGGAGATCGCCGGGGCGATGGACGCGCTGCGCACGTTCATGTTCCAGCGGGTCTACACAAACCCCGTGGCCAAGGGCGAGGAGGTCAAGGCCAAGGACATCATCCGCAGGCTGTTTGAGTATTACAGCAAGGACCCGAACCGGCTCCCGGCGGATTTTCTGCCGCAGCTGGATTTTGACGGTATGGACCGCATCGTCTGCGACTACATCGCCGGCATGACGGACAAGTATGCCATTTATAAATTCTCCGAAATTTTCATCCCCACCGCGTGGCAGGTACGGTGAGGGATGATGCTGCCGCGCTGCGCGCGGCAGCATCACCACCCCGTCCGCCGCATCCGGCAGAAAGGAGGTTTTTCCTGTGGCTTTTCCGCCCGCTTTTTTGGATGAGTTAACGCTTCGCAACCCCATCGAAGACGTCGTGGGGCAGTATGTGACGCTGACGCGCAAGGGGAGCAATCTCTTTGGGCTCTGCCCGTTCCACTCGGAAAAGACCGGCTCCTTCTCCGTCGCGCCCGATAAGGGCATCTACTACTGCTTCGGCTGCCACAAGGGCGGCGGCGTCATCAATTTCATCATGGAGATCGAATCCCTCGACTACCCCGACGCCGTGCGGTTCCTCGCTAAGCGCGCAGGGCTGGAGGTGCCGGAGGATGAGAGCTACCGCTCCACCTACCGGCGGCAGGAGCGCCTGTGGGCGCTGTGCAAGGACGCTGCGCGGTTTTTTAGAAGTGAGCTGTTCTCCCCCCGCGGCGAGCCCGCGCGGGCGTATATCGCCAAGCGTGCCCTCTCACAGCAGACCGTGGCGCGCTTCGGGCTGGGCTTTTCGCCGAACGAGTGGTCCGCGCTGCTCGACGCGATGACGAAAAAGGGCTACACCCGCGAGGAGCTGCTGGACGCCGGTCTCGTCGTGAAGTCGCAGAAGGGCGGCATATATGACCGCTTCCGCAACCGCCTGATGTTCCCCATCATCGACATCCGCGGCAACGTCATCGGCTTTGGCGGCCGCGTGATGGACGACTCCACGCCCAAATACCTGAACTCCCCCGAGACCATCATCTTTAATAAGCGCAAAAACCTCTTTGCGCTCAACATCGCCCGCAAAACAAAGCACCCCTGGATCATCCTCACCGAGGGCTACATGGACGCCATTGCCCTGCACCAGCACGGCTTTGACTGCGCGGTGGCGTCGCTCGGCACGTCGCTCACGGAGGAGCACGCGAACATCCTCGCCAAATACACGCAGCAGGTCGTTTTGACCTACGACGGCGACGAGGCCGGGCAAAACGCCACACAGCGCGCCATCCCCATGCTGGAAAAGGCGGGGCTGCAGGTGAAGGTGCTGCGGATGCAGGGGGCGAAGGACCCCGACGAATTCCTCAAAAAATACGGCGCCGACCGCTTCTCCCTTCTGCTCGACCAGTCAGAAAATCAGGCGGAGTACCGCCTCGAGTCGCTGCGGCGAAAATTTGACCTGACGCAGGACGAGCAGCGCGTGGAATTTCTCAGGCAGGCGGCGGAGCTGGTCGCCACGCTGGGAACGGCTGTGGAGCGCGAGGTCTACGGCCGCCGCGCCGCCGAGGCCGCGGGCGTGAGCTATGACGCGATGAAGCTGGAGGCTGACCGCGCCTACCGCCGCCGCACGGCGCAGGCCAAAAAGAAGCAGGAGGCCATCGACCTCGCCCCGGCGCGCAGGCTGCAGCCGCAGGTCAAGGGCATCCGCTACGATAACCTCCGCTCGGCCATGGCCGAGGAGGGGCTGCTGCGCACCGTTCTGCGCGAGCCCGCGCTGATGACCGCCGTGCCGCTCCGGCCGGAGCAATTCTCCTCGCCCTTGCTCGGCCGCGTATGGGCGGCGTTCTGCGCGCAGCGGGCGCGGGATCAGGCGCCGTCGCTCGCGGCGCTGGAGGGCGATTTGGACGCGGCGGAGATGGCGCATCTGTCGGCGGTGTTCCAAAAGCCGGACGCGCCCGTCAGCGACGACGCGCTGCGCGACTACATCGCCATCATCACGGAGGAATACGACCGGACGCACGCATCCGGCAGCGAACGGCTGCTGGCGCTGGCGGCGCGCAAGAAAGAAATGAAAGGCTAGGTGGCACGAATGACGAAGGATCTGGAACTGCTGCAGAAGATGGAGCTGTCGGACGAGAACCGCGCAAAGCTCGCCGCGCTGCTGGAGGAATCGAAAAAGACCGGCAAGGTCGCCTCCAAGCGGCTGGTGGAGACGCTGGACAACGTGGACGCCACGGAGGAGCAGACCGAGCAGTTTTACGACGTGCTCGAGGCCGCCGGGGTGGAGATCGACGTGTCGGACGTGCTTGACCTCATCGGCGGCGCGGCGGAGCTCACCAGCCCCACGCTCAGCGAGATGGAGGCCATCGAGGCCGAGGGCATCGACGCCAGCGCCGAGGTGGACGCGCTGGAGCATTATGACGAGGGCGAGGCGAAGCTCGACGATCCCATCCGCCTGTATCTGCGCGAGATCGGCAAGATCCCCCTGCTCACGCCCGAACAGGAGACGGAGCTGGCCAGGCGCATGAGCGAGGGTGACGAGGACGCGCGGCGGCAGATGTCGGAGGCGAATCTGCGGCTGGTCGTTTCGATCGCCAAGCGCTATGTCGGCCGCGGGATGCACCTGCTGGATCTCATTCAGGAGGGCAATCTGGGGCTTATGAAGGCCGTTGAGAAATTCGACTACACCAAGGGCTATAAATTTTCCACCTACGCCACCTGGTGGATCCGGCAGGCCATCACCCGCGCCATCGCCGATCAGGCGCGCACCATCCGCATCCCGGTGCATATGGTGGAGACCATCAACCGCGTGCTGCGCACCTCGCACAGCATGGTGCAGAAGCTCGGCCGCGAGCCGACGACCAGTGAGATCGCGCAGGAGCTGCACATGGACGTGTGCAAGGTCGAGGAGATCCTGAAGATCGCGCAGGAGCCGGTGTCGCTCGAAACGCCGATCGGCGAGGAGGAGGACAGCCACCTCGGCGATTTCATTCAGGACGACGAGGCCTCGCAGCCATCGGAGGAGGCGTCGTACACGCTGCTGCGCGAGCAGCTGGAGGACGTGCTGGCCACCCTCACCCCGCGGGAGGAGGAGGTGCTGCGGATGCGCTTCGGCCTGCGCGACGGCAAGCCGCACACGCTCGAGGAGGTCGGCAAGGAATTTGACGTCACGCGCGAGCGCATCCGCCAGATCGAGTCCAAGGCGCTGCGCAAGCTGCGCCATCCCTCGCGCAGCAAAAAGCTGCGGGATTTCCTGAACTGATTTTTCTCTTGACAACGGCGTAAAAATCCGTATGATAAGGATGTTATCAGTTACATACTAACCGTCAGGACGGAGGAAGTTAATCATGTTTGAAAAGATCCAATCCTATCTGGCAGCGCAGCTCGATATTCCGGCGGAGGAGATCACGCGCGAGACCACGTTCGAAGGTCTCGGCATCGACTCGCTGGACATGGTCGAAATGGTCATGGATCTGGAGGAAGAGCTGGGCGTCGATCTGGAGATGGAGGAAAAGGTCTCCACCATCGGCGAGCTGGTCGATTTTGTGGAGAGCAAGCTCGACTGAGTGGAACGACCATGGGCTCCGGCCCGTGGCAAGGCTGTACCAACCGGGGAGATAGCGGTGCCCTGTGACCCGCAATCCGCTACAGCGGGGGCCGATTCCCGACCGAGGGTACGTTCTGTATCGTCTGACCCATATAAGCGGCGTTGAAGATCCGGTCTTGCGCAACGAGGACCTGTGAACCGTGTCAGGTGGGGAACCAAGCAGCACTAAGCAGCCCACCTTGTGTGCCGCGAGGCAGCCGTTTCCGAGCTGGCTGTATGGGTAACGGGTGGAGTGCGTATTCGGAGAAGGGTGTACAGTCTTGCCACGCGCCGGAGCCTGATTTTTTCGCATAAAATGCACGAACGGGAGGGGTAAGCCCCTCCCGTTTTCTAATAAAGAATCGTTATTTCGTCGTAACGTAGGGGAGGGGCTTGCCCCTCCCGCTGGTGGGCAGTTGTGGATTTTGAATGCACGAGCGGACGGAATGCACCCCATACCTTCCCCTCGGGGCCGATTCCCCCTATCAGGGGGAAATGTCCCGAAGGGACAAAGAGGGTAGGGACAGGTGCCCCCGAAGGGGGCGGATGAGGGCTGGGGAGCACTTACGAATAGCTTTGCATGCTCAGCAAAACGTGACTGCTCCCCGACCCTCATCAGTCTGCTCCGCTGCGCTCCGCAGCCAGCTTCCCCGAGGGGAAGCCAAGGGGCCCTCAGCAAATCGGCACTGCCGCAAAAGAACGATAGTGCTTCCCAACGGGCGGGGCAAGCCCCGCCCCTACGTTACGACGAAAGGCCGAGGGTGTGGTGGTGGTCGATAGGGGGCGGCCGTATTTTCTCTCTTTTCAATTCCCGAAAAATCGTGTATAATAACTAGACGCGTACAAAGGAGGTGGGGCGGATGTATCAGGCTTTGTATCGGAAATACCGGCCACAGACGTTTTCGGACGTTGTGGGGCAGAAAAGCATCACCGAGACGCTGCGCGCGCAGGTGATGACGGGCAAGCTCAGCCACGCCTATCTCTTTACCGGCACACGCGGCACGGGCAAGACCTCCTGCGCCAAAATTCTGGCCAAGGCCGTCAACTGCCTCGACCCGCAGGACGGAAACCCCTGTAACCGCTGCGCCGCGTGCCGCGCCATCGACGAAGGGCGCTGCATGGACGTGCTGGAGATCGACGCCGCGTCCAATAACGGCGTGGACAGCGTGCGCGTTTTGCGCGACGACGCCATCTACACCCCCGGCGAGGTGCGAAAGCGCGTGTATATCATCGACGAGGTGCATATGCTCTCGCTGGCCGCGTTCAACGCCCTGCTCAAGATCATTGAGGAGCCGCCGGAGCATCTGCTGTTCATCCTCGCCACGACCGAGCTTCATAAGGTCCCGGCGACCATCCTCTCGCGCTGCCAGCGCTACGCGTTCCGCAGGCTTCTGCCGGAGGATATTGCGGCGCGCATCAACTATGTTGCCTATCAGGAGAATATCCCGCTGGAGCCGGACGCCGCGCGGCTGCTCGCGCGGCTGGCCGACGGCGCACTGCGCGACGGGCTGAGTTTGTTCGACCAGTGCGCCTGCGCCGCCCCCGGCACGGTGGACGTCGGGCTCGTTTGCAGCGTGCTGGGCCTTGCGGGCCAGCGGCAGGCGGGGGCGATCCTCACCGCCGCGGCGGATCAGGACGCGCCGCGGGCGCTGAGCCTGTTTTCCGAGCTGTACGCCGCCGGAAAGGACCTTGCGGCGCTGTTTGACGAGTTACTCTCTGTCACGCGCGACCTGCTCATGCTCAAGACCGCGCCAAAGGCCGGGCTTTCGATGCTCTCGGGCGCGGCGACGGATGAGGAGCTGCTGGCGCTGCGTGACCGCCTGTCCGCGGGCGAGCTTTTGCGGATGGTGACGCTTTTGCAGCAGACGGCCGCGGGCTTCTCCCGCAGCCAGAACCGCCGCGTGGACGCGGAGCTGTGCTTGCTCCAGCTTTGCAGGCCGAGCCTGTCACTGGACGCGCAGGCGCTCTCGGCGCGCATCGGCCATCTGGAGGAGCAGCTGGCAAACGGCGTCATCGCCGCCCCGGCAGTGACCGCGCCCCGGTCGGAACAGGCCGCGGCGGAGCCGACGAAGCCGGCTGAGCCCGCACAGGAGGAAGCTGCCGCGCAGGCCGAGCCGCCCGCGGAGAACATGCCCGCGCAGGAGGCCCCGCCGGGCTTCTGGCCGGAGCTGACGGCGGCGCTGCAGCAGTCGCTCGGCCCGCGCGAGCGCGGCTTTTTGAGCGTGGACGGCCCCGTGCACGCGAGCCTCGCGGGCGACACGCTGCTCGTGGTGGCGGACAGCGATTTTGTACTGGAGATGATCCGCCGCGAGGACGTGGCGCAGATCATCCGCAGCAAGGCCTCGGCGATCCTGAAGCGGCCCGTGGCCGTGCGCTTTGCCCGCAAGGGGCAGGCGGACGCCGCCGGGCACGACCCCATGGACGCGCTGGTGCGCTTTGGAGAAGATCATCCGAATTTATTTACGATCAAATAAGGAGAGTTTCATATGGCAAAGGGTGGATACCGCGGCGGCATGCCGATGGGCATGGGCGGCAAAAGTCAGATGCAGATGATGAAGCAGGCGCAGAAGATGCAGCAGGATCTGCTGAAAATGCAGGAGGAGATGCAGCAGAAGGAGTATGAGGCCACAGCCGGCGGCGGCGTGATCACCGCAGTGGTGAATGGCAGCCGCGAGCTGCTGCGCGTGCAGATCGACCCCGAGGCCGTCGATCCCGACGATGTGGAGATGCTGCAGGATATGGTCGTAGCGGCGGTGAACGAGGCCATGCGCAAGGCCGAGGCCGATCAGACGGCGTCCATGAGCAAGCTCACGGGCGGCCTGAATCTGGGCGGGCTGTTCTGATGCGCAGCTTCCCCGCCGCGCTGGAGCGGCTGAGCGAGCAGTTTGCGCGTCTGCCGGGCATCGGCAGCAAGACCGCACAGCGGCTGGCGTTTTACATGCTGGGTCTGCCGCAGGCCGAGGCGGAGGAATTTGCCGACGCCATTTTGCAGGCCCACCGCACGGTGCATCTTTGCCCCGTCTGTCAGAACCTGACCGATCAGGACGTGTGCCCCATCTGCGCCGACCCCGAGCGCGACCGTGGGCTCATCTGCGTCGTGGCCGAGCCGAAGGACGTCATCGCCATGGAGCGCGCGCGCGAGTATACGGGTGTGTACCATGTGCTGCACGGCGTTATCTCGCCGCTGAGCCACATCGGCCCGGATGATATTCGCATCCGTGAGCTTCTGGAGCGCGTGCAGTCCGGCGATGTACGCGAGATCATCATGGCCACGAACCCCGACACCGAGGGCGAGGCCACGGCGATGTACCTCTCGCGCCTGCTGCGCGGCCTCGGCGTCAAGGTCACGCGCCTGGCCTACGGCATCCCCGTCGGCAGCCAGCTGGAATACGCCGACGAAGTCACCCTCCTGCGCGCTTTGAACGGGCGGCAGGAGATGTAAAAGAACGATTAACGCCCGCGGCGAATTTCGCCGCGGGCGTGATTGTTTAAGTAATAGTGAAGAGTGAAGAAGTAAGTTATTAGTCGTAACGTAGGGGCGGGGCTTGCCCCACCCGCCGGTACGCAGCATCGTTCCTTTGCCGCAGTGCCGATTTGCTGAGGGCCCCTTGGCTTCCCCTCGGGGAAGCTGGCTGCGGAGCGCAGCGGAGCAGACTGATGAGGGTCGGGGAGCAGTTACGTTTTGATGAGCATGCTAAGCTATCCGTCAGTGCTCCCCGGCCCTCATCCGCCCCCTTCGGGGGCACCTTCCCCGAGGGGAAGGTATGAGGTGCCTGCCGCTCCGCGGTGCATGCAAAATCCACAGCTGCCAACCAGCGGGAGGGGCAAGCCCCTCCCCTACGTTACGACGAAAAACCAACGCTGTACAAAAAGGGCGCGCCGGGTGGCGCGCCCTTTGGGGTTTTCCCTTGTTCCCTGTTCTGTTCTCATACTGTTTCTTGATTAAATAATTAATCAAGAAACCCGCGTGCTTCGCACGCTGGAATTGCACAATTGTGCAATTCCCCGTCTCATACAGTTCTTAACGCACCTTCGGTGCTATAAAAATCTTTTCAAGATTTTTAATAAGAACTAGTATCAATCCGCCAGGTGCATGACGTCGCGGCGGTATTTGGCGACGGCGAGCTTCAGCAGCTCCATCGCGCGCTCCAGCCGCTTCTGGGTCAGCACGTAGGCGATGCGGATCTCCTGCCGGCCGCTGCCGGGCGTGGCGTAGAAGCCGCTGCCGGGCGCAAACATGACCGTCTCGCCCCGGTCCTCAAATTCCTCCAGCAGCCACTGCTGGAACGTCTCCGTGTCGTCCACCGGCAGCTTCGCCATCATGTAGAACGCCCCCTCCGGCGCGGCGCAGACCACGCCGGGGATCTTCAGAAGCTCGCGGTAGCACGTATCGCGCCGCCGCTTATACTCCTCGCGCACGGCGTCAAAATAGTCGGGGCCGACCGTGTAGAGCGCCGCCGATGCGACCTGATCGAGCGTTGCCACCGACAATCTCGCCTGGCAGAACTTGAGCGCGTTTGCCATCAGCTCGCGGTTTTTCGACAGCAGCGCGCCGATGCGCGCGCCGCAGGCGGAAAAGCGCTTGGACACCGAGTCGATGATGACCACGTTTTCGGCAACGTCCGCAAACTGCGCCATGGAGCGCGGCGTGGTGTCGCCGTCGTAGCAGAACTCGCGGTACACCTCGTCGCCGATGATGTACAGCTCATGCTCCTTGGCAACGTCGGCAAGCAGACGCATCTGCTCCGGCGTGAGCACCACGCCGGTGGGGTTGCCGGGGTTCGTGACCATGATGGCGCGGGTGTTGGGCGTGATGGCCGCCTCCAGCTTTTCGCGCGTGGCGTAGCAGTAGCCCTCCTCCGGGCAGGTGGGGATGGGGCGGATGACACCGCCCGCGGCGCGGATCATGGTGTTGTAATTGGGGTAGAACGGCTCGGGGATGACGACCTCGCTGCCCTCGTCGAGGATGCAGCTCATCAGGATCTGCAGCGCCTCGCTGCCGCCGGTGGTGATGAGGACGTCGCCATCGTCAAACTGCACGCCGATGCGGGCATAATAGTCGCGGATCGCGGTGATGAGCGACGGGATGCCGGGCGACGGCGCGTATTCCAGCACGGCCTGATCGAAGCTCCGCACGGCGTCAAACAGCGCCTGCGGCGTTTCGATGTCGGGCTGGCCGATGTTCAGGTGATAGATCTCCCGCCCCGCCGCCTTGGCGGCCACGGCGTAGGGATGGAACTTGCGCATGGGCGAAAGCGCGCAGAGCTTTGCTTTTTCCGAAATTTTCATAGGTCCGATCCTTTCATCCGGCGCTCCCGGATGAACGCAGACGCCGCGTGTGACCCGGCGCCTGAAAATGGGGGCGGTACCTGAGCGTTTCAAAAACAGGTTTTTGAAACGCTCTCAAACGAAACCCGCTTCGCTGGGCTTTCGTTTGAAAAGGCTTGCACTCTGCCGCGCGCATAATTTTTGCGCAAGCGCAAAAATTCTACACTTGCAGAGCGAGCAGTATTTTCTGCGACGTACACGCCGCCGCAGAAAATAATCTGAATCATTTTTGCGCCTGCGGGCGCAAAACTCTGCGAGGCTTCACAGCAGAGTGGGGGGCGGTACGCGAAGTACCGCCCCCACGGGTTTGCTCCGGGAGCTGATTTTTCAGCTTACACGCCGCGCTGCATCTCGTCGATGGAGGCGAGGATGGAGTCGGCCATGTAGTCGAGCTGCTCTTTGGTCAGACCGTAGATGGGGAAGTGCGTGAAGCGGCGATAGAACACCTCTTCGCAGACCGGGCAGGTCGCGGCGATGGCGTCCTCGTCATAGCCGTAGTCCTTCAGGATGGCGAAGCGGTACAGCGGGCCGAAGTGCGCGATCTGCGTAACGCCCTTTTCGCCGATCTTCTTCTTGAACAGCTGCACGTCGCCGCCGGCCTTTTCGGGGTCGATCTGGAGCTGATAGAGGTGGAAGGTCGGGACGATGTCGTCGTTGCCGAGGTCCTGCACGCGCAGCGCGTCGCAGCCCTCGAGACGGCTGTTGAGATACGCGGCGGCGTCACGGCGCGCCTTCATGATCTGGTCGTTGCGCGCGATCTGCAGCTGCAGGCCGAGGCCCTGGATCTCGGTGGTGGAGAAGTTCGTGGCGACGAACGGCCCACGCTTGCCCTGGATGGAGGTGACTTCATACAGCCAGTCCTTGATGTGCTTGGTGAAGTCGGTGCCGAGGAAGCGCGCGCGGCGCATCTCGGGCAGGAACTCCGTCACGTTGGAGCAGAGGATGCCGCCTTCGCCGAAGGAGGTGATGTTCTTCACCTCGTGGAAGGAGAAGGAGCCGAAGTCGCCGATGGTGCCGAGCTTGCGGTGCTTATACTCGCCGCCGAAGGCGTGCGCCGCGTCCTCGAGGACGACGATGTCGTGCTTCTTGGCAAGTTCGAGGATGGGATCCATGTCGACCGGGTAGCCGCCGATGTGCACGGGGATGATCATTCTGGTCTTGTCCGTGATCTTCTTGGCAACGTCCTTCGGATCCATGTTGAGCGTGATGGGGTCGACGTCCGCGAACACCAGCTTGCAGCCGATGGAGAGCGGATAGGCCATGGTCGCCGCAAAGGTGATGGCGGGGACGATGACCTCGTCGCCGGGCTTCAGGCCCGTGTACTTGCAGGCGATCTCAAAGCCCGCGGTGCAGTTGGTGAGGAACGTGGAGCCCTTGGTGTGCAGATACTCGTCGCACATATTCTCGGCCTTGGCGACCTCAACGTCCAGCGACAGCTTTGCGGGCGGGACCGCGACCTTATCCAGCGCGTACACGTCCTTTTCCACGGCCTTGATGGCCTCGTCATACGCCTCGCCCTTGCCCTTCATCATAAAGCGGATGATGGTCATCAGGTCCTCGGCGTTGTAGTTTTCACCGACGGCAGCCCAGGGGACTTTGGTCTCACCGGTATTGTAACGAAAATCCGACGCTTTTTTCTTTTCCATGATCATAACTCCTTATATTGCAAGTTTTAGGATGTAATATTCGTCATTGTGACTGGGGATACGGGCCTCGCCGCGCGATCACGGATCGCGGCAGCAGTTGTACAGGCCAACCGTATAATCCAGTGGTTTCATTTCTTCCTCACCTCATATGCTGATCGGCACAAGGCCCCGAGCGCCGGTGTTTCCGGCTTCTGCGAATGAATGGATGCGGATCGGCTTACAGCTCGACCACACACTTTTCGTCATTGGAGCGGTAGGCCGCCTCCATGACGCGCTGGACCTGCACCGCGTCGGACGCGGGGACCTCCAGCGGAAGACCGTTCAGGATGGAGTTGCCGAAGGACTCGATCTCGCGGGTGTACATATTGCCGAACTCCACGCGGATCTCCTCGCCCTTGACGTCCTTGGTGTCCTGCTGGGCATCGTAGCCGCCGACCTCGCCGCAGAACAGCGCGTCGAGCGTGCCGCCGTCGATCTGACCGATGACGTTTTCGCCCGCCAGACGGCCCTGATCGCCAAAGAACTCCAGGCGCCACTTGGCCGCCTCATCCGGAATGTTGAAGTTGGACTGCACCACGCACTGGCAGCCGTTTTCCAGCCGCAGCATGACCATGGACGAGTCCTCGACCTCATAGTGGAAGGTCATGGTGTCGTGGAACGCCGCGACCTGCTTGACCTTCGAGCCGGTGACGTACTGCATGAGGTCGATGCAGTGCACGCCCATGTCCATCATGGCGCCGCCGCCGCCGTTTTTCTTGCTCTGCCGCCAGTTGCCCGGCATATCGGGATACCAGCAGGTGAACTGCGAATAACCGGACACAACATGGCCGATCTTGCCCTCGGCGATCGCCTTCTTCATCGCCTGCACATAGGCGCCGAAGCGCATCATCAGGCCCGCGGCGATCTTTACGCCCTTGCCCTCGCAATAGGCAACGACCTTCTCGCCCTCTTCCGAGGTCATGGCGAGCGGTTTTTCAATGAGAATGTGCTTGCCGGCGTCCGCGGCGGCCATGGCCTGCCGCGCGTGCAGCACAACGGGAGACGCGATATACACGGCGTCGATCTCGGGATCGGCGAGCAGCGCCGCCTCGTTATCATACGCGCGCTTGCAGCCCCACTTGGCGCGGCACTTTTCTGCCAGCTCCATGTTGATCTCCATCACAGCGATCAGTTCGGCGTTATCCGCCAGCATCATGCCCGGGATCGTCCGGCGGTCTGCGATGCCGCCCGCGCCGATCACGCCCCAACGAAGCTTTTTCATAGCCAGACTCCTTTTATTTTCGATCGTAATTTTAGTGCATCCTCAGGGGGGAAAGGTGCTTTCCCCCCTGAGTGCGTTGGTCAAATACTGTTTATTCCTGCGTCAGCACGACCCGGCACGGGGCGGCGGCACAGCCTGCCACCTTCAGCGGCAGAATGGTGATCCTGCCGCAGCCGTTCGACGCCTGCCCCAGCCCATAGAGCGGTGCGAGCATCAGAATGTCGGCGGCATAGAACTCCGGGAAGAAGCCGCCGGGATCGCTGAGATTTTCCCAGGCGGGGGTGTCCGTGGCCAGAATGGACGGACGCTGATCAATGATCCACTTCATGGCGTCGTAGGTGAAATACGGCGAATTGGGGAAGAAATGTTCATCATCCATCCAATACCGGTCCCAGCCGACGGCCACGATGATGCAGTCGCCGGGGCGAATTTCCACGCCCTCGGCCGCACGCAGCAGCTCTTCCTTCGTGATGGCGATATGCGCGGTGGGATCGCTGACGTCCTTGGGGACCTTCAGCACCACGCAGTTCACGTTGTACAGCCGCTCCAGCGGAATATCCTCCACCAGATAGCTGTTTTCAAAGCCGTAGAAATGCGCGGGAGTTTCCAGATACGTGCCGACCTGCGCGTGCATGCCGACGAACTCCGTATAGAAGTAGTCGCCGAAGCCCTCGCAGACGCCGGAGCGTTCCTCGATCGTGACCTTGGGGAACAGAGACCCAAAGGTCCACATCCCGTTGCGGATCTCGCCGGTTACGTCAATGATCTTCACAGAGCGTCACCTCAGATACGATTTGCTTCTAAACTGAATTAGAAGTCGAAGTCGTTGATGTTCTCCGGGGTGAAGGAGAAGGTCTCGTAGTAGTAGAAGATGCCGTCGCCGACATATTCGCCCTGCGGGAAGCCGTCGATGCCGCAGTTGCCGACCTCGAACTCATTGCCTTCCACGAGCTTGGCGCAGAGGGTGACTGCCCACTCCTGCCACTTCGCGGTATCCCACAGGATGCCGGAGACGCAGGCGCCGGAAGCCATGCCGGGCTTCGCGAGGTTCGGGGTGGTCTGGCCGCAGCCGTAGACCTGCCCGATCTTACCGGCATCTTCGATGGCGGTGCAGATGGGGCCGAGCGCGGTGGAGACGTTGGAGACGATCGCCTTCACGTTCGGATACGCAGTCATAATGTTCATGGCAGCGGTGTAAGCAGCCTCGGAGTCCTCGTTCGTGCCCTCCACGGTGACGAAGTTCAGGCCGGGATACTTTTCAGCGGCGTAGCTGTACATACGCTCGATACGCTTCTGGAGCAGCTCGTTCGTCAGAACGCCGGTGACGACCGCGACGTCGCCCTCTTCGCCGATGGAGGCGACGATGGACTCGACCTGCGGAACGGCCAGCTCGGACAGATCGTCGAGGCCCGCGTAAGCGTTACGGCCGTCGGCTTCGATGTCCAGGTCGAACGTGACGACCTTGATGCCCTTGTTCATCGCTTCCTGGCAGATGGGGACCATGGAGGTCGTGTCGCCGGAGGCGAGGCAGATGCCGTCAACGCCCTGAGAGATGAGGTTCTCGACAACGGAGATCAGGCCAGCGGTGTCCACTTCGGACGTGCCGGTCCAGATCACGTCGTAACCCAGCGCTTCGCCTGCCGCGATGGCAGCCTTCTCGCCGGAGGAGAAGTACGGAGCGGAGGTCACGTAGCACACCACAGCGATGGTGCCCTTCTTGCCGTCGGCGGCAGCGGGGGCCTCTTCGGTGGCAGCCGGAGTTTCTTCGGCAGCGGGGGTCTCGGTAGCAGCGGGGGTCTCGGTGGCAGCGGGGGTCTCGGTAGTGGCGGGAGCGTCCGTCGTCGTGCCGGCGCACGCGACCAGACCCAGGACCATGACCAGGACCATGAGCAAAGCGATGAGTTTTTTCATGTTCTTTCCTCCATTTTTTTGTTTTGGGCGGTGGGGCTCCACCGCCCGTTTATTCCAAATCCGTTCACTGCGGATTGTGGATACCTTACAGACCCGACGTTCGGATCAGGGGCTTACTTCTTTCTGGCGTGGCGATAGGCCAGAACGATCAGCAGCATGGCGCCGATGACGACCTGCTGCAGGTAGGACGAGGCGTTGATCATATCCAGACCGTTGGAGATCAGGGTGATGACCGCCACGCCCAGCATCGCGCCGCCGAGCGTGCCGATGCCGCCCAGCGTGCTGACGCCGCCAAAGACGGACGCCGACACGGTTTTCAGCAGCAGGCTGTCCGCCACGTCCGCGCGGCCCGCGGAGATCTTCGACGCGAACACCAGCGACGCCAGGAATGCCATCGCCGCGCAGAACATATACGTGAGGAACAGGTTCTTGCGCAGGTTGATGCCCGCAAAGCGCGCGACCTCGGGGCTGGCGCCGATGAGATAGATGCGGCGGCCCGCGATGAGGTAGCTGAACACGAGCACCGCCAGCGCGATGGCCACGGCCCAGATGATGATCTGGAACGGGAAGAAGCCGCCGAGCTTGGTTCGGCCGAAGAGGCCGAACATCGTGTTGGGGATGGACACCGTCACGCCGTTGGACACGACGAGGCCGATGCCGGCGTACAGCGACTGCGTGCCGAGCGTTGCGAGCATGGACGGCACCTTGAGGTAGCCGACGAGGAAGCCGTTGAATGCGCCGCACGCCATGGCGACGAGGAACGTCAGCAGCACCGCCAGCGGCGAGGAGAAGCCTGCCTTGCCGATGAAGATGCCGAGGAAGACGGTGCTCAGGCTGCACGTGGCGCTGATGGACAGGTCCATGCCGCCGGAGATCATCGACGCCGACATTGCCAGCGTCAGAAGGCCGAGCTCGACCATCTGGCTGAGCAGGCTCATGGTATTCGTCAGCGTCAGGAAGTGATCGCTGATGATGGAGAACACCACGAACATGAGAAGAAACACAAGCGCAAGGACAAGCTCGTTCTTATGCGGGGATTTTTTCAGCTTCTGCATTATTTCGCAGCCCCCTTCCCGCTCTTTTTCCTGGGTGCAAACTCACGCAGCGCCGAGGTGGTCACCGCGATGATGATGATGGCGCCGGTGGCAAGATCCTGCCAGTAAACAGGCACCTTGGCAAGCACCAGGCCGTTGTCGATGACGCCCAGCAGCAGAACGCCGAGCACCGTGCCGAGGATGGACGCCACGCCGCCGGAGAACTCCGTGCCGCCGATGATGGCGGCGGCGATGAGATCCATCTCATAGCCGATGCCGTTGGACGGCTGCGCGATCTTGAGCTTGGCCGCCGACACCGCGCCGCCGAGGCCCACCAGCGCGCCGAGGTAGCCAAACGCGAACAGGTACACGCCGGTCTTGCTGATGCCCACGCGCGTGGCGGCCACAAGGTTGCCGCCCACGGCGAGGATGTTGCGGCCGATATTCGTGCGGTAGAGGATCACATAGGTGATGACCGCCACGAACAGCCAGATATACACCGCCATGGGGATGTTGAACAGGACACGGGAGCTGGCGACCTTGGTGAACGCGCCGGACAGGCCGTCGATCCAGTTGCCGTTCGTCAGATAGTAGATGCCGCCGCGCATGATGTTCATGGTGCCCAGCGTCACGACGATGGCGGGGATGTTGAGCTTTGCCACGAGCAGGCCGTTGAAAAGCCCCAGCACACAGCCGATCGCCATGCTGATCAGCACGGCCAGAACGGCGTAGCGGCCGTCGGTGGCCTTGACGAACGCGGCGCAGATCATGTTGCACACCGCGAACTGCGCGCCCACGGACACGTCGATGTTGGCCGTGGTGATGACGATCATCATGCCGATGGCCATAATGCCGATGATGGCGTTGCCGTAGAGGATGCTGGTGATGTTGATGATGCTGAAAAACGCGGGCGTCCGGATGGACACGATCACGCCGATCAGAATGATGATCGCCATCAGAAGCAGCTCACGGCCTCTTTTCTTGATAACACTCATACTCTGCCTCCTAACCGATCAGGCCCTTTTCCAGGATGCCTTCCTGCGTCGCCTTCTCGGTGGCGACCTCGTCCACGATCCGGCCCTCGCGCATGACAAGGATCCGGTCGGACACCGCGAACACCTCGGACAGGTCGGAGGAGATCAGGATGACCGCCACGCCCTGCTTGGCCATATTGCGCAGGATCTTGTGGATCTCCGCCTTGGCACCCACGTCCACGCCCGCGGTCGGTTCGTCCACGATGAGGACCTTCGGGTCGGCGTTCATCCAGCGGCTGAACAGCACCTTCTGCGCGTTGCCGCCGGAGAGGTTCTGCGCGTGGATGGTCGGCAGCGGCGGGCGGATGCTGACGGCTTCGATGTACTTTTCGCACGTCTCCAGCTCTTTTTTGCCGCTGAGCAGGCCGCCCTTGCCGCGCTGCTTGGGCAGCGTCACGGCGGTGACGTTCCACGTCATGGAGTGGCCCATGAAAAGGCCCTGTGTGCGCCGATCCTCGGGCAGATAGCAGATGCCCTTGGTGATGGCGTCGTTCGTATCCTTGATGGTGACCTTTTCGCCGTGGATGTACAGCTCACCCGACTCGCGCGGCATAAGGCCGAAGATCGTCTGCGCCGTTTCGCTGCGGCCCGCGCCGACCAGGCCCGTGATGCCGAGCACCTCGTTTTTATAGACCTTGAAGGATACGTCGTTGACCATCGGCGCATTTTTGAGGTTTTTGACCTCAAAGAGCACCTCGTCCGACTCGCCCTCTTCGTTTCGCATGGGGATGAAGCGCAGCTCGCGGCCGACCATCATGTTGATGAGCGATTCGTTCGTAAAGTTCTTCGCGTCGTCGGTCGCGACCTTGTAGCCGTCACGCAGGACGGTGATGCGGTCGGCCACGGTGAAAATCTCCTCGAGCTTGTGGGAGATGTAGACGATGCTGATGCCGCGCTCCTTGAGCGTTTCGATGATGCGGTAGAGCATCGCGACCTCGGAGGACGACAGCGCGGCCGTCGGCTCATCCATGACGATGACCTTGGAGTCAAACGTGATGGCGCGCGCGATGGCGACCAGCTGCTGCTTGCCCACGCTGATCTCGCCCAGCCGCTGCGACAGGTCCATCTCCACACCCATGGTGTCGAGCGCCTGCTTCGCTCTTTCGCGGATCTTGCGGAAGTCCACGAACACGTCGTGGTACAGCCCCTTGCAGATATTTTCGGCAATGGACAGGTTGGGGAACATGCTGATGTCCTGATAGATCACGGACAGGCCGAGCTCAATGGACTTGTGCGCCGTCATTTTGGGGACCAGCGTGCCGTCCCAGTAGATCTCGCTGCCGTCGTCAGGCGTGACGACGCCGGCGATGATCTTGATGAGCGTGGATTTGCCCGCGCCGTTCTCGCCGACCAGCGCGTGCGTTTCGCCGCGGCGCAGCCCGAACGAGATGTCGTGCAGGACCTGAATGCCCGAATACGTCTTATTCAGGTTTCGGACCTCCAGAATGTATTCTTCTGACAATTTGATCATCCCCTCTGTTCTTTTCTTCTTGCCGCTCCGTTACCAGAGCGTGTAGCCGCCGTCGATGTTGAAGTCCGCGCCTGTGATATAGTCCGAAGCGGACGAGGCGAGGAACAGCGCCAGCGGCGCGATCTCTTCGGGATCTCCCCAGCGGCCGAGCGGAACGTTGCGGCAGGAGTTCTCATAGAACCCCGGCGTCTGCTCCAGAAAGCGCTTGTTGATGTCGGTGAGGAAGAAGCCCGGCGAGATGGAGTTCACATTGATATGATATTTGGCCCACTCGCCCGCCATGCAGCGCGTCAGGCAGCCCACGGCCGCCTTGGAGCAGTCGTAAGCGCCGGTGCAGGCGTCGGCAAACACGGCCCGCGCCGCCAGCGACGTCATGTTCACGACCTTGCCGGACTGCTGCGCGATCAGAATGCGCCCGAAGTGCTTCATGCACAAAAACGTACCGGTCAGGTTCGTGCCGATGGTGGCGTTCCACTCCTCCAGGCTCGTGTCCTGCAGGGGCGTGGAGCCGCGCCCGAGGGCGGCGTTATTAAAGAGAATATCGAGCCGGCCGCAGGTGTCCATCACGAACTTCGCGGCCTTTTCCACGCTGCTCTCATCGAGGATGTCGATGGGGCAGTAGTGGCAGACGGCGCCGGTCTCGGCGCTTATCTCGGCCGCGGCCTCCTGCAGCGCCCTCACATTGCGCGCCATGATGATGACCTCCGCGCCCGCGGACGCCAGCGCCGTGGCAAAGATCTTGCCAAGCCCCTGCCGCGCGCCGGTCACCACGGCGACCTTACCGGTCAGATCGGTTTTGAACTCCCGCATATCGGCCGCCTCCCTGTCTTAAATGCGCTCGACCTTCACGGGCAGGCCCGTTTCGGCCGATTCCATAATGGCCAGCAGCGCCAGCGAAACGTTCGCCGCCTCGCGCAGCGTGACGTGGAATTCCTCGCCGCTGACGAGCTTGTCGATGAAGCTGCGGATGGACTCAAAGGCAAAGCCGCGGCACTTGTCGAACACGAAGTTCTTCACAAGGATGTCCTCGGTGATCATGCGCTTGTCGTCCGTGACCTGCAGCAGATCGTGGCTGGAGGCGTTGACGTCGAACTTGCCGTCGGTGCAAAGCAGGTTAAACTTGAAGTCGTTGACGTTCGTGTTGCCGTTCGGCGTGACCCAGGAGTTTTCCATATGGGCGATGGCGCCGTTCGAATATTTGATGGTGGAAAGATAGGTGTCCACGGTGTCGATGCCGAGGGACTTGAGCTTGCCTTCGGTCTTGGCGGCGTAGACCTCCACGGGGTAGTCGCCGATGACCCAGTTCATCGTGTCCAGCGAGTGGCTGCCGAGGAACCAGAGGATGGAGGACTTCGCGCACCACTTGAGCATATCGGTGGCGACCCACAGGTTGTCGTTCAGGCGGAAGTGGGCGCTCTTCGGCGTGCCGTATTTGCCGGAGGAGACGAGCTGCTTGACGGAGTTAAAGGGCGGGTTCCAGCGGTTATGCAGGTCGACCATGGCGCGCACGCCGTTTTCCTCGATGGCCTTGACCATGCGCATCACGTCGTCGCGGGTGGTGGCCAGCGGCTTTTCGATGATCATATGCTTGCCGGCCTGCGCGCAGGCCACAGCGATGTCAGCATGGGCAAAATCGGGCGTCACGATGGCGACGGCGTCGCAATCGGACTTTTCCAGCATCTCGTGGTAATCGGAATAGACCTGCGAAATGCCGAACTTTTTGGCAAACGCATTCGCGCGCTCCAGATTCAGGTCGCAGATCGCAACGGGCTCCGCCCAGTCATGCTCGCGATAGATGTTTGCATGGGACTCGCCCCAGAGGCCTGCGCCCACGATCGCCATTTTGATCACTTTTTTTGTCATGCTGATTTCCTCTTTTCTTTGACTGCGATGGGTTTACATTTCGAACTTGCCTGTGTATACTCGTCCTTGTCAGTACATTCTTAAAATGAATATAAAAACAGGGAGGAATTTCTATGGATCGTACCGTTCTCATCACCGGCGCGTCCCGCGGCATTGGCGCGGCCACGGCGCGCGTGTTCGCGCAGGAGGGCTGGAACGCCGCGCTGCTCTACCGCTCGCAGCACGAGGCCGCGGCAAAGCTCGTCTCCGAGCTCGAAGCACAGGGCGTCAAGGCCGCCGCATACTGCGCGGACGTGTCAAGCCGCGAGCAGGTGCGCGATACCGTGCACCGTGCGGAGGATACGTTCGGCGGCATCGACACGCTTGTGAATAACGCCGGCATTGCCATCCCGCTCACGCGGCTGGTGGATTACACCGAGGAGAAGTGGGACCGCGTGTTCAATGTCAACCTCCGCGGGATGTTCCACTGCATCCAGGCCGTGCTGCCCGGCATGACCGCGCGGCATTCCGGCGCGATCGTGAACGTCTCGTCCATCTGGGGCATCACCGGCGGCGCCGAAGAAGTCCCCTATTCCGCCACCAAGGGCGGCGTTGTCACCATGACCCGCGCGCTTGCCAAGGAGGTCGGCCCCGACGGCATCCGCGTCAACTGCGTGGCGCCCGGCATCATCGACACCGATATGAACGCGTGGCTGTCGGACGAGGCGGTGCATACCATCAGCATGGCCACGCCCCTGCGGCGGCTCGGCCACGCGGAGGAGGTCGCGCAGGCGATCTGGTTCCTCGGCTCCGAGCGCGCGTCGTTCATCACGGGGCAGCTTTTAAGCCCGAACGGCGGGTATGTGATCTAAACTGCTTTACGGCAGAAGGTGTTTGGTGCTGTACCGGGGGTAGACGTTATACGGGCGGAAGCCCTCGGCATACGCCACGCCGCACTGATACCCGCGATAGCGCGAGCAGGTGCGCACCATATCCACAAAGTCGATGCCGTCATGCTCCAGCATCCACTTGATCTGCGACTCGTGCATCGCCAGCGCCTGGAGCTTGCGCTCGATCTGGTTCGTGATGTCCACGTAGTGTGTGGGCTGGAAGTCCACGCCCGCGAGCGTGTCCATGAAAAAGACGGGCACAAAGCTGCTGTACGGCTCAAATTTTCTCGGCCGGTGGGCCAGGCCGGAGCAGAAGCTGGCGTTCGTGGCGATGTGGCTGGTCTCCACGTGGTCCTGCATATAATCCTGCGGATTGTGGGTGATGATGACGTCGGGCCGGGTGTAGCGCACCACGTCCGCCACGGCGTCCATGATCGCGGGGTCGTGGCTGCTGACCAGCATGTCGCCCACGTCCATGTTGAAAACTTCCTTGGCGCCGATGAATTTGCCGGCGTCCTCCGCCTCCTTCTCGCGGAGCTTCGCGAGCGGACCGGGCTCAATGACAACGTGCCCCTGATTCCCGTTCGCCACGTGGCACATATAGACGTCCGCGCCCTGCTCCACATATTTGCGCAGCGTGCCGGAGCAGGCGATCTCCAGATCGTCGGGATGGCAGCCGATTGCCAGAACTCTCATAATCGTTCACCTCAGTCAAGTCTCGCAGCGCCGCGCCCGCACCCGGGCAGATCATGCGCCGCCTTCTATACCTGCATGATAGGACGAAGCGGGCACGTTTGTCAATAGCATTCGTAAAGTATTTTTATGAATAGAACAAAGATGGTTAGAATTGACCAACTTCATTCCGACGTTTTTGTCTATTATGCCAGCTCAAATTTGCTATTTTTTTGGAGTTTGTATATTTATTTTACGAACATATGCCCGTACACGTCGATTTTTATCACATCGCCGCGCCATCCAAAGGCTTCCCCTTGAGGGGCCGATTCCCCCTATCAGGGGGAAATGTCCCGAAGGGACAAAGAGGGTAGGGATAGCTGTCGCCGTAGGCGACTGATAAGGAGGAGCGTTGTACGTTCTGAGCACTAAAAAGGCTTCCCCTTGAGGGGAAGCTGTCGGCGCAGCCGACTGATGAGGAGGAGGGTGGTACGTTCTGAGATGTCGCCACGTTTCAGAGCCGAAACGCGCAGCATCTCAAAAGCTTTCGGCCTCCTCCTCTTTCGTCGCTTCGCGCCACCTTCCCCTCAAGGGGAAGGCTTTGGGTTTTGCATCGCCCCTTGCCTCCCCCTATGGGGGAGGTGGCCGAGCGAAGCGAAGGCCGGAGATGGTACGTGTAGACCCTCTCAGTCGCCTGCGGCGACAGCTCTCCCAAAGGGAGAGCCAAGGCGTCGTGCGAACCGGCAAAAAACAGGCGCAGGGCTTTTGCCCTGCGCCTGTTTCCCTTTTCTTTACTTCGCGATCAGCCCGCCCGCGGTCTCGATCTCTTTTTTGACCAGCTGGACGGACTTTACGGCCTCTTCCAGCGTGGCAACGGCAAGCGGGTGCTCGCCCTTGACACCTTCGAGGAAATATTTGAGCTCGTTATAATACCCTCCGAGCGAGGAGATATTGCCGCCCACGGCGTTGTCGCCGTGATACTGCGGCTCGATCACCGGCTGGTACGGCTCGCCGCCGTAGGGGTACACCGTGATCGCGCCGCCCGCGAACACGACCGTCGCCTTTTCAAAGCGCACGCGGTACGTCGCGGTGAACGGGAACGTCGCGGGGTAATCCCAGCCTGCCTCGACCGACACGGCCACGTCCTTGCCATAGCCGTACAGCGCGCTGATCTCCTGAATGACGCCGTCTGCGTCGCGGCTGGCCACCGCCTGCACGCTGTCCGGCTCGCCGAGCAGATACCGGACAAAGTCCACGTCGTGCACGTGCATATCCACGGCCACGCCGCCGCTCAGCTCCACCTTGTGCAGCCACCCCTCGCTCGCCCATGTGGGCTTCGCGCTCAGGCGCTGGAACGCGCCGGAGAGGAATTTGCCGAACTCGCCGCGCACCGTCACGTCCTTGAGCCAGACGTATTCGTCCCACAGGCGGATGACCTGCCCCACCTGCACTTTGCTGCCCGTCTCGCGCTCGGTCTCGAGCAGGAGGGCCATCTCATCGTCGCGGATGCAGACGGGCTTTTCCAGAAACACATCCCGGCCCTTTTTCATCGCCTGCACGGCGTGCTGTGCGTGCAGATGCGTGGGCAGGCAGATGTCGATGACGTCCACGTCGGCCTTTTCGATCATATCCGCCGCCGTGTTGTAAATTTCAGCGCCGCACGCGTCTGCGAGCTTTTTCGCAAATTCCGGCCGCACGTCGGCCACCGCCGTGACCTGTACGCCCAGCTCCGCCAGCGCGCGGTAGCACGCCGCGTGCATATCGCCCATAAAGCCGCAGCCGGCAAGACCAACTCGGATCATCACAGCGCACCTCCCAGGATCCGCCCCATCGAAGCGGCGGTATTGAAGATAATTTGATCGGACGCCTGCGCGTAGGCGGGGATCATCTCGCCGGTGGCCCAGTCGTCATAGCCTACATCGCGGAACGCCTGCATGACGGCCTTCCAGTCCACGTCGCCCGCCAGCAGATCGACGAACGCGTTCAGCCCGCCGGGGTTGCGGCGGAAGTCCTTGAAGTGCACCTTTTTGATGCGGCTGCCGAGAATGCGGATCCAGTGCTCGGGATAGCCCGCGTACACCACGTTGCCCACGTCAAAATACGCGCCGACGAAGGGGCTGCCGATCTTGTCGATAAAGTCCCGCTCCTCCAGCGGCGAGAGCAGGAGCTTGTTCCACACGTTCTCCACGCCGATGCTCACGCCCTCGGCCTCGGCGATGGGGGCCAGACGCTTCATCTCCGCCAGCGCGCGGTCATACGCCACATCATACGCAACGACCGGCCGCTCCGGCACGAACTCGACCGACACGCTGCCCGGCACGACCAGAATGGTGTCGGCCCCCAGCAGCTTCGCGATGCGCAGCTGCCGCACGGCGACGTTGTGCGCCTGCTCCCGTTCGGCCTCGTCGTCGGACGTGAAGGAATACGCCCAGTACAGGCTGCTCGCCACGCTCGGCAGCGCGATGCCGATGCGCGCGGCGGTCTCTTTCAGGGCCAGCACCTGCTCGTCGGTGGTGTCCATGGTCAGATCGCCCGCGGCATCCAGCGTCAGCTCGATGCCGTCGAACCCGGCGTCCTTCGCCAGCTGCATCGCCTCGGCGGCCGTTTTGCCGGTAAAGGACCAGTAACTGATGGATCTTTTCATTGGGTCACGCTCCTTTTTCTGTTCTCAAGTAACCGCTGATCCAATCGGCAAGAGCCGTCAGCGAGAGATTTTGGCCCAAATGAAAGTTTGGAAAACGCAGGAATACTTTGTGTATTTCGCGTTTTTCAAACTGCACAGTTGGGGCAAAAGATCCGCTGAGGGCCGCAGGCGATTGGATCAGCGGTTACTTAAACACTTTTACAAATTTTCTTATTTACAAGCCCGCGTTTTTGTGCTTATATGTCTATTATAAATGCCAGGGCTGGTCTTTCCATATAAAATCAGCCCCAAGATTTATAAAATCGGTCACAAGGGAGGGATCGCGTATGGCGGACTATCAGCCCGTTGCGCTGCAGACGGTGTTCGACGTCACCGCCGTGGTCAATCTCAGCTATTACCGTCTGCCGCTGGACTACGCGTTCTCCGGCGAGCAGCACCCGTTCTGGGAATTTCTCTACGTCGACCGCGGCAGCGTTATCGTCACGGCGGGGGCCGACCGCTATCAGCTCCACGCGGGCGAGCTGGCGTTCCACCGGCCGGAGGAGTTCCACTCCTTCCGCGCGCTGGGCGAGGCGAATGTGTTCGTCGTCTCGTTCTGCTGCGGCAGCCCCGCCATGCACCGGCTGGAGGAAAAGGTGCTGCGCCTGCACCAGCGCGAAAAGCAGAGCCTGCGGCTGCTCCTCGACGAAGCCGCGCTGGCCTATGAGCACTTTGAGGGCGAGCCGCCCATCGTGAATCTGGCCAAGCGCGCCGATGCCCCGTGGGGCAGCGACCAGCTGATCAAGGTGTGCCTGGAGCAGTTTCTCATCTGCATCTACCGCCGGGACGACACCATCGGCTTTTCGCAGCGCGCCGTGACCTCCGCGCAGCTGCAGCAGCGGCAGACGCTGGCGCAGCAGGCGTGCGACTATCTTGCCGTGCACTACGCCGAAAAGATCACGCTCCCGTCGCTCGCCGCGGCGCTGAACGTGAGTGTTTCGCAGCTCAAGCGCGTGTTCCGCGAGCAGGTGGGCAAGTCCGCCGTGCACTATCTCAACGCCCTGCGCGTGCAGGAGGCCAAGCGGCTCATCCGCCGCGGCGAGCTGAACTTCACCCAGATCGCCGAGCGCGTAGGCATCGAAAGCATCTACTATTTTTCGAATCTCTTCAAAAAGTACACCGGCACCACCCCGTCCGAATACGCCCGATCGCTTAAATCCTGACCTGCAAAACGGTAAAAAGGGCCCCTTTCCCGTTGGGAAAGGGGCTCTTTACGTTTTATTTCAGGTGGGCATTATGAATTTCCACGAACGTGTCGATCACGCGCTGGATGTGTTCCTTTTCCCACGTGGGATGCAGGAAGAGATTCACGGTGCAGGCGCGCAGGCTCTTGGCAACGGGGCACAGGACGCCTTCGTAGCTCACGCCGTCGGGGTTATACTCCTTGGAGCAGAAGGGGAACTTCGCGGTGCCGAAGCCGTTGAGCTCCTTGTAGGCGCGCTCCTCATACGCTTCCGGCCACTGGATGCCGTAGCAGGGGATCTTGTGCGCCTTCATCTCGCTCACAAACGCGGGCGCGTCAATGTCGAGCGCGTCGAGGTCGATCGTGACGGGATACCACCAGTAGGCGTTCTCGCGCTCGGTGGTGTTGAGCGGCAGGGCCTTCACGCCCTTCAGGCCGCCCAGGGCCTTGTCGTACATCGCAGCGTATTCCTTGCGGCGCGGCAGGTTCCACGTGTCAAAGCGGGCCAGCTCGTTGATGCCGCAGATCGACTGCACCTCGGTCAGGCGGTAGTTGAAGCCCACGCGGGTGTGGATGTAGGGCAGGGCCTCCTCCAGCGCCAGCATGTTCATGCGGGCCTTGACGTCGTAGCCGTGGTCGCGGAACGAGCGGCACTCCCAGCCGAGATCCTCGTCCATCGTCAGCACCATGCCGCCCTCACCGGCGGTGGTGAAATGCTTGGACTGGCAGAAGCTGAAGCAGCCGACGTTGCCGATGGTGCCCACGCTGCGGCCGTTATACTTGCCGCCGATGGCCTGCGCGCAGTCCTCGATGACGTACAGATTGTGCTTCTTCGCGATGTCCATGATGCGGCCCATGTCGCACACGACGCCGTACAGATGCACACACACGATGCCGCGGGTGCGCTTGGTGATCTTGCGCTCGATGTCGTCGGGGTCGATGGTGTGGTCGGCGGTCACGTCGCAGAAAACGGGGATCGCGCCCGCCTGCACGATGGCGTAGGACGAAGCGATGAAGGAGTAGGACGGGACAAGCACCTCATCCCCCGGGCCGATGCCGAGCGAGGAGATACCGATGTGCAGCGCCGCCGTGCCGCAGGAGCAGGAGATCGCCATCGTCGCGCCCGCCCACTGACGGAACTTCTCTTCAAATTCCATACCCTTTTTGCCCGTCCAGTAGCTGACGAGACCCGAGTCGAGCGCCTCGGCCATCTCGGCCTTAGTCTTGGGGTCAAACTGCGGCCACATCGGGAAGCCCAGCTCGGCCACGCCCGCGCCGTTCATTGCGATTTCTTTCTTTTCCATACTGTTACACCTCATTCTATAAGATCCGTCGCGGCCCCCCGGCCGCCTGTATTTCCCTGTGCTCTCAGCCTAGCACGCGGCATTTAATTTGTCTACTAAAATAAATTGCAAATGTTCGGAAGGGAGTAGTTTTGTGCACAATCCATAATTTTTTACCCGCAGGTTTTGGTAAAAAGCCAAACACATTTCGCCGTAACGTCGGGGCGGGGCGATTTGAAGTAAAAGTGAAGAGTGAATAAGTAAGCACCAGCTGCCGAATCCCCGACGCAGCGGCGAAATGTAGGCACCCCATAGCTTCCCCTGGGGGAAGCTGGCTGCGGAGCGAAGCGGAGCAGGCTGATGAGGGTCGGGGAGCACTTACGTTTTGGCACAACTGCTAAGCTATCCATAAGTGCTCCCCGGCCCTCATCCGCCCCCTTCGGGGGCACCTTCCCCGAGGGGAAGGTATGGGGTGCATTCCGCCCGCCGGTGTGTACAAATCCACAGCTGCCCACTTGCGGGAGGGGCAGCCCCTCCCCTACGTTACGACGAAAAATCGGGCGCTTTTTGCTGTAGAAAAGGGAGAGGCTTGCGCCTCTCCCCTTTTGACAATTGCTTTTAGAACTTAGAAGCTCCAGAACTTCTCAACGTTGGAGTTGTCAACAACGAACAGGTCGATGTTGGTCTGGGTCGGGACGTCATTGCCCTCGAAGTAGGCGATCGTGCCGTCGAAGATGAACTGTGCCAGGACCCACGCGTCAACGTTCAGGCAGGCGAGGTAGTTGACGTCGTTGTTGTGCAGCATGCCGAACGGCTCCTGACCGTAAGCGCCCATGGAGAGGACCTTCACGTCGGTGTTGCCGGTCGCCTGCAGCGCGGACACAGCGCCCATTGCGCCGTTGTCAACGTCGGAGATGACATAGTCGTAGGGCTCGACAACTGCCGAAATGGCGTTGTAAGCGGTCTCGCGGTTGCCCTGAGAGTCGTACTTGTTCAGGATCTCGATCTGGCAGCCGTCGGCGTTGGCGGCGTCGATGACCTCATGCAGGCCGACAAAGCGCTCCTGGCAGTGCGTGGAGACGGCGTTGGTCAGCTCGACCACACGCGCCTTGCCGCCGTTGTGCTCCTTGACGTAGTTGACGAAGTACTCGCCGATGAGGGTGCCGGTCGCCTTCTGATCCCAGGTGACGGTGGTCACGGCCTTCTCAGCGCCGTCAGTCCAGTAGCCGTCATAGATGACGACGGGGATGCCCGCGTCAACAGCCTTGTTCAGAGCGGTCGCAGAGCCGTCCGGGGTGATCGGGTCGATCATGATGGCGTCGCAGCCGTTGGCGATCATGTTCTCGATCTGCTTGGTCTGGGTCTCGTCGTTCAGGTCGCCGTCCTCGCAGACGAGGTCAGCGCCGTAGTACTTGCCCAGCGCTTCCAGAGCCTGCGCCAGAGCAGCGCACCATTCGTCGCCCTTGTAGCAGATGGAGCAGCCGAGCTTCTTGCCCTTCAGGATCTCGGTGTCCTGCAGAACAACAGCGGCGGGAATGCCGAGCGCGGCAGCGTCAGCGTCCTCGGAAATGACGTCCGTTTTCACGGCGCCTTCGGTGTCGGTCGTTGCGGGGGTCTCCGTTGCGGGGGTCTCGGTCGCGGGGGTCTCGGTCGCGGGGGTCTCGGTTGCAGCCGGAGTCTCGGGCGCAGCCGGGGTCTCCGTCGCGGGGGCGCTGCTGGTGCAGGCGACAAGCGCAAACAGCATGACCGCAGCCAGAAGCAGAGCGATGAGTTTCTTCATTTTGTAGTCCTCCCAAATTTTTTTATCTTTAACGGGTAAGTTTTCCCGTTAAGATCAGGTACAAAGCGCCATGATCTTTTCCTGCGTGGCTTCCGCCGCGTCCAGCTCGCCCATTTTGTGACCCTCATGCATGACCATGATGCGGTCGCACATACCGAGGATCTCCGGCATTTCGGAAGAGATCATAATGACGGTCTTGCCGTCCTCGACAAGCTGGTTGATGAGGCGGTAAATTTCCGCCTTCGCGCCCACGTCGATGCCGCGGGTCGGCTCATCGAGGAACAGGATCTCCGCCTCCTGGAACAGCCACTTGGCGATGACGACCTTCTGCTGGTTGCCGCCGGAGAGGTACTGCACCTCGGTCTCCATCGACGGGGTGACGACGCGCAGCTTTTTGGCGTATTCCTCGCTGAGCGAGTGCTCCAGATCCTTGCGGATGACGCCGCCCTTGATGACGCGCCCCAGGTTCACGAGCGTCGTGTTCTTTTCCACGGACATGATCTGCACCAGACCCTGCAGCTTGCGGTCCTCAGGGATGAGGCCGAGACCGTCGCGGATGGCGTCGGAGAACGTATGGTAGTGCACGCGCTTGCCGCGCACATACACCTCGCCCGATTCGATGCGGTCGATGCCCAGCACCGCGCGCGCCAGCTCCGTGCGCCCCGCGCCGACCAGACCCGAGATGCCGAACACCTCACCCGCGCGGACGGAGAAGCTGATGTCACGCAGGATGCCGCAGTTGAGGTTCTTGACCTCCAAAATCGTCTCGCCGGGCGTGGCGGCGACCTTGGGGTATTCCTGACCCATCTCGCGGCCGACCATCATGGTGATGAGCCCCTTGCGGTCCACCTCGCCGATGGGGAGCGTGGCGATGTGCTTGCCGTCACGCAGGATGGAGACGTTGTCGCAGAGATCGAACACCTCGTCCAGACGGTGCGAGATGTAGATGATGGTGATGCCCTTTTCGCGCAGCTGCTTGACGATACGGAACATGACCTCCAGCTCGCGGTCGGTGAGCACGGCGGACGGTTCGTCCATGACGAGCACGCGGGAGTTGTTGTTGATGGCGTGCATGATCTCCACGACCTGCTTTTTCGCCACCGTCAGCGACGAGACCTGCGCGTTCACGTCGATGTCCATGCCGAGATCGTCCACGATCTCCTGCGCCTTCCGGCGCATACCGGCCCAGTCAACGAGCTTGCCCTTCATCATAATGTTGCCGAGGAACATATTTTCTGCGACCGACAGCGGCTCCGCCAGCTTGATCTCCTGATGCACCACGCTGATGCCCGCGCGGCGCGCCTCGATCGGCGACTGGAAGCGGCGGCTCTCGCCGTCGAGAATGACCTCGCCTGCGTTCGGCTGGTAGATACCGGCCAGGACCTTAATGAGCGTCGATTTGCCCGCGCCGTTTTCACCCACAAGGCCGTGGATGGTGCCGCGCTGGATGTTGATGGTCACATCGTCCAGCGCCTTGACGCCGGGGAATTCCTTGGTGATGTTTTTCAGTGTTAAGATGTAATTATCCAATTTGTTCACCCAACCTTTCCTGTTCAGTTCATGGTCAGGTCGATCAGGACTTCTTCTTGTTGCTGGCGACGTCAAGCGTGACGGCGAGCACAAGGACGATGCCCTTCAGGACGTCCTGCACGAACGGGTCGACACCCATCTGGGAGAAGCCGTTAAAGAGCGTGTTGAGGAAGATGCAGCCGAACATCGTGCCGATGACGCGGCCCTTGCCGCCGGCCAGCGAAACGCCGCCGATGATGGAGCCGATGACCGCGTCAAATTCGTAGTTCTGGCCGTTGGTGACCGCCACGGAGTTCAGACGGGACATCAGCACAAGGCCGCCGAACGTGGCCAGAACGCTGCCGAGCAGGAACGTGCCGAACTGATAGCCCTTGACGTTGATGCCGGAGAAGAACGCCGCCTCGCGGGAGCCGCCGACCGCGTAGAGGTTACGGCCCACACGGGTCTTGGACGTGACGAACTGCGCGATGATATAGACTGCGAGCATGAGGATGACGCAGACGGGGATGGTGTTAAAGAGATAGCCGCGGCCGAGCACCATGATGCTCTCGGGCATGTTGGGGATGGGCACCGCCTGCGTAAAGAGCTTCGCAAGGCCGTAGCAGATGTACTGCGTGCCGAGCGTTGCGATCATGGCGGGCACGCCGACGTAGGCGACCATCAGGCCGTTGACGGCGCCGACCGCAAGGCCGATGGCAAACATGATGATGATGGCAAGGCCGGGCGCCATGCCGACATTTTTCATCAGGATCGCGCCCACGCAGCTGGTCAGACAGACCATACGGCCCAGCGAGAGGTCAAAGTTGCCGGTCAGCAGCATGATGGACTGGCCGAGGGCGACGATGGCGACGGTCGAGCTCTGCAGCAGGATGTTTTTCCAGTTGCTCCAGGTCAGGAAGTACTGTGCGCCGAACTTGACGTACGAGATGATCGAGAACACGACGATCAGGATGGCGATGCCGACCAGACTCATCCAGTCCTTCATCAGCGCGCCGACGCTTTTTGTGTTGAGGGTTCTTGCCTTGCTGTTTGCATTCATTTTTTCTTTCCTCCTGCTTTTTCGGGCCGCGCCGCAGGGGTCAGGCTGCGGTCATGCCCATGGTTTGCTGATCCTCGCCCGCCGGAGGCGGGCTATCATGTCCGCGCGGCGGATGGAATCTTGCTTTCCGGCGGCGGATATGCTAAAATGTTTTCTTCCGAACAGGCCGCGGCTGATCCACGCGGGCGACGGAACTCTTACGTAACCGATGATCCGATCGGCAAGCGCTGCCGGCGGTTACTCAAAAAAGGGGGATGGCGGCATTATGATCCGTATTCAGGCAGACGCGTCGCGGCAGTCCGGCAAGGATCGCAACGCCACGCTGCTGTTCGATCTTGTGCGGCGGCTGGCGCCCATTTCGCGCGCCGCGCTCGCAAAAACGTCCGGCCTGTCACCGGCCACGGTGACAGTGCTGGTGGACGAGCTTTTGCAGGGCGGCTGGCTCGTGGAGCTGGGCACGGCTGCCTCGGATGAGCGCCGCGGGCGGCGCCCGGTGAGCCTGGCCGTCAATGCCCGGCGCGGCGCGGTGGCCACGCTGGAGATCACGGGCGGCGGATACGTTTTGAGTGTGTATGACATCTGCCTCGGCAAGCTCGCGCAGCTGCGCAGCGGCCGGATGGCCCAGGAGAGCGAGCCCGTTATCCGCCAGCTGCGTGCGCAGCTGGACGCGCTGGCGCTCGCAGATGGGCAGCTGCTCGGCATCCATGTGCTCTACCCGGGGCTGTTTGACCGGGAATCGGGGCGGCTCGGCTTCTCGGCCGTCATCGAAAACTGGCGCAAGAGCAGCCCCACGCTTTTGCGCGACCTGCAAACGGCGTTCCCCGCCGCGCGGGTGATGCTGTCAAACAGCGCTGCGGCCACGGCCTATTCGGCGTTCGTGCACGATATGCAGGAGCCGCCGCTGCCGCTTCTGGTGATGACCATTCAGGAGGGCATCGACGCCGGCGTGATCCTGCCCGGCGGGAACAGCATCCCGGTCGAGGCCGGGCATATCTCCATCGACCGCTGCGGCCCGCTGTGTAACTGCGGCAACCGCGGATGTCTGGAGACGTTCTGCTCCGCCTCGGCGCTGCTCGCGCGGCTGAAGGCCGCGGGCTTTGTGCCGAACGCGGACGTGCCCGACGGCATGGAGCCGAACGAGGCGATGGCCCGGCAGGTGGCGGACGCGTTTTCAAACGGCGACGCCGCCGTGCGCTCGTGTCTGCACGCCTACGCGCGCGATCTTGCGTGCGCGCTTGTGTCGCTGGTGAATCTGCTCGGCGTGCGGGCCGTGCGGCTCGGCGGGCTGCCGCAGCAGCTCGGCTCGCCGTTTCTGATGCTTCTGCAGCGCACGCTCCGGCAGGAGTTCCGCATCCTCACCGCCTCGCAGCAGCTCGACCTGCGGCTGTTTGACTGCCGCGCCGAGGATGTGCGGCAGGCAGCCGTCATGCAGACGCTGCAGGCCATCTTCTCCCGAACCTGAGAAATCTTATCTGTGGCAGCGCCGACGCTTGTCGGCGCTGCTTTTTTGCTGTCAATCCAGTTCCCTGACGAGCGCGATGCAGCCCTCGGCCAGCAGCTCGCCCGCTTCGGGCGCGAACCGGCTGGAGCCGACGGAGGTCTTGACCTCGTAGCCGCCCTGCCCGAACGCCGCGGGGATGGGGATGTAGCCGACGTAGGCGTTGGCCAGGCCAAAGACGATCACGTCGCGCCGGGACGCGCGCATGACCTGCAGGCCGTACTCCAAAAACACCTCGCCCGGGAAGGTGACGATCACCTGATCGCCGAGGCGCACGCCCTGAATGACGACCTGCTCCTCCTTCAGCGGATACTCCGCCATCTTGAGGATGCTGCTGGCCTCTACGCGCGGGTCCAGCCCGTGCAGCACGACCTTGTCGGGGATGTTCTCCATCAGCTCGTGCGCGTGGTCAAGATCGCTCTGCGCCACGCTGCGCACCGGCAGCGTCACCGTGCGGCTGAGTGCGCAGATGGGCACATCGTCGGTAAATTTCTTTTCCATCAGCAGGCGCGAGACGATGCGCTTCGCGCCCTCGGCCAGCGCCTTGCCGACGCGCTCGGACTCTTCCCAGCCCGTGATGAACGGGCGGTAGGGGTCGGCGGCGACCTGGTTTCCCTGCGCACCGTTGGCGTAGAGCACCACGGTGTCCTTGCCGAAGCGCTTTTGCAGCTCGACGTTCAGGGCATCAATATAGTCCCGCGTATACAGCCAGTCCTCGCCGCACACGACCGCCGGGTGGCTGGTGAAGTGCACCATCACCGCGCGGACGGTGTCGTCGGGGTCCGCGAACGCGAATACGCTCATAATGGGGTTGCCGTTCGGCCCGGCCAGATGGTCGATCTGCGCGGGGTCGTAGTCCTCAAACACCATGCGGAAGCCGCCGTCCTTGAGGACGATGCGGCGGCAGAACGAGAAGCCCTCCACCACGTCGTGGCCGTAGGCCATCCTGCCCGGCTGTGCCTTCGCGATCACGTCCAGCGCCGCCCCGGCGACCGTCGGGACGAGCCACTCGAGATACCGGTCGCATTCGTCCAGCTGCTCCTGCGTCAGGAAATAGTCAAAAATGCGCAGCGTGTTGGGGCCGGAGTGCGTGTGCGTGGCAAAAATGTTGATGCCCTCGCGGGCGATGCCGCTTTTTTCACAGATGCGGTCCTTGATGGCGTCGCAGTGCTTTTGCAGAAGGCCGAGCAGGTCCAGGCTGATGAACACCAGCCGCTGCCCCTGCGACTCCATATACAGAATGTTCGCCCGCAGATCGTCGTGGATGCCGCGGGACGCGGCGTCCGCCCGGCCGTTGCCCGCAAGGGGCACGCCGATGGGCGCGGTGATGACGACCGAGCCGGTGCTGAATTTCATAGCTGATCCCTCCCGCTCAGTCCGGCAGCAGATGCTTCGTGCTGTACCGGGGATAGACGTTATAAGGCCGGAAGCCCTCGGCAAAGGCCACGCCGCACTGATAGCCGCGGTATTTCGAGCACGTTTTCACCATGTCGGCAAAGTCGATGCCGTCGTGCTCATACATCCACTTGAGCTGCGACTCATGGCAGCGCAGGGCGCTCAGCTTCGTCTCGATCTGGGCGCTGATGTCCACATAGTGCGTGGGCTGGAAGTCCACGCCCGCGAGCGTGTCCATAAAGAACACGGGGATAAAGCTGTTGTACGGCTCATATTTTCTCGGCCGGTGGGAAAGGCCCGAGCAGAAGCTCGCGTTCGTCGCGATATGGCTCGTTTCCACATGGTCCTGCATATAGTCCTGCGGGTTATGCGTGAGGATGACGTCCGGCCGGACGTAGCGCACCACATCCGCCACCGCGTCCATCACGGCGGGGTCGTGGCTGTCCACCAGCATATCGCCCACATTGATGTTGAATACTTCCTTTGCGCCCAGCATCGCGCCGGAGGCCTCGGCCTCCTTGGTGCGGATGGCGGCCAGCGGATCCGGCTCGATCACAACGTGGCCCTGATTGCCGTTGGCAACATGGCACATATACACCTCGGCGCCCTGCTCAAAATACTTGCGCAGCGTTCCGCCGCAGGCGATCTCCAGATCGTCGGGATGGCACCCGATGCCCAATACTTTCATATCCATTTCCTCCCCCTCAGTGCTTACTTCAAAACAAGTCCGCCCGCCGTTTCGATCTCCCGCTGTACCAGCCGGACTGATCCGATCGAATCCGCAAGCGCGGCGCGTTCCAGCGCGTGCTCGCCCCGGACGCCCTCGATAAAGTATTTCAGTTCATCATAGTACCCCGCCAGCGAGGATATGTTCCCGCCCGCGTCCGATTCCTGCGCCGCAGCAAATTCCGGGCTGAACGGCTCGCCCTCTGCGGGATACACCCGCAGGATGCCCTTTTCATACACCGCCGCCGCACGCTCAAAGCGCACGCGGTAGTCCCCCGCAAACGGGAAGCACGGCGGATTCTCCCACGACGCTTCCAGGCTCACACCCACGCCGTTCGGGTAGGTGTATTCGCTGAAGATCTGGCTGATCACGCCGTTCTCACTCCGCTGCGCCTGCGCGCGCACCGTCTCCGGCTCGCCGAGCAGCCAGCGGACAAAGTCCACATCGTGCACGTGCATATCCACCGCCAGACCGCCGCTGCGCTCGGGCTTGTGGTACCAGTCGTCGCGCGACCACGTCGGCGACGAACTCATCCGGCGGAACATGCCGCCGAGGAATTTTCCGTAGGTCCCTTCGTCCGCGGTCTTTTTGAGCCACACGTACTCGTTCCAGAACCGCAGCACCTGCCCCACCTGCACCTTCCGGCCGGTCTGCCGCTCGGTCTCGAGCAGCAGCGCCATGTCCTCCTCGCGCAGGCAGACGGGCTTTTCGATAAAAACATCCTTCCCCGCCCGCATGGCGGAGACGGCAAAGGGCGTATGCAAAAACGTCGGCAGGCAGATGTCGATGACGTCGACAGCATCCGACTCCACGAGCGCCGCCGCGTCGTCCCACGCCGCCGCGCCGGTCTTTTCCGCCAGCGCCTGCGCGGCGTCCAGCGCCTGATCGGACACCGCCGTGAGCTTCACGTCGAGATCGGCCAGCGCGGCGTAGCACGCCGCGTGCATATTGCCCATAAAGCCGCAGCCCAGTAAGCCGACACGGATCATACGCGCCCTCCTTCGTCACTTTTGTACAAAAACTCGCTTCAAAAACTGGTCAGCCTGCGCTATGGACAAGCTGTCCGAAACCCGTTACAGTGAAAAAAACACGAAACGGAGGTCAAATCCATGAAAACCTACACCATTCTCCGCCGTCCGGCGGACGGCAGCTGGCAGTCCGTTCCCGCGCTCAAGGTCGACGAGTGCCTGTGGCTCCCCGACGCCGGGGCCGCGATGCAGGGGCAGGTCTGCTATGATGACGCCGCGCTCTACGTCCGCCTGTCCGTCCGCGAAAAGGACATCCGCGCCGAGCACAAAACGCCCGGCTGCATGATCTGCGAGGACAGCTGCATGGAGTTTTTCTTCTGCCCCACGGCGGGCGATGACCGCTACTTTAACTTTGAGTGGAACCCCAACGGCCAGCTCTATCTCGGCTTCGGCCCGAACCGGTACGACTCCGTCCGGCTGCTGGTGCAGGACGAGCAGGCGCAGTTTGATCCGCAGCCCGCGCGCACAGCCGGCGGCTGGGAGCTGACGTTCCGCGTGCCGGTATCGTTCGTGCGGCGCTTTGTGCCGGAGTTTTCGCTCACGCCCGGCAAGCTCCTGCGTGCCAACTTCTTTAAGTGCGGTGAACTGACGCCGCAGCCGCATTACTACGCGTGGAACCGCGTTGCGAGCGAGACGCCCGACTTCCACCGCCCGTGCGACTTCGGAGCCCTGACGATCGCCGACTAAACCGGCGGTTTTAGCAGCGGCGGCAGTGCGGTTTGTATAGATGCAATATAGCCCTCAAAACGTTTCTCTGTCAATAGGATTCGTAAAAACAGTTTACGAAACTCAGAATTTTGTTTATTTTTATCGAAATGACCCCGGGGTCGATTGGCTATTTCGCCGAGAATTTTACAAATCTTCCGCCGCAATTTGTACAATTACTTTATAAAACAAATGAACTAAAAAGAGCGCGCCGCCCGTTCGCGGCGCGCTCTTTTTCCAGAGTTTTTAGAAAGCGCCCTGCGCTTCATGGTGCTTTTCACAAAAACAGTCCATATATTCCCGCCGGAATCCGGCAAAATGCGCGCAAACGCCGCCGCAAAGTTCCCCCGCGCCCGCGCGCGGGAATTTTCCCACGCGGAAACGGCGGGCGATTCTCGAAAAACTGTGAAAAATGCCTAAAAAACAATTCTTAAATTCTATTTATAAATCAGCGTTTCGCGATTGACACAGCCCCGGCCCCGGTGTTATGATGGATTCACAAGCAAAAAGTCCCCTGCTCCGGCAGGGAAAAGGAGGAACTATTATGAATATGCTCGACACCCTGAAGGGCTCCTATTTCTCGGAAGTCCTGCCGGAAGGCTGGGACATTGAGAAGATCTACCGCTGCGTCACCAACGACCCCGCGTCCGTGGAAGATCGTCAGAGCTTCTGGAACAAGGACTTTGCGCCCGTCAAGTGCACCAACCTCGAGGAGTTCGGCGTCTACATGGGCCACGAGATCGCCATGCAGATCAAGCTCACCAAAGAGGAAGGCCGCAAGCTCATCCTCATCCTGCCAGTCGGCCCGATGGGTATGTACAAGTGGGCCGTCTATTTCCTGAAGGCGTGGAACGTCGACTGCAAGCACGTCTACGGCTTCAACATGGACGAGTGGTCCGACGCCGAGGGCAATACCCTCCCCGCCAGCGACCCCGCCGCGTTCCAGAACGCCATGCTCGGCGCGTTCTATAACCCGCTGGGCGAGCTGACCGTCCCGCCCGAGCAGCGCAACTTTGCCACGAAGGAAAACCTGCCCACCTATCCCGAAAAGATCAAGGCCCTCAAGGCCGAGGGCGCCAAGCAGGTGCTGGTCTACGGCATCGGCCGCATGTGCCATATCGCCTTCTGGGAGCCGCATTTTGCCGGCGACTACAAGTCTGACGACGAGTGGAAGGCCGCGCCGTACCGCGTGGGTGCCCGCCTGCATCCGTTCACCATCGAGCAGAACGCCATCACGTCGTTCCGCTCCAGCTGGCCGCTCATCCCGTGCTATGCCAACACCATCGGCCCGTGGATCATCTTCAACTCCGACTACGCCATCGGCGGCGCGGACGGCGTGCTGTCCCGCGGTATGCAGTGGCAGGGCATGAGCTTCTGGATGACGCTGCGCTACGGCCCCTGCCGCTATGTCACCTCCAGCAACATCCCCACCATGCCCGGCAAACTCTTCTACATGGAAGAGCTTGCAGGTCCCCTGTGCGCGGATACCAACTGATCATTTCATTCGACTTTTTCATTTTCTTCATTTCCCATTCATTTCCGAATGCCCCCGGCCAACGCCGGGGGCATTCGGGTCTCAGAACAGATTCCTGATGAGAGGCGGCGTCATTTTATGCGAAAGGCCGGTATCAATCTCAGCGAGGTCAAAGAGCGCAACCGGGCGTCTGTGCTGCGGTCGATCTGCACCGCGCCGTCCATCA
Source organism: uncultured Oscillospiraceae bacterium (assembly GCA_934631005.1). Classification (GTDB taxonomy): domain Bacteria; phylum Bacillota; class Clostridia; order Oscillospirales; family Oscillospiraceae; genus CAG-170. Next base: position 49,092 of record CAKTXA010000006.1, read on the forward strand.
CGCGCAGTGAGCTCTCGGAGCAGCTGTGCCTTTCGCCGATGACCGTCACCAATATCACCAGCGAATTTCTGGCGGGCCGCCTCATCGAAGAGGTCACGCCGCAGTCGCACGTCAAAACGCCGGGGCGCACGCCGATGCTGCTGCGCATCGCGCCGCGCTCGCCGGTGGTGGCGGGCGTGCTGCTGACCAAGTGCAACGTGTTCGGCATCCTCAGCGATCTGTCGCTGCACCCGCTCGGCCGCGCGCACTGCACGCTGGACGTGGGCGAGACGGAGCAGTCCATCCTTCATAAGATCCGCACCATCGTCCGCCAGCTGCTCGCCTGCACCGACCGGCCGTGCTGCGGGCTGGGCATCTCCGCTGCGGGCGTCGTCGACCCCGAAAACAGCGGCATCGCCTACATCACCGACTTTTTCGGCGTCCAGTCCATGCCGCTGCGCCAGCCGCTCGAGGCGGAGTTCGGCTTCCCCGTGTACGTCTACAACGACATGCAGGCCGCGGGCCTGTGCGAGCTGTATTTCGGCTGGGGCCGGCAGGAGGACAGCTTTCTCTATGTCGGCGTGACGAACGGTCTGGGCGCGGCCACGGTCATGCACCACGAGCCGCTCGACGCCTGCGGCGAGATGGGGCACATCTCCGTCGACTCCGACGGCCCGCACTGCAACTGCGGCAGCAACGGCTGTCTGGAGCTCTACGCCAGCACCACCGCCATCCTCCGGCGCATCGAGCAGGAGTGCGGCGTGCGCCTGCCGGGGCTCTCGCAGGCGGTGCAGCTCGCCGCGCAGGACCGCACGGCCTATGCCATCCTCTATAACGCCGTCAGCCGTCTGGCCTACGGCATCAACAATTATCTCAATCTGATCAGCGTGCCGCTGGTCATTCTGGGGCACGACGGCGCGTTTTTGCCCGATGAGCTGCTGGGCGAAATGGAAAAGCTCGTCGTGCGCATGAACGTCGCCATGCACCAGAACCGCACCCGTCCGCGCTTTGTCCGCTCCGGCTTCGGCGGCGACGCGCCGCTGCTCGGGTCGATCTGCGCGGTGCTGCTGCAGATGTTCCGCGGCAGCTATCCCATTGAGCAGCTGCTGGCGCTGAGCTGCCGCTGACCGGGCAGAAAAACCGCAGAAAAATATCGCAAAACCTGTTGACATTTCGCCCCCGCTCGGGTATAATCATCCTTGCTGTTGCGATGCTGGTATAGCTCAGTTGGTAGAGCAGCTGATTTGTAATCAGCAGGTCGGGGGTTCGAGTCCGTCTACCAGCTCCAGATTTCCGACAGGCGACAGGAATTGAATATGGGGGAATTCCCGAGTGGCCAAAGGGGGCAGACTGTAAATCTGTTGTCAGTGACTTCGGTGGTTCGAATCCACCTTCCCCCACCAGAAAAGAGACGTCATCGTTGATGGCGTCTCTTTTCTGGTATCGGCATTCGGGATGGTGGATTCGAAGTTTATGCCCCAAAGGGGTAAATCCACCTTCCCCCACCAAAAAATCCGGACGCAAGTGCGTTCGGATTTTTTACTTATTCACTTTTCACTATTCACTATTACTTATCTCCACTGCCTGCGCCGGATTTTTTGGAAAGTAATAAGTAATAGTGAATAGTGAATAAGTAGACTTGGACGGCAGTTCTTAGCACTGTGTTTTCCGCAGAAATAGCAAATCCGCCCCCGGCTCGTAGAGCTGGGGGCTGGTTTTTTATGTGCTGCGCTTCTTTGAGGTGGTGCTTAGGAGGACGACGGCGGTGAGGATCAGGGCGATGCCGAGGAGGGCGCTCCAGGAGGGGTATTCCTGAAACAGCGCCGCGCCAAGCAGGGAGCTGGAGACCACGTCCACGCAGTTGAGGATGGACGCGCGCGACAGCTCGATCCGCTGCAGGCCCATGGAGTAGAACAGATACGGGAAAAAGCAGGTGACCACACCGAACAGCAGGCACAGCGGGATAGCGGCCGGCCGCGCGGAGAGCGCCGCGCCGATCGTGCCCCAGTCGCTCACGAACGCGCAGCCGATCGCCGCAAGGCCAAAGGTGTAAAACAGGATCGTCCACGTCTGATAGCCGCGGTCGATGGCAAATTTGGCGAAGATGGAGTACAGCGCGTAGAAAAATCCGGCGGCAAAGCCCGCCAGCAGCCCGTCGGGGCTGCCGCTGACGCCGGAGAGCACGCCGGAGACCAATACGCACCCGCCGATGGACAAAACAAGCGCCAAAACCTTCCGCGGCGTGATCTTTTCGCGGAACAAAAGCGCCCCGAGAAGCATGATGTAGATGGGCGCCATGTACGTCAGCACCGTCGCAACGGAGATGCTGACGCGCTCGACGGCGCGAAAGTAGAAAATGCAGTACAGCAGCAGGCTGCACAGCCCCGTGCCCAGAAAGCACCAGAGGTCTTTCCATCGGATGCGCAGCAGGCGGCGGTCGCGCAGGAGGAGAAATACGCCCGTGGTCAAAAACGCGGAGAGGAGCCGCACCTGCGAGATCTCCAGCGCGTACAGGCCAAACGCGTTCAGAAGCCGCGCCAGCGGGCCCATGGTACTCCAGCCCAGCGCGGCGAGGATGACGTACAGCGCGCCGCGGCGCGCCTGAGCCGTGTTGTTCATAATACCTCCGTGCGCGCAGGCCTGCGCGCTGCTCAAAAAATCGGGAGCGCTTCAAAAAGCAAAGAGTCTGCCGTCACGGACTGTAACGGCAGGCTCTCCGGCAGCTTTTGGACAGTATTTACGATACCGCCCGGCGGCGCAAAAGTCAAGAAACCCTCCCATAGGGAACGTTGAAAAATTTTTGCCCCCGGTAAGCTCGTGCTCAGCAGGCGATCACGGGGATGCCCGTCAGCTCGCCGAACGCGACGATCTGATCGTACAGCCTCTCGCCGTAGCCAAGGCAGCCGTACTCGTTGTTCCAGTTCTGCAGCAGCCCCTCCAGGTCGCCGTCCACGCGCACGAACGCGTGCGGCCAGAAGGGGATACCGCACTCATGGCGGCGGGCATCCAGCTCCTCCGGCGCGGGCTGGAACACCTCGGCGTGCGCCACGACGATGCGGAACTCGCCGTTTACCCGGCTGACGCGGGCCAGTACGCCCTTGCCGCTCTTGCAGACCAGACTGACGGACAGGCCGCCCGCCTCGCCCTCGGTGGGGATGCCGTGGCTGGCCAGACTGACGCCGCTCTCATTGGCAAGACGGGGAGGCACAGCGCCGTCGCCGATGATCTTGATCTCGCGGCGGGCACGGTCGATGTGCTGCAGATCGCCGTAGTAGATGGGGTCCGCGCTCAGGCCCATGATCAAAATGGAGGTGAGGGCGGTGTTGAAGTCGGAGAGCGTGGCGGTCGGCACGCCGTCGTTGAGCATCATGCTCTGGGCAAAGCAGGTGGCGCAGTAATCGTCGCCCATGCCGGGGAAGGACTGGAGCGTGTAGTAGTCAAAGCCCTCCTGCGCCTTGAGCGCCTTGAGTGCCAGATACAGCCGGATGGAGCGGAAATTCGTCTCGCAGCGCTCCACAGGCGCGGTAAAATGCGCGTCGATCCAGTCGCACACGCGCTCGACCTCTGCCTGCGGGACGGCTTTGGCTGCCCGCAGCAGCTCGTGCGTGTCGCGCGAGTCGATGTCGATGCCGAACGTGCGCATCCACTGCGACGGGTCGGCCACGCCGCAGGTCTGGCCCATGCCGCGGCCGCCGAAGGCCATGAGCGTGGTCATCTCCATGCTCTTTTTGAGCGCGGAGGCCTTGCAGTAGTCGGCCACGCGCGCGACCACCCCCGGATCGTCCGCGCCGCCGTAGACAAAGCGGTGGCGGATGCCGACCTCATTCAGCGCCGCGCTGAGCACCAGCCCGCCCACGGGCCGCCAGCCCTGCGAGCCGTCGTGCGTCCAGATGACGATGCCCTTGCCGGTCTTGGCAAATTCGCGGATCGCCGCGACCAGATGCGCCGCCCAGACCCACGTGCCGGAGAAAAGCACGAGTGTGTCGATGCTGTCGTCCCTGGCAAGCGGCAGCAGCACCTCGGCGGCCTCCGCCTTGGTGGCGACGATCAGCTCCGGCGCGGTGAGCTCCACGCCCGCGTCCGTGAGCGCCCGTTTGGATGCCTCGATCTTCTGTGCGTCGATGAACAGGTTGCCGTCGGGGTCGCGCAGGCCGTCCTTGTGCACGCCGTAGACGACGAATGCGGTTTTTGATCTGACCATGGGAGTTCCTCCTTATTTATACAGCCCGCTTCCGGGCGTTAGTTACCGAACAGGGCGCGGCGCTCCGCCTCGCCGCGCAGGACGCCGATCTCCACCTGCAGCGTCCGCCGCGCCCCGGCGGGCAGGACCGGCAGCGCGCCGAGCCGCCGCAGCTCGCTGCGGCTTTTGCACAGGCAGGTGGACGGCTCCAGCGCCGCCACATAGTCGCTTGGGGCTTCCAGCACCCACTCGTTCAGGTGCGGCAGCTGCCGCGGGTCAAAGCGAATGTACACGCCAAGCCCGCCGCACAGCGCACCGTTCCAGATCCCGACAACGGCGCTTTCCGCGCCCGGCGGGAAGGTATAGTCGTAGTTGCGCTCGACATTTTGCACATCCGGCGGGGCGATATGCGTTGGGCTGCCGCGCCCGGCGGCCGCATCCAACGGCGTTCGCCGCGTATCCGGGACGAGCAGCTCGGCCTCTGGCGACAGCAGCGGATAGCCGAAGTTGATGTGGTAGAGCATACACAGCGGCACGTCCTGTGCGCCGAAATTTTCGACCTCGTCCGTCAGCAGCAGCGACGGATGCTCCGCGCTGGCGCGGATGGTGCGCCGGATGCGCAGCTTGTGGCAGAGCACGGCGGCGTCCGTCAGTGTGCCGCGCAGCTCGATCGTTCCGCGCTCCGCGTCCGACAGGTCGGCCACGCGCCGCGCCGGGACGGCGCCGAGCCGTCCGTGCAGCCCGAGCGCCTCGCCGCCGTCGGTGCACGCAGGGCCAAGATGCGTAGGTCCGAGCGTGGTGAGCAGCCCTGCGGAGAAGGTGCGCAGCCATTCATTTCCGAACGACTCATAATATGCCGGGTGCGCCTCGGCGTCGGGCGCGAGAAACACCAGATTCACCCCGCGGTACGACGCCAGCGAAATGTCCATCGCCCGGTCGCATACGACCGTAAAGTCCAGCCCGCTGCCGGTGCGCACGTCGATGCAGCGGCAGCCGTCGGCGCGGCCGTCTGTCAGGCGGTAGTGCCGTGTGCCGCAGAGCTGGTATGCGTCGCCGCACCGGCGGATAAGTCCCGGATCCCATGCTGCCATCGTCTGCCCCTCCCTTGCGTTGCTCTGCCTTCAGTCTACGGGCCGCAGGCGGCGGCGGAAAGAGGGATCCGTCCGTTTTATGTTATATTTGTCCGAGCACGGATAAATTTTACCTGTAATTCGCGCCGGCTGGCTTGCAATTTTTGCCGCCGCGGCGTATGATCGTCACAGGAGGGGATGGAAATGCTGCGGCTGGATACGACAAATCTTTACAAAATGCTCCGCGATTTTCACACGCTGACGCAGGTGCGGATCGTGCTGTATGACGAGAATATCTGCGAGCTGATGAGCTATCCGCTGGAAAAGAGCGAGTTTTGCGCCTGTATCGACCGCGATCCGGAGATGGATCGCCGCTGCGACGCGTGCGACCGTGAAAACTGCCTGCTGTGCGCCGAGAAGAAGACCGTGGTGCATTACCGCTGCCATATGGGGCTGTGTGAGACGACCATGCCCATCTGCGACCACAACGGCGTGCTGGGCTACGTCATGTTCGGGCAGGTGCTGCGCCGCGAGGACAGCGAAAAAACGCGCCGCGCGCTGCATGCGCGCCTGTCGGAGGCCGATTTTCCCGGCATCGGCGCGATCATCGACCGCATCCCCGCCCACAGCGCAGCGGAGCTGGACGCATGCGCCACCGTTCTGCAGGCGCTGGTGACGTATCTGCTGACCAACCGCTGGGTCACGCCGGAGCGCTCGGAGTTCATCCGGCATATGGACCGGTTCGTCGACGAAAATATCGGCCGTGAGATCCCGGTGGAGGAGCTCTGCGCGGAGTTCCATATGCGCAGGACGCGGCTGTACGCCGCGGCGGCGGAGTATCTCGGCTGCTCCGTGGCGCGGTATATCCGCAGCCGCCGCATCCTGCGCGCGTGCGAGCTGCTGCGCACGACCGACCGCCGCATCACCGACATCGCCTATGACGTCGGCTTCTCGGACTACGGGCATTTTTCGCGCGTGTTCTCACGGCAGATGGGCATGTCCGCCTCGGCGCTGCGCGCCGCCGCGCGGGCAGAAGGGCGCTGAATCCGACAAAAAGCATCCCCCGGCGCGAGGCTTTCCGCGCCGGGGGTCTCTACATCCGCGGCATGGAAAATTTTTCGTGCGCGGACGAATTGACCATATTCTGACCGAATGCACCTTTTTTCAGGGAGCGCGGACCGCTACGCTGGAAGAGCGATCTACTGAAAAAAGGAGGGATGCCTATGGATGCGCAAACCACCGTCCGGCGCGCGCTGTGCACCAAAACCGTGATCCCGGCCTTCAATATCCCCTACCTGCCGATGCTGGAGGCGGTCGCGAACGCCGTCTTTGACGAGAACGCCGCCGCCATGGTGCAGGTGGCGCGGCTGGAGTGGGAGAAGTTCGAGTCCCGCAGCCCGGAGGCCGTGGCGGAGGAATTTTTCCGTGTGAAAAAGCCCGGCTGCCTGCTGCATCTGGATCATGTGCCCGTTATTGACGAGGATGGGCAGCGCGTGGCGTATCTGCCGATCCTGCAGCGGGCGCTGGACGCAGGGTACGCGTCTGTGATGGTGGATGGCTCCCGTCTGCCGCTGGCGGAGAACATTGCCGTCACGCAGCAGGCGGCGGCGCTCGCCGCGCGCTACGGCGCGGCGGTGGAGGCGGAGCTGGGAGCTGTGGCCGGGCACGAGGGCAGCGGCATCGGAAGCTATGAGGAGCTGTTCGCGTCCCGAAAGGGCTTTACCGATCCGGCGGAGGCCGCCGAGTTTGCCGCGCGATCCGGCTGCGACTGGCTGAGCGTGGCGGCGGGGAGCTTTCACGGCGCGATCGCCGCGGCAACAAGACACCTGCCGAAGCCGCAGGCGCGGCTGGACATCGAGCATCTGCGCACGCTTGCGGACGCGGCGGGGCATCTGCCGCTGGTGCTGCACGGCGGCTCGGGGATCCGGCAGGAATATATCCTGCGTGCCGTGCAGGCGGGCGTCGCCAAGATCAATGTGGCCACCGAGATCCGCCAGCCGTATGAGCAGGCGCTCGAGCAGCGCCCGGGCGACATCGCGTTTGCCCAGCGGCAGGTCTATGACCGCACGCGCTGGGTGCTGCGGGAATTCTTGCAGGTGTCCGGCAGCCGCGCCGTGCTGGAGCGGGAGAAGGAATGAGCGCAGCGCGATAAAATACCCCGCAAACCTTCCGCTATGTAAGGTTTGCAAGCGCGGCAGAAGGCTTGGAAACGTTGTGAATAAGTCCAATTGCAACAAATTATAGAATATTGTTTTGTGCTGTTTGCATAAAATGCAGGGAGAGAATGAAGAAAATATATTCCATAAAAATACATTGACTCTCCCAAACGGAATGGGCTAATTTTAAAATAGCAAGGGTCAGGGGCTCCCTGCCTCAAAAAAAGAATATGGAGGAAGAAAAATGAAAGCTATGAAAAAGGCGCTGTGTCTGCTTCTGGCGGCTGTGATGCTGTTTGCCATCACGGCGTGCAGCGGCAGCACGAATGCCCCCGCTTCGGACACGCAGACCGCGGCTCCGGCGGCGTCGGGCGGCAAGGTCGGCGACCATGACGGCAACATCGTTGTGGCCGTGCAGTACGATCTCGGCAGCTTCAACACCGGCACGCGCTGGGCGAACGAGGATTTCCCGTTCTACTTCCTGGTGTATGACCGCCTGTTCGAGTATGACGAGGATACGAACGCCATCCCGCATCTGGTGGAGGAGGAGACCATCCTGAGCGACACGCAGGTGCAGTACAAGATCCACCAGGGCGCGAAGTTCAGCGACGGCACGGAGATCAAGGCGAAGGATGTCGCGGCGTCCATCATGTACGCCGTCAACTCCAAGCTCGCCGGTGAGATGTTTGACCAGATCCTCTCGGTCGATGTGAAGGACGATTACACCGTCATCGTCAACACCGCCGACATCTATCCGCAGCTCAACCTGGCGCTGGCGGACCCGCTCTCATCCATCCACTCCGCCGATTTTTTGGAAAAGGCGAAGGCTGATCCCAACCTGTGGTCGGATCCCGTCTGCTCCGGCCGCTACAAGGTCAAAAGCCGCGTGGTCGGCAGCTCTGTGGAGCTGATCCCCAACGAGTACTGGTGGGACGCGGCGACCGCCCCGCAGAATGACTCCATCACCTTCAAGATCGTGCCCGAGGCCTCCACCAGAACGATCATGGTGCAGACCGGCGAGGCTGACCTCTGCGACAACTTCTCCGCCGCCGACATCGAAACGGCGGAAGCCGACCCCAACGTCGCCATCCACCGCATTGCCTCCGCGCGCTATTTCTACATCTTTATGAACGTCAACGCGCCGGAGTTCCAGAAGAAGGAGGTCCGTCAGGCCCTCAACTACGCCATCGACCGCGAGGCCTGCCTGCTGGTGCAGGAGGAGGGCTGCGGCCAGGTCGTGTTTGACTACGTCGCGCCCGCGTGCATTGGCTATGTGGAGAACCCCGGAAATTACGAGTATAACCCCGAAAAGGCAAAAGAACTGCTGAAGGCAGCGGGCGTGGAGAACCTGACGTTCGAGCTGACCTGCGACGCCTCCTTTAACAGCATGGCCGCGCTCATTCAGGCGCAGCTCGCCGAGGTCGGCGTGACCTGTAAGATCGTGACCATTGAGCAGATGGTCGATATTATCCCGCTGATCGACCAGGGCCAGTGCAACGCAGGGATCGTGGCGTGGTCCGGCCCGCCCGATGACGCGCTGACCATCCCCTGCACGCTGGGCGAGGCCGCCATCGGCGCGAACAATTTCTCCAAGTATGTGAACCCCGAGCTGGAGGCGCTGTTCCCCAAGGCGTTCAATATGGACGACAACGCCCGTATCGAGGCCTACCACGAGTGGGAGGAGATCCTCTGCGAGGATTGCCCGTGGATCCCGCTGTATGTCAACGAGCAGCGTGCGCTGGCAAACGCCGACCTCAAGAACGTCGAGATGTGCTGCCTGATGCCGTACAACCTCTATAAGCTCACCTACTAGGTCCGCAGCTCCATCAGCCTGCGCGCCCTCGGGCGCGCAGGCGCTTTAGGAAGAAAGAGGAATCTTTATGTGGAAATATATCCTGAAACGGCTGCTGCTGACCATCCCGATTTTGCTTGCGGTCGTGTTTATTGTCTTTACGCTGCTGTATTTTGCCCCCGGCGATATTACCATGCAGCTGCTCGGCACGCAGTGGACGCCGGAGGCCGCTGCCATTCTCAAGCATGAGCTGGGACTCGATCTGCCGTTTTTTGTGCAGTTTATCAATTATATCGGCGGTATTTTTACCGGCAACCTCGGCATCTCCTTTATGTCGCGCGAGCCGGTCACGGCGATGCTCGCCGTGTGCCTGCCGAACACGCTGTATATCCTGGTGACGTCTGTGACGCTCGCCGTGGTCATCTCCATCCCCATCGGCATTCTCGCCGCGCTGAAGCCGAACTCCTGGTTTTCCGGCTTCACCACCGCCTTTTCGCTCATCGGCGTGTCCGCCCCGGCGTTTTGGGTGGGGCTTTTGCTGGTGCTGCTGTTTTCGCTGCGGCTGGGGTGGCTGCCGGCGTCGGGGCTGGACTCCCCGGCGGCGCTCATCCTGCCGGCGGTCACGATGAGCCTGACGTATCTGGCGTCGCTGTCGCGCACGACACGCTCGTCCATGATCGAGGCGATGCGCATGGACTACATCCGCACCGCCCGCGCCAAGGGCGTGAAGCAGCGCAGCATCATCTTCAAGCACGCGCTGCGCAACGCCCTGCTGCCCACGGTCTCGCTCATCGGCTTTATCATCGGCGAGATGTTCGGCGGCGCGACGATCGTGGAGACCATCTTCGGCATCCCCGGCATGGGGCGGCTGCTGGTGGAATCGGTCAACAAGCGCGATATGAACCCGGTGCTGGGCTGCGTGACGGTCATGGCGATCGGCGTGGCGCTGATGTCCATTCTGACGGACGTCGCCTTCGCCTTCCTCGATCCGCGCATCAAGGCGCAGTATGTGAGCGGAGGAAAAAGCCATGGCTGATGTGAAAGAAACGAAAAAAGTCAACAAGCGCGAATTCCTGAAAAAATACCACAAGGCGAACAAGGCGCTGGAGATGTGGCGCATCTTCAAAAGCAACCGTCTGGCGGTGGTGGGGCTGCTGATCTTCATCGTCATTCTGCTGCTGATGATCTTTGCCAACGTCATCGCGGATTACAAGACCGTCGCCATCGCCACGAACACGCGCGATCGGCTGCAGTCGCCGTCGGCGGCGCACCTGCTGGGCACCGACGATCTCGGGCGCGATATGCTCGCGCGCGTCATCCACGGCGGCCGCGTCTCGCTGCGCATCGCGGTGGGCGCGGGGCTTCTCGGCCTGCTGCTCTCGGGCACGATCGGCTCGCTCGCGGGCTTCTACGGCGGCGCGGTGGACAACATCCTCATGCGCTGCATCGACGTTCTGGCGTGCGTGCCGTGCATCGTGCTGGCCATCGCCATGGTCGCGGCCATGGGCGCGAGCGAGACGAATCTCATCATCGCCATCGGCGTATCCACCACGGTGGGTCTCAGCCGGACGGTGCGCTCGGCCGTTTTAGGCGTGCGGAACATGGAATACATCGAGGCCGCCCGCGCGCTCGGCCAGTCCACGTGGAAGATCATCCTTAAACACGTGCTGGTCAACTGCGTGGCGCCCATCATCGTGCATCTCAGCATCCAGATCGCCTGCAACATCCTGTGGGTGGCGGAGCTGTCGTTTTTGGGGCTGGGCATTTCCGCGCCCACGCCGGAATGGGGCTGCATGATCTCGGCGGCGCGGACGAATATGCGCACGTATCCGTATCTCGTCATCGTGCCGGGGCTTGCGATCTTCTTCTCGGCAGTCTCGTTCAATCTGATCGGCGACGGTCTGCGCGACGCGCTCGATCCCAAGCTCAAATGCTGAGGCGGAGGTGCAGACATGAAGAACGAAGAGACCTTGCAGAAAAACGAAGCGCAGCAGCCGGAAGAGGAACTGCTGCTGAACATTGAAGACCTCCATGTGCACTTTATCAGCAAGGAGGAGACGGTCAAGGCGCTCAACGGCGTGGATCTCAAGGTCCGCCGCGGCAGCACCATCGGCATCGTCGGCGAGACCGGCGCGGGCAAGACCACCACAGCGCTGGCCGTGCTGAACATGGTGCCGAAGCCGCAGGGCAAGATCATCCGTGGAAAGATCACGCTCGAGGGCATCGACATCCTCAGCCAGAACGAGGCCGAGATGTCGCTCATCCGCGGCAATAAGGTGTCGATGATCTTTCAGGACCCGATGTCGTCGCTGAACCCGGTTTTGAACGTGGGCGATCAGATCGCCGAGAGCTTGGTGCTGCACAAGGACATGGGCAGGCACGAGGCGCTGGCGGAGGCCGGGCGGCTGCTGGAGCAGGTGGGCATCCCCGCCTCGCGGGCGACAGACTATCCGCACCAGTTCTCCGGCGGCATGAAGCAGCGCGTGCTCATCGCGATGGGCCTTGCCTGCGGGCCGCAGCTGCTCATCGCCGACGAGCCGACCACGGCGCTGGACGTGACCATTCAGGCACAGGTGCTGGAGCTGATGAAGCAGCTGCGCGAGACGTCCAACACGACGATCCTGATGATCACGCACGATTTCGGCATCGTGGCCGAGATGTGCGACGAGGTGTACGTCATGTACGCCGGGACGATCATCGAAAACGGCTTGCTCGCCGAGATCTTTGACCGCACGCGGCACCCGTATACCGAGGGGCTTTTCAACTCCCTGCCGGATATTGACCACCGCGACCGGGCGCTGCTGCCCATCAAGGGCCGCACCGTCGACCCGACGGACCTGCCCACCGGCTGTCCGTTCTGGCCGCGCTGCAACTACGCGACCGAGCGCTGCAGGCAGGAAATGCCGCCGCGTATGCGGATCACGGACACGCACTTTGTAAAGTGCTGGCTGTATGAGCACACGGCGGAAAACCGCCTGCAGCGGCAGGACTATGTGGAGGAACACGAGCATGGCTGAAAATATTCTGGAGATCCGAAACCTCAAAAAATATTTTAAGGTCGGCGCCGGGCAGCTCCACGCGGTCGACGATGTGACGCTTTCCATCGCGCGGGGCACGACGCTGGGCGTGGTCGGCGAGTCCGGCTGCGGCAAGTCGACGCTCGGGCGGACGATCCTGCGGCTGATCGAGCCCACGGCGGGCGAAATCTTCTTTGACGGCGAGAACATCACCAAGGTCGGCCGGCGCCGGCTCAAGGAGCTGCGGCGGGATATGCAGCTGATCTTTCAGGACCCGTTTTCCTCGCTCAACCCCAAGCTCACCATCTCGCAGGCCATCGACGAAGCGCTGACACTCACGGGCAAATACCGCGACGCCGATGAGCGCTTTGCCAAGGTGCTGGAGCTGATGGAGACCGTGGGTCTGGACGAGCGGCTGGTGAACGCCTATCCGCACGAGCTGGACGGCGGCCGCCGCCAGCGCGTGGGCATCGCACGGGCGCTGGCGATGGACCCGAAGTTCATCGTCTGCGACGAGCCGGTCTCGGCGCTGGATGTGTCCATTCAGGCGCAGATCCTGAACCTGCTGCGCCGGCTGCAGAAGGAGCGGGGGCTGACGTATATCTTCATCACGCACGACCTGTCCGTGGTCAACTACATCTCCGACGAGATCGCCGTGATGTATCTGGGCCGGATGATCGAAAAGGCAAAGACGGAGGAGCTGTTCCAAAACCCGACGCACCCGTACACCAAGGCGCTGCTGTCGGCCCTGCCGATCCCGAGCCTGCACAACCGGCGCGAGCGCATCCTGATCCGCGGCGAGATCACCTCGCCCATCAATCCCAAGCCCTGCTGCCGGTTTGCCGCGCGCTGCGAGTCCTGCACGGCGGCGTGCACGGCCGGAGAGCCGAAGCTGACGGACATCGGCGGCGGTCACCTGGTCGCCTGCTATCAATGTACAGAAAAGGAATAAAACAATGAAAGCCATTATAAACGGAAAACTGGTCTTCCCGGAGCGGATCATCGACGGCAGCGTCCTCATCGAGGGCGGGCGCATCGTGGCCGCGGGGCAGGTGGACATCCCGGCGGACGCGGAGATCCTGGACGCGGCGGGGCTTTACGTCGGCCCGGGGCTGATCGACCAGCACTCGCACGGCTATCAGTGGCATGACATCGGTATTTCCGTCAATGACGATCCGGCGGGCGCGGCGCGCGGGCATCTGCTCCACGGCACCACGACCTACATCCCCAGCTCCGACTACGGCGACGCGGCGGCGGTGCAGCTGGGCATGATCCGCCGCAGCATCGACGCCATTCAAAACGACCCCGGGACCACCATCCCCGGCATCCATCTGGAGGGGCCGTTCATCAACAAGCGCTACGGCTCCTGCCCCGAGCGGGCGCTGGACTATTCCGACGAGATGTGCGAGCGCTTTTTTGCGCTGGCCGCGCCGTATGCGCTGCACTGCACCTACGCGCCCGATCTGCCGGATGCGCCGCGGCTGGAGGAAAAGCTGTGCAAATACGGCATCCGCCCCGCCATCGGCCACACCGAGGCCGGGCCCGCCGACATTGAGCGCGCCGTGGCGCGCGGGGCCACGATCTTTACCCATCTGTACGACGCCAACGGCAACTATCTCGGCATGGCCGAGGCCGCCAAGCGCACGCAGCATCCGCAGGAGTGCACGGCGGACATCGCCCTGTCCATCCCGGGGATGTACTATGAGCTGATCTGCGACGCGCACGGGTTCCACGTGTCGAAGGTCAACGTCAACGCCGCGCTGCGCGCCGCCGGGGAGGATCATATCATCCTCATCACCGACACGTTCGTGGAGCCGTCGGACGGCATGGGCAAAAATCTCGACCCCGAGAGCGACGTGAACTACGACTTCCGCGGCACGCTCTCCGGCAGCCGCCTGACGCTGGCCCGCGCGGCGCGGAACTTTATGCGCTTTACGGGCGCGGACGTGCGCGTGGCGTTCAAGTGCGCCGCCACGAATTCGGCGAAGGCGCTGGGGCTGTATGACCGCGTCGGCTCCATCGAGGCGGGGCGGCTGGCGAACATCCTGCTGGTGGACGCGGGCTTCCATGTGAAAAAGATCCTGCTGCGCGGCGAAGAGCTGCCGCAGATCCGGGATTGACAGAATGCCATGCATACCTATATGATAAAAGAGCGGACGGGCGGCGCGATCGACTGGGCGCGTGTGCCGCAGGCGCGGCTGGAGCACGCGCTGGTGCAGCCGCCCGCGCCCGTCGCGGCGGCGGCGCAGCTGTGCTGGGACGACGCGGGCCTGTACGTCCGCCTGACGGCGCGCGAGCCGGAAATTCTGGCCCGCTTTACGGGCGACACAGACCCCGTCTGCCGCGACAGCTGTCTGGAGCTGTTCCTCAGTCCGCTGGCGGACGATCCGCGGTATTTTAACATCGAGCTGAACCCCAACGGCGCGTGCTTTTTCGGCTTCGGGCACGGGCGGGCGGACCTCATCCGCCTGCACCCGTGGGACGTGCGGCAGCTGCTCGCCATCGAGCCGTTCCGGGAGGGCGGTCTCTGGGGCGTGACGTTCTGCGTGCCGCAGCGCGTGATCCGGCTGTTCATGCCGGGCTTCACGGTGCACGCCGGGCTGCATATGCGCGCGAATTTTTACAAGTGCGGCGACGACCTCCGCTCGCCGCATGAGCTGTGCTGGAGCCCGATCACAAACGGCGTGGCGGACTTCCACCAGCCGGCGTTTTTTGGGGATCTGTATTTACAGGAAGGAAAATAAGGAGAAACGAGTATGAGAAAGGTTCGCTGGGGCGTGATCGGCTGCGGCGGGATCGCGCGCACGCGCACCATCCCGGGGATGCTGCTGGCGGAAAACGCGCAGCTCGTATCGGTGATGGCGCGTGACCTCGCGTCCGCGCAGGCCGTGCAGGAGCAGTTCGGCGCCGAGCGGGCGTATGATTCTGCGGAGCAGATGCTCGAAAACGACGAGCTGGACGCGGTGTATATCGCCACGCCCGTCTTTACGCATTCGGAGCTGACGCGGCTCGCCGCGGATCACGGCAAGCACGTCCTGTGCGAAAAGCCGCTGGGGCTGAACGCCGCCGACGCGCTGCGCACCGTGGAATACTGCCGGAAAAAGGGCGTTTTACTGTCGGTCGATCTGATGATGCGCTACGGCACGCACATCTGCCGTATTCGCGAGGCGATCGCCGCCGGGCAGATCGGGCAGGTCGTCTCGGCCGACGCGCGCTTTTCCTGCTGGGTACCCAAGGCATGCTGGTCCACCGATCTGGGGCGTGCGGGCGGCGGGCCGCTCATGGACATGGGCATCCACCTGATCGACCTGCTGCGCTACGTAACGGGGCTGGAGGTCACGGCGGTCACGGCGATGAACGAGCGCATCTCCTTTCCACCGGAGGGCTACGGCGTGGAGGATTCCTCCACCGTGCTCATGCGGATGGAAAACGGCGCGCAGTGCACCGTGTTCACGAACTTCAACATCCCCGACAGCGCGGGCAAGTGGACGATGAACCTGTTCGGCACGCGCGGACGTCTGCTCGGCGACAAGATCATCGGCCAGCTTGACGAGGGCACGCTTTGGGAGCTGGCGCTGCGCGAGGGCGAGGACGATTTCTACGCCGAGCCGGCCGTGGGCAACACGGTCGGCACGGAGCTGACGGCGCAGTTCGGCAATATGTATACCCGGACGCTCAGCGATTTCGGCGAGGCCATCCTGCATGGCGGCACGGCGTACATCGACCCCATGGAGTGCGTGCGCGACCAGCGCGTCATCGACGCCGCGTATGAGAGCAGCCGCACCGGCCGGACGGTCTTTTTGTAACACGGCACAAAAATTCGATCGGGCGGGGAACTCCCCGCCCGATCCTGCATCCCGCCGGGATGCAGATACGATCAAAACAGCTTGAAACGTCAGGAGCGAACATGCGCATGAAACGACCGAAAACCTACAGCATCGGCGAGATGGCCCGGCTCTGCGGCATCTCGCCGCGGCAGCTGCGCTATTACGATCAGATCGGGCTCATCAAGCCCAAATACCGCAACCCCGAGACGGGCTACCGGTATTACACCGAGGATCAGATCGAGCTGCTGTTTTTCCTCAATGAGCTGCGCAACATCGGCATCTCCAACGAGAGCATCCCTCGCCTGTTCATCAACCGCGACGTCGAGCAGCTCGTGCAGGAGCTGCAGCTCAACCTCGCCATGGTGGAGCAGGAGATCCAGGCGTCGCTCAACCGCTATCACAGCATCGTCAACGCTCTGGTGATGAACACGCGCACGCTCGCGTACCTCACCGGGCAGGAGGCCATCGACTCCAGCCGCTATCAGCATTTCTGGATCAGCGTCAACTGGGTGCCGGAGAGCCGCATTTTGTATAATGAATATACGGACGAGGCGCACGCCGGTGTGCAGCAGGACTACATCGGCCACGTCGTGGAGCTGTCACGGCAGGCGGAGGCGATGGGCCTGAAGCTGGGCGACACGAAGCTCTCCATCCGCGAGCACTGCGACCTGACCGCGCTGAGCGAGGGCGTGCAGGGCGCGGCAAGGACGTATCAGATCGCCCGCGAGATCCTCAATAAGGACGCGGAGGAGCAGCCGGGGCGCATCAAGCGCTTCGGCGGCTATAACGCGCTGTGCACCGTGAACATCGGCGACCCCAGCTCCCTGACCGACGCCTATAAGGTACTGCGCGAGTGGGCGGTGGATCACAATATCGCGCTGTCGGACACGGTGATCGAGGAGTATATGGCCGATACCTTCACCTCCACCGACCGCACCCGCTACGTCACCCGCGTCATCATCCCCGTCCGGGAAGGATAACAGACCGCCCGCCGCAGGCGCTTGCTTTTCATGTTTTCCCTATACAGAAACAAAAAATCTCCCCGGAGCTTTTGCTCCGGGGAGATTCTTTGATCGTTTTACTTTTCCGCCTTGATGGCAGCCTGGGCGGCGGCCAATCTTGCGATGGGGACGCGGAAGGGGCTGCAGGAGACGTAGCTGAGGCCGATGTTGTGGCAGAACTCCACGGTGGACGGATCGCCGCCCTGCTCGCCGCAGATGCCCAGCTTGATGTCCGGGCGGGTCTGACGGCCCAGCTCGCACGCCATCTTCACCAGGCGGCCCACGCCCGCCTGATCGAGCTTGGAGAACGGATCGGACTCGTAGATCTTGCGGTCATAGTAGGACGCGAGGAACTTGCCCGCGTCGTCACGGGAGAAGCCGAAGGTCATCTGCGTCAGGTCGTTCGTGCCGAAGGAGAAGAACGCCGCTTCCTTGGCAATATCGTCGGCGGTGAGCGCCGCGCGCGGGATCTCGATCATCGTGCCGACCTTGTATTCCATGTCGCTGCCGGCGGCCTTGATGATCTTCCTGGCGACCTGGTCGATGACGGACTTGACGTACGCCAGCTCGCGGGCCTCGCCGACCAGCGGGACCATGATCTCGGGCACGATCTTCCAGGCCGGACGGCGGCTGCGCACAGCCAGCGCCGCCTTGATGATCGCGGCGGTCTGCATCTTGGCGATCTCGGGGTACGTGACGTCCAGACGGCAGCCGCGGTGGCCCATCATGGGGTTAAACTCGTGCAGGCCGGCAATGACCTGATTCAGGTGCTCCACGGAGATGTTCATCTCCTTGGCCAGTTCCTCAATGTCCTTCGGATCGGTCGGGACGAACTCGTGGAGGGGCGGATCGAGCAGGCGGATGGTGACCGGGCGGCCCTTCATCGCCTCGTAGATCGCTTCAAAGTCGCCCTGCTGGATCGGCTCGAGCTTGGCCAGCGCCTTTTCGCGCTGCTCGGCGGTCTCAGACACGATCATCTCGCGGATGGCCTTGATGCGGTCGGCCTCAAAGAACATATGCTCCGTGCGGCACAGGCCGATGCCCTCGGCGCCGAAGGCCGCCGCCTGCTCCGCGTCGCGCGGGGTGTCGGCGTTCGTGCGGACGCCGAGCTTGCGGAACTTGTCCGCCCAGGTCATCAGGCGGTCGAAGTTGCCGGAGATGGCCGCCGCCGTGGTCTTGATCTTCTCGCCGTAGATGTTGCCGGTGGAGCCGTCGATGGAGATCCAGTCGCCCTCTTTATAGGTCTTGCCGCCGAGCTCAAAGGACTTGGCTTCCTCGTTCATCTTGATCGCGCCGCAGCCGGAGACACAGCACGTGCCCATGCCGCGCGCCACGACCGCCGCGTGCGACGTCATGCCGCCGCGCACCGTCAGGACGCCCTGCGAATAGTGCATGCCCTCGATGTCCTCGGGGCTGGTCTCCAGACGGACCAGCACGACCTTCTGGCCGTTCTTGCCCCAGTCGGTCGCGGTCTCGGCGGTAAAGACGATCTTGCCGCACGCCGCGCCGGGGGACGCCGCCAGACCCGTGCCGATGACCTTGGCCTTCTTGAGCGCCGCGGCGTCAAACGTCGGGTGCAGCAGAGCGTCCAGGCTCTTCGGGTCGATCATGGCGACCGCTTCTTTTTCGGTGATCATGCCCTCGTCGACCAGATCGCAGGCGATCTTCATCGCGGCGGCCGCGGTGCGCTTGCCGTTGCGGGTCTGGAGCATGTACAGCTTCTTATTCTCGATCGTGAACTCCATGTCCTGCATGTCGCGGTAGTGATACTCCAGCTTCTTGCAGATGTCCACGAACTGCTCATACGCCTCGGGCATGACCTCGGCCAGCTGGTCGATGGTCTGCGGGGTGCGGATGCCGGCCACGACGTCTTCGCCCTGCGCGTTCATCAAAAACTCGCCGAACAGCTTCTTTTCGCCCGTGGCGGGGTTGCGGGTAAAGGCCACGCCCGTGCCGGACGTGTCGCCGGTGTTGCCGAACACCATGGACTGGACGTTCACGGCAGTGCCCCAGTCGGAGGGGATGTCGTTCATGCGGCGGTAGTAGATGGCGCGGGGGTTATCCCAGGAGCGGAACACGGCCTTGATGGCGCCCATGAGTTGGACCTTCGGATCCTGAGGGAACTCCTCGCCCAGCTTCTCGCGGTACTCGGCCTTGAACTTCTCGGCCAGCTCCTTGAGGTCGTCGGCGGTCAGCTCGGTGTCGAGCGTGACGCCGCGGGCGGCCTTCATCTCGTCGATGAGCTGCTCAAAATACTTCTTGCCCACCTCCATGACGACGTCGGAGTACATCTGGATAAAGCGCCGGTAGGAGTCGTAGGCGAAGCGGGGGTTATTGGTCTTTTTCGCGAACGCGACCACGACCTCGTCGTTCAGGCCCAGGTTCAGGATGGTGTCCATCATGCCGGGCATGGACGCGCGCGCGCCGGAGCGCACGGACACGAGCAGCGGATTGTAGAGATCGCCGAACTTCTTGCCGGTCATTTCCTCCAGCTTTTCGACGTACTCCATGATCTCCGCCTCGATCTCGGAATTGATCTGACGGTCGTCTTTATAGTACTGCGTGCAGGCCTCGGTGGTGATGGTGAAACCCTGCGGGACGGGCATGCCCAGATTGGTCATTTCCGCCAGGTTTGCGCCCTTGCCGCCGAGCAGCTCGCGCATATGGCCGTTGCCCTCGGAAAACAGATATACGAACTTGTGTGCCATGATGTACCCCTTTCTCATTTGGACCGGAAACACGCTGTTTCGGTCAGAACTTTTTTGCTATTCTTTGATTTTCAGACAAATATATACTATATCATACTTCAAACCGTTTGCAAGCTGAAAAAAGTTCTGTTTCCTGAAAAATTTTTAGCTATTTGCACAAAAACGCACGCACAAACCCTGTGCGTGCGTCCGTGTTTTTTGAGATTTTCCACAAAAAGGGCTCACCGCTCCCGTTTCACCTGCTTGGGGATGCGGATGGTCAGGATGATCTCGCGGTCGGTCTCGCGGCGGTCGCTGCACGCGCCGATGCCCGCCTCCCGCGCCACGTCCAGATGGTGCTGCACCGCGTTCAGCAGCACCCGCGCGTCGCGCAGCAGAAAGCCGCCGAAGCGCGTGCGCTTCGCGGGCGGCTGCGCCTGCGCATCCACATACTGCTCCAGCCGCGCCACGCTCCAGTGCCCCTCCGCGGCCAGCCGCGCCGCGCGCCGCTGCGCGCTCTCGTCCGGCAGACGCAAAAGCGCCCGCGCGTGCCGCTCGCCGAGACCCGCGTCGCGAAGCTGCTGCAAAACATCCTCCGGCAGGCGCAGGATGCGCAGCTTGTTCGCGACCGCCGACTGGCTCATCCCCAGCCGCCGCGCCGCCTGCTCCTGCGTGATGGAAAAGCGGTGCATCAGCCGGGCGATGCCCTGCGCCTGCTCCCAGAAGTCGAGGTCGCGGCGCTGGATGTTTTCGATGAGCGCCAGCATGGCCGACGCCTCCTCGTCCGCGCCCACCGGCAGGCACGGCACCGTGCGCAGCCCTGCGAGCCTGGCCGCGCGCAGGCGGCGCTCGCCCGCGATCAGCTCCGGCCCGTCCTCCGTCAGCCGCACGCTCAGCGGCTGCAGGACGCCGTACTGCCGGATGGAGTCCGCCAGCGCCTGCAGCCCCTCCGGGTCAAACACCCCGCGCGGCTGCGCGGGGTTCGGCCGCAGCGCGTCCACGGGAATGAGCATCACCCGTCCCGCCCCCGCCGCCGTACCGGTCGTTGTCACCATGTCCCAGACCCCTCCCCGCGCCCCAGGCGGGCGCGAGGTTATTGTAAACCGGACGATACCAAAAAAACGCACGAATGCAGACACAAACAAAAAATCCCACCCCGAAGGGCGGAATTGAAGTCAGCACTTGCTGTCGTATCCCCGACGCAGGAGCGAAATGCTGGGCACCCCATACCTTCCCCTCGGGGCCGATTCCCCCTATCAGGGGGAAATGTCCCGAAGGGACAAAGAGGGTAGGGACAGGTGCCCCCGAAGGGGGCGGATGAGGGCCGGGGAGCACTTACGGTTTGCTTTGCATGCTCAGCTAAATGCAACTGCTCCCCGGCCCTCATCAGTCTGCTCCGCTAACGCTCCGCAGCCAGCTTCCCCCAGGGGAAGCCAAGGGGCCTCCAGCGAATCGGCACTGCCTCAAAAGTACGGCAGTGCTTCCCAGCGGGAGGGGCAAGCCCCTCCCCTACGTTACGACGAAATGGGGTGGCCAAATTTGCGTATTCCGCTCACATCAGCGGTGCAAAAATTCTTAGCAAACTTCTCCCCAATCTCTGGTGCAGGTGCACGTGCTTGCAGCGCTGGTAGGTGATCTCGCGGCATTCGGGGAAGGTGGTGCGGAAATCGGCGCTGACCTGAGCGACGGACGGGTCGTCGTAGAGATACACGGCGTCCTCAAAATGCAGATACAAACTGCGGAAGTCCATATTCACCGTGCCCACCACGGCGCGGCAGTCGTCCGCCAGGCAGACCTTGGAGTGGATAAAGCCCGGGCGGTACTCGAAAATGCGCACGCCCGACTCGGTCAGCAGCTCGTAATTTGCCCGCGTCACCGCGTGCACGTACCACTTATCCGGCGTGCCCGGCGTGATGATGCGCACATCCACGCCCGATTTGGCCGCGATGCACAGCGCGCTCGTCATCTTGTCGTCCAGAATGAGGTACGGCGTCATGATCCACACATGGTCGTGCGCGCTCTGGATGAGGCTCTGGAACGTCGTCGCGCCCACGTCCTCATAGTCGAGCGGACTGTCGGCAAACGGCTGCACATAGCCGCAGCCCACGGGGCGCTCCGGCTCCAGCGGGTGGAAGGCCGCCAGCTCCTCCTGTTCGTTTGCCAGGCAGTCCCACATCGTGAGGAACATCACCGTCATCGACCACGCCGCCTCGCCGCGCACGAGGATGCCGCAGTCCTTCCAGTGGCCGTGGGGCGAGGTCCTGTTGATGTACTCGTCCGCCAGATTGATGCCGCCCGTAAAGGCCCGCTTGCCGTCCACGATCATCAGCTTGCGGTGGTCGCGGTTGTTGAGCCGCCCGGACACGATCGGCACGAAGGGGTTAAATGCCCGCGCGCGGATGCCCAGCTCCCCGAGCTGCTTGCAGTAGTTCGCCGGCAGGCGCGTGATGCAGCCGAAATCGTCGTATAAAACGCGCACGTCCACGCCCTGCGCCGCCTTGCGCGCGAGGATGTCCAGAATGCTGTCCCACATCTCGCCGCGGGCGATGATGAAATATTCGAGGAAGATGTAGTGCTCCGCCCGTTCCAGCTCCTCCAGCATCCGCCGGAAGCACGCCTCGCCGGACGGGAAATAGACCGCGTCGGAGTTGTGATAGACGGGATAGCCCGCGCTCGACTGCAGATACCGCGCCTGATTGTGCGCCGCCGCGTCCTCCTGCGAAAGCGCCTGCATCACCTGTGCGTCCTGCCGCAGCGCCAGCTGCACCTGCGTCCGCGCCCCGCTCAGCCGCCGCCACACCGGGCGCGACGAGCGGTTGCCCGCGAACAGCAGATAGAGCGTCAGCCCCACGACCGGGAACGCGAAGATCAGCACGATCCACGCGATCTTGTAGCTCGGGTTGCCCCGGCCGGTCGTGATGATATACAGGATCGCCGCCCACGACAAAACGGACAGCGCCACATTCAGCCACTTTTCATATTCCTGCAGCCACAGCACGCCCGACAGGATCACGGCCACCTGCAAAAGAATTGCCAGCGACACGATCACGACCCGCTGAAACAGCAGCTTTGTCAAATTCCGCACAGCCCCACGCCCCCTTTTACCCCCATTATACACATTCCCCCGCCCGGATACAAGAGAAGAAACTTTTGTTCTAAAAATAGTTGTAGACTGCAAAAGAATCTGCTATAATATACGTTACGGTTTTTCCGCCCCCCGTTGTTCGTCGTAACGTAGGGGAGGGGCTTGCCCCTCCCGCTGGGAAGCACTGCCGTACTTTTGAGGCAGTGCCGATTCGCTGGAGGCCCTTTGGCTTCCCCTGGGGGCCGATTCCCCCTATCAGGGGGAAATGTCCCGAAGGGACAAAGAGGGTAGGGATAGCTGTCGCCGTAGGCGACTGATGAGGGCCTGGGAGCAGTTGCGTTTAGCTGAAACCGCAAAGCAAACCGTAAGTGCTCCCCAACCCTCATCCGGCTCGCTGCGCTCGCCACCTTCCCCGAGGGGAAGGTATGGGGTGCCTGCGTTTCGCCGGTGCGTCGGGGATCCGGCAGTACGTGCTTACTTCTTCACTTTTCACTCTTCACTATTACTTATTTTCTCAATCTCTCCCCAAAGGTGGTATGTATCATGCAAGAGTCGATCCGCATTCAGGGTGCGCGGGTGAACAATTTGAAAAATATCTCGCTGGAGATCCCGCGGGATAAGCTCGTGGTGCTCACGGGGCTGTCCGGGTCGGGCAAGTCCTCGCTGGCGTTCGACACGATCTACGCCGAGGGCCAGCGGCGGTATGTGGAGTCGCTGTCGAGCTATGCGCGGATGTTCCTCGGGCAGATGGACAAGCCCGATGTCGACGCCATCGACGGCCTGTCCCCCGCCATCTCCATCGACCAGAAAACGACCAGCAAGAACCCCCGCTCCACCGTGGGCACCGTCACGGAAATTTACGACTACCTGCGCCTTCTCTGGGCGCGCGTCGGCATCCCGCACTGCCCCAAATGCGGCAAGCCCATCCAGCGCCAGAGCGTCGACCAGATCGTCGACCAGATCCTCCAGCTGCCGGAAAAAACGCGCTTTCAGATCCTCGCCCCCGTCGTGCGCGGCAAAAAGGGCGAGCACCAGAAGGTGTTTGACGACGCCCGCCGCGGCGGCTACGCGCGCGTGCGCGTGGACGGGAGCCTGTATGACCTGACCGAGACCATCCAGCTCGACAAAAACAAAAAGCACTACATCGACGTCGTCATCGACCGTCTGGTGATGAAGCCCGACCTCTCCCGCCGCCTGACCGACTCGGTCGAGACGGCGCTGGGGCTGGCGGGCGGTCTGGTCGCGGTGGACCTTGTGGACGAGGACCGCGAGCTGTCGTTCTCCCAGAACTACGCCTGCGAGGACTGCGGCGTGAGTATGCCGGAGCTGAGCCCGCGGATGTTCTCGTTCAATAACCCCTTCGGCGCGTGCCCCATCTGCACGGGCCTTGGCACGCGGCTGGAGGCCGACCCCGAGCTCATCATCCCCGACCCGTCCAAGTCCATCCTGCAGGGCGCCATTCAGGCGTCGGGCTTCAATAACGTCCGCGACGACTCCATTTCGCGGATGTACTTTGACGCGCTGGCAAAAAAATATCACTTCTCGCTCACCGAGCCGTTCTCGTCCCTGCCGCAGGCCGCGAAGGACGCCATCCTCTACGGCACCGGCACGGAAAAGCTCACCATCTACTATGAGCGCGCGAGCGGCCGCGGCACGCTGGAGCGCCCGTTTGAGGGCGTGCTCAACAACATCAGCCGCCGCTTTTCCGAAACGCAGTCCGAGGCCATGCAGAAGGAGCTGGAGGAGTGCATGTCCGCCCGCCCCTGCCCCAGGTGCCGCGGGCGGCGGCTGGGCGAGCTGGCGCTGGCCGTGACCGTGGGCGGCATGGGCATCATGGACTTCTGCGCCCTGCCCATCTCCGACGCGCTGCGCTTTGTGGACGAGCTGAAGCTGGAGGGCTCCGCCGCCGTCATCGCGTCGCAGATCCTGCGCGAGCTGCACGCGCGGCTCGGCTTTTTGAAGGCGGTGGGGCTGGACTATCTCACGCTCTCGCGCGCGGCGGCCACGCTCTCCGGCGGCGAGAGCCAGCGCATCCGGCTGGCCACGCAGATCGGCTCAAGCCTCATGGGCGTTCTCTACATCCTTGACGAGCCGTCCATCGGCCTGCACCAGCGCGATAACGACAAGCTGCTCGCCACGCTCCGCCAGCTGCGCGATCTCGGCAACTCCGTGCTCGTCGTCGAGCACGACGAGGACACCATGCGCGCCGCCGATTTCATCGTGGACATCGGCCCCGGCGCGGGCGTGCACGGCGGCGAGGTCGTGGCCGCGGGAACGGTGGAGGACATCATGGCCTGCCCGCGCTCGGTCACGGGGCAGTACCTCTCGGGCGCGAAAAAGATCCCCGTCCCGGCGCAGCGCCGCGCGGGGAACGGCAAATTCCTCACTGTGCGCGGCGCGGCGGAAAACAACCTGCGCCACATCGACGTCTCCATCCCGCTCGGCACGTTCACGTGCGTCACGGGCGTGTCCGGCTCGGGAAAATCGAGCCTTGTGAACGAAATCCTCTACAAAAAGCTCGCCGCGTCCCTCAACCGCGCGCGCGTGCGCCCGGGAAAATTTGACGCGATCGAGGGTCTGGACGCGCTCGACAAGGTCGTGGGCATCGACCAGAGCCCCATCGGCCGGACAGCCCGCTCCAACCCCGCCACCTACACGGGCGTGTTCAACGACATCCGCGATCTGTTTGCCTCCACCGCCGACGCCCGCGCGCGGGGCTACGGCCCCGGCCGCTTCTCGTTTAACGTCAAGGGCGGCCGGTGCGAGGCCTGCTGCGGCGACGGTTTGGTGAAGATCGAGATGCACTTTTTGTCCGACGTGTACGTCCCCTGCGAGGTCTGCGGCGGCAAGCGCTACAACCGCGAAACGCTCGACGTCCTCTACAAGGGCAAAAGCATCGCGGATGTGCTGGACATGACCGCCGAGGAAGCGCTCTCGTTCTTCGAGAACCTGCCGAAGATCCGGCAGAAGATCCAGACGCTCGTGGACGTGGGTCTCGGCTATATCAAGCTCGGCCAGAGCTCCACCACGCTCTCCGGCGGCGAAGCGCAGCGCGTGAAGCTCGCCACCGAGCTCTCCCGCCGCGCCACCGGCCGCACCATCTATATCCTCGACGAGCCGACCACGGGCCTGCACATCGCGGATGTGCACCGGCTCATCGACGTTTTGCAGCTGCTGGTGAGCAGCGGCAACACCGTGCTCGTCATCGAGCACAATCTCGACGTCATCAAGGTCGCCGATCACCTCATCGACCTCGGCCCCGAGGGCGGTGCGGGCGGCGGCACGCTGGTGTGCGCCGGGACGCCCGAGCAGATCGCCGCCTGCCCGGCGAGCTACACGGGCCAGTATCTCAAACGATTGCTGTAAGCTGAGAAGGTAAGAAGGAGGGCGCACGATGGTCATACACGAAGGGCACCGCGCGCGGATGCGGCAGCAGATCGAGCTGTTCGGGCTCGACAGCCTGTCCGACGTGCAATTTCTGGAGGTCGCGCTGTATCAGGTCATCCCCCGCGGCGATACCAACGAGCTGGCGCACCGGCTGCTCACGCAGTTCGG
The DNA here is from genome assembly GCA_934631005.1 of uncultured Oscillospiraceae bacterium. Taxonomy (GTDB): domain Bacteria; phylum Bacillota; class Clostridia; order Oscillospirales; family Oscillospiraceae; genus CAG-170. Next base: position 75,441 of record CAKTXA010000006.1, read on the forward strand.
CTCGCTCTCCGGCGTGCTGGAGGCATCCAGAACGGCGCTTCTGGAGGTCGAGGGCGTCGGCGCGCGCACGGCGGACTTTCTGCAGCTGTTTCTGCAGATGGAGCGGCGGCATATGATCTGCCGTGCCGGGCAGGACCTCATCCTCGACAGCACCGACAAGTGCGGCCGCTACCTGCTGCCGTATTTTCTCGGCGAGCACGAGGAGGTCGTGTGGCTTTTGTGTCTGGACGGCAAGTGCAAAATGCTCGACTGCCGCCTGATCCACCGCGGCGCGGTCAACACCGCCGGCATCTCGGTGCGCAAGATCGTTAAAACGGCGCTCGACCACAACGCCACGTCCGTGGTAGTGGCGCACAACCACCCCAGCGGCATCGCCCTCGCCAGCCGCGAGGACCGCGAGACCACCCGCTGCCTCCAAACGGCTCTCCAGTCCGTCGGCGTCACCCTCGCCGACCACCTCATCATCGCCGACGGCGACTACATCTCCATGGCCACCGACGGCTCCATGGAAAAAGAATAAGCCGCCGCCCTAACTATTCATCATTCAATATTCATTCTTCATCATTCATTGCATGGGGTTAATGAATAATGAAGGATGAAGGATGAAGGATGAAAAATGAAGAATGTTTCATTCTTAGTCGTAACGTAGGGGAGGAGCTTGCCCCTCCCGCAAGTGGGCAGCTGCGGCTTTTGCACGTAGCGGCAGGGCGGTGCGCACCCCTTGCCTTCCCCTCGGGGCCGATTCCCCCTATCAGGGGGAAATGTCCCGAAGGGACAAAGAGGGTAGGGACAGGTGCCCCCGAAGGGGGCGGATGAGGGCCGGGGAGCACTTATGGATAGCTTAGCATGCTCATCAAAACGTAACTGCTCCTCGGCCCTCATCAGTCTGCTCCGCTGGCGCTCCGCAGACAGCTTCCCCCAGGGGAAGCCAAGGGGTGCCTACAATTCGCCGCTGCGTCGGGGATTCGGCAGCCGGTGCTTACTTTTTCACTATTCACTATTCACTTTTACTTCGCGCGCCCGCGGGTGCGCCTGGAGGTGTTTTTATGGACTTCAAACTCGTTTCCGACTACCGTCCCACCGGCGATCAGCCGCAGGCGATCGAGAAGCTGACAAACGGCGTGCGGCTTGGTATGAGCGATCAGGTGCTGCTCGGCGTCACCGGCTCGGGCAAGACGTTCACCATGGCGAACATCATCGCGAATCTCAACCGCCCCACGCTCGTGCTGGCGCACAACAAGACGCTGGCGGCGCAGCTTTGCTCGGAATTCCGCGAATTTTTCCCGGAAAACGCCGTGGAATACTTCGTCTCGTACTACGATTACTACCAGCCCGAGGCCTACATCGCCCACACCGACACCTACATCGAAAAGGACTCCGCCATCAACGACGAGATCGAGCGTCTGCGCCACAGCGCCACGTCGTCGCTCGCCGAGCGGCGGGATGTGATCGTCGTGTCCTCCGTGTCGTGCATCTACGGCCTCGGCGACCCGATCGACTATAAAAACATGGTCGTGTCGCTGCGCCCGGGGCAGGAGCAGGAGCGCGACGCCCTCATGCGCCGCCTCACCGACATCCGCTATGAGCGCAACGACATCAGCTTCACCCGCAACACCTTCCGTGTCCGCGGCGACACGCTGGAGGTCTACCCTGCCTACTGGCAGGGCAAGGCCATCCGCGTGGAGTTCTTCGGCGACGAGATCGAGCGCATCAGCCAGATCAACGCCGTCACCGGTATGCCCGAGCGCGTTCTGAACCATGTGGCCATCTACCCCGCGTCGCATTACGTCGCGTCGAAGGAAAAAATGGCCCGCGCCATGCACGATATTGAGGACGAGATGCTCGAGCGCGTCAAATTTTTTGAGGAGCACGACAAGCTGCTCGAGGCCCAGCGCATCCGCCAGCGCACGCAGTATGACCTTGAAATGCTCTCCGAGATCGGCTTCTGCACCGGCATCGAGAACTACTCCCGCGTCATCGCCGGGCGCGCCCCCGGCACGCCGCCGACGACGCTGCTGGACTATTTCCCCGACGATTTTCTCCTGTTCGTGGACGAGAGCCACGTGACGCTGCCGCAGGTGCGCGCGATGTATAACGGCGATCACGCCCGCAAGCAGAGTCTGGTCGACTACGGCTTCCGCCTGCCGTCAGCCTACGATAACCGCCCGCTCAAATTCGACGAATTTGAGCAGCGCATCCATCAGGCCATCTACGTCTCCGCCACCCCGGCGGAGTATGAGCTCTCCCGCGCCGGGCAGGTGGCCGAGCAGGTCATCCGCCCCACGGGGCTTTTAGACCCCGAGGTCTTTGTCCGCCCCATCGAGGGGCAGATCGACGATCTCATCGGCGAGATCAACGCCACCACCGCCAAGGGCGAGCGCACGCTCGTCACCACGCTCACGAAAAAAATGGCCGAGGACCTCACGTCGTACCTCCAGACGAACGGCGTGCGCGTGCGCTATATGCACTCCGACATCGGCGCGATGGAGCGCATGGAGATCATCCGCGACCTGCGCATGGCAAAATTCGACGTGCTCGTCGGCATCAACCTCCTGCGCGAGGGGCTCGACCTGCCCGAGGTATCGCTCATCGCCATTCTGGACGCCGATAAGGAGGGCTTCCTCCGCTCGGAGACGAGCCTGATCCAGACCATCGGCCGCGCCGCGCGCAACGCCGGCGGCCGCGTCATCCTCTACGCCGACAGGATCACCCCCGCCATGCGCGCCGCTATGGACGAAACGGCACGCCGCCGCGGCATTCAGGACGCGTACAACAAGGCCCACGGCATCGTGCCGAAAACGATCGTCAAATCCGTCCGCGACCTCATCGAGATCTCCGCCTCCCCCGAGCCCGCCGCCAGGGGCAAGCACGGCGTGAAGCTCACCCGTCAGGAGCGCGACCGCGAGATCGAGAAGCTCGAACGCAAGATGAAGGAAGCCGCCAGGATGATGGAATTCGAATACGCCGCCGTCCTCCGCGACGAACTCATCCGCCTGCGGGGAGAGAATACAAAGTAACGCCCGCCCACCGTATCCTTGACGCAGGAACGAAACAGCAGGCACTCCATACCTTCCCCTCGGGGAAGGTGCCCCCGAAGGGGGCGGATGAGGGCCGGGGAGCATTTACGGTTTGCTTTGCAGTTGTTCCAAAACGTAACTGCTCCCCGACCCTCATCAGTCTGCGGAGCTAGCGCTCCGCAGCCAGCTTCCCCCAGGGGAAGCCAAGGGACTTCTGCAAATCGGCACTGCCCAAAAAGAACGGTGGCGCGTACCAACGGGAGGGACAAGCCCCTCCCCTACGTTACGACTAAGAATGGAGCATTATTCATTCTTCATCATTCACCATTCATTATTCATTAAACGTAAAAGCGCCCTCCCAAATTGGGAGGGCGCTTTTTCTGCGCTATAGCTTACTCACCATACCCCATCGGATTCTTTTTCTGCCAGTTCCACGAATCGCGGCACATTTCCTCCAGGCCGCGTTTGGCCTGCCAGCCGAGGACCTCTTTGGCCTTTTCGCACGCGGCGTAGACTGTGGCGAGGTCGCCGGCGCGGCGGGGGCCGATGACGTAGGGGACCTTCACGCCGTTCACGCGGACGAACGTGTGCACCATGTCCAGCACGCTGTAGCCATGGCCCGTGCCGAGGTTAAAGGCCTCGCAGCCCGTGTGTGCCTCGGCATACTCCAGCGCGCAGCGATGGCCCTCGGCCAGGTCGCACACGTGGATATAATCGCGCACGCCCGTGCCGTCCGGCGTGGGATAGTCGTTTCCGAACACGGTCAGCTGTTCGCGCCGCCCGCTCGCCACCTGCGTGATGTAGGGCATGAGATTGTTCGGGATGCCGCGCGGATCCTCGCCGATGCGGCCCGACTCATGCGCCCCGATGGGGTTAAAGTACCGCAGCAGCACGACCGACAGCGTCTCGTCGGCGCGCGCGGCGTCCATCAGAATTTTTTCGATCATAAACTTCGTCCAGCCGTAGGGGTTGGAGCACCCGCCGGTCGGCGCGCTTTCGGTGAGCGGCGCGGGCTGGTCGCCGTAGACCGTGGCCGACGAGCTGAACACGAACTGGCGGCAGCCGAACTCGCGCATGACCTCCAGCACCGTGAGCGCGGAGTCGAGGTTGTTGCGGTAGTATTCCAGCGGCTTCTGCACCGATTCGCCCACGGCCTTAAGCCCCGCGAAGTGCACCACCGCGCGAATGTCGTGCGCGCGGAAAATATTCCGCACCGCCTCCCTGTCGCATACGTCCGCCTCCACGCACACGGGCGTTTTGCCGGTGATCTCGCCGATACGCCCGACCACCTTGGGCGAGGAATTGCTGAAATTATCCGCCAGCACTACGTCGTACCCCGCCTGCAGCAGGCAGACGGCCGTGTGGCTGCCGATGAACCCGGCGCCGCCGGTCAGAAGGATGGCCATAGAAAGTACCTCCGTTTTGAATGTCGACCACAGTATAGCACCCCGCCCGCCCCGCGTCAATCGTCTCCGCACGCCTGCGTCGATCCTCTCTGCGCGGCGGGGCTTGCAGGGCGGCGGGATTTGCTGTATAATGCAGTATAGAGTCCCCCGCGGGCGGACATTCCGCACCCGCCGGGGCGAAAACGCAGACATTCCGCACCAAATTTATATAAAAGGAGAAACGCATCATGGCAAATTATCCGACTCCGCATATCGGCGCGACCCCCGCTGACTTCGGTCAGACCGTTCTCATGCCCGGTGATCCGCTGCGCTCGAAATTCATCGCCGAAAACTTCCTGACGGACGCCAAGCTCATCAACAACGTCCGCGGCGTACAGGGCTACACCGGCCTGTATGACGGCGTGCGCGTGAGCGTCATGGCCTCCGGCATGGGCATGCCGTCCATGGGCATCTACTCGTGGGAGCTTTTTAACTTCTTCGAGGTCGAAAACATCATCCGCATCGGCTCCGCCGGGGCCATGCAGGAGCATATCCACGTGCGCGACATCGTCATCGGTCAGGGCGCCTGCACCGACTCCAACTGGATGGGCCAGTATCACCTGCCCGGCACGTTCGCGCCCATCGCCGACTATCATATGCTCGAGACCTGCGTGGATCTCGCCAAAGAGATGGGCGTCCGCTACCATGTGGGCAACCTTCTCTCGTCCGACCGGTTCTACGGCGACGACGGCGACCTTCCCAAGCCGCAGATGGCCCCATTCGCGTGGGGCAAGATGGGCGTGATGGCGGCGGAGATGGAGTCCGGCGCGCTGTACATGAACGCCGCCCGCTGCGGCAAGCACGCGCTGGCCATCTGCACCATCTCCGACCATATCCTCACCCATGAGGCCTGCTCCGCCGAGGAGCGGCAGAATTCCTTCACGCAGATGATGGAGCTGGCGCTCAAAACGGCCGTCAAGCTCGAAAAGTAAGCGGGAGGGAGCGCTATGGACCGCATTTTCCTCATCGTTCTCGACTCGTTCGGCGTGGGCGCGGAGCCGGACGCCGCCGATTTCGGCGACGTGGGCGCGAATACGCTGCGCTCGTGCGCATCGTCGAAGGAATTCGCCATGCCGAACATGATCGCCGCCGGGTTCGGGAACCTGGACGGCGTCGACTTCCTGCCAAAGTCCGAGCATCCCACCGCCGCCATCGCGCGGCTGCAGGAGCTCTCCCGCGGGAAGGACACCACCATCGGCCACTGGGAGATCTCGGGCATCGTCTCGCCGCAGCCGCTGCCCACCTACCCGCACGGCTTCCCGGAAGAAGTCCTGAGGCCCTTCCGCGAGCAGACCGGCCGGGGCGTCCTGTGTAACCGCCCCTACTCCGGCACCGAGGTCATCAAGGACTATGGCAGGCAGCACATCGAAACGGGCGACCTCATCGTCTACACGTCCGCCGACTCCGTGTTCCAGATCGCGGCGCACGAGGACGTCGTGCCGCCCGAGCAGCTGTATGAATACTGCCGCATCGCGCGGAATATCCTCAAGGGCAAGCACGGCGTGGGCCGCGTCATCGCGCGCCCGTTTAACGGCGACTGGCCCTATACCCGCACGCCGCGGCGGCATGATTTCTCGCTCGAGCCGCCCAAGGCTACGCTTCTCGACGCCGTCGTCGCCGCCGGGCAGGATATGCTCGCCGTGGGCAAGATCCACGACATTTTCGCCGGGCGCGGCATGACGGAGTTCTCCTACACCTCGTCCAACGCCGACGGCATGGCCCAGACGCTCGCCGCCGCGAAGCGCGACTTCCGCGGCCTGTGCTTCACGAATCTCGTCGATTTCGACATGGTCTACGGCCACCGCCGCAACATCGACGGCTACGCGAATGCCCTGCACGAATTCGACACGTGGCTGCCGAGCCTGCTCGCGGAGCTGCGTGAGGACGATCTGGTGTTGATCACCGCCGACCACGGCTGCGATCCCGGCTTCCGGCAGCACACCGACCACACGCGCGAGTACATCCCGCTCGTCATGTTCGGAAAGTCGATCAAGCCCGTGAACCTCGGCACGCGCGCCGGCTTCTGCGACATCGCCGCCACCGCGGCGGAGCTGCTGGGCGTGCAGCTGGACACCCCGGGCAAGAGCTTCGCGAGCGATATTCTGTAAATCAGGAGGGACAGCCATGACCCACCCGACCGACACACAGCTTGTGCAGCGGGCGATCGAGGCCCGCACGCACGCCTACGCGCCGTATTCCAATTTCGCCGTCGGCGCGGCGCTGCTGACGAAAAGCGGCAAGGTCTACTGCGGCGCAAACATCGAAAACGCCGCCTTCGGCCCCACGAACTGCGCCGAGCGCACCGCGTTCTTCACCGCCGTCTATGACGGCGCGCGCGATTTTGAAGCCATCGCCATCACCGGCGGACCGATGGAGCGCACCGGGGATGTTGACCCGGACGCACCGCTCTGCGGCCCCTGCGGCGTCTGCCGCCAGGTCATGGCCGAGTTCTGCGCCCCAACGTTCCGCATCCTCCTCGCCCGCCCCAACGCCACCTGGGAGGAGACAACTTTAGGCGACCTCCTCCCCCGCTCCTTCACCCCGGCAGACCTGCAAAAATAAAAACACCCCCAAGGGAGCCCGCCTCCCTTGGGGGCGCCTTTTATTTTCCCCCGCCGCGCAGGGAATGAATAATGAATAATGAATAATGAATGATGAAAAATGAAGAAATTTAGTCGTAACGTAGGGGAGGGGCTTGCCCCTCCCGCCGGTTCGCAGCTGTGGATTTTGCACGCAGCGGCAGGGCGGTGCGCACCTCATACCTTCCCCTCGGGGAAGGTGCCCCCGAAGGGGGCGGATGAGGGTCGGGGAGCACTGAAACATAGCTTAGCATGCACATCAAAACGCAACTGCTCCCCGACCCTCATCAGTCTGCTCCGCTTCGCTCCGCAGCCAGCTTCCCCGAGGGGAAGCCAAGGAGCCCTCTGCAAATCGGCACTGCGGCAAAGAAATGATACTGCGTACCAACGGGAGGGGCAAGCCCCTCCCCTACGTTACGACGAAATAATCACTTCTTCACTATTCACTCTTACTTCTTACCTATCCCGCCCCTCCCCTACGTTACGACGAATCCTGAAACGCATCCCTCCGACAACATCATTGCTTTTCCCTCTCAAACCCTGTATAATAGGACGCGACCAAATTGTATTGGGGGTGGGTGTGTGGCGCTGATCTGGGCGCAGCCGGATGGTTGGTTTTTTGCGGGGCTCGCGGCGCTGTGTGCGCTGCTGGCGGTGCATTTTGCCGCGTTCTTCCGGGCGCAGGCTCCCCGCCGCCGGACGCTGGAGTGGATCGCGTTCGTCGACCCGCCCGCGCCGCGCTTCGGCTGCGGCCCGGCGGAGCACTGCCCGCTGCGCGCCGTCCATGTCCTCCTGCTGGCGTTCGCCGCGCTCGTCACGGCCGCAGGGCAGCTGCTTGCGCGCGTGCCGCCGGAGCTGCTGCGCTCCATCCTGCTCAGCGCCGATCTCATCGGGCGGCTGGAATTTCTGCTGATCTACGCCGTCTCGCCCGCCGTTTGTATGCTCACGGTCTTTTTCGCGGCGCGGCGGCTGACGGATCATGCGCTGCTGCCCTGCCTTGCGGCGCTCCTTATGGCGCTCGACCTCAATTACGACCCCGAGCTCCTGCCGTTTTTGCTGCTGGCCGCGGCGTTTTTGCTGCGATACTGGGGCGCGGTGCAGACGGCCCCGGCGTTTTCCTGTGCGCTGGAGCTGCTGGCCATGACGGCCTACCTCGCGCTCGGCGCGTATATCCATCCGCCGCTGCTGCTCGCGGCCGCGCTGCTGTTCATTCCGGTGGCCTTCGCCGCCGTCTACCGCGCCGTGCACGCCGACGCACCGCGCCGCGCGCTGCGCCTTGCGGGCACGCTCATCGGGTATTTCGCGATGCTCGCGCTGTGGATGACGCTCATCCGCATCCCCGGCGCACTGCTGGAAACGGGCCTTCCCTTCTTCCGGATGCTTGCCGACGCCCGCTTCTGGGCCGGGATCGGCGGGCAGATCTTGGACGCCTGCGCGGCCCTGACGGCGCCCGACGCGGTGTATCTCGCCATTTTCAGCCTGCCCCTGCAGCTCTACGCCCTCTTCTCCGCCGCCGCGTGCGTGTGGCTCGCGGCAAAGCGCCGCGACGTGTGCGCGGGGCTCATGGCGTGGCTGTTCATCGCCGGGACGGCGCTCTGGGCACTCGGCATCGCCCCGCCCGTGTTCGGGAGTTTGCTGCCGACGGTGTATCTCTGGAGCCGCTGGCTCCGCCGCTCGCGCGGCATGATCTTCGGCGCGGCGCTGCTCATCGCCTTTGCGCTGGCGGGCAACGTAATGCTGTTCTTACTTTAATACCGGGTCTGACCCGATGAATTTGGGAGGTAATTGATTATGATCGCTCTTGGCTGTGACCATGGCGCTTTTGACCTGAAGGAAGCGCTCAAAAAACATCTCGACGCCCGCGGCCTTGCCTACAAGGACTACGGCTGCTTCGACAAAACGAGCTGCGACTACCCCGACTACGCCGCGCTGGCCGCGCGTGCCGTCGCGTCCGGCGAGTGTGACCGCGGCATCGTCCTGTGCACCACCGGCATCGGCGTGAGCATCAGCGCCAACAAGATCAAGGGCATCCGCTGCGCCCTGCTCAGCGACAAGATGTCCGCCCGCCTCACGCGCGAGCACAACGACACGAACATGATGGCCCTCGGCGCCGGCGCGGTGGGCGAAATGCTGGCCCTCGAGATCGTCGACACCTGGCTCGACACCCCCTTCTCCGGCGTAGCCCGCCATCAGCGCCGCATTGATAAGATCATGGCGTTGGAAAACGAATAAAGCAAAAGAGCCGGGAGGAATCATCCTCCCGGCATTTTTACGCCCCAGTCATAGTCATAACGTAGGGGAGGGGCCTGCCCCTCCCGCTGGTGGGCAGTTGTGGCTTTTGCACACACCCCGGCGCGGGATGCACCCCATACCTTCCCCTGGGGGCCGATTCCCCCTATCAGGGGGAAATGTCCCGAAGGGACAAAGAGGGTAGGGACAGGTGCCCCCGAAGGGGGCGGATGAGGGCCGGGGAGCACTGAAACATAGCTTAGCATGCTCAGCAAAACGCGGCTGCTCCCCGACCCTCATCAGTCTGCGGAGCGAAGCTCCGCAGACAGCTTCCCCCAGGGGAAGCTATGGGCTCCTCAGCAAATCGGCACTGCCGCAAAAGAACGGTGGTACTTCCCAACGGGAGGGGCAAGCCCCTCCCCTACGTTACGACGAAGGGTCGATGGCGCGGTGGTGGTCGATTGGGTTACGGGCGGGGTAGAACCCCGCCCCTACGGCATCCCGGCTGGTGCGGTGGGACGGGCCGATGTGGTCATCGGCCCCTACAAACCTCTTCACTATTACCTAAAAACCCCCGCCGCGGCATTCTGCCGCGGCGGGGGTCCTCAATTGTTTTCTCAGAAGATCGCAACGACAGCGCCGTTGTAGGTCTTTTCGATGTATTCCTTGACCGCGTCGGTCTCCAGAGCCTTGACGAGGGCCTGGGTCTTTTCGCTGTTCTCGTCGCCCTCGCGGACGGCCACGATGTTGGCGTAGGTCTGCGCGGCGTCGCCGGAGGCGTCCTCAAGCGCGAGCGCGTCGGAGGAGTGGTAGCCAGCCGCCAGCGCGTAGTTGCCGTTGATGACGGCGATGGTGCCCTCGTCGGCGTTCGCCAGCTGTGCGGGGACGGTGTCGGCCTGCACGGCCTGGATGTTGTAGCCATGGTCATCCACGATGTCCAGCGTCGTCACGCCCTTGGCGGCGGAGGCATCGGCGGGCAGGTCGATCAGGCCCTCCTGCTTCAGCAGCAGCAGCGCGCGGGTCTCGTTGGAGTCGTCGGCGGGGATGATGATGGTCGCGCCGTCCTTCAGCTCGGACAGGCTGCTCACGCCCTTGCCGTAGATGCCGAACGGCTCATAGTGGATCGCCGCGGCCACGGCCAGATGCGTGCCGTTGGAGGCGTTGAAGCTCTCCAGATACGGGGTGTGCTGGAAGTAGTTCGCGTCCAGCTCGCCGCTCTCCAGCGCCTGATTCGGCAGCACGTAGTCGTCAAACACCACGATCTTCAGCTCCCAGCCCTCGGCGGCGAGCGTGTCCTTCACCTGCTCGAGGATCTCGGCGTGCGGCGTGGAGCTTGCGCCCACGGTGATGACCTTGTCGGCATCGGCCACTTCGGCGGGGGCTTCGGTGTCAGCAGCGGGGGTCTCAGTCTGTGCGGGAGTTTCGGCGGCAGCGGGTGCGTCGGTGGTCTTGCTGGCGCAGCCGGCCAGAGCAAACAGGCTCAGCGCAAGCGTCAGAGCAAGCAGAACAGATACAAACTTTTTCATGGTGATTTTCTCCTTTTTGCAGTATTTTTGCGGTTGGTGGATAGGTTTGCTGTATGTTTCACGGCAGGGAGTCTGTCGAAAAAACCGAATGGATGTCAATGACGGATGCGTTTGTCCGTCTTATGTGCGATCGCGGTGCCCACGATCTGGATGACCTGCACGATGAGCACGATCAGGATCATGCACACCCAGATGATGTCATTCTTAAAGCGCTGATAGCCGTAGCTGATGGCGATCTGGCCGAGGCCGGTGCCGCCGATCGTGCCCGCCATCGCGGAGTAGCCGAGGATGGTCACGGTGGAGATGACCGCGCCGGTGATGAGCGAGGGCTTCGCCTCCGGCAGCATGACCTTCCAGATGATGGTGAAGTTCGGCGTGCCCATCGCCTGCGCCGCCTCGATGATGCCGGGCTTGATCTCCCGGAGGGACGATTCGACCATGCGCGCCACATACGGCGCGGCGGCGATGATGAGCATGACGATCACGGCCTTGTTGCCAAGGCTTGTGCCCACCAGCAGCTTCGCTACCGGCAGCATCGCGATCATCAGGATGATGAAGGGAATGCTGCGGAAGATGTTCACGAATACGCCGATGAGCGAGTTGAGCCAGCCCACGGGATGGATGCCGTCGCGCGCCGTCACACGCAGCAGCACGCCCAGCGGCAGCCCGAGCAGGTACGCAACGCCTGTGGAGATGAGCGTCATGTAGATCGTCTCCCACACGCCCAGCTGGATCAGGCCCTTGTCCCAGAGCTGATAAAAGAGTTCCGAAAAGTTCATGCCGGCTCTTCCTCCTTAAAGTGGATCTGGTTCGCTTCCAGCCACGATTTGATCTTCTCCTGCTGCCGCTTATCCTCCGGCAGCTCCACGATCATGTGCCCGTAGATCACGCCGCCGACGTCGCGCGTGTCGGCAAAGATGATGTTCACCGGGGCCTGACACGCCAGCACCAGATCGGAGATGACCGGCCGTGTCGTCGTGGTGCCGTCAAAGGCAAGGCGGATGCGCTTGCCGGAGAATTTCTGCGGCGCGCGGCGATCCTTCTGCAGAATCAGCTCCTGCGCGATCGGCGATCTCGGGTTCACGAACACGTCGCTCACCCGGCCGCACTCGGCGATGCAGCTCTGGTCGATGACCGCCACGCGCGAGCAGATGCGGTCGATGACGCGCATCTCGTGCGTGATCACAATGATCGTCACGCCAAGCCGCTGGTTGATGTGCTGCAGCAGCTCCAGGATCTGCTGCGTCGTGTTCGGGTCGAGCGCGGACGTCGCCTCATCGCACAGCAGATACCGCGGCTCGTTTGCCAGCGCCCGCGCGATGGCCACGCGCTGCTTCTGCCCGCCCGACAGCTGCGAGGGATACATCTGCTCCTTGTCGGCGATGCCGACCATCTGCAAAAGCTCCCGCGCCCGCGCCACGGCGTCCGACCGCTTCATGCCCGTCAGCTCCAGCGGGAACAGCACGTTTTTCAGCACCGTCCGCTGCTCCAGCAGGTTAAAGTCCTGAAAGATCATCCCGATCGACCGGCGGGCCAGCAGCAGCTGCTTGTGCGAAAGCTGCGTCAGGTCCTTTCCGTCGATCAGCACCTCGCCCTGCGTGGGCCGCTCGAGGAGGTTGATGCAGCGCACCAGCGTGGACTTGCCCGCGCCGGACAGGCCGATGATGCCGAAGATCTCGCCGTCCTCGATCGTCAGATTGATGTCCTGCAGCGCCGTGACCGCGCGGCCGCTGCCGACGTCATAGGTCTTGCTCAGGTGTCGTAGTTCGATCAAAACAATTCCCTCCACAAAATCAAAAAGGCTGGAAGCGTGACGCTTCCAGCCCAAAAGTCTTTCTTCTGCTCAGTCACTTTTCGACCGGGCACGATGAAGGACATTCCGCTTTCCGCGCACGCCAAAGGCTGCACATCTCCATGGAGATGCACATCATCATGCCCATCATGCAGTTGTTCACGCGGCCATTCTGCATAGCGGAGAGCTCCTTCCCTCAGTCATCACGCCAGCGGCGTGCTCTTTAAGTTGTCAGGATTGTAGCACACGCCCCCGCCCGCTGTCAATAGAAGTTCCTCAAAAACCGCTCGCCCATTTGCACAAAATAATCCACCAAATTCGTCGGATATTTGGAACACCCCAAAATATGCCCGTTTTCGCCCGCTGGAACGCACCGCCGTTCTTCTTGGGCAGTGCCGATTTGCAGAGGGCCCATAGCTTCCCCTGGGGGAAGCTGTCGCCGCAGGCGACTGATGAGGGTCGGGGAGCAGTTGCGTTTTGCTGAGCATGCAAAGCTATTCGGCAGTGCTCCCCGACCCTCATCCGGCTCGCTCCGCTCACCACCTTCCCCCAGGGGAAGGTATGGGGTGCGCACCGTCCCGCTGGTACGTGCAAAAACCGCAGCTGCCCACCAGCGGGAGGGACAAGCCCTTTCCCTACAAACGTACACCACAGTAAAAAAAGCGGAAAGGCCGTTGGCCTTTCCGCTTTTTCTCTTCCCCTCAAAGGATCACCCCGCAGATCTCATCCACCACGCTGGTGGCGCTCGGGAGCGTTACGCGCAGCTGGATGGCGCCGGCGGGGATGTTATCCAGCTTGTAGCCGCGGCGGGTGCCGCTGCCGCCGCCCACACCGGTGGCGCTCTCGTTCTCCAGACACGCCAGCTTCTTCCACGTGCCGGAGTTCATCTTCACCTCCACGCTCGGCGTTGCGCCGCTGTGCAGCAGCCAGAGGTACAGCGTCCCGCCGTTTTTCACCGTCACCTCCGGCGTGATGAAATACCCCGTCGAATACGTCACGCCCGTGCCCGTGATGAGCGGCAGGAGCTTTCCTTCATAGCCCGTGGAATTGTAGTAATTGCGCATGGAAAACGAGCTTCCCGACGTGCTGGAGAACACGATCTGCAGCGCGTACGTCTTGCCCGCCGTCACCGGGAACGAGATGGCGACGGAGTTAAACACGAACGTCGACTCGCTCGAAAAGCTCACGTCGCCCGCCACCTGCACGCCGTCCTCCAGCACGCGCAGGGCGAACGTGCCGTTATTGTAGCCGCTCGCGCCCCACCACTCGATCTTTGACACCGTGCCGTTCTGCTTGGCCACGAACGTCGCCATCGTCTGCACCAGTCCGTTCTCGGGGCTCCAGCTCGCGCCGGTGGCGTAGCCGATGCCGCCCTCCACGCCCACGATCTTCGCGCTCGCCTGCGAAAAGCCGGTCGCCGCGGGGATGGGCTTGTTGAGCACCGGCTCGTAGTTCGTGCTCGTGAGGACGCTGTCGCCCTCCAGCTCCAGGTGGTAGAGCGACGCCCACTGTCCCGGCTTTGTGAAGTCCGCCAGAATGAGATTGCGGCGGCGGTCGCCCAGCGTCCCGGCGTGCCGCCCCTCCAGCGCGCCGAGGGCCAGATGATACGCCGCCGCCCACGCCGCCGTCTCGCGCTTCGTCAGCCGCAGCCCCAGCTGATTGCCCGCGGCGTCGATCGTGGTAAAATTCTCGTTCATCTCGTCCAGACTGACCGGGTCGCTCCCGACCCAGGTGTTCAGGTTCCAATTTGTCGTTTTCTGCATCTTGCTCGCCTCCTCAAATGATGGGAATCGACTTCCCTCACCCGAAGCCGCCGCGCCGGACGGAGTTGCACGTTTCCATGCACCAAATGCCGCAAAACGCCCCCTTTTTCCGCGCCAAAAACGCGGAAAAGGAGGCGTTTTTCCCTGTTTGGAAGCCGCTTTTGCCCGTTATGTGATCACAAATCCGCCGTTCACGGCCAGCACCTGGCCGGTGATGAAGTCCGCGTCCGCGAGATATTCGGCCGCCCGCGCCACGTCGTCCGGCTGCCCCAGCCGCTCCAGCGGCGTCTCGTCGCGCAGCATCGCGCGCGTCTCGTCGCCGAGATTCGCGCACATATCCGTGTCGATCACGCCCGGGGCGATGCTGTTCACGCGGATGTTCGACGGCCCCAGCTCCTGCGCCAGCGCCTTGGACAGCGCGATCACCGCGCCCTTCGTGGCTGAGTACCCGGCCTCGCAGCTCGCGCCGACCTGCCCCCACATGGAGGAGACCGTGACGATGCAGCCGTCCTTTTTTTCCAGCATCCCCGGCAGCGCCGCGCGCACGCAGTGGAACACGCCGTCCACGTTCACGGCGAACAGCCTGCGCCATTCCGCGTCCGTGATCGACGAAATGACGCCGTATTGCACGATCCCCGCGTTGCAGATCAGCACATCCAGCGGCGGCAGATTTTCAAACGCCGCCGCGACCTGCGCCGCGTCCGCCACATCGCAGCGGATGGCCGCAGCCCCGGTCTCGCGCGCGACGCGCGACGCGGCGTCGTCATTTTTTTCATACAGGAACCAGACCCGGTCGCCCCGCGCGGCAAACCGCCGCACGCAAGCCCCCCCGATCCCCCGCGACCCGCCGGTAATAAGCACAGTTCGCATAATAACTCTCCGTTTCGTTAAGTTCTCCGAATTTCGTCGTAACGTAGGGGCGGGGCTTGCCCCGCCCGCAAGTGGGCAGCTGCGGATTTTGTATGCACCGGCAGGGCGGTGCACACCCCTTGCCTTCCCCTCGGGGTCGATTCCCCCTATCAGGGGGAAATGTCCCGAAGGGACAAAGAGGGTAGGGACAGGTGTCCCCGAAGGGGGCGGATGAGGGCCGGGGAGCACTTGCGAATAGCTTAGCATGCACATCAAAACGCAACTGCTCCCCGGCCCTCATCAGTCGGCTTCGCCGACAGCTTCCCCCAGGGGAAGCTATGGGGTGCATTCCGCTCCGCGGTGCGTGCAAAGGCCGCAAATGTGCTCCAGACATCAAAAAGGCA
>CAKTXA010000007.1 GCA_934631005.1 uncultured Oscillospiraceae bacterium
CGTCCTGCCGGTGCGTGCAAAATCCACAGTCGCGGTTTGTACTTTCGGCCTTTTGGGGCAGTGCCGATTTGCGGAAGTCCCATGGCTTCCCCTGGGGGAAGCTGTCTGCGGAGCGAAAGCGGAGCAGACTGATGAGGGTCGTGGAGCAGTTGCGTTTTGGATGCACTGCCAAGCGAACCGTCAGTGCTCCCCGGCCCTCATCCGCCCCCTTTGGGGGCACCTTCCCCGAGGGGAAGGTATGGGGTGCCTACCGCCCTGCCGCTGTGTGCAATGACCGGCGGGGCGGGCGATTGGAAATGAATCTGGAACAAATGATAAGGAATTACGATCATGCCGAAAAAGAAAAAAGAAATTGAGACGAAGCATGCGGCGGATGCCAATGTGCAGGGGCTGCGGGCGGAGGTTTTGGAGCAGCCGATCTGCCAGACGCTGGAGCAGAACTATATGCCCTACGCGATGTCGGTCATCGTCTCGCGCGCCATTCCGGAGATCGACGGCTTTAAGCCCTCGCACCGCAAGCTCCTGTACACGATGTACAAGATGGGCCTGCTCACCGGCGCGCGGACAAAATCCGCCAACATCGTCGGCCAGACCATGCGTCTGAACCCGCACGGCGATCAGGCGATCTATGAGACGATGGTGCGTCTGGCGCGCGGCAACGAGTCGCTGCTGCACCCGTTCGTCGACTCCAAGGGCAACTTCGGCAAGGTCTACTCGCGCGACATGGCCTACGCCGCGTCCCGCTACACCGAGGCCAGGCTCGACCCCATCTGCGCAGAGCTGTTCGGCGACATCGACAGCGACACCGTCGACTTTGCCGACAACTACGACAGCACCATGAAGGAGCCCACGCTGCTGCCCACATCGTTCCCGAACGTGCTCGTGTCGGCCAACATGGGCATCGCCGTGGGCATGGCATCGAATATCTGCTCATTTAACCTGCGCGAGGTGTGCCAGACAGCCATCGCGCTCATCGAAAACCCGGACGCCGACCTTCTCGAGACGCTGCCCGCGCCGGACTTTCCCACGGGGGGCGAAATTCTCTACGACCCGGCGCAGATGCTTTCTATCTACAACTCCGGCCGCGGCTCGTTCCGCATCCGCGCGCGCTGGCGGTATCTCAAAGAGGGGAACATGATCGAAATTTACGAGATCCCCTACACCACCGCCACCGAGATCATCATGGACAAGGTCGCCGAGCTCATCAAGGCCGGCAAGATCCGCGAGATCGCCGATATGCGCGACGAGACCGACCTGAACGGCCTCAAGCTCACCATCGACTTAAAGCGCGGCACCGACCCCGACAAGCTCATGCAGAAGCTGTTCCGCATGACGCCGCTGCAGGATTCGTTCGGCTGCAACTTCAACATCCTCATCGCGGGCATGCCGCGCGTGATGGGCGTGCGCGAGATCCTCACGGAGTGGACGGCGTGGCGCGCCGGGTGCATCCGCCGCCGCGTCTACTTCCAGCTGCAGAAGAAAAAGGACCGGCTGCATCTCTTAAAGGGTCTCGGTAAGATCCTGCTGGATATTGACAAGGCCATCGCCATCATCCGTGAGACGGAGCTGGACGCCGAGGTCGTGCCGAATCTGATGATCGGCTTCGGCATCGACCAGACGCAGGCGGAATTCGTGGCCGAGATCAAGCTGCGCAACATCAATAAGGAATATATCCTCAAAAAGCTGCAGGAGACCGACACGCTCGAGCAGGAGATCGCCGACCTGGAGCAGACGCTCGGCAGCGACCGGCGCATCCGCAGGATCATCGTGACCGAGCTGCGGCGCGTGGCGGACAAATTCGGCCAGCCGCGCAAAACGCTTCTGGCCTACGACGCGGGCGAGACGGAGATCGAGGACGAGGGCGCGCCGGACTATCCGGTGACGGTGTTCATCTCCCGCGAGGGCTATTTCAAAAAGATCACGCCGCAGTCGCTGCGGATGTCCGGCGAGCAGAAGTATAAGGAGGGCGACGGCCCGCTTCTCACGCAGGAGGCGACGAATCGCGCGGAGCTGCTGGTGTTCACCGACAAGTGTCAGGTGTACAAGTGCCGCCTTTCGGACTTTGCCGACGGCAAAGCGTCGGGCCTGGGTGATTTTCTGCCCGGAAAGCTCGGCTTTGACGAGGGTGAGAGCTTCCTGACGGCCTGCCTGCCGGGGGACTATCACGGGGCGATCCTGTTCGTATACGAAAACGGCAAGGCCGCGAAGGTGGAGCTGTCGGGCTACGACACAAAATCCAACCGCCGCAAGCTGACCGGCGCATATTCGGACAAGAGCCCGCTGCGGTCGGTCATCCTGCTCTCGGAGGAACGCGAGGTGGCGGTATACTCCACAGAGGGGCGCGTGGTCATCTTCTCCACGGCGCAGCTCGCGTCCAAGGCGACGCGCTCGACGCAGGGCGTGGCCGTGATGACGCTCAAGCGCAAGGCGCTGGTCGACAAAGCACTGCCGCTGGAGGAGACATCCATCACGAACCCCGCGCGCTATCGCTCGCGCAGCCTGCCGGTGGCGGGCGCGCTGCTGCGCGCGGAGGATATGGAAGAAAAGCAGATCACACTCGAACTGTAAACCAAGAGGGAGGACGCAGGCTTGAACGGAAAAACGATCTGGCGCGAGGCGCGCTTTCTGGCGCTGATCCTGTTTGGCAGCGCGTGCTACGCGGTGGGCTTTGACCTGTTTCTCATGCCGCATCAGGTGAACGCCGGCGGCGTGAGCGGCGCGGCCATGCTGATCTGCGCGGCGCTGGGCTGGCACGGCGGCGTGGGTATTCTGACGTTTGCCATCAACATCCCGCTGTTTATCCTCGGTTATCGCTATCTTGGACGGCGGTTTTTCTACGGCTCCGTCATCGGGATGCTCGCGTCCTCCGCGCTCATTGAGCTCGTCACGCGCATCCCCGCGCCGCAGACCGACATCATGCTGAGCGTGCTCTACGGCGGCGTGCTGGTGGGGCTTGGGCTGGGCGTGGTGTTCTACGCCGGGGCGTCTACGGGCGGCGTTGACATCATCGCAAGCCTTCTGCGGCGCAAATTCCGCAGCCTGTCCGTGGGTAATCTCATGCTGGCGGTGGACAGTGCCGTCATCATTCTCACAGGCGTTGTGTATCGCGACATCAACAAAACGCTTTACAGCGCCCTGACGCTGTTTCTCAGCACCACGGTGCTCGACGCCGTGATCTTCGGTTTGAACGACTCGACCGTGGCGCTCATCATCTCCGACAAATACGCCGAGATCGCCCGCGAGATCGAGGAAAAGCTCGTGCGCGGCGTGACGATGCTCAGCGGCTACGGCGGCTATACGGGCAAGGAAAAGATGGTGCTGCTGGTGGCGGTGCGCAAGCAGCAGACCACGCAGCTCAAAATGCTCGTCGAGCGGACCGACCCGGAGGCGTTCCTCATCCTGCAGCGGTCGCATCAGGTGCTCGGCAACGGCTTTGGGCGGTATTCCGATAATGTGTAGGGCGGCGGGGAAGCGGCGGCTGATCCCGCTGCTGCTGGCGGCCGTGCTGCTGCTCAGCGCGTGCAGCGGGCTCGTGCCGTCGGAGTATGTGCAGGTGCAGACGCACAGCGAGCAGACGGAGCAGCCGCGCTCCGACGCGCTGACGGCGGAGAATTACGCTGAGCTCAAAAGCGTCATCCGCAGCTTTGTGGAGGGGAGCGTCGAGCACGGCGTCATCCGCGTGTACAGCTACGACGGCGACGTGGAGGCCGACCTGACCGACGCGGCGCGCGCCGTCTGGCGCGACGATCCGCTGGGCGCGTACGCGGTGGACTATCTGACGTGCTCGTGCGCGCTGATCGTGTCGTATTATGAGCTGCGGGTGGACATCGTCTACCGCCGCACGCCCGCGCAGCTGGCGCGGCTGGAGTATATCTCGTCCAGCGTGGGCACCGATCTGCGCAGCCGCCTGGAGCGCGCGGTGCAGAGCTATGAGGACACGCTGACGGTGTATTTCTCCTATTACACCCCCTGCGATTTTGAGCAGCTCGTGCGCGCGTGCTATGACGCGAATCCGGGCACGGTCATGTCCATGCCGGAGATGACGGTGACGTTTTACCCCGACAGCGGCGCGTCGCGCATCGTGGAGCTGACGTTCTCGTATCCGGCGGACGCGGCGGCGCTGCGGCAGATGGAAAAGGCCGTGGATGAGACGGTGCTGGCCGCGGCGGTCTACACCCGCTATTGCAGCACCGAGACCGACCGGGCGCAGCTGTTTTATACGTTTTTGACCGAGCGCTTCCCGTATGCGCAGGCGTCGTCGCGCACGCCGGTGTACTCGCTGTTCTGCGAGGGCACGGCCACGAGCGAGGGCGCGGCAAAATGCTGGCAGATGCTCTGCGACGAGACGGATGTGGCCTGCCGCACGGTGCACGGCCTGCGCGGCGGCGAGGACTACTGGTGGAACGTGGTGCAGCTCGACGGGCAGTGGTACCACGTGGATCTGCTGCGCGATCTGCTGGAGGGCGGCGGCGTGCGGACGTACAGCGACGCCGCGATGGGCGATTATTATTGGGACGCCTCGGCCTATCCCGCCTGCCCGGACTATGACGAGCCGGAGGAAGAGGATGGCGAGGAAGCACCCGCCGACGTGCCCGCGGATGGCGAGCAGCCGGACGCGGAGCAGCCTACAGACGGCGAGACGACCGCCCCGGAACAGCCCGAGCCGGACACGCCCGCGGCTGATCCGCAGGTCATCCGCGTGCCCACGCCGGACATGCTGACGCCGAATGCAGAAAAAACTTGAAACAGGGCTTGACAAAAGCAGGTTTTTTGATATAATCATACCTGCATTTGTCATGCGGGTGTAGCTCATCCGGTAGAGCGCCACCTTGCCAAGGTGGAGGTAGCGAGTTCGAGCCTCGTCACCCGCTCCAAACAAAAAGACACGACGTTCGTCGTGTCTTTTTGTTTGGTTCCGCTCCGCCGCGCCCTGGCAAATTTCGTCGTAACGTAGGGGAGGGGCTTGCCCCTCCCGTGCGGTATGCGACGCCGTTTTTTTGGGGCAGTGCCGATTCGCTGGAGGCCCCTTGGCTTCCCCTGGGGGAAGCTGTCAGCCGCAGGCTGACTGATGAGGGCCGGGGAGCACTAAAACATAGCTTAGCAGTTGTACCAAAACGCAACTGCTCCCCGACCTTCATCAGTCTGCTCCGCTAGCGCTCCGCAGCCAGCTTCCCCGAGGGGAAGCCAAGGGGCTGCGCGAATTCGCTCCTGCGTCAAGGATACGACGGGCGGAGAAGTTTGCAGGCCGCCTGCCTACGTGAAAAAATTTGAAAAAAATTCCTCAATATTCGCTCCGGGGACTTGCAATCTGTGGGGGAACTGGTATAATTAGTATTGAATTTACCGTGTGGAGCTTCGTTTTCTTGACGCGGCTCAGCGCTGAGCCGCGCTTTTTGCAACGCAAAAAGCGATGATCTATTGTCACCCTACCCCGCAGCGGCGGGGCGAATATACATGGGAGGATACGGATATGAAAAAACGAATCCTGGCGACCATTCTGGCGCTCGTGCTGGCCCTGAGCCTGCTGCCCACCGCAGCTTTGGCGGAGACGGGCAAGCCCGTTATGGTCGGCGAAAACGGCTATGATACGCTGAGCAAGGCGATCGCGGCAGCAGGGCCGGACGCGGACGGCGTCATCACCTACACGATCACCGGCAAGGTCGAGATCGACTCTGTCAACTCGACGTGGATCCAAGTCCTGAAAGATGGGCTCACGAATGTTACGGCGGTCGCGTTTGTCGGCGCAAGCGACGACGCGGAGATCGTGATCAAGAATTCCACTTCTGTTTTGGCGGATCAGAAATACAACATCGACGTCAGCTTTACGGGCCTGACATTGTCGCACCCGAACGGCGAGTGGGTAGGCGACCTTGGCCATACGACCAACTATTTTGCCTGCGTGCTGCGCAATACCGGTGCGGCAGACAATACCGTCACCTACACGAACTGCACCTTCCCCAACGGCGTGTGCAACAACCAGTATGGCAAAACGGTGTTTGATCACTGCAAGTTCACCAATGAGACCTCTGAAAAGTCTAACCTTTGGAACTATGGCGGTGAAACAAAGGTCGAAAATTGCTCCTTTACCGGTAAGCGCGGCATCAAAATGTATAACGAGGGCACGCTCGCAACACCACCCAGCATTGAGATCAAGAATACCACCTTTACTGGAATGAGCGAAAAGGCGGCTATTGTTGTTTCCAAGGCATCCGATGTGACGCTGGACAATGTTGACGCCACAGACTGCACGGTTGGCCTGCTCCAGAAGGACATTGAAGGCTCTAGCGGTGATCAGAAGATCACCATCCCCGTGAACGGCACCGGCATCAGCGGCGAGTTCAACGTGACAGGTACGATCGCGGAGACGGTCGCCGAGAATGAGTTCAACATCTCCGAGGGCACGCTGACGGCTGCGGACGGTACGTCCACCGTCACGCTCGACCCGACTTACCTCGCCCCCGGCACGTCGCTGGGCGAGGATGGCACGGTCGCGAAGCTGCCGGTCGCCAAGGTCGGCGAGGAGGAATTCTCCTCCCTGACCGACGCCTTTGCGGCACTGACGGCAGAGAACCATACGCTCACTCTGGTCGATGAGAACGCGTGGGATGCCGCGACCCCGGTCTACTGGAAAACCAACGGTGCGTGGACGGCTGCCGCCAAACTGACTGACGCGCTCACCGCGGCCTACATAGCGAATGCGGGCGCGATCACCATCGTCTGCCGCCCCGGCGCGGACGTCGGCACGATGACGCACGGCCATGTTGCGGACGATCTGACGATCTACGGCAACAACGCCTACATTTCCGGCGGCGAATGCGATCTGGAGGTCGATACCTTCAAATTTGACCGTGCCACCGGCATGAACAGCAACAGCGGTGAGCTGTTGACAAAGGACATCACCATCACGGCCTATGAGCTGGATAACCTCGGCGTCTGGGGCCAGCGCAGCACGACGCACACGGTCAACATCAACCTGAACGACTGTGACGGCAAGGATAACGTTACGCCCAACGTCCAGCGCGTGTACATCAGCGGTACGAGCGGTGTGAACAACATCACAGTCACCGGCTGCGATTTCCTGACAAAGGCGACTGCGCTTTACTCCAATGCGAACGGCAGCGTCGTGATCGACGGCTGCACGTTCACCGACAGTCAGGCGCCCATCAACTTTAACCACAAGGCAAACGGCACGCAAACCGTCACAGTCAAAAACAGCAGGCTGACTCGCTGCGGTGATAACGGCGAGTGGAAGGCATTTGCTGCGCCCATCCGCTTTGTCAACAGCGGCGGCGGCACGCAGAACGCGGCGGTCGAGGATTGCACCATCACCGATACCGTCGGCAACAACGGCGACATCCTGCTGGGCGACGGCCGTACTGGCAAGGCATCCCACGATGTCACTCTGACCGTGACCAGCACCGCCGCCGACGTGCAGGCACAGCAGCCCGGCTACTATGCAGCGGACGGCACGGTCGACGCGGCGGGCAAGGTCAGCAAGACGACCGTCCCCGTTTCCGAGACGCCCACGACCATCGCGCTCACCAGCGAGGAATTCAAGCTGGCTGAGGTCGGTGGCACGCAGTATAATTCCGTTGCGGAGGCCATCACGGCGGCGCAGAGCGGCAGCAAGACCATTACGCTGCTGACAGCTGACACCGCGCTTGTTCAGAGCATTCTGGACGGCCAGTACGGCAGCATTGACGGCCTGACCATCGAGCTTGCCGGCGGTAACTATGGCGCGATCCAGCTGGGGCGTGCTACAAAGTACGAGGGCAGCAATACGGAATATAAACTGAAAAACGAGACCAAGACTGTCGCGGAGATCAAGGAGATCATTGCAGCACATCCGAATGGCGGCGCAGGTGTTCCGCAGTATACCCGCAACATGAACAATATCACGCTGAAGGCGGCGGATGGTGCAGCGGTCAATGTGAGCGGCATGACCGCGTTCGGCGGGAAGGTCGCAGACAGTGCCCACTACGACGGATACGACTACGTGGTCGACCGGGCGACTCCGAATAACAATACCTGCTATTATATCACGCAGAAGTGGAACAATGTGACCTTTGAGGGCCTGACATTTACCGCACCTGTAAATATCGAGGCATTTGAAAGCGGCTCTGAGATCAATGATCTCAAGTTCAAAAACTGCACCTTCACCGTGAACGACGATTCTGCGCAGAACCGCTGCCTGCGTCTTGCGACGGGTGGCAACTGCAAGTCGGGCGGCCTTGCTGTGGACGGCTGCAAGTTTACGGACGGCTTTGAAGGTGTCCTGACGATCGGAACAAAGAATGTCACGGTCACGAACAGTGAGTTCACCGGCATTACCAAGAATGCGATCGACCTGATCGTTGGCGCGGATGGCTACGGTGATGTTACGATCACGAATAACACATTCAAGGATATGGGTAACGGCCAGGGCGCAATCATCCGCCTGGGTGAGGTTGACGCAGATGCGACGCTCACGATCAAAAACAACACCGCCAGCGGCACGCTGAATTTCAAGGATGACCGCGCGATCAAGGCAAATTCCGTTGCGGACGAAACAAAGACCAATATCAGCAACAATAACTGGGCGTCTCTGACGGTGAACGACAAGAAGATGGAGGATACGAAGTCCACCGGCGGCAGCTCTTATGGCAGCCGGATCAACAAAAAGACTGAGGACGTGCAGGACGAGCTGGACTTTGCGGACGTCTCCGAGCGCGACTACTACTATGACGCCGTCAAGTGGGCCGCCGAAAACGGCATCGCCTCCGGCGTGAGCAGCACGCGCTTCGGCCCGGGCCTCGACTGCACGCGCGGCCAGACCATGACGTTCCTCTGGCGCGCCATGGACGAGCCGGAGCCTGAGACGCTCGCGTCCTCGCTCACCGACGTGATGTCGGGCAGCTACTACTACAAGGCCGTCCTGTGGGCCATGCAGGAGGGCGTGACCACCGGCGTGGGCAGCGGCCTCTTCGCGCCCGACAAGACCGTCACGCGCGGCCAGTTCGTGACGTTCCTGTACCGTCTGGCGAACGCGTCCGGCAGCGGCGAGCATCCGTTCACGGACGTCCCCGCGGGCTCCTACTATGAAGCCGCCATCGCCTGGGCCTACAGCGAGGGCATCACCACCGGCACCGGCAGCACGACCTTCTCCCCCGACGCCCCCTGCACCAGAGCCCAGATCATCACGTTCCTGTACCGGTATTTCGGGAAATAAAAATGAGAAAACACGGTGTTTCCGAGAGGGAACACCGTGTTTTTGACGTTTTTTTGAGCGGTTCTGTTATTCGTCGTAACGTAGGGGCGGGGCTTGCCCCGCCCGTTGGCAGGCAGCGGTGGCTTTTGTGCGTACCGCAGCGCAGTAGGCACCCTATACCTTCCCCTGGGGGCCGATTCCCCCTATCAGGGGGAAATGTCCCGAAGGGACAAAGAGGGTAGGGACAGGTGCCCCCGAAGGGGGCGGATGAGGGTCGGGGAGCACTTGCGAATAGCTTAGCATGCACATCAAAACGCAACTGCTCCCCGACCCTCATCAGTCTGCTCCGCAGACAGCTTCCCCCAGGGGAAGCCAAGGGGCCCTCAGCAAATCGGCACTGCGGCAAAGGAACGATATTGCGTACCGGCGGGAGGGGCAAGCCCCTCCCCTACATTACGACTAAGAGGTCGGTGCAGGCGAAGGGGGCGCTTCACAAAAACTCCTGAAACTTCTCCTCAAACAGCGGCTTGGCCAATGCGCGCAGCTCGGCGCAGTAGGCGTCGTAGGCAGCCAGCAGCGACTGGGCCTCGGGGGTTAGGGTGGCGCCGCCGCCGTGGCGGCCGCCGGTGGTGGAGTGGAGCAGCTTGAAGCCGAGCTCATTTTCTGAGGTTTTTAAGATCGTCCATGCCTTGGAGTAGGCCATGCCCATGCTGGCGGCGGCGGAGCGGAGCGAACGGTGCTCCTGCACGTTTTTCAGCAGTACGGCCACGCCTGGCCCAAAGCATTTTTCTTCCCGAAAGATCCGGACGGAGATCACGGGGTGTAAGTTCTTTTCCATGTGTTCGATTATAGCGGATTTTTCCCCGCGCGGCAAGGGCTGTGTGCAGATCAATTGACGTTTTTTCACGAATGTGCTATCTTAAACCTGAAAAAGCGAGGGGAGGCGGCGTGATGGAGCTGGCAAAGGCACTGTGCATTCAGCCCGGCGTGACGGCCATCATCGGCTCGGGCGGCAAGACGTCCGCGATGCTGCGGCTGGCGCGGGAGCTGGGCCGGGCTGCACGCGTGATCGTGTGCACGTCCACCCGCATCCTGCCGCCCGAGGGCCTGCCGCTGCTGCAGGAGCCTGACGCTGAGCGTGCGGCGGAAATTTTGGAAAGCGAGCGCATCCTGTGCGCCGGCACGCCCGCGGAAAAGGGCAAGCTCGCTGCGCCGGGGCTGGCGTTTTCACAGCTGGCGGCGCTGGCGGAGTACGTGCTGGTGGAGGCCGACGGCTCCAAACGGCTGCCGGTCAAGGCGCACGCGGCGTATGAGCCGGTCATCCCGCCGGAGGCGAACCAGACGGTCTGCGTATTCGGCCTGTCGGGAGTGGGCCTGCCCATCTGCGAGGCGGCGCACCGCGCCGAATTATACGCGAAAAACCTGAACGTCTCACCCGAGACGATCCTTACGCCGCAGCTGGCGGCGGCGCATCTGAACCTGGAGGGGCTGCACACGCGCGTGCTGCTCAATCAGGCGGACGTGCCCGGCGGGCGCGATGCGGCGCGGGCGATGGCGGAACTTATACAGACGCCGGTGTGTATGGCGTCACTGAGAGAGGAGTGGGCAGAATGCTTGTCCTGATCCGGGGCGCGGGCGATCTTGCCAGCGGCATTGCGCTGCGGCTGTGGCGCTCGCATATGCAGGTCGTGATGACCGACCTGCCGCAGCCGACCGCCATCCGGCGGACGGTGTGCTTTTCGCAGGCCATCGTCTACGGAAGCACGCAGGTGGAGGGCGTGACATCGGTGCGCGCCGAAACACAGGCGGATGTTGAACGGGCGCTGGCCGGCGGCGTCATCCCGGTGCTGGCGGATGAGACGATGCAGTGCCTTTCGTGGCTGCATCCCGACGTGCTGGTGGATGCGGTGCTGGCCAAGCGCAATCTTGGCACCAAAATTACAGACGCGCCGCTCGTCATCGGTGTGGGCCCCGGCTTTACGGCGGGGGAGGACTGCCGGTGCGTCATCGAGACGATGCGCGGGCATACGCTGGGGCGGGTCATCCGCACGGGCGCGGCCATCCCGAATACGAACATCCCCGGTCTCATCGGCGGCTACGCCGGGGAGCGTGTGCTGCGCGCGCCGAAGGCCGGTATTTTTGAGCAGAAGCTGGAGATCGGCGCGATGGTACAGGCGGGCGACGTGGCCGGGATCGTGGACGGCGAGCCGATGTGCTGCACGATCGCGGGCGTTCTGCGCGGCATCCTGCCGGACGGCACGCCGGTGCACAAGGGCATGAAGTCGGGCGATGTGGACCCGCGCGGCGACGCCTCGGCGTGCTACACCGCGTCGGACAAGGCCATCGCCATCGGCGGCGGCGTGCTGCAGGCAATTTTGGAATATACGGGCGTTTTGAAGGAGAGATAACGATGGCGGAATCGGAGGTCAAGCTGACAAAGCTTGCAAAATGCGCCGGGTGCGGCGCCAAGGTGGGCGCGGGCGTGCTGGCGCAGCTTTTGGAGGGCATCCGCGTGCACAGTGACCCGAACCTGCTCGTGGGCTTTGACAAGAGCGACGACGCGTCGGTCTACCGCGTGTCGGACGAGCTGGCGCTGGTGCAGACGGTGGACTTTTTCCCGCCCATCGCCGATGACCCGTATACCTTCGGCCAGATCGCGGCGACGAACGCGCTGTCGGATGTGTACGCCATGGGCGGCGAGCCGAAGCTGTGCCTGAACATCATGGCCATCCCCGAAAATATGCCGCGCGAGGCGGTGCACGCGCTGCTGCGCGGCGGGTATGATAAGGTGTATGAAGCGGGCGCGCTCATCACGGGCGGCCACTCGATCCTGGATGACGAGCCGAAGTACGGCCTGGCCGTGACGGGCTTTGTGCATCCTGACCGTGTGCTCACAAACGCCGGGGCAAGGCCCGGCGACGTGCTGTTCCTCACGAAGCCCATCGGCATCGGCGTGCTGACGACGGCCGGTAAGGCGGAGCTTTTGCGCGCGGACGATCAGGAGCTGTGCGTCAAGCTGATGACCACGCTCAACAAGGCCGCGCGCGACGTGATGGTCAAATACCGCGTGCACGCCTGCACGGACGTGACGGGCTTTGGCCTGCTGGGCCACGGCAGCGAGATGGCGCAGGGGAGCGGCGTGCGGCTGACCATCCGGGCGAAGGATGTGCCGGTTCTGGAGCACGCGATCGACTTTGCGCGCGACGGCATTTTGCCCGCGGGCATGTACCGCAACCGCGCGTTTGCCGAGCACACGGTGGACGCGGGCGATACGGAGCGGGCGCTGCAGGATATTTTCTACGATCCGCAGACGGCGGGCGGGCTGCTGCTGGCGGTCGACCCCACGGACGCGGACGCGCTGGAGCGCGAGCTGCTGTCGGCGCTGCCGTATGCGCGGCGTATCGGCACGGCGGAGGATTATTCCGGCGGCGCGTACATCCGGCTGGTGTGAGGTGACGGGATGCTGCGATATATCATTGACCCCGAGGACGAGCTGCGGCTAGATGGCGGCGTGATCGGCATTTTCAGCGGCGCGCGGATGATGACGTTTGACGTCCACGATGTGCGCGCGGCGGACACGGTGCGGCAGATGCCGGTGGACAAGACCCGGCAGGACGCGCTGCGGTTCGTGGCCGTGGACGCGCTGCTCGGGCGGGAATATGAGGTGTTCGTGCCGGAGCGGCACCGCGATTTTGCGGCGTTTTCCGCCGCGCTCACCGCGGCGCGCCCGGAGCTGAATGCCGCGCAGGAGGGTGTTTTTACCCCGCCCGCATGCGACGGCAACGGACATCATTTTGATTAACGTATCGTTTTTGCGGCTTCTGCACAGACTATCCCGAAAGGGAGGTGTGCAGATGAAGCGCAAACGGCGTGAGCGGGCGGAGCAGATCGTGCAGAGCATCGTGCAGCAGCCCGCGAGCGATACCGACCCGCAGGGCAGCTGGACCGGGAAGCCGGAAAATGAGGACGAGATCCCTGTACAGGACGCGGACGATCTGTAACTGTGTCAACACCCCGCCATCCGGCGGGTGTTCATAGCAAGGAAACGGAGGAACATAGCATGACAAAAACCATTTTGAACATCGAAGGCATGCAGTGCGGCATGTGCGAATCGCACGTGAACGACGCCATCCGCAACAATTTTGTGGTGAAAAAGGTCACGTCCTCGCACGCGAAGAACCGCACCGAGATCCTCAGCGAGCAGCCGCTCGACGAGCAGAAGCTCCGCGAGGTCATCGACAAGACCGGCTACACCCTCACGGGCCTCACGTCCGAGCCGTATGAAAAGAAGGGCCTGTTCCACAGATAAAAAACTGTATCCCCGTCCGGCCCGCCGGATGGGGATACTATTTTTTGCGGAGGACTACAAAAACAGGCAGAACCATGATATACTGTCTATAATCACGGTAAAAGGGGAGATTTGGCAATGAGCCGGGCAGACGAGATCTACATTCAGACATGCAGGCAGATTTTAGACCACGGCGTGTGGGATACCGACCGCCCCGTCCGTCCGCATTGGGAGGACGGCACGCCCGCGCACACCATCAAGCAGTTCTGCGTGGTGAACCGCTACGACCTGCGCGAGGAATTCCCCATTATGACGCTGCGCAGGACGTATTACAAGTCCTGCATTCAGGAGCTTTTGTGGATCTGGCAGAAAAAGTCCAACAAAATTTCCGAGCTGGGCAGCCATATCTGGGACAGCTGGGCGGGCCCCGACGGCACCATCGGCAAGGCCTACGGCTATCAGCTCGGCGTCAAGCACATCTACCCCGAGGGCGAGTTCGATCAGGTCGACCGCGTGCTGTATGACCTCAAGCACAACCCCACCTCGCGCCGCATCCTCACGAATATTTTTAACCACCACGACCTGCATGAGATGGGGCTGGCGCCGTGCGCCTACTCCATGACGTTTAACGTCAGCGGCAATACGCTGAGCGCCATCTTAAATCAGCGCAGTCAGGATATGCTCACGGCCAACAACTGGAACGTGGTGCAGTACGCAGTGCTGGTGCACATGATGGCGCAGGTGTCGGGGCTGGAGGCGGGCGAGCTGGTGCACGTCATCGCCGACTGCCATATCTATGACCGCCACGTGCCGCTGGTGGAGAAGATGCTGAAAAACCCGCAGTTTGACGCGCCGACGTTCGTGATGGACAAGTCGATCACGAATTTCTACGACTTTACGGCCGACAGCTTCCGCATGGAAAACTACCGGTATAACGACTTCGCCGACCCCATCCCGGTGGCGATCTGAGGGCGCGGTATGGAGCTGATCGTCAATGTAACGGAGAACTGGGGCATCGGCTGCAAGGACCGGCTGCTCGTGGCCATCTCCGCGGACTTAAAGCGCTTTCGCGCGCTCACAACGGGAAAGACCGTGATTTTAGGCCGCCGGACGCTCGCGACCTTCCCGGGCGGACGGCCGCTCAAAAACCGCGAGAATATCGTGCTCACGCGCGATCCGGCCTTTTCGGCCGAGGGTGCGCTGGCGGCGCACGATCTTGCGGAGCTGTTCGCGCTGCTGCGCGGCAAAAATACGGACGATGTGTGCGTCATCGGCGGGGCGAGCGTATATGAGCAGCTGCTGCCGTACTGCGCGCGCGCCCGCGTGACCAAAACGTATATCACCGCAGACGCCGACCGCTTTTTCCCTGATCTTGACGTATTGCCCGACTGGCAGGTCGAGCAGACGTCCGATGTGCAGGAGGAAAACGGCGTGCGCTTTGCGTATATTGACTATGTGAACCTGCATCCCGCGCCCATGGCGTGACGCAGGCGACGAAGGAACGGAAGAGAAGTATGGAACAGGTAACATTTCAGGATCTCGGCCTGTCGCCGCAGATCCTGCAGGCCCTGGAACAAAAGGGCTACGGCTATCCCACCCGCATTCAGGCCGAGGCGATCGGCCCGCTGATGCAGTGGAAGGACGTCATCGCCAAGGCCCCCACGGGCACGGGCAAGACGTTTGCATTCGGCATCCCGATGATCGAGCACATCGACGCCGCGTCGGAGGAGCTGCAGGGGCTCATCCTCGCGCCCACGCGCGAGCTGGCCATCCAGATCTGTGACGAGCTGCGCGGGCTGCTGAAATTCTACAAGGACATCCGCGTGGCGGTCGTCTACGGCGGGGCGAAGATCGAGGGGCAGATCAGCCAGCTCAAAAAGCACCCGCAGATCGTCGTGGCCACGCCCGGGCGGCTGATGGATCACTACAACCGCAAAACGCTGCGGCTGGACAAGGTCAGGACCGTCATTCTGGACGAGGCTGACCGGATGCTCGACATGGGCTTTTTTGACGATGTGACGAAGATCATCGAAAAGATCAAAAACCGCAAAAATCTCGGGCTGTTTTCCGCCACCATCTCGCAGGAGGTGATGACGGTGTCGTGGATGTATCAGCGCGACGAGGTGGAGATCACCGTCCCCGCCGATCAGGAGAACCGGCCGGACATCGACCAGTACTCCATCACCGTCCCGCCGCTCGAGAAGATCAGCGTCGTCCTCAAGCTCCTGCGCACGATGCAGCCGGCGCGGTGCATCATCTTCTGCAACACGAAGGCGATGTGCCAGCGTCTCAGCGACGATCTGCGCCGCGCGGGCGTGGATGCCGACTGCCTGCACGGTGATATTCGGCAGGCCACGCGCGAAAAGACCATGCGCACGTTCAAAGACGGCAAGCTCGCCGTGCTCATTGCCACGGATGTGGCGTCCCGCGGCATCGACGTGGACGATGTGGACATGGTCATCAACTACGACGTGCCGGAGGAGAACGAGTATTACATCCACCGCATCGGCCGGACCGGGCGCGCGAAGAAAAAGGGCATTGCCATCTCGGTCATCGGCACGTTCCCCGAGCAGGCCAAGCTCGATGAGATCGCGAAGTATTCGCACTATCAGGTGCAGAAGGTCAAATTCCTGGACGACGGCACGCTGGTGGCGGAGGAGCCGAAAAAGCCCGCCGCGCCCCCGACACGAGGCAGAAGGAGATTCCGTTGACCGCCGCGGAGCGGGGGCTGCTGCTGCTCTGCTGCCCGCTGGGTGAGCCGGACGCGCCTGTGCTGACGATGGCGCAGTTCCGCACGCTCTCCGTGCGCGCGCACGCGCAGGCCTCCCGCCCCGGCGACCCTCTGCGGGAGCTGACGGCGCGGGATGTGCAGGCGCTTGGCTACGGCGCGGACGCGGCGGCGCGTATCGCGGCGCTGCTGGCGCGGGAACGGCAGCTGGACGAATACCTGACGTGGGTACGGCAGCGCGGCTTTGAGGCCGTGACGCGCATCAGCGCGGCCTTTCCGCCTGCGATCTCGGAGAAGATGGGCATGAACGCCCCGCCGGTGCTGTTTACGCTGGGCGATCCGGCGCTGTTTCAGCGCCGCTGCGTTGCGCTCGTGGGCTCGCGCGCGCTGCACGCGCCGGGACGGCGCTTTGCCGAGACGGCCGGGCGGCTGGCCGCGGAGGAGGGCTATGTGCTCGTCTCCGGCGGGGCCAATGGCGCCGACAGCGCCGCGCAGGCGGCGTGTCTGGCCGCGGGCGGCAGCGTGATCGTGTTTACGGCGGGCAGGCTCCTCGACTGCGCGGCGCACGCGCGCGTTTTGTATGTGAGCGAGAGCGGCTGCGAGCAGCCGTTTTCCACGCCGCGCGCCATGAGCCGCAACCATCTCATCCACGCCATGGGCGAAAAGGCGCTTGTGGCGCAGTGCGCCTGCGGCGCGGGCGGCACGTGGCACGGGACGCTCGACAACCTGCGCGCGGGCTGGTCGCCGGTATTCGTAAATGACGACGGCTCAGACGGCGCAAGGGCCCTGTGCGAGCGCGGGGCGCAGCCGGTGCGCGAGCTGAAAACGTTGGCGGAATTGCAGCCCGAACAGCTTCAATTCCCGGTCTGAGGGCAAATTTGATAAAATCGCGGGCGAGGGAATGTCCTACGCCCGCTTTTTGTGCAATTTTGTAGTAGCTTTTCAGTTGAAAATCGCATATAATGACTACAACGCAGAAGTGAAAGGAGGGCCGCGGTATTTGCCGCCAGAAGCGCCGTGTTCCCGCTTTTTTGCGGGATGACGAGGAAGCGTGTGATCGAACGGATCGGCGGATGCACGCTCGCGCCGCCCGGGCGCGTGACACAGCCGACAAAGCCCGCGGGCAACTGCGGGACAAAACGACTGTGACCGGGAAGCAGACAAACGGACTGCGTGTTTGCCTGAGAATTTTCAGGAGGACAATTTGATATGTGTGGTATCGTTGGATACGTCGGACAGGAGCAGGCGGCGCCCATTTTGCTGGAGGGGCTGTCACGGCTGGAGTACCGCGGCTATGACTCGGCGGGCATCTGCGTGAGCCGGGACGGGCGGCTGCAGCTGGAAAAATCGAAGGGACGGCTGCAGAACCTGATCGAAAAGACCGAAAACGGCGCACGGCTGCCTGGCACGCTCGGCATCGGACACACCCGCTGGGCGACCCACGGCGAGCCGAACGACTGCAACTCCCATCCGCATCTGAGCCAGGGCGGCAAGATCGCGCTGGTGCACAACGGCATCATTGAGAACTATCTGGAGCTGCGGCAGTTTTTGCTGGGCAAGGGCGTGCACTTCGCGTCTGAGACCGACAGCGAGGTCGTGGCGCAGCTTCTGGAGTATTACTATAACGAGACCGGCAGCGTGCTTGACGCGCTGTATATGGTCCTGCACCGCATCGAGGGCGCGTATGCCTTCGGCATCCTCTGCGCCGACGAGCCGGACCGCATCTACGCCGCGCGCAAGGACGCGCCGCTGCTGCTGGGCTTTGGCGAGGGGTGCAATTTCATCGCCTCGGACGTGACGGCGCTGGTGAAGCATACGCGGACCGTGGCGTACATGGAGGACGGCGAGGTCGCCGTGCTCACGCGGGACTCGATCCGCGTGTTTGACGCGATGGAGCAGCCGGTCGAAAAGCCGCGGCACTATGTGGACTGGGAGATCTCGGCGGCGGAAAAGGGCGGCTATCCGCACTTTATGCTGAAAGAAATTATGGAGGAGCCGGACGCCATCCGGCGCACCATCAGCCCGCGGCTCAAGGGCGGGCGCATCGCGCTGGACGATCTGACGCTTACGCGGGAGGAGCTGGAGCGCTTCTCGCGCATCTGCATCATCGCCTGCGGGTCGTCGTATCACGTGGGCGTGATCGGAAAATACAACATCGAAAAGCTCGCCCGTATCCCTGTGGAGGTCACGCTGGCGTCCGAATTCCGCTACTGTGACCCTCTGGTGGATGAAAAGACGCTCGTCGTCGTCATCAGCCAGTCCGGCGAAACGCTGGACACCATGGCCGCCATGCGCGAGGCTAGAGCGCGCGGGGCGCGGGTGCTGTCCATCGTGAATGTGGTCGGTAGCTCCATTGCCCGTGAGTCGGACGACGTGCTCTACACCTGGGCCGGGCCGGAGATCGCCGTGGCCACGACGAAGGCATACTCCACGCAGCTGATTTTGCTTGACATGATCGCGCTGTACTTTGCCGACACGCTGGGACGCATCGCGCCGGAGCGCTATCAGGCGCTGGTGGATGAGATCTCGCGGCTGCCGGAGAAAATGGAGACCATTCTGCAGGACTGCAAGAGCATCCAGCACTTCGCCAGCCAGTATTTTAATCACGACTCCATCTTCTTCATCGGGCGGAACCTCGATTACGCGCTGGGGCTGGAGGGCTCTCTCAAGCTCAAGGAGATCTCGTATATCCACTCGGAGGCGTATGCCTCGGGCGAACTCAAGCACGGCACGATCTCGCTCGTGGAGCAGGGGACGCTCGTGGTGGCGCTGAGCACGTATTCGCCGCTGTTTGACAAGGCGATGAGCAACGTGGTGGAGGTCAAGGCGCGCGGCGCGCAGGTGCTGGCGCTCACAACGGCGCGGCACCGCGCCGAGATGGAAAAGAACGCCGACGCCATCCTCACCATCCCCGAGACGGAGGATATGTTCCTGCCGTCCCTGGGCGTCATCCCGCTGCAGCTGTTCGCCTACTACATGGCCCTCCAACGCGGCTGCGATATTGATAAGCCCAGAAATCTGGCAAAGAGCGTGACGGTTGAATAAAAAAGGGATCGCCCCCGGATGTACCATCCGGGGGCGATTTTTATGTTATTTGTAGGGGCCGATGACCCGCTCTGCCCCTTTGCGATGCCTTACGTTTTTCGTCGTAACGTAGGGGAGGGGCTTGCCCCTCCCGTTGGTACGCGGCATCGTTCTTTTTCGGCAGTGCCGATTCGCAGAAGTCCCTTGGCTTCCCCTGGGGGAAGCTGTCTGCGGAGCGTTAGCGGAGCAGACTGATGAGGGTCGGGGAGCAGTTGCGCTTTGCTGAGCATGCAAAGCTATGCGCAAGTGCTCCCCGGCCCTCATCCGGCTCGCTGCGCTCGCCACCTTCCCCGAGGGGAAGGCAAGAGGTGCCTGCATTTCGCCGCTGCGTCGGGGATTCGACAGCGCGTACTAACTTATTCACTATTCACTCTTCACTATTACTTCAAAGCGCCCCTCCCCTACATTACGACGAAAAACGCACACCCCTACGGGGCGCTGCGCGAGGGTTGGACGTACTCAATCAATGCTCTCTCCCGCGATGACTGGCTTGGCGTCCGGGGGGATGGGGCAGGTGTAGCTGCCGCCGAGGGACTGGAACTCGGCCTGCGCGGCCTGGAGAACGGCGGGCTTTGTGAACAGGTCCCAGGCTGTGGCGGCGAGGACGCGGGCGGCCAGCAGCATGCCCTTGTGCGCGATGCCGGACTTTCCGCAGCTGACCTCCTGCCAGCTGTGCCCCGGCGTGCCGTTCGGGACGGTGGCGGCGTGGATCTGCACGGTGGGCGTCTGACGGCTCACGTCGCCGACGTCGGTCGAGCCGGGCTCGATGGCGTTTGAGTGATAGAGCGGCATGAGGAACTCGTTGAGCGCGCAGGCGTTGTCCTGCGTCTTTTCGCGCACAAAGCGCGCGATCTTTGCGTCGTGCGGCGTGGCAAAGCCGGGGAGCTTCGCCTTTTCATACGTTTTGGAGAGCTTTTCGGCAAATTCGCGCTCCTCCGGCGTATAGTCCGGCAGCTTGGCGGCGGCGAAATTTTCGTAAGCCAGCTGCTCCAGCGTCTCATTCGGCAGCGTGTCGGCTGTGCCGTCGATGAAGCGGCGGGTGACGGCAGTGTCGGTCATCATGGCCGCGCCCTGTGCGATGCGGTCAACGCGCTCGGCGAGCTTCAGGATGTTCGGCACATTGTCCGCCCGCAGCATATACAGCACCTGCGCGCGCGGCTGCACGACGTTGGGAGACAATCCGCCCGCGTCGGTGATGGCGTAGTGCACGCCGTGATAGGGCGGAATGTGCTCGCGCAAAAACTGCACGCCCACGTTCATCAGCTCCGCCGCATCCAGCGCGCTGCGGCCGAGATACGGGCAGCCCGCCGCGTGCGCGGCGATGCCGGTGAATTTGTACTCCACCTGATAGGAAGCAAGGCAGCTGCCGGTGACGACCTCGTTCACGTCCTCCGGGTGCCAGGTGAGCGCGGCGTCGAGGTGCTGGAACACGCCCTCGCGG
This sequence comes from uncultured Oscillospiraceae bacterium, assembly GCA_934631005.1. Taxonomy (GTDB): domain Bacteria; phylum Bacillota; class Clostridia; order Oscillospirales; family Oscillospiraceae; genus CAG-170. The sequence goes on from CAKTXA010000007.1 coordinate 20,729, forward strand.
GCCATGAACGCCTTGCCCGCGCCGCCCTCCTCGCCGGGGCAGCCGTAAAATACGACCGTGCCGCTGCCATCCGGGAGCCGCTCCAGCGCGTGCTTGACCGCGGCGGCCGCCGCCAGCGCGCCCGCGCCGAGCAGATTGTGCCCGCAGCCGTGCCCGGCCCCGCCGGGGACGCATTCCTTACGCTCCAGCGCGCCCGCGACCTGCGACAGGCTGTCGAGCGCGTCATATTCGCCCAGAATGCCGATGACGGGCCGTCCGGAGCCAAACGTGCCGGAGAAGGCCGTGGGCACGCCCGCGATGCCGGTTTCGACCGTGAAGCCGAGGCCCTTCAGCACCGCGCAGTAGCGCTCCATCGCGCCGTATTCGCGCAGCGACAGCTCGGGGTGATCCCAAATATCGTCACTGAGCCGCGTAAAGACGGCGGCGTTTTCTTCCAGATACGAAAACAGAGTCTGCTTTTCCATAAAAACCTCCAAAAAAGGCGGCGCCCGCGCCCACGCGCAGACGCCGCTGTGATGTCATTACAAAACCTTTGCGAGGAAATCCTGCAGCCGCTCGCTCTGCGGGTGGTCGAAAATGTCCGCGGGCGCGCCCTGCTCGATGAGCTTGCCGTCGGCCATAAAGAGCACGCGGTTGCCGACCTCCTTCGCAAAGCCCATCTCGTGCGTGACCACGACCATGGTCATGCCGCCCAGCGCCAGCTCCTTCATGACCTCCAGCACCTCGCCGACCATCTCGGGGTCAAGCGCGCTCGTCGGCTCGTCAAAGAGCATGACCTCGGGCTCCATCATCAGCGCGCGCACGATGGCAACACGCTGCTTCTGCCCGCCAGAGAGCTGGATGGGGTAGGCGTCGGCACGGTCGGCAAGGCCCACGCGGGCCAGCAGCCCCAGCGCCTTCTGCTCGGCCTCGGCTTTGTTCATATGCTTGACCTGCACGGGCGCGAGCGTCATATTGTCGAGGATCGTCATATGCGGGAAGAGGTTAAAATGCTGGAAGACCATACCCATTTTCTGCCGGTGCTGGTCGATGTTCAGCTTGTGCATCTTGCCGTCGGCGCTCTTTTCGCGCTTTTTGGTGATGTCCACGCCGTCAAAGACGATGCTGCCGCCCGTGGGCTGCTCCAGCAGGTTGAGCGAGCGCAGGAAGGTAGACTTGCCGCTGCCGGACGGGCCGATGACGACCATCACGTCGCCGCGGTCAATGTCCACGCTCACACCGTCGAGCGCCTTGATCGCGCCGCGGTTATAATATTTTTTCAGGTCCTTGACCTCGATCAGCTTCTGGCTCATTTCGTCTCCTCCTCCGTCGGGACCATGATGACCGGCTGCGCGCCCGCCCCGGCAAAGCCCAGCTTGCGCTTGCGCTCGCGCGGATGCGAGCCTGTATTGCCGTTGCGCCGGTCGCCCGCGCTCATTTTCTTTTCAAAGTGGGCGATGATCTTGGACGTCGGGAACGTCAGGCAGAAGTACAGTGCCGTCGCGATGACCAGCGGCTCGGCGATGACGAACGTCGCGCCCTTTACGGCGGCCACGGCGCTCATAATATCCTGCACGCCGATGGTGTAGCAGATGGACGACTCCTTGATGATGGTGACGAATTCGTTCGCGATGGCGGGCAGGATGTTTTTGATGGCCTGCGGCAGGATGATGAAGCGCATCGTCTTGAGCTGGCTCATGCCAAGGCTGCGCGCGGCTTCGGTCTGGCCGCCGTCGATGGACTGGATGCCGGAGCGGATGATCTCGGACAGGTACGCGCCCGAGTTGAGCGCCAGCGCCACCACGCCCGGGAAGAACCGGTCAAAGCGGATGAAGCCGAAGAGCTTGAAGCCCGGCAGCACGCTGACGTTTGCGAACACGACATAGTAGATGACAAACAGCTGCACCAGCATCGGCGTGGCGCGGAACAGCTCCACGTACGCCGTGGCGATGGATTTGATGGGATTGAAGCGGCTCAGGGCGTACCAGAAGCCCTCCCGGCTTTGCAGCCTCCGCTGCGCATCCGTAGACAGGAACCGGAACACATTCAGATCGGACAGCCGCGCCACGGCCAAGATCAGCGCCAGAATGAAGCCGAAGATGACCGTGAGTGCGGAGAGCGAGACGGTGCACGCCACGCCCTGCCAGAACAGGTCCATATAGCGGAATACTTTTTCGAATTTTACAGCGGAAAGCATCGGTTTTCCCCTTTCTCATAAAGCGCCCGAAATCCTCCCCAGTGGGGAGGATCGGGTCGGATAGGATCAGTTTACAGCTTAGCCCTCGAAGTTGTCAAGCAGGCCCTCGTAGACGCTGCCGCTGGCAAGCTCGTTCGCCTCGGCGACGAAGCTGTCCATGCTGCCGTCCGCCAGCGCGGCGGCGATGGCTTCATTGACACCGGCAAGCAGCTCGCTGTTGCCCTTTACAACGCCGATGGAAGAACCGGCGACGTCATACGGCACCTCCAGCGCCACGCACAGCTCGGGGTAGTTTTTGGCGTAGCTCTCGGCCACGGCGGTCTCGATGTAAGCGCCGTCCAGCTTGCCGCCGATGAGCTCGGCAATGATGTCGGTGACCTTGGTCAGCAGGACGATGTCGGCGTCAGGGCTGTTTTCCTCAGCCAGGCCGACCTGGATGGAGCCGGTCTGCGCGCCGATGGAATACTCGGCCTTGTTGGTGGAAGCGAGATCCGGGAACTTGTCGGCATTGGCCTGCAGGCACACGAAGGACTGGCCGCCGAGGTAGTAGATGTCGGAGAAGTCCATGGCATCAGCGCGCTCGGGATCGGGGGACAGGCCCGCCATGCCGAGGTCAACAGTGCCGTTGGCCAGCTCGGCCAGCACGCCGTCAAAGTCCATCGGGATGATCTCAAGCTCCAGGCCGAGGTAGTCGGCGACGTACTTGGCCAGCGCCGGGTCAAAGCCTGCCAGCTGCGGATCGCCGTTTTCGTCGATGGCGTAGAACTCATACGGCGCAAAGTCCGGGGACGTGGCAACGGTCAGCTTGCCGGGGGTGACGGTGGTGATGGCGGGCGCGGCGTCCTCAGCGGGAGCGTCGGCGGCTGCGGGAGTCTCGGCCGCGGCCGGGGTCTCGGCAGCTGCGGGAGCATCGGCGGATGCGGACTTGCCGGCGCAGGCCGCCAGACTCAGTACCATGCACAGGCACAGCAGAAGAGCAAGAAGCTTTTTCATGTTCATTTCCTCCATAATGGCCCCGGTGTCGCGGGGCGTTCTTTATGGTCCTAAGTATACACACGAGATGAATAAAAATCAACCCCTATTTTGAAAAAACTTGCACAACGATCCGGATTTTACGGAAAATAATGCGGTCAATATGCACAAATTAGGCATTATTTGCAAAAAATTCAGAATAAAAAATGAATATATGCAAATTCTGCATTTGCATATATTCATTAAAATTTGAATATTACTCAGAGCGCATTCTGATTGTAGCTCGCGAGGAACTGCTGCGTGCGGGCATTTTGCGGGTGCTCGATGACCTGCCGCGCCGGGCCCTGCTCCACGATGACGCCGCCGTCCATAAAGATCGCGCGGTCGGCCACGTCGCGGGCAAACGCCATCTCGTGCGTGACCACGACCATCGTCATGCGCTGGTCGGCCAGCGCACGGATGACGCGCAGCACCTCGCCCGTCAGCTCCGGGTCAAGGGCGCTCGTCGGCTCGTCAAAGCACAAAACGTCGGGCTTCAGCGCCAGCGCCCGCGCGATGGCGACGCGCTGCTGCTGCCCGCCGGAGAGCTGGTGCGGGTAGAGCGCCATCTTGTCCTTGAGCCCCACCTGCGTCAAAAGCTCCTCCGCGTGCGCGCGGAGCTGGGCGAGGATGGCCTTTTTATTCTGCTTGAAATCCGGCTGCGCCTTGGCCAGCAGCTCACTGGCCAGCATCACATTTTCCAGCGCCGTATACTGCGGGAAGAGATTGAAGTTCTGAAATACCAGCCCGAAATGCAGCCGCTTGGTGCGGATCTCGGACTCGCGCCGCGTGGCGGGGTCGGCGGCGTCAAAGAGCGTTTCGCCGTTGACCAAAATCTGCCCCTTGTCGGGCGTCTCCAAAAAGTTCAGGCAGCGCAGGAGCGTCGTTTTGCCGCTGCCGGACGAGCCGATGATGGCGACGCATTCGCCCTTTTCCAGCGAAAAGCTGACGCCGTTCAGGACCTGCGTATTGCGGTCAAACTGCTTATACAGGCCGCGGACCTCCAGTACTGACATATCCGTTCCTCCTTACGCCTTAAAATAGTCCAGCTTCCGCTCCAGCGCACTGAGCGCGAGCGTGAGCACGCCGCTGAAGATCAGGTAGTATACGCCGGTGAAAAACAGCGGCCAGATCGCGCCGGAGATGCCGTTGCTGCCCTTCATAAACGCCTGACCGGCCCAGATGACCTCCTGCAGGGCGATGATGCGGGCGAGGGACGTATCCTTGACCAGCGTGATGATCTCGTTGGACATGGGCGGCACGATGCGCTTGATCATCTGCAGCAGCGTGACCTTGAAGAAGATCTGCCCCTTCGTCATGCCGAGCACCTGACCGGCCTCCTGCTGGCCCTTCGGCACGCCCTGAATGCCGCCGCGGTAAATTTCGGAGAAATAGCAGGCATAGTTAAAGACGAACGCGATGGCGGAGGCGAGAAAGCGCCCCGTCTCGCCGCTGCCCCAGATATTTTTGCCCAGCACCAGACCGGGAAAGAAGAACAAAATGAGCAGCTGCAGCATCAGCGGCGTGCCGCGGATGACCCAGATGACCAGCCGCACCAGATAGCGCAGCGGGCGAAAGCGCGACATGGAGCCGAACGAGATGATGAGCCCCAGCGGGATCGCGCCGATGAGCGTGATGGCAAAAAGCTTGAGCGTCTGCAGAAAACCGGCGTTCAGTGCCTGCAATACGATGGGAAACTGTTCAGAAAACGTCATAAGGTGTACCGCCTGTATTGATAGATTCTGTGGAGGAAACGCGCACGTTCCCCGGCAGCAGTCTGCCGGGGAGCGCGGGGGAGGGATGTATATTGGCTGCGGAAGTTTCTGTTTGGTCTGATCGCTTACTGCGCGATCAGCGCGGCCTGGATGCCGTAGGTCTCGGCGCAGGCGGTCATGCTGCCGTCAGCGTAGGCGGACTTGAAGAAGTCGTTCAGAGCCGCCGCCAGATCGGAGCCCTTGCGGAAGCCGACGCCGTACTGCTCGCCCTCGTCGGCGTTCAGGCTGAAGGTGTAGCTCAGGTTTTCATAGCTCGTGCCCGCGCCGACCATCGCGCCCGCCATCAGCGAGTCGATGACCGCGGCGTCGCACGTCCCGGCGGCGACCTCCATCAGAGCCGTGGCCTGATCCTTGACTTCGGTGAAGTTAAAGCCCTGCTTTTCGACCTCGGCCTGACCGGCGGAGCCGGACTCGACGGCGAAGGTCAGATCCTTGCAGGCGTCCACGCTGGTGCAATCGGCGGCCTTGTCAGCCGGGACGATGACGACCTGAGAGTTGTTGCAGTAGGCGTTGGAGGTCTCCATGGAGGACGTGACCTCACTGGTCAGCGTCATGCCGTTCCACACGCAGTCGATGGTCTTGCTGTCGAGTTCGAGGATCTTGTTGTCCCAGTCGATCTCGACGAATTCGACGTCCACGCCGAGGGACTTGGCAAACGCCTTGGCCATGTCGGCGTCAAAGCCGATCCATTCGCCGTTTTCCTGATAGTCCATGGGGGCGAAGTCGGTGATGCCGACGACGAGCTTGCCCTTGCCCACGACGTAATCCTTGTCGGTCTGGGCGGCTTCTTCGGAAGCGGCGGGTGCCTCGGCGGCAGCGGGGGTCTCGGTCGCCTGCTTGCCGGCGCAGGCGGTCATGGATGCGAGCATCAGAACTGCCAGCATGATAGCGATGAGCTTTTTCATTTTCATTTCCTCCTTGATGGTCTTTCTGTGGCTTGGGTTTGTGTGGGAAGCAGGTGTTTGACTGCTTCGTTATCATGGTGATACTTTACCATGATAATGTGATAATGTAAAGAAGTAATGTTGCATAAAAATATGCACTCGGTCGGGGCGGCGCTGTGCGTTTTGCACAATGCTGCTCAAACCGGGTGCTTTTTGACCTTAGGCAGCACCGCACAATTGCGTCTTCATGCCGAATTGTGCGGTGCTGCCTTGATTCAGATGTCGAACACGCCCAGAATGACGATGCCCGCGACAACAAGCGCGATCATGGCGTAGTGCTTCCACGACAGCTTTTCCTTCAGGAACAGCCGGCTCCACACCACCGACGCCACGCAGTAGGCCGAGATGATCGGCGCGGCGAGCGCCACGTGCGCCTTGTCGCCGATGGCGTAGATATACGCGAACTGACCGGCGGTCTCGAAAATCGCGCCGATGTACTTCGGCGCTTCCATCTTTGGCACGAGCCTGTCCTTTTTGACGAACACCACGTAAATAAAGCTCAGAACGCCTGCCGCGAGGAACGTCAGCTCATACGCCGCGTTTGCAGAGTCCTCATTGAGCGTCTCCAGCACCAGCGAGTCGGCAAACGTCCCCGCCGCGTCCAGCAGGCAGTAGGCGATGGGCAGGCACAGCGCCAGCCACGATTTGGCGTATTTGTAGTTGGATGCCTCCTGCCGCGCGGCGCGCAGCGCGTCGTCCTCATGCGCTTCGACCACGCCCAGACCGATGACGCCCGCGCACACCAGCGCCACCGCGCCGATGACGAGCACGCGTGTCGAGCCTGTGATGTCCTCGTCCAGACTGCCCGAGAGCAGGCTCATCACCGCCACCAGCGCGCCGGAGGCGTTGCAGATGGGCGACGAGATGGACAGCTCAATGTACCGCAGGCCGACATAGCCCAGCGTCATCGAGCCGATGTACAAAAGCGATACCGGCAGATATGTCCAGATGACCTGCCACGTGACGACCGTGCCGCCGATGAAAATTTCATACGCCGCGTGCAGGCCCATCACGACGCCCACGGCGATGACCATTTTCAGGTGCCCCAGCTTGTCCGAGGCATCCCGGCAGCCGATCTTGGAGAATAAGTCCGAACCGCTCCAGCAGAGGAGGGTGATCAACGATAGCCAAAACCACATAATAATACTTCCTTTATTTGTATTTTTGTAGGAGCCGATGACCACATCGGCCCGCTGTTCTTATTTTGGAAGCTGTGCAAGTCCCGCTTCCACGAGCTTCTGCAAGCTCATAAGAATGCCGAGCTTGGCGTGGTACCATGTCAGGCCGCCCTGGAAATAGACGGCGTAGGGCGGGCGGATGGGGCCGTCGGCGGAGAGCTCGATGGACGAGCCCTGCACGAACGCGCCCGCCGCCATCACGACCTCGGAGTCATAGCCCGGCATGGCCCACGGCACAGGCGTGACGTAGCTGTCCACCGGCGCGGCGGCCTGAATGCCGCGGCAGAAGGCGAGCATCCGCTCGGCACTGCCGAGCGTGACGGCCTGAATGATGTCGTGCCGGGACTCCGTGGCGTTCGGGACGCACGCAAAGCCGAGCTTTTCATACACATTCGCGGCGAACACCGCACCCTTGAGCGCCCCGGCCACGACCGTGGGCGCGAGGAAAAAGCCCTGATACAGGGACGGCAGCAGCCCGAGGTTCGCGCCGACCTCCTGCCCGAGCCCCGGCGCGGAGAGGCGGTACGCGCAGCGCTCGACGCACGCCGCCGTGCCGCAGATATAGCCGCCGATGGGGGCAAGGCCGCCGCCGGGATTTTTGATCAGGCTGCCCACGATCATGTCCGCGCCCACGTTCGACGGCTCGCGCAGCTCCACGAATTCGCCGTAGCAGTTGTCGACCATGCACAGGACATCGGGCTTACACTGCTTGCAGAACGCGATGAGCGCGCCGATCTTTTCCACCGAGAACGACGGCCGCGTGGCGTAGCCCTTGGAGCGCTGGATGGTGATGAGCTTTGTCTTATCCGTGATGGCGGCGCGGATGCCGTCGTAGTCGAACGACCCGTCCGGCAGCAGGTCGACCTGCCGGTAGCTGACGCCGTATTCCTTCAGCGAGCACTTGGACGGGCGGATGCCGATGACCTCCTCCAGCGTGTCATACGGCGCGCCGACGGGGCTGAGCAGCTCGTCGCCGGGCAGCAGGTTTGCGCTCAGCGCCACGGCCAGCGCGTGCGTGCCGCAGGTGATCTGCGGGCGGACGAGCGCCGCCTCGGTGCCGAACGTTCCGGCGTACACACGCTCGAGCTTTTCGCGCCCCAGATCGTCATAGCCGTAGCCCGTGGTGGCGGCGAAGCACGTCGCGTCCACGCGGTTTTGGTGCATGGCGCGCAGCACCTTGGCCTGATTGTATTCCGCCGTGCGGTCGATGGCGGTAAAGCGGCCCTGCAGGCCGTCCAGTATCTCCTCGCCGTAGTCCAGCACCGCGCGGCTCACACCGAGCGATGCGTACATCTCATACAGTTCCATTGTGTTCTCCCCCGTTTCTCTCCAGATCCTCAAAAACCTGCGCCGCCGCGTCGCGGATGACGTCGGGGCGTGTGACGATGATGCCGCTGCGCTCGTCGCCGAGAATTAAAAGCGTGTCCCCGGGCTTGACGTCAAACAGCGTCCGCGCGTCCTTGGGAATGACGATCTGTCCCTTTTCGCCGACCTTCGCGGTGCCGAATATGTGGTAGCCGCCCGCGCGCCCCAACAGATGCTTGCCAGCCGCCATAGCGTGCTCCTTTCATGGGTAAAAATCATACTTGTATAACTTACAGCACGTGGTGTGATTTGTCAACAAAAAACTCCGGCGGTGTATCCAAACACCGCCGGAGAGCCGGTCATTGCTTCGTTTTTTCGCGGAAGGAGCGCGGCAGCCACCATTTTTTCGCCAGCACGATCAAAAACAGGAGGCCGCGCACGGCAAGCTCGATGCTCATGGCGATCCACGCCCCCGGCAGCGCCATGCTGTTTGCCAGCAGCACCGTCAGCGGCACGCGCACGCCCCACATGCTCACAAAATTGAGCACCGAGCTGAGCAGCGAGTTGCCTGCGCCCTGAAAAACGCCCGTGGCCACGATGGATGCGCCGTACAGCGGCTCGGCAAACACCACGATGCGCAGCACCTGCACCGCCAGCGCGGCGGCGAGGGCGTCCGGCGTGAGGATGCCGATGATCGTGGGCGCGAGGACGTACATCAGCCCTGCCGCCGCGCCCATCACGCCCGTGCCCAGCAGCACCGTCACCCAGCTGAGCCGCGTGACAAGGTCGCGGCGCTCCGCGCCCACGCTCTGGCCGACGAGGGTGATGGCGGCGTTCTGCACGCCGTAGCCCGGCATATAGCACAGCGCCTCGGCTGTGACGGCAAAGGAGTTCGCGGCGATGGACGTTGTGCCCAGCGGCGCAATGATGCTGGTGGTGGCGACCTGCCCGCCGGACATGACCGCCTGCTCCAGCGCCACCGGCGCGGCGAGCAGCGCCGCGCGTTTCAGCTGCCGCGGCACAAAGCGCAGCCGTTCGCCCCGCCGCAGGTGCAGCATCGGGCTGTACAGCAGCAGAGCCGCGCATAGCAGAAGCGCCACCACGGCCTCGGCCAGCGCCGTGCCCAGCGCCGCGCCCGTCACGCCCAGCCCCGCGCCCGGCACGGTGATGCCGCCGATCTGCCGCGTGGGGAAGATGAGGAAAAAGTTGAAGACCACGTCCAGCGGGCACATCAGCACCAGCAGGATGCTGGGCGTGCGCATATTGCCGCTGGCCTGCAAAAGCCCCGCCGCCAGCCGGTTGAGCAGGAAAAATGGCAGCGCCAGCGAATAGACGAGAAAATACGCCGCCGCGTCCTTCCAGATGGCGCTGTCGGCGCCGAGCCAGCGGGGCAGTGCCCCGGAGACTGCCGCGCCGAGCCCGGCCAGCAGCAGCCCGAACGCGAGCCCCGTCACGATGCCCTGCCGCACGAGGTTGCGGGCGTCCTGTTCATCGCCCGCGCCGATGCGCTGCGCCGTCTGCACGCAGAAGCCGACGATCATTGCCCGGCACAGCCCGCCGAGCAGCCACGTGGTGGATGCGACCAGCCCGATGGCGGCCGAGGCATTCGTGCCGAGCGAGCCGACCATGGACGTGTCGATATACTGCATGATGATGGAGGACACCTGTGCCAGAATGGCCGGGACGCTCAGCTGCGCGACCAGCCGGATCTGCTGCCGCAGCGAAAGCGCCCGCCCCTCCCGCATCGCGCCGAGAAGGTCCTGTTTCATGCCAGATGCCCCCCTTTTGAAGTAATAGTGAAGAGTGAATAGTGAAGAAGTGAGTTATTAGTCGTAACGTAGGGGAGGGGCTTGCCCCTCCCGCTGGTACGCACCGCCGTACTTTCTGGGCAGTGCCGATTTGCCGAGGGCCCATAGCTTCCCCTGGGGGAAGCTGTCAGCCGTAGGCTGACTGATGAGGGTCGGGGAGCAGTTGCGCTTTGCTGAGCATGCTAAGCTATGTTTCAGTGCTCCCCGGCCCTCATCCGCCCCCTTCGGGGGCACCTGTCCCTACCCTCTTTGTCCCTTCGGGACATTTCCCCCTGATAGGGGGAATCGGCCCCGAGGGGAAGGTATGGGGTGCGCACCGCCCTGCCGCTGCATGCAAAAGCCGCTGCTGCCAACCAGCGGGCGGGGCAAGCCCCGCCCCTACATTATGACGAATGAACCGCATTTACTAAAAACGGGAGGGGTGCGGCCCCTCCCGGTTTTTTTGGATCGTTTTATTTCGTACCGAAAATGCGGTCGCCGGCGTCGCCGAGGCCGGGGACGATGTAGCCGTGCTCGTTCAGGCATTCATCGACCGCGCCGCAGTAGATCTCCACGTTCGGGTGGTTCTTTTCGATGAGCTGGATGCCGACGGGCGCGGCGACCAGCACCATGAGCTTGATGTTCGTGCAGCCGCGCTTTTCCATCTCGCTGATGGCCGCGTCCGCCGAGCCGCCGGTGGCGAGCATCGGGTCAACGATCATCACCTCGCGCTCGGCGATGTCCTTGGGCATTTTGCAGAAATAGACGTGCGGCTCAAGCGTTTCCTCGTCGCGGTACATACCGATATGGCCCACACGCGCCGACGGCATCATGCGCAGCACGCCGTCGACCAGACCCAGGCCCGCGCGCAGGATGGGCACCACGGCGATCTTCTTGCCGGCCAGCGTCGGGAGCATCGCCTTGCACAGCGGGGTCTCGACCTCTTTGGTGGTCAGCGGCAGGTCGCGCATCGCTTCATATGTGATGAACATACCGACCTCGGAGACAAGCTCGCGGAAGTCCTTGACGCTGGTGTTCTTGTCGCGCATGATGGTCAGCTTGTGCGCGACCAGGGGATGGTCCATAATGTGTACGTTCGGTCCGAATTGATTCTGGCTCATGTGAAACTCCCTTTCCGTCTATTCGTTCTTCATCGCTTCCATACGCGCACGCTCGGCCTGCGACAGGCGCAGGTAATTCGGCGTGAGCGCGCCGGCGTCGCCGGTGAGACCGGCGTTGAGTTTCTCCTGTGCGCACAGCGCAACGCCGGCGGCGCGCTGGTGACGCAGATGCTCCGGCAGCAGATGCAGCGCCGGGATATTTTGTCCGAGTGCATTATAGCACAAAGCCGCGCCGTCGCCAACAAGAAAAACAGGTTTTTCGAGTTTTTTCAGGAAATCGCCCAGCTCGTCCACGCTGACGGCGCAGTCAGGCAGCAAAGCGGTGGATTTGCCGTCTGCGACGGCGTAGACCGCCGTGTAGACCTGCTGCCGCCGCGCGTCCATGCAGGCGCACCAGATGCCGTCGCACGCCGCCGCGCCGCGGATCATCGCCTCCAGCGTGGAGACGCCGAAGCACGGCAGCTGCCGCCCCCAGCAAAAGCCCTTGGCCGCCGCCACGCCGATGCGCACGCCCGTAAAGCTGCCCGGCCCCGCGGCCACGCCCACGGCGTCGATGTCCTGCGGCGTGAGGCCGCAGTTTTGCAGCAGCTGCTCCGCCAGCAGCAAAAGCGTGCGACTGTGCGTCAGCCCGTTATTGAGAAAGCCCTCCGCCAGCAGCTGCCCGCTTGAGAGCAGCGCGGCGCTGGCCGCCTTGGCCGAGGATTCAAAGGCTAAGATCTTCAAGCGGCTCGCCTCCTGTGATGGTGATGCGGCGGCAGTCATCGCCGCCGTCCGGAACGCGCTCGATGCGCACGGTGATGGGATTTTCCAGCGCGTCGGCTACATTTTCGCTCCACTCCACGGCGCACACGCCGCCGCGGGCAAGATAATCCTCCCAGCCGATGTCAAACAGCTCCTCGCTGCTCCCCAGCCGGTACATATCAAAATGGAACAGCGGCAGGCGGCCTGTGAGGTATTCGTTTACGATGGTATACGTCGGGCTCGTGACGGCGTCCTTTATGCCGAGCCCTTCGGCAAGGCCGCGCGTGAACGCCGTCTTGCCCGCGCCGAGCCCGCCGAGAAACGCGATGACCTCGCCGCCGCGCAGCGTCCTTCCGAGCGCCGCGCCGATGCGCTGCGTCTCAGCGGGGGCGTGCGTCAAAAATTCCATGTGCTCCACCTTCTTTTCTCGCCCTATCCTATCACAATTTTCCCCAATATGCAAAGATTCTTTACATCCCGGCGTTTGTCTGCTACAATATACTATCGAAATTCTGCTTTTTGAAAGGGGGCGGGGCGATGCAGGCTATTTTTCGCGCCATCCGGGAGTTTACGCGCAAGGCGGATATGGTGCTGCTGCTTCTGTGCATGACGGCGACGATCTTCGGCATCGTCATCATCTCCAGTGCCACGAGCTATCTGGGCAGCGCCCGGTATATCCGCATCCAGACGCTCTCGCTCATTCTGGGCATCATCCTCTACGTCCTGCTCACGCTGGTGGACGTGGACATCATCGCCGAGCGGCGCGAGCTGCTGCTGGTGTTCTGCATCGTGTTCATCGGGATGCTCCGCTTCTTCGGCGTCGAGGGCCAGACGGGCAACAAGAGCTGGCTGGACTTCAAGTTCCTGCCCTTCAACATCCAGCCCGCGGAGGTCTGCAAGGTCTTTTATATCATCATCCTCGCCAAAACGATGGCGGTCAAGCAGAACAAGCTCTCCTCGCCGCTGGTCGTGGCGCAGCTGGCGGGCATCACGGCGGCGCTGGCGGGGCTCATTATCTTCGTGTCGTATGACGACGGCGTGGCGCTCAACTACCTGCTCATCTTCGTCATCATGGCGTTCGTCGGCGGCGTGAACATCGTCTGGTTTCTCGCCGGGGCGGGGGCGCTGCTGGCGCTGTCGCCCATCATCTGGACGCGCTTTCTTGACACCTACCAGCGCGAGCGTATCCTCGTGCTGTTCGACCCCACGATCGACCCCAGCGCGCAGAGCGTCCGCTGGCAGATGAACCGCAGCCTGCGGATGCTGCAGAACGGCGGCGTGGCCGGGCAGGGGCTCGGCAGGGGCACCATGGTGCAGGCAGGCCTGCTGCCCGCACAGCACACCGACTTCATCTTCGCCTCCGCGGGCGAGGAGCTGGGGATGCTCGGGTGCCTCGCGATCCTGCTGCTGCTGGCGGCCATCATCGCGCGCTGCGTGTATGTGGGCGTCAAGTCCGGCAACTATATGAACCGGCTCATCTGCGTGGGCATCGCAGGTATGCTCCTGTCGCAGATCGCGGTCAATGTGGGCATGTGCCTGGGCGTGTTCCCGGTCGTGGGCCTGACGCTGCCGTTTTTCTCTTACGGCGGCAGCTCCATCGTCACGATGTTCGCCGCGATGGGCTTTGTGTCCGGCATCAATATGCGCCCCGCGCCTGATTCCAACGCGCGGTATATCCGCCCGCGATACTGAACTGATAGCAAGCATCCGGCACGGTGCGGTCAGAAATGACCGGCCGTGCCGGAATTTTTTTGTATAATTGCCCGCGGATAGCAAACACTACCACTGACATCCATTTACAGTCAGGAGGTAATCCCTTTGAAAAAAACGTACTTCATCCGCGCACTGGCCTGCATGCTCGTGCTGTGCCTGTGCGCAGCGTCGGCGCTGGCCGCGCCGATCAGTCTGGCGCAGAGCAGTGTCTACTGCCTGTCGCAGAGCGATTTCCCGCAGCCGGAGGACTTCGCGGGCGGCGGGATCTTCATCTCGTCCGTGCCGTCCGAGGGTGTGTGCCGCATCGTTTACGGCAGCAGGACCATCTGCGCCGGGGACGTGCTGCCCGCCGCGGCGCTGGACGCGCTGGAGCTGCGGCCGGAGGCAGACCTGAAAATGGACTGCGCCCTCGTCTACCGCCCCATCAGCGCGGCGGGCGTGGGGCTGCCGCAGCAGCTCTCGTTCCGTCTGACGGGCAGCAAGAATACCGCGCCGCTCGCGCGCGGGAGCGAGTTTGAGACGTATAAGAACATCGCCAACACCGGCACGCTGAGCGTCAGTGACGCCGAGGGCGACGCGCTGGAGTATACGCTCGTCCGCGCGCCGAAGCGCGGCAGCGTGGAGTTGTATGACGACGGCACGTTCCTCTATACGCCGAAGGAGAACAAGGTCGGGCGCGACAGCTTTGTCTTTACCGCGACCGACGCCGCGGGGAATGTCTCGGAGGAGGCGACGGTGCGCGTGCGCATCGTAAAGCCCACCGACGCCGCGACGTATGCCGACCTGCACGGCAAGGACGGCGAGTACGCCGCCATGTGGCTGAAGGACTCCGGTGCGTTCTGCGGCGAGCGCGTGGCGGACAGGCTGTGCTTCGGGCCGGAAAAAACGGTCAGCCGCGGCGATTTTCTCGCCGCCGCCATGCACGTGTTCGGCCGCGCGCCGGATGACGCGGCGCTGACCTCCGGCTTTGCCGACGAGTGCGAAGCCGCGGCGTGGCTGCGGCCGTATCTCACGAGCGCGCTGCGCGCGGGCGTCATCGGCGGCACGCCGAGCGATGAGGGGCTTCTGTTCCGCCCGACGGCGGAGCTGACGCGCGCGGAGGCGGCGGTGATCGTGGCAAAGCTCCTCGAGCTGCCGCAGGACACGGCGCAGACCGTTGCCGCCATGCAGACAGGGGAGGACGCCGTCCCCGCCTGGGCCGCCGGCGCCGCCGCAGCCCTCCAGACCGCCGGTCTCACCCTGAACGTCACTGAGACCGGCGCCATCACCAGACTCGAAGCCGCCGAGCTTCTGTACGAAGCCGCCATGCTGGAGTGAAAAAATAAGCCGGGAAGGAAACCCTTCCCGGCTTTTGGCATCTACGGTTTTGCTGCACCAGCAAAGACTACTGCTGCGTCTGCACCTTCGGTCTTTTGTGGCAGTGCCGATTTCTAGGAGTGCCTTGGCTTCCCCTGGGGGAAGCTGTCGGCGAAGCCGACTGATGAGGGTCGGGGAGCAGTCGCGTTTTGCGGAGCATGCTAAGCTATGTTTCAGTGCTCCCCGGCCCTCATCCGCCCCCTTCGGGAGCACCTTCCCCGAGGGGAAGGTATGGGGTGCCTACGTTTCGCCGATGCGTGCAAAAGCCACAGCTGCCGACCAGCGGGCGGGGTAGAACCTTGTCCCTACGGCATGTTTAGGGGTGTGGTGGTTTGCCGGAAAATAAAAAAGCTCCCGGGCTTTGCCCGGGAGCTTTTTTGATCTTACTGGTGCACGCGGGTGCCGGTTTTGCCGGCGATGCCGTCTTTGGCTTTTTCCAGCAGCGTGATGAGCGCGGTGCGGCCGGGCTTGGACTCGGCGAACGAGACCGCCGCCTGCACCTTCGGCAGCATCGAGCCGGGGGCAAACTGGCCTTCGTCGGCGTACTGCTTGGCCTCGGCGGGGGTGAGGTCGGACAGCCACTGCTCGTTTTCCTTGCGGAAATTGATGGCGACCTTCTCAACGGCCGTGAGGATGATGAGCATATCGGCGTCGAGCAGCTCCGCCAGCTTGGCGGATGCGAAATCCTTGTCGATGACGGCGGGCGTGCCGTAGAGCTTGCCGTCCTTCAAAACGACGGGGATGCCGCCGCCGCCGACGGTGATGACGACCGTTCCGGCGGAAACGAGCGCCTGCACGGTGTTCTTCTCAATGACGTCGATGGGCTTGGGGGAGGGGACGACCTGACGGTAGCCGCGGCCGGCGTCCTCGACCATGGTGTAGCCCTTTTCCTTCGCGATGCGCTCGGCGGTCCCCTTGTCGTAGAACGCGCCGACGGGCTTCGTGGGCTTCTGGAATGCGGGGTCATCCTCGGAGACGAGCACCTGCGTCACGACGGTGGCGACGTCCTTCTTGACACCGCGGGCGGTCAGCTCGTTGCCGATGGCGTTCTGCAGATGGTAGCCGATGTAGCCCTGCGACATGGCGCCGCACTCGGGGAACGGCATATCGGACTTGATGGCGCCGGCCTCGGCGGCGGTGGACATGCCCAGGTTGATCATGCCGACCTGCGGGCCGTTGCCGTGGGCGATGACGACCTCGTTGCCCTCTTCAATGAGGTCCACGATGGGCTTTGCGGTCTCCCGCACGAGCGCGAGCTGCTCAGCCGGGGTATTGCCCAGCGCGTTGCCGCCCAGCGCGATAACGATTCTTTTTGCCATGATAGTTTACCTCAAAAATTCAGAATACGTGGCGGGAGTTTTGCTCCCGCCACAGTTAGTATGTCATGTATTAGAACATTTTACGCTTCGAGTCGGCAGCGTCCAGATCCATCAGCGCGCTGACCGGATCCTTGACCTGAGACAGGAAGATCATGGCGGCGATGATGTACGGCTTGTAGGAGGCCTGCTTGTACAGCGGCACGAGGTAGCGGTCGAACACGGAGTTGTCGACTTCGCCCTCGGGGCAGCTCAGGCCGGAGATGTCGGCGGGCAGGCAGTGCAGGTACAGCGCCTTGCCGTCCTTCGTGAGCTTCATCATCTCTTCGGAGCAGGTCCAGTCCTTATGCTGCGCGTTCTGCGCCAGCAGCTCCTTCTCGAGCTCGTCGATGCCCTTCTGGTCGCCCTTCACATACAGCTCGGAGCGCTTTTCCATCGCCTTGAACGGAGCCCAGGACTTCGGATACACGATGTCGGCGTCCTTGAAGGCCTCTTCCATGGAGTTGGTCTTGTGGAACTTGGAGCCGTACTTCTCGCAGTTCCTGCGGGCGACTTCCTCGACCTCGGGGAACACGTCGTATCCTTCCGGATGGGCCAGCGTGACGTCCATGCCGAAGCGGGTGAACAGGCCGATGACGCCCTGCGGGACGGACAGCGGCTTGCCGTAGCTGGGGCTGTAGGCCCAGGTCATGGCGACCTTCTTGCCCTTCAGGTTCTCAACGCCGCCAAAGTAGTGGATGACGTGCAGCATATCGGCCATGCACTGCGTGGGATGGTCGACGTCGCACTGCAGGTTCACGAGCGTCGGGCGCTGCTCGAGGATGCCGTCACGGTAGCCCTCTTCCAGAGCGTCCATGAACGTCTTCTGGTACTCGTGGCCCTGATGGATGTACATATCGTCGCGGATGCCGATGACGTCGGCCATGAAGGAGACCATGTTCGCGGTCTCACGGACGGTCTCGCCGTGGGCGATCTGAGACTTCTTCTCGTCGAGGACCTGCTCTTCCAGACCCAGGAGGTTGCAGGCGGAGGCGAAGGAGAAGCGGGTACGGGTGGAGTTGTCGCGGAACAGGGAGATGCCGAGACCGGAGTTGAACACACGGGTGTTCTTGTTGCGCTCGCGCAGGTCGCGCAGGGCGTCGGCCACGGTAAAGACGGCGTCGATCTCGTCGTCGGTCTTGTCCCAGGTCCAGTAGAAGTCGGTCTTGTACATGTTGTTGATGCGCAGGGTCTCAAGGTGGCGGGCCAGTTCAACAGTCTTGCTCATTTTATTTCTCCTTAAAGTTTATCGTGTGTAAAACCGTGTGACGCCCGGGCGGACAAGGCGCCCGCCCGGACAATTGCAGATTTTCTTACTTGATGTCGTTGCCGGTGAGCTCCTGACGGAAGGAGGTAGCGGAGCCGTCCTTGTTCTCGGGCTTGTACAGGCCGGGGACAGCCGCGTACAGAGCCGCGCAGGTGACGAGGTCCTGCTTCCAGGTGATCTCGTTGGGCGCGTGCGCCTGAGACTCGGCGCCGGGGCCGAAGCCGACGCAGGGGATGCCGTAGCGGCCCTGGATGGAGACGCCGTTGGTGGAGAACGTCCACTTATCGGTCAGCGGCCGGCCCTCGCGGGTGGAAGCCGCCTTGGCGTCGGGCGCCAGACGCTTGTCGCCCCACAGGTTGTGGTGCGCCTCGATGAGCGCCTGCACGTGCGGTGCGGATTCCTTGTTGATCCAGGTGGGGAAGAAGCACTCGGTCTCGTACACATGGCCGGTCCACGCGGGACGGTCGTACATATACATGGAGACCTTGACGTCCTTGGCGTACTTCCTGCAGGCGGGCAGATCCTCGATCTCCTTCAGGCAGGACTGGTAGGTCTCGCCTGCCGTCATGCGGCGGTCGATGGAGATGGAGCAGGAGTCGGCCACGGCGCAGCGGGAGGGAGAGGTGTAGAAGATCTGGCTGGTGGTGCAGCTGCCCTTGCCGAGGAAGCGGGCGTCTTCATAATGATCGGGGTTGTACTTCGGGTCGAGCATCTTCACAAGGCCCTTGATCTCGACGGAGTCGTCGGCGGGGTTCTCATACAGATCGCGGACGTTGAGGATGACCTCAGCCATCTTGTGGATGGCGTTGTCGCCGCGCTCGGGCGCGGAGCCGTGGCAGGACACACCGTGCATGTCGACGCGGATCTCCATACGGCCGCGGTGGCCGCGATAGATGCCGCCGTCGGTCGGCTCGGTGGAGATGACGAACTCGATCTTGCTGCGGACGTCCTCGGGGCCGTTGAAGTACTCGTTGACGATGGACTGCCAGCACATGCCGTCGCAGTCCTCTTCCTGCACGGAGCCGACGACCATGATCTTGTAGCCATCGGGGATGAGGCCCAGATCCTTCATAATTTTGCCGCCGTAAGCAGCCGCTGCCATGCCGCCTTCCTGATCGGAGCCGCCGCGGCCGTAGATGATGTCGTCGGTCTCATAGCCCTCGTAGGGATCGGCTTCCCAGTTCTCACGGTTGCCGATGCCGACGGTGTCGATGTGCGAGTCGATGGCGATGATCTTATCGCCGGTGCCGATCCAGCCGATGACGTTGCCGAGCTTGTCAAATTCGACCTTGTCATAGCCCAGAGCCTTCAGCTCCTCGGCGATGCGCTTCACGACGCCTTCTTCTTCACAGGATTCAGAGGGGATCGCGATCATATCCCGCAGGAACTTGCTCATGGCGGGCTGATAGCCTTCGGCCGCTTTTTTGATGGCTTCAAAATTCATTCAGAAAGACCTCCCGTTTTCCCGGTATTTTTTATAGGAACGCGCGCGACCGCACGTTTTACACCTCCATCATAGCACAATCCATGGGTTTGTCAAACTAAATTTTTGCAAACCTAAAATTTTTTTTGAAACCCCATTGATTTTAGAAAAAACTGTGATATGATGATAGCGGGGAATATGCAAATTCGGGTTGAAAAACGGAGGTGTTCCATGCTCGATCCAAAATTGCTTGACGTACTCAAGCAGATCGCACACGGCGTGGCGACGCAGTTCGGCAGCAACTGCGAGGTCGTCATTCACGAGATCTCGGAAAAGAGCGCCTACAGCTCGATCGTGGCGATCGAAAACGGCCACGTGAGCGGACGCAAGGTCGGCGACGGGCCGTCGCACATCGTGCTGGAGCAGCTCGGCCATGCCGACGATACGGCGCAGGATCACCTGTGCTATCTCACCCGCACAAAGGACGGCAAGATCCTCAAATCCTCGTCGATCTACATCCGTGACGGCGAGGGGAAGATCGTGGCTATCTTCTGCATCAACTTTGATGTTTCGGCGCTGCAGATGTTTGAGGCGACGCTGCACGAGCTCATCACACCCGACCTCAAGGAGCGCAAGGAGCCCGAGCGCATCACGCTCAACGTGTCGGACCTGCTCGACGATCTCATCCGTCAGGCGGACGAGCTGGTCGGAAAGCCTGTGGCGCTGATGAATAAGGACGATAAGGTCAAGGCGATCCGGTATCTCAACAAGTCCGGCGCCATGATGATCACAAAATCCGGCGATAAGATCGCCAGGCATTTCGGCATTTCCAAATATACCTTATATTCATATTTAGATAACGGAAAAACAGGAGGAGAATGAACAAATGGGCAAAATTGATCTGACGATCTGCAAGGAAGGTCTTGCACACAACATCCAGAAGGCAAAAGAGAACAACATCATCATCCCCACCATCGCGCAGATGCAGGATCCCGATCTCATCCCCGAGAAGATCAAGGAAAAGCTGACGCACACCGGTCTGTGGGATGTCGATCCTGTAAACCTGTTCCGCATCAGCTGGCACAACGAGGCCAAGGAGTCCGGCGGCCTGTATCAGAAGACCCCGAACTATGTCGAGATCCCGTCCGCCGTTTCCGGCGTGAAGTGCCGCATCCTGGCTATGTCCGGCAAGTGGTTCCCCACCGGCTGCCATAAGGTCGGCGCGTCCTTCGGCTGCCTGGCCCCGCGCCTTGTCACCGGTCAGTTCGACGCCACCTATCATCACGCCGTTTGGCCCTCCACCGGCAACTACTGCCGCGGCGGCGCGTTCAACTCCAAGCTGCTGGCCTGCGACTCCGTCGCCATCCTGCCGCAGGATATGTCCAAGGAGCGCTTTGACTGGCTGAAGCAGATCGCGGGCCAGATCATCGCCACCCCGGGCTGCGAGTCCAACGTGAAGGAAATTTTCGACAAGACCTGGGAGCTCAAGAAGGATCCCAGCATGATGATCTTCAACCAGTTCGCCGAGATGGGCAACCCTCTCTGGCACTACAATGTCACCGGCTACGCCCTGAGCGACCTGTTTGAGAACGTGAAGAAGCCCGGCCAGCGTCTTGCCGGCGCCTGCTTCACCTCCGGCTCCGCCGGCACGATGTCCGCGGGCGACCTGCTCAAGGAGCGCTATCCCGGCATGAAGCTCGCCGTCGGCGAAGCGCTGCAGTGCCCGACCATTCTGGATAACGGCTTCGGCGGCCACCGCATCGAGGGCATCGGCGACAAGCACATCCCCTGGGTGCACAATGTGAAGAACACCGACATGGCCATCGCCATCGACGATGAAGACTCCCAGCGCCTGCTCCGCCTGTTCAACTGCAAGGAAGGCCAGGCCTACCTCAAGACGCTCGGCATGACCGACGAGCAGATCGAAAAGTTCACCTGGATGGGCATTTCCGGCATCGCCAACGTCCTGTGCTGCATCAAGATGGCCAAGTTCTATGAGCTGACCGAGGACGATGTGGTCGTCACCGTGCTCACCGACTCCGCCGTGATGTACAAGTCCCGCGTGGAAGAGCTCAACGAAATGTACGGCGCCTACTCCGCACAGGCCGCTGAGCTGGATCACAACCTGCATATGCTGGGCCTCAAGACCGACAGCATGCTGGAGCTGACCTATCCGGAGCGCAAGCGCGTGCACAACCTGAAGTACTACACCTGGGTCGAGCAGCAGGGCATGGCCGTGGAAGACCTCAACGCCCAGTGGTACGACACCAAGAACACCTGGGACGCCGTCCACGCACAGGCCAAGGACCTCGACGAGCTCATCAACGCCTTCAACGACGAAGTCGGCCTTCTGAAAACGCTGTAATCTTTCATTTCATTCGCATTCCGACCAACACCGCGGGGGTGGGGCTCGCCCCATCCCCGCGATTTTTATGAATAGGAGAAAAGCCATGCTGAAAAATGTCAAATGTGCGCGCTGTGTGCGCTGCGGCAAGGAATATGAGGCTGTCCCGAATCTGACGAACTGTTCCTGCGGCGGCATTCTGGACATCATTTACGACTATGACTACATCAAGGCGCACCTCACAAAGGAAACGCTCAAAAACCGCGTGAACCCCACCATGTGGCGCTACCGCGAGCTGCTGCCCGTGGAGGAGACTACGCCCGACACCCCGCTGCGCGTGGGCTGGAGCCCGCTGTATGAGGAGCCGCGCCTGGCCGCGCAGCTCGGCATCAAAAAGCTCTGGGTGAAGGACGACGGCATCAACCCCACAGCGTCCCTCAAGGACCGCGCGTCCGCGATGGCGGTCGCGAAGGCGCAGGAAGCGGGCGCGAAGATCATCGCGTGCTCGTCGACCGGCAACGCCGCTTCCTCTCTGGCCGGCAACGCCGCCGCGGCGGGTCTGAAAACCTACATTTTCGTCCCCGAGCGCGCGCCCAAGGGCAAGGTCGCGCAGCTGATGATCTTCGGCGCGAACGTCATCTCCGTCAAGGGCAACTACGAGGAGACGTTCAAAATGTCCGCCGAGGCCATCGAAAAATGGGGCTGGTACAACCGCAACGCCGCCATCAACCCGTATCTGTCCGAGGGCAAAAAGACCGTGGCGCTCGAGATCGCCGAGCAGCTCGACTGGCAGATGCCGGACTATCTCGCCATCTCCGTGGGCGATGGCTGCACCATCGCGGGCGTGTGGAAGGGTCTGAAGGATCTGTACGCCATCGGCTTTATCGACAAGCTGCCGCGGCTCATCTCCGCGCAGTCCACCGGCTGCTACCCCATCAACCGCGCCATTCAGGAAAATCAGCCCTGGGAGCCGATGGAGGAGAACACCATCGCCGACTCCATCTCCGTGGGCGTGCCGCGCAACGCCGACAAGGCGCTCATGGCCATCCGCGAGTCGAACGGCATTGCCATCAACGTCACCGACGAGGAGATCCTCGCGGCGCAGAAGCTGCTCGGCCGCACCTGCGGCGTGTTCGGCGAGCCCGCGGGCGTGACCGGCACGGCGGCGCTCAAAAAGGCGTGCGAAGAGGGCCTCATCCCGCAGGACGCGACGGTCGTGTCCGTCGTGACCGGCAACGGCCTGAAGGACGTCGCCAACGCCATCAAATCCGCCGGCGAGCCCATCAATATAAAGCCCGACCTCGACCTCATGGTCGCAGAATTCGCCAAACGCGGCGTGACGGTGGAATAATTTATCAAAAGTAAACCCGGGAGAGGCAATCGCCTCTCCCGGGTTTTGCACTGCCGAAGCCCCGATGCAGCGGCGAAACGCAGGCACCCCTTGGCTTCCTCTGGGGGAAGCTGTCAGCCGCAGGCTGACTGATGAGGGCCGGGGAGCAGTTACGTTTTGATGAGCATGCTAAGCTATGTTTCAGTGCTCCCCGGCCCTCATCCGCCCCCTTCGGGGGCACCTTCCCCCAGGGGAAGGCAAGGAGTGCCTACGATTCGCGTCTGCGTGCAAAAGCCGCAGCTGCCAACCAGCGGGCGGGGCAAGCCCCGCCCCTACATTACGACGAAAAACGCACGTCCCTACGTTACGACGAATATATGGAGAATTTTGTTGGCAATCTCCCGTTGGATGTGCTATGATAGCCCCATGAACAGAAAGGTTTCGTATTATGCCAGCCGGAGGAATCCTTTGGTTTGGCTGGCAGTGGCGGCTCTGGTGGGCTCGGCAGTGCTCCGCATCGCATATTCCTGCGGGAAAGGCGCAGATGCAGCGACGGTGTGGCTTCAAATCGTTCTGCCGGTTTTCGCGTGCCTGAGTTACGCGCTGACTCTGGTGTTCCATGCCGAACGCCGTCTGTACCGCACAACGGTGCCGGTGGTGCTGCTGGCAGTCTATTTCTGCGCGCGCATCGCCTCGATGGGCTTCGGCACGCGCTATGTGCTGCTGTGCTGGATCGCCTACGCGGCGTTTGCCGCAGTATACGGCTTTGTTATCTCCGGGTATTTGCTGCACGCGTGGTTCCTCACGCTTCTGCACGTGGCGGCACTGGGCGTGGCGCTGTATGACGCCCGCGCGCAGCTGGGCACGTCGTTTGCCGCCGTGCTGCCGGTGCTGCCGGATATTCTGATGCTACTGGCGGGGCTTCTCACGATGCTCAGCATGAAAATTTATCTCGACAGCGCCTATCACCCCACCTGGGGCGACCGGCCGGACGGGCGGCGGCTGCGTACGCTCGATCCCGTGCAGGTCGTGGCGAACTATATCATGCCCAACCGTGTCCCCGCCTCCAACTTCGTGCGCGACACCGTGGAGATCACGAACATGGAGCGCTACATCCGCGAAAAGCGGCGGCAGGGGCTGACGAACTTCGGCATCACGCACGTGTTTATCGCCGCCTATGTGCGCTGCGTTGCAAAATACCCGGCGGTCAACCGCTTCCTCTCCGGCCAGCAGGTCTATACGCGGGACGGTGATATTCAGTTCTGCATGATGATCAAGGAGGAGATGACCACCGAGGCGCCTGAGAGCGCGCTGAAGCTGCATCTGCACCCCGGCGACACCGCCGAGGATGTCTACCGCAAGATGAACGAGGAGGTCGCGCGCATCAAGGGCGCAAAGGACGCGAGCGAGTTCGACAAGACCGCGAAGCTGCTGTCCTTCATCCCGGGCGTGCTGTTCAAATTCGTCGTGTGGGTGCTCAAGACGATGGACTACTTCGGCCTTCTGCCGGAGTATCTGCTGGAGGTCAGCCCGTTCCACGGCTCGGTGTTCTTTACGTCCATGGGCTCGCTCGGCATCCAGCCGGTGGTGCACCACCTGTACGATTTCGGCAATTTGCCGGTTTTCTGCGCCTTCGGCTGCAAATACCGCCGCAATGAGATCGAAGCGGACGGCACCGTGGTGCAGAAAAAGTACGTGGATTACACCGTCAACACCGACGAGCGCATCTGCGACGGCTTCTACTTTGCCACCGTGCTCAAGTACTTAAAGCGCCTGCTGGCGCATCCCGAGCGGCTGGATGAGCCGCCCGAGGAGATCGTCCGCGACATAGATTGAGGCATCACCGCGCAATTGCGTCGGCGCGCTTCGGCGGATCTTTTCCGCCAATGCTGCGGTTTGAAAAACGCGAAATACACAAAGTATTCCTGCGTTTTCCAAACCTTGCCTTGGCGAAAAATCTCTCGCCGAATCTGCTTGCCGAATTGCGCGGTGAAGCCTTGGATAATCATATTTTGTGAAAAATGACGGGAAAGCGCCGGAAAAAATACCTCTCCGGCGCTTTTTTTGTGATTTTAACTCTGGACAGAGTGGAAATAATACAGTATAATCTAGCCGAAAAAGTATGAAAAGTACTTAATACCGCCGATATAGGGGTGCGAAAGCCGCAGTCGGCGGAAACTGAAGGAGGAAATTCTCATGTCTGTGAAAGTAGCGATCAATGGTTTTGGACGTATCGGCCGTCTGGCGTTCCGTCAGATGTTCGGCGCTGAGGGGTACGAGGTCGTCGCCATCAACGATCTGACCTCCGCGAAGATGCTGGCGCATCTGCTGAAGTACGACTCCACGCAGGGCAACTATGTTGCGCATGGCCATACCGTCGATTTCCATGAGGGCGAAGGCGAAGACAACTACATCGTTGTCGACGGCAAGAAGATCGTCATCTACAAAATGCCGAACGCGGCCGAGCTGCCGTGGGGCAAGCTGGGCGTTGACGTCGTGCTGGAGTGCACCGGCTTCTACACCAGCAAGGCCAAGGCGCAGGCGCACATCGACGCCGGCGCGCGCAAGGTCGTCATCTCGGCGCCGGCTGGCAACGATCTGCCCACCATCGTTTATAACGTCAACCACAAGACGCTGACGAAGGATGACAAGATCATCTCCGCCGCGTCCTGCACCACCAACTGCCTGGCCCCGATGGCCAAGGCTCTGAACGACCTGGCTCCCATCGAGTCCGGCATCATGTGCACCATCCACGCCTACACCGGCGACCAGATGCCGCTCGACGGCCCGCAGCGCAAGGGTGACCTCCGCCGCAGCCGTGCTGCCGCTGTGAACATCGTTCCGAACTCCACCGGCGCTGCCAAGGCCATCGGCCTCGTCATCCCGGAGCTGAACGGCAAGCTCATCGGCGCCGCGCAGCGTGTTCCCACCCCCACCGGCTCCACCACCATCCTGAACGCCGTTGTGAAGGGCAGCGTCACTGTCGAGCAGGTCAACGCCCAGATGAAGGCGGAGGCCACCGAGTCCTTCGGCTACAACACCGACGAGATCGTCTCCTCCGACATCATCGGCATGCGCTTCGGCTCCCTGTTCGATGCCACGCAGACCATGGTCCTGCCGCTGCCGAGCGGTGACACGCAGGTCCAGGTCGTCTCCTGGTACGACAACGAGAACTCCTACACCTCCCAGATGGTCCGCACCATCAAGTACTTCTCCGAGCTGGGCTAATCGCAAAACGTTTCGAGCGCCCCGGGCAGCTGCCCGGGGCGCATTTTTGCGGTTTTTCGGCAAATCCGCCGACTGATTTTACAGGAAACGCTTGTGTATTTGACAAAATCACGGTATAATGAAAGCGACTAAACACAGGGGGAAGACGGATGGAACACGGACTGGCACAATTCCTCAAAGCATTCGGCGCGGACGGCTGCGATCACGCGCATGCGTATCTGGGCTGCCATTTTGCGCGGCGTGATGAAACCGACGGCTATCTGTTCCGCGTGTGGGCGCCCTGCGCCGCGGCGGTCAGTGTCGTCGGTGATTTTAATTTCTGGAACGTGGACGACCTGCCCATGCAGCCCATCGGCGGCGGCGTGTGGGAGGCGTTCTCGGTGTACGCAAAGCCCGGCGGGGCGTATAAGCTCTGCGTGCGCGGCGCGGATGGGCGTACAGTCTACAAGACCGACCCCTACGCCCGACGCTGCTGTGCGCTGCCGGATACGTCCGGCATGATCGAGCCGCCGAGCAGCCATATCTGGCACGACGGGCTCTATCGCGCGCGCCAAAAACGGCAGAACGCCCTCCGGCGCCCGATGAACATCTATGAGGTGCACGCCGGGTCGTGGAAGCGGCGCGCGGACGGCGGCTACTATACCTTCGACGATCTGGCGCGCGAGCTCATCCCGTATGCCAAAGACATGGGCTACACGCACATCGAGCTGATGCCCGTGATGGAATTTCCGTATGAGCCGTCGTGGGGCTATCAGGTGACGGGCTATTTCGCCCCCACGCACCGCTACGGCACGCCGGAGCAGCTGCGCGGCTTTGTGGACGCCTGCCATCAGGCGAACCTCGGCGTGATCCTCGACTGGGTGCCGGCGCACTTCCCGAAGGATGAGAACGGGCTGTTCGAATTTGACGGCAGCTGCTGCTATGAGCTGTCCGACCCGCAGATGCGGGAGCATCCCGACTGGGGCACGCGCATTTTTGACTATGCAAAGCCCGAGGTGCGGTCGTTTCTCATCTCGAACGCCGTGTACTGGCTGGAGGAGTTCCACGCCGACGGCCTGCGGGTGGACGCGGTGGCGTCGATGCTGTACCTCGACTATAACCGCCGGGAGTACAAGCCCAATAAATACGGCGGCAAGGAAAATCTGGACGCCATCGACTTTCTGCGGCAGCTCAACGCCGCGGCGTTCCGCACCGACCCTGCCGCGCTGATGATCGCGGAGGAGTCCACGGCCTTCCCGCTGATCACAAAGCCCGATTACGACGGCGGACTGGGCTTCCTCTTCAAGTGGAACATGGGCTGGATGAACGATATGCTGCGCTACATGGCGCTCGACCCCCTGTGGCGCAAGGGCAGCCACAATGCGCTGACGTTCTCCATGACCTACGCCTACTCCGAAAACTTTATCCTGCCGCTCAGCCACGACGAGGTCGTGCACGGCAAGCACTCGCTCATCGAAAAAATGCCGGGCGATTACGACAGCAAGTTCGCGAACCTGCGTGTATTCTATGGCTATCAGATGACGCACCCCGGTAAAAAGCTCAACTTTATGGGCAACGAATTCGCCCAGTTCATCGAGTGGAACTACAAGCAGGGGCTGGACTGGCTGCTGCTGGGCTATGACCGCCACCGGCAGATGCAGGACTTTGTCCGCACGCTGAACAGGCTCTATCTCGACACCCCCGCGCTGTGGGAGAATGACAGCGACTGGGGCGGCTTCCAGTGGATCGCGCCGGATGATTGCGACAACAGCGTCATCTCCTTCCGGCGTCTGAGCCGCAAGGGGCAGGAGGTGCTCGTGATCTGCAATTTCTGCCCCGTGCTGCGCGAGGGCTACCGCCTGGGCGTGCCGAAGGCCGGATGGTATGTTCCCATTCTCAATTCCGACGACGAAAAATTCGGCGGCGCAGGCACCGCGCTTTCGCCGCTTCACACGGAACAGGTCCCGTCCCACGGGCAGGCCTGCAGCGCGGCGTTCCGCGTGCCGCCCCTGAGCGTGACCCTGTACCGCTATCAGCGCACCGCCCCCGGCAAATGATCCCGCAAATTTTCGCAAAGACCAAGAGAACTGACAGGAGGAACTGACCATGCATTTTCAAAAGAAACGCTGCGTAGCCATGCTTTTGGCGGGCGGACAGGGCAGC
This sequence comes from uncultured Oscillospiraceae bacterium, assembly GCA_934631005.1. Taxonomy (GTDB): domain Bacteria; phylum Bacillota; class Clostridia; order Oscillospirales; family Oscillospiraceae; genus CAG-170. The sequence goes on from CAKTXA010000007.1 coordinate 48,925, forward strand.
CGCCTGATGGTGCTGACCGAAAATACGGCCAAGCCCGCCGTGCCCTTCGGCGGTAAGTACCGCATCATTGATTTCCCGCTGTCCAACTGCGTCAACTCCAAGATCGACACCGTCGGCATTCTCACGCAGTATGAGCCGCTGGAGCTCAACGAGTACATCGGCAACGGCCAGCCGTGGGATCTCAACTCCTCGCACGGCGGCGTGCAGGTGCTCCCGCCGTATGCGAAAAACAAAAACTCCGAGTGGTACAAGGGCACGGCCAACGCGATCTATCAGAACATCCCATTCATCGACCGCTATAACCCCGACAATGTGCTCGTCCTCTCCGGCGACCATATCTACAAGATGGACTACGCCAAGATGATCCGCTTCCACGATCAGAACGCCTCCGACTGCACCATCGCCGTGCGCGAGGTGCCGCTGAGTGAGGCCTCGCGCTTCGGCATTATGAACACACGCGAGGACGGCAGCATCTATGAGTTTGAGGAGAAGCCGAAGCAGCCGAAATCCACCAACGCCTCCATGGGCATCTACGTGTTCAAGTGGAGCGTGCTGAAAAAATATCTGGAGATGGACGAGGCCGACCCCAAGAGCGAGAACGACTTCGGCAAAAACGTTATCCCCGCCATCCTGAACGACGGCTACCGCCTGATGGCGTACCGCTTTGAGGGCTACTGGAAGGACGTCGGCACGATCGACAGCCTGTGGCAGGCGAATATGGACCTGCTGGGCGACAAGCCCGCGTTCGATATTTCCGACGTGAGCGGCGGGCGCATCCGCGCGAGAAACACCGCCATGCCTTCGAGCTACATCGCGCCCAACGCCGAGGTGAAGGACAGCTTCGTGGCCGAGGGCTGCGAGGTGTTCGGCAGCATCCGTCACTCCGTCCTCTCCACCGGCTGTGCCGTCGGCAAGGGCGCGGAGATCACCGACAGCGTCATCATGCCGAATGTGGTGGTGGAAAACGGCGCGAGCATCCGCAGCGCCATCATCGCCGAGGGCTGCCATATCAAGGCCGGCGCCCGCATCGGCGGCGGCGGCACGGGGCAGGCCCGGAAGATCACCGTCATCGGCAAGGAGCAGACCGTGGGCGAGGGCGCCGTGGTCGAGGCCGGCACGATCCGATAAAGAAAGGGAGGGCGAACAATATGGACTGCATGGGCATCATCTTTTCCAACATCTATGACAGCAGCATGGGCGCGCTGACAGCGTTCCGTACATCGGCGTCCATCCCCTTCGGCGGGCGCTACCGGCAGATCGACTTCATTCTCTCCAATATGTCGAATTCCGGCATCCGGGACATCGGCATCATCACAAAATACAACTACCAGTCGCTGATGGATCACCTCGGCACCTGCGAGGAGTGGGACCTCAAGCTCGGCGACGGCGTGCGCTTTCTGCCGCCGTATGCAACGGGCCATACGGGTGCGTACCGCGGCAAGCTCGAGGCGCTGCAGACGGCCCTGCCGGTCCTGGAGCGCAACCGCAGCAAGTATGTGGTGCTGGCGGATACGACGGTGCTGTGCTCCATCGACTTTACCGAGGTCGTGGAGCAGCACGAGGCCTCCGGCTGCGATGTGACGGTCGTTGCCAAACGCGGCATTGCCGACGGCGTGACCACGCAGCCCGTGGCGCTCAAGCTGGATTCTAGCGGCAAGGTCGTGGATCTGGCGATGGACTACGCCGCGCCGAAGGACTACGCCGTGGGCATGAGCATGTTCATTATGAGCCGCGAAAAGCTCATCGAGATCATCCACGAGCTGGTGCCGCACGGGAAGTATCACTTTGAGCGCGACTTCCTGCTGGGCTATTACAACGACCGCCGCATCCAGGTGAACGTCTATCAGTTCCACAACGTGGCGCTGTTCAATGAAAACGTGGTGCAGTACTACAACAACAGCATGGCGCTGCTGGAGGAATCGGTGCGTCACAGCCTGTTCCGCGGCGACATCAGCATCTACACCAAGGTCCGCGACGCCGTGCCCACGCGCTTCGGCAGCCGCGGTCAGGCGGCCGACTGCGTGATCGCCGACGGCTGCCACATCAACGGCTACGCCGAGCACAGCGTGCTGTTCCGCGAGGTCGTGATCGAAAAGGAAGCGCAGGTGCGCGACTGCATCGTCATGCAGGGCTGCCGCATCGGCAAGGGCGCGAAGCTGCGCTATGTCATTCTGGATAAAAACGTGGTCATCGAACCGGGCGTGGAGCTGCTCGGCTCGCCGGGCCATCCGGAGGTCATCGGCAAAAACGCCAGGATCAGCAAAGGAGCTAACAACAGATGAAAATTGCCATCGCCGCTTCCGAAGCGGCGCCGTATATCAAGACCGGCGGCCTCGGCGACGTCATGCAGGCGCTGCCGCTGGCGCTCTCGCGGCTGCCCAAAAACGAGGTGTCGCTGTTTCTGCCGTATTACGGCGCGATCAAATACTCCGGCGCGTATGAGACGGAGTTCCTCGGCTGCTTTGACGTGCCGCTCGCGTGGCGGCGGGAGTATGTGGGCGTGATGCGGTTAAAGAGCCGGAGAAAAAAGCTGAAGATCTACTTCATCGACAACGAGCATTATTTCTGCCGCGACGGCAGCATCTACGGCCACGGCGACGACGGCGAGCGCTTTGCCTATTTCAGCAAGGCCGTGCTCGCGGCGATCAAATTTCTGGATCTCGCCCCCGACGTCATCCACTGCAACGACTGGCAGACGGCGCTGGTGCCGCTGCTGCTGAAAACGGAGTATGCCGGGGCGCTGCCGAATGTACGCAGCGTGCTCACCATCCACAACATCGAATATCAGGGCAAGTGCAACCTCCAGTTCAACTACGACGTGCTCGGCCTGCCGCCGCAGTGTGACGATATTCTGCGCTTTGACGACTGCACGAATTTCCTCAAGGCCGGCATTATGACGGCCGACCGGGTGAATACCGTCTCACGCACGTATGCGCAGGAGCTGCAATATGCCTACTACGCCCACGGGCTGGCGGATGTGCTGTGCAGCCGCGGCGGCGCGTTTTCGGGCATCACGAACGGCATCGACACCGACCTCTTCGACCCCGCGAAGAGCGCGGGCGTGCAGGCGCACTATACGCGGGAGACCGTGCGGGAAGGAAAGCGCGAAAATAAGCTCGCCTTGCAGCGGGAGCTGGGACTGCCGGAGGACGGCGAGGTCGCCGTGCTGGCGGTGGTGTCGCGTCTGGCGGGGCACAAGGGGCTTGACCTTCTTTGCTACATCGCCGAGCGGCTGATGCAGCGGCGCATCCAGCTCGTGGTGGTCGGCACGGGCGAGGAGAAATACGAATGGTTCCTCTCCGGCCTTCAATACCGCTTCCCGCGGCAGTGCGCGGCGCATCTGACGTTTGACGCGCAGTTTGCAAACCTCGTCTACGCCGGGGCGGATATGTTCCTCATGCCGTCCAAAAGTGAGCCGTGCGGATTGTCGCAGCTCATCGCGATGCGCTTCGGCACCGTGCCGGTGGTCAATTCCACGGGCGGTCTGCGCGACACCGTGCCGCCGTATGACCCCACGAACGAGACCGGCTGCGGCTTTACGTTCCAGAGCTACAATGCCGACGATTTCCTCGCCGCCATCGACCGCAGCCTGCAGATGTTCTACGACGAGCCGGAAAAATGGCTGCGCCTGCAGCAGGCCGATATGGCCATCGACAGCAGCTGGACAAAACCGGCGGCGGACTATATGAAACTCTATGAAAGTGCGATCAAGGGATAAACAAATGGCAAAAGAATTACTGCAAACAAGACTTCACGAGACCTGCCGCCGCCTGTTCGGCTGCGCGCTGACGGAGGCGACGGAAAAGCAGGCCTACCGCGTGGTGTGCACGTTTGTGCGCGAAGCGCTGGAGGAGAAAAACCGCGCCTTCCAGAAGCGCCTGAGCCAGAACGGCGAAAAAAAGGTGTATTACATGTCGATGGAATTTCTCGTCGGCACGAGCCTGCGCAACAATCTCTACAACCTCGGCATTCTGGACGAGGTGAAGGCGCTGCTGGAAAAGCAGGGCTTCAGCCTCGACAGGCTCTGCGGCATGGAGCCGGACGCGGGGCTCGGCAACGGCGGCCTCGGACGGCTGGCGTCGTGCTATATGGATGCCGCCACGGGCCTCGGCTACGGCGTGACGGGCTACTCCATCCGCTATGAGTTCGGCATCTTCCGGCAGAAGATCGTAGACGGCTGGCAGATGGAATTCCCCGACGACTGGCTCGACCTCGGCGGCGTGTGGCTGCACCCGCGCAAGGATGACGCCGTGGAGGTCCGCTTCGGCGGCGAGGTGCACGAATGGACGGACGAGACCGGCAAATTCCGCGCTGCGCAGGTGGGCTATCAGTCCGTCACCGCCGTGCCGCACGATATGTATATCTCCGGCTATGAGAGTGACGCCGTGAACCGGCTCATCCTCTGGAGCGCCAGTCAGCCGCACGGGTTTGACATGGCGGCGTTCTCGCGCGGTGACTATGTCCGCGCGCTGGAGCAGAACACCATGGCCGAGACGATCTCCAAGGTGCTCTATCCCGCCGACGACCATATCAGCGGCAAGCGCCTGCGCCTGCGGCAGCAGTATCTGCTGGTGTCGGCGTCGCTGCAGAGCATCGTAAAGGCGCATCTTGACCGCTACCGCACGCTCAAAAGCCTGCCGGAAAAGGTCGCTATTCACATCAACGACACCCATCCGGCGCTGTGTGTGCCGGAGCTGATGCGCCTGCTCATCGACGAGTATGACATGGGCTGGGACAAGGCGTGGGACATCTGCTGCCGCACGCTGTCGTATACGAACCACACCGTGATGTCCGAGGCGCTCGAGCGCTGGAGCGTGGACCTGTTCCGCGAGCAGCTGCCGCGCATCTACTCCATCACGCAGGAAGTTAACCGCCGCCTGCTTTCCCATCTGGCCGTCGTGTACCCGAACGACCCCGGCAAGTGGGACTATATGGCCGTGATCGCAAACGGCGAGGTGCGCATGGCGAACCTCTGCCTGGCCTGCTGCCATATGGTAAACGGCGTCTCGCGCCTGCATACGCAGATTTTGGAGACGGGCATTTTCCGCGATTACTACAACCTCGACCATGACCGCTTCACGAACGTGACGAACGGCATTGCCTACCGCCGCTGGCTGTGTCAGGCGAACCCGGCGCTCACGGGCTATCTGCGCGAGCTGATCGGGGACGGGTTTATGAAGGACGCGCGCGAGCTGGAGGGACTTCTGAGGTTCCAGAACGACCGCGCGGTGCTGGAAAAGCTGCACGCCATCAAGCGCACGAACAAGCAGCGGCTGGCGGATTATATCGCGCACGCCAACGGCGTGGTCGTCGACCCCGACAGCCTGTTTGACGTGCAGGTCAAGCGCCTGCATGAGTATAAGCGGCAGCTGCTGAACGTGCTGCACATCCTGCGGCTGTATCTGCAGATCAAGGATCACCCGAACGAGGACATTACGCCGCGCACGTTCGTGTTTGCCGCGAAGGCGTCGGCGGGCTATGTGCTGGCTAAGCAGATCATCAGCCTGATCGTGGCGGTGTCGAACCTTGTCAACTCCGATCCACAGACGAACAGCAAGCTCAAGGTCGTGTTCGTGGAGGACTACAAGGTCTCGCTGGCGGAGATCATCATTCCGGCGGCAGACCTGTCCGAGCAAATTTCTGTTGCGGGCAAGGAGGCCTCCGGCACGGGCAATATGAAGCTGATGATCAACGGCGCCGTCACCATCGGCACGCTCGACGGCGCGAACGTGGAAATTCACGAGCAGGTCGGAGACGACAATATCTTCCTCTTCGGCATGACGGCTGATGAGGTCAGCGCCCTCTGGCAGCGCGGCTATAACCCGCGCGAATTCCTCACGCCCGAGCTGGAGCGCGTGCTGCAGATGCTCACCTCCGGCGCGCTGGGCCAGCGGTTTGACGACATCGCCGCGTCGCTGCTCACGAACCGCTTCGGCACGGCCGACGGCTATATGACCATCGCCGATTTTGCCAGCTACTGTGACACGCAGCGCCGCGCGGCGCAGGTCTACCGTGACCGCGGCGCCTTCGGCAAAATGTCGCTGGTGAACATCGCGAAGGCCGGCATCTTCTCGGCGGATCGCGCCGTGCGCGAATACGCCGACCGCATCTGGGGCCTTGCGGGTCTGGAGGAATAATGCGCATTTTATATGACAGCAAGCTCACGCAGTTCAAAAGCCCCTTCGGCGTGCTCACGCCGGGGCAGGACTGCACGCTCCATATGATGCTTCCCGTCAGCATCTGCACCGTTTCGGTGCAGATGCTGCTGCTTGATGAACAGCAGCGCGAGCTGCAAAGCCTGCCGCTTACAAAACAGCAGGCGGACGCGCTGTATGAGACCTGGGGCGGGGCGTTTTCCATCGCGGCGCCGGGGCTGTATTTTTACTACTTCCGCGTGACCACGAAAAACGAGTCCTTCCGCCTGTATAAGCAGGGGAACGACACAAATATGGAGGCGGGAGACCTCTGGCAGGTCAGCTGCGTGGACACCGCCTTTCCCGTGCCCGAGGCGCTGCGCGGCGCGGTGATGTATCAGATCTTCCCCGACCGCTTCGCCGCCGCCGGGCAGTGCGACTGTAAGGATAAATTGCAGCCCTACTGGGTGCATGAAAACCGCGAGGATGTGCCCGTCTGGCAGCCGGACGCGCACGGCGAGGTGCTGAACAACGATTTTTACGGCGGCAATCTGAACGGCATCCGCGAGAAGCTGCCGTATCTGCGGGAGCTGGGCGTGGAGATTTTATATCTCAACCCCATCTTCATGGCGTGGTCGAATCACCGCTACGACACGTATGATTATAAGCGCGTCGACCCGATGCTCGGCACGGAGGATGATTTCACCGCTCTGTGCGCCGCGGCGCATAAGCTTGGCATGAGGATCGTGCTGGACGGCGTATTCTCCCACGTCGGCAGCCGCAGCCCGTATTTTCAGAGTGCCATCCACGACGCAAATTCCCCCTACCGCAGCTGGTTCTCGTTCCAGCACTATCCCGATGTTTACACGAGCTGGTGGGGCATCACGACGCTTCCGTGCGTCAATAAGCTCGAGCCGTCGTATATGGACTACATCATCCGGGATGCGGACAGCGTGGCCGCGTATTGGCTGGCGCTGGGCGCGGATGGCTTCCGGCTGGACGTGGTCGACGAGCTGCCGGACGCGTTCGTCCTCTGCCTGCGCAGGCGCATCCGGGAGCTGAACCCCGAGGCGATCCTGCTCGGCGAGGTGTGGGAGGACGCGTCCAATAAGGAAGCCTACGGCGTGCGGCGGCGGTATTTTGCAGACCGCGAGCTGGACGGCGTGATGAACTACCCGTGGCGCAAGGCGATCTTGCGCTATGTCCGCGGGGAGGACGACGGCGCAGAGCTCGGCGAGCGCGTGATGACGCTGGCGGAAAATTACCCCGCCGACGTGCTGAGCGGGTGCATGACGCTCCTGTCCACGCACGACACGCCGCGTGCCATCACGGAGCTCGTCGACCCGGCGGACGGTGACCGCGCCGAGCTTGCAAAGCGGCACATGGACGCGGAGACGTATCACCGCGCGAGCGGGCTTTTGCGCATGGCGGCCTTTTTGCAGTTCACGCTCCCCGGCGCGCCGTGCATCTACTACGGCGACGAGGCGGGCATGACCGGCTACCGCGACCCCTTTAACCGGATGTTCTACCCCTGGGGCCGCGAGGACACGGCGCTGCGGGACTTTTACCGTGCGCTCGCCGCGCTGCGGCAAAAGCCTGCGCTGCGCACCGGCAGCGTGACGGTGCTGGACAGCGGCGGCGGGCGGTTCTCGTTCCGCAGGGCGCTGGACGGAGAGCGGACGCTGTTCGTCTGCTGCAATCGTGCACACGACTGGACGCTCACGAGCGCGCGCGGACGGCTGCTGCTCGGCGGCGGCATCGCGGACTATGCCCCCGGCCGCCTGACCCTCGCCCCCGGCGGCTTCGCCATCCTCGAGGAGGCATACTCCCCGGCAGCAATGGCGAACACGCATATGGACAACAATCAATAACCGCTTAGAGCAACAACCGGCAACAGCCATTTGACTGTTGCCGGTTGTTTTTCATGGGCCGGGAGCGCTCCAAAAGGATATAATGATCGTTCGCTTCTTCAGACCGGTGCGCCGATCCTTTCCAGCTTGGCTACCCGCCGGCGGAATTCTTCACTGGATGAGAATTCTGCATGAAGAAAAGCATCGATCAGCTCGGATGCGACAAGGTCACCGATGATCTGCCCACCCATGGTAATGATCTGCACGTTATCGTGCTCAACGCACTGGTGTGCAGTATAAATATCGTGGCAGACAGTTGCACGGATACCCTGTACACGGTTGCACGCAATGGCAGCGCCTACGCCGGTGCCACAGAACATGATGCCGCGCATCCCTTCGTTTTCGAGAATGATCTTGCATATTTGCTGAGCAATATCCGGAAAATCTACCGGTTCAGTAGAATGGCAGCCAAGGTCTACGACCTCATATTTTTTTTGCAGCTCTGGCATAAGCTTTGCCTTCAATTCAAAGCCGCAGTGATCTGATGCAACAACTATTTTCATATTCTTCCTCCGTTTGTGGATGATATTGGGGCCGCGCCTTCAGGCATTATAAAAGATCTCCTCCGGTGAGACCCATGTTTCGGATGCAGTCTCATCAAATGGGAGAACGCATTCCCTGCATTTTGCCCACCATGCCTGCATGACAGGCATTTGACGCATCTGTTTCATATCTGCCTCAAAATCTGTGCCAGTGTAGTCGAAATATTGGAAAAGCTTGTCGCCGTAAAGATAGACACTGTGGTTCCGATGGTGGTGTGCGGCCATGATCTCGCAAACCTCTGTGGGCACATTTCTGTGCATTTCGACGTATTGATCGATTTTTTCTGGCTTCAGCCGGGAAATCGTAACCTTACGCATGGTTGTCCCCTCCCAGGTGCTCGGATGCTGCGAGCAGCGCATAAAAGTATATTCGAATGGATAAAAGAAGATCCTCGATGGAAGTAAGCTCGTCACACTGGTGGGCGCGCCCCCTCCCTTCTCCAAAAGGCGACGGCTTTCGAAACTCATTTCCAAAAATAACGCTGCTCCCCAACATGGCCGCGTAGGTCCCGCCGGGATGAATATAGAGATCAGCTGCTTGCTTTGTTACTTGGTGATAAGCAGAACGCAAAACAGGGATCATCGGATCATCCGGAGAATATAGATGCGCGGGAGAAATCAGAATATCAACGAGACGGAAGCCGAGATCCTCTGCGTGAAGTCGAAGCTTTGCCTCCAAGTCATTCGGATCCATGGTCACACAAAAGCGGATATTGAAGGACAGCACCAAATGACCGTGTTCCGTACGAGCCTTGACACAGACGCAGGTCAGCGAACCGGATAGCGCATCGGAACCTGCGATGTCAAAGGCTGCTCCGGAGAAGCCGTCAGCTGCAAGTGCCGCTGCTCGCAGAATGGCTGTGTCGCCGGAAGGAAGAATATCCGCAGCGACAAGCAGTGCAGCCAGCTTGCTGATTGCGTTGACACCCGCATCCGGCATTGCCGGATGCGCGGAAACACCCCTCGCAGTCAGACAAATATAAGAATCTTCGCGGCATATTGCTGTGCCGTATTCTGGGGCCAGCTTCTGAAGCGCGACCCATTTTTCCTCGCAATATGGGAGCGTACAATGTGCTTTGTCCGGTACGGAGGCGCCGCTTTCGTCCCCGCCGGAAAACTGGATAATTTCGTGAAAGGATTCATTGCACTCCAGAGTAAGGGATATACGCCCTTTGTGACCAACGCCGATCGCCCAGAAAGCGTCTGGGACCAGAGTGAAGTCTGGCTTTTGCCCATCAGATACCAATGCAGCAACGTCATCCATCCCGGTTTCTTCGTTGCAGCCGAAAATGAGCCGAACCCGGCTATTTAGAGGAGCTCCTGATTTTTGCAGAGCAACCAACGCATACAGCGAAGCAATGCATCCGCCCTTATCGTCGCTTGAACCACGTCCGACAATGTAACCGTCTGTAATATACGGCTCAAAAGGCGCCTTGCTCCAGCTACCAAGCGCAGGAACGACATCCAGATGCGGCATGATCCCAACGATTTTTTCACCTTGCCCAATGTCGCAATAACCATATTTTTTATGCTCCGGGATATATACGCTGAGGCCAAGGCGCCTTGCCTGTTCTGCTGCTTTATCTAATGCGCAGCGAACTTCAGCGCCGTAGGGGGCGCCATGCGCCGCTTCTCCACGGATGCTGGGGATCCGAATCAGTTCCATCAAGTCGGCGATTATTTTTTTGCGGTTCCCGCGGAGATAGTCATTTAAAAAATCATCATAGTTCATTTAGACAATATCACTTCCTATGCGGTGGCAGGCTACAAGATGGCCGGGCACAAACTCTTTCAGAATAGGCTGCTTATGGAAGCACTCTTCTGTTGCGAAACGACAGCGCGGGGCAAAGCGGCAACCGGGCTTTGGATTTATGGGAGAGGACAGTTCGCCTGTCAAAAAATCATCGTCATTCTTGGATTCGTGAATGACCGGCCTGGGAATGGCTGAAAGGAGCCCCTTGGTGTAAGGATGTAAGGGCTGCTGAAATAAAGCCTTTGCACTGCTCCGCTCGACGGTACAGCCAAGGTACATCACCATAATTTCGTCTGAAATGTGTTTTACGACGGAGAGATCGTGCGTAATGAAAATATAGGTCAGTCCATATTGCTCCTGCAGATCCTGCATCAGATTCAGGATCTGCGCCTGAATAGAAACATCCAATGCCGAGACCGGCTCGTCGCAGACTATGAACCGGGGATTTAATGCGAGCGCACGGGCAATGCCGATGCGCTGCCGCCGCCCACCATCTAATTCATGCGGATAGCTGTACCGAAGACGCTCTGCTAACCCAACCGTCTCCATCAACGCACTGACACGCCGGGATCGTTCATTGGCGTCGGCGCATGCTTTATAGATGATCAAAGGCTCCTCGATCAATTCGCTGACACACATTCGCGGATCAAGTGATGAAAACGGATCCTGAAAAATCATTTGCATATCTTTCCGGAGCTGAAACCTCCGCTTTTTTGATGCGCCAACGGTTTCTTCTCCATCGAAGAGGACCGATCCGGAGGTAGCGTCTGTGAGCCCAAGGATCACGCGTCCAAGGGTGGACTTTCCGCAGCCGGATTCCCCTACGACGCCCAACGTTTTTCCCTGTTCAATGGAAAAGGAGACATCGTCTACCGCGTGCAGGAAACCGTTTGGAGTCTTAAAATACTTTTTGAGGTGGGAGACCTCCAGCAGATTATTCATGTTCCGCTCCTTTCGTTACGAGCCAGCATTGAACCTGATGCCCAGGCTCCACCTCTACGGCGTCCGGCTGCGCTACAGTACACTTTTCCATGCAGAACGGACAGCGGTCATGGAATTTACATCCAGACGGAAGATTTGTGGGATCCGGCATCAAGCCATTGATCGGCCGAAGCCGCCGCACGTCCTCCTCAAGGCTGGGCAGTGAGTCGAACAGACCCTTGGTATAGGGATGCTGAGGGTTTTTGAAAATGTGCGCCAAGCTTCCGTATTCCACGATCTCGCCGGCATACATAATTGCAACACGATCGCATATTTCGGCAACAACGCCCAGGTCGTGCGTGATGAGCAGCATGGAGGTGGCAAATTGATCCCGCATCTTCTTCATCATCCGCAGCACCTGCGCCTGGATCGTTACGTCCAATGCGGTGGTTGGCTCATCAGCGATCAGGAGGTGGGGATTACAGGCTAATGCGATCGCAATTACGATCCGCTGTTTCATACCGCCGGAAAACTGGTGTGGATATTCCCGCCCCCGCTCTGCCGGAATGCCGACCAGCTGCATCATATCGACGGCCTGCTGAAGCGCTTGCGCTCTGGAGCATTTCTGGTGGTTTCGAATTACTTCTGCAATTTGATCAGATACCGTCAAGACAGGGTTCAGCGCTGTCATGGGATCCTGAAAGATCATGGAGATCTTATTTCCTCTGATTTTTCTCATCTCTTTGGCAGGCTTTTTTAGCAGGTCCTCGCCCTCAAACAGAATTTCACCGCGGGTGATCTTTCCGGGAGGGGACGAAATGAGCTGCATAATTGACAGTGCGGTGGTAGTTTTTCCTGCACCGGTTTCGCCGACAAGTCCCAATGTTTCTTTTTCTCTTAATTTCAGGCGGATCCCATTTACAGCGTGAACGATATGACCATCGGAATGGAATTCAACAGACAGATCCCTGATCTCCAATATTGTACCCATAATGCCTCCTTACTGCTTCAACCGTGGATCCAACGCATCCCGCAGTCCGTCACCCAGCAAATTAAAGGCGATCAAGGTCACCATAATGGCAAGACCCGGACAGACAACGATCGGATAAAAATCACGAATGTACTGCCGACCGGCTGAGATCATAGATCCCCATTCCGGCGTGGGCGGCTGAACGCCCAAACCGAGAAAACTGAGACTTGAAACGATCAGAACATTGTCCGCTAGCCGTAAGGTAAAGATGACGAGAGCGGACGCAAACGCATTTGGAATAATGTGTTTAAAAATGATGCGCATATTTCCCGCGCCGATCGCTTTGGACGATTCGATGTACTCCTGTTCCCGGACAGACAGCACGGCGGACCGTGTGACCCGGGCAAATAAGGGGACAGATCCGACACCGACTGCGATCATGGTGTTTACCACGCCGGAGCCAAGGGCTGCGCTGATCGCGATTGCAAGAAGGGTGCTGGGGATCGCCATCAAAATATCCATCAAACGCATGGCAATGTTATCGTAAGCATTGCCAAAGTAACCTGCTGTTGCGCCAATGAGGCCGCCGATGACGACACCGATAAGCGCGCCAAACAACGCAATGAGCAGAGAGATCCTTCCGCCGTATAGTACACGTGTTAAAATGTCACGGCCAAAGTTATCGGTTCCCATCAGATGCTTTATGCTGGGGTACTGGAACGCGATGGACAGATCCTGCTCATCAAAGGAGTAAGGAGACACCACGTTTGCGAAAATGGTCAGTAAGATGATGAGAACAATAACGCAGAGACTGATCATGGCCATTTTATTCAATCTCAATCTACGCCATGTAATGGCGAGGCGGCTTTCTTTTTTATGCTTTCCCATCGCTTGCCTCCGCGTCAAGTGTATTTTTTCGCGATCGTCTGCCTCTGGAATACTGTGACATAATTCTGGGATCCACAAAGGCGTAGCCAAGATCCACTATGAGATTCACGGCAGAATAGACCAGCGCAATGAAAACAACAGCGCCTTGAATGACAGGGTAATTTCGGTTTTTAATTGCAGTTACCAGCAGACTGCCCAGACCGGGGATAGAGAAAATGGACTCCACGACCATTGCGCCGGAAAGGCTTTGCCCCAACTGGGCGCCGATCACGGTAATGACCGGAAGGAGCGCGTTTTTTAAGGCGTGCTTTTCGATCACAATGAATTCACGCGTACCTTTTGCTCTGGCGGTGCGAATATAGTCCTGCCGGATGACCTCCAGCATATTGGAGCGGGTCATGCGGGTGATCGTTGCAACAGGATAGATGCCAATGGCGATCATAGGCATGATCCACTGCTTCGGGGTATCAAAGCCTGTGGCCGGAAGCAGCTTAAGCTTTACGGAAAATAGCAGCATCATCATGAGCGCGAGCCAGAACTGAGGCAGAGAGGCACCGATCAGAGAAATGAGGGATGCACCGTAATCAGCCACAGAATATTGCTTGGTAGCTGAGATGATCCCCAACGGGATGCCTAATACCGTAGCAAACAATACTGCAAGAAAGGCAAGCTTGATGGTCGTAGGATACCGCTTTAGAAGCTCAGTGGTGACGGGCTGCTTGGTCTGGTAGGATGTGCCAAAATCGAAACGTGTAATGACACCTTTTGCGTAGTTGTAAAACTGGACAGCAAAGGGATCATTCAAGCCATTCTCTTCCCGAAAGCTCTCAAGAGCTTCCTGAGAAGCCTCAGAACCCAGTGTAGCGATGGCTGCGTCGCCGGGTGAAAAATAGTTGATCGCGAAGGTTACAAATAAGACGCCGAGGACTACAGGGATAAACATAAGCAGCCGTTTTAATATATACTTCAGCATTTGTCTACTCCTTACTTAAGGGATGCCGTGGGATACATACCGATTGCGGCATGTATCCCACATTTGGCTTATTGTGCAAAAGTAACGGATTTCAGATTGGGAACATTGGAAGGGTCGGCATCAAAGAATGTTACATAGTCCCGGGTGCCATAGGCGAAAATTGGTGTCAGCAGGGGGATTTCGTAGCAGTTCTCCGCTACATAGCGCTGGATTTCTTTATAGGCATCGTTCCGTTCTGCCGTGTCGGTAATGACGGCGGCCTTGTCCAGCATTTCATTAAACACAGGATCCAGAATTGCATTCGTCCCGCCATAGCTTTCATCGAAGAAGTTGTAGCACTGGCTGGGATCGCCGCTGGCACAACCGCAATTTCGGATCGTGAAGTAGGCCTCGCCGGTATTGCACATCGTTCCGGCAGTGGCAATATCATAGACCTGGATCTCGACGTTGATCCCGACAGCCTTCCAGTAGCTTTGCGCTGCTTCGGCCAGATTCACAAGCTCAGTGACCTCTTCCAGAACCAGTGTCAGATCCAGTCCATCGGAATACCCGGCTTCCGCCAGACACGCTTTTGCTGCTTCCGGGTCATAAGTATAGTACTGTGCCTGAGACTCATAGAAGGGGAGCGTTGCGGCAACCGAGCTGTCTGCAACAGTGGCAGAGTCGCCATATGCGGCCTTCACAATGGCGGGGAGATCCAGCGCATACGCCAGAGCCTTACGGACATTGACATTGGAAACAACGTCATGCTCATCGTTGCATACGATGTAGAAGGTCTTTGTACTGAGCGTGTCATAGAGGACGCACCCATCCACGCCGCTGAGCATACGGGAATAATTGCTTCCGCTGATATTGTCACAGGCATCTACACCGCCGGTCTCCAGTTCGATAAAACGGGTAGCCGCATCAGCGATGAATCGGACGGTCAGGTTGGTGTAAGAAGGCTTGTCACCCCAATAATTATCGTTGCGATGGCAGTTTACCCGGTCACCCTCGACCCACTCATCAAAAATAAAAGCGCCGGTTTCCATAGGAGCTCTCGCCATCGTGTCGTCGCCGCCCTGTTCGGTGTAGCTTTTGCTGACGATGGCGCCGCGGGGATTGCTCAGGAAGTTTAATGCACCAGAGAAAGCATAATTCATCGCGATCTCAACCGTGGTGTCATCCAGCGCCTTCGTATCGTCTGCGTTAATAAAGCCATAATAGGACGAGCTTGCGGAGCTTGCGCACATCCTCTGAATAGAATATACCACATCGTCAACAGTCAGCTTGTCGCCATTGTGGAAGGAAACATCCTCCCGAATGCTCAGACGCAGGTGTGTATCGTCCGTAAACTCCCAGTCTGTTGCAAGTGCAGGGAAGATCTCACCGGTTTCGGCATTGCGTGTGACAAGCGTATCATAGATACAGTTCGTGATGATCTGTCCCATCAGATAGGTGTTGTTTTGGGGGTCCAGATTGCCGGGTTCTCCATTGGTCGCGTAAACAAACGTGTCCGCCGGAGTTGTTTTGGAAGAGCTTGTGACATTCGACGCATCGGGAGCTGTAGCGCTGGATCCCGGTGCGACGGCCTCAGCCGCGTCGGACGCTGTGGGCGTGCCGCTGCTGCTGCATGCACATAAGGCAAGAAGCATGGCAAGGAGCAGGATGGATGCAAGTACACGTTTCATGTTTTCCTCCGTTTTGTTTCCTGGAGCCCAGGAATATTTTCCTATCGGCAGAATCGCAGAGCCATGATACGCAGCGAGATACTCCTTCAAAAAGTAAACGTTTACATATTGGAGAAAAATAAAAAGCCGCGATCAGACAGATGAGATTCCTACGCCTCAAGGATATTCTAATTTTACACCATAATTTACGACTGTCAATATGGGAATTTGCTAAAAAAGCGACGCGGAATTTGTATGTTTCTACAAATGTTGAGAGCGCGGGGGACAGTCCTCCGAAAACACCTTGACATTTGAAAACGTTTACTATATAGTGAGGTTATCCTATAAAACACAACGGAGAAGGCCATGTCATCAACAATCAAAGACGTTGCCCGATATGCCGGCGTTTCCACAGCAACTGTGTCGCGTGTAATTAATAACGACCCGAACGTCAAGCCACAAAATGCCGAAAAAGTGCGCGAGGCGATTAAAGCGTGCAATTTTGTTCCGAATTTTGTTGCACGTAATTTAAAGAGCGCTCGCTCCAATACCATAGGCCTGGTGGTATCCGACATTTCCAACCCATACTTTACCGCGATGGCCAAGGTGATCGAGAGCTGCCTTCGCGAGCGGGGATATGATATGCTGATATGCAGCACAGATGAGGATCAGGCCAAGGAAGTCGGATACCTGGATCGCTTTATGAGCAACCGGGTGGACGGCATTATTCTCAACACAACGGGCAAGAATAATGAGTTCATCATTGAGTTAAGCAAAAAGCTCCCGATCGTTTTAATCGAGCGGCAGATCAGCTCGCCGGACTTCCACGGAGACTATGTAGGCGCCAATAATGCCAACAGCATTTATTCCATGACGCAATTTCTTTTGCACATTGGTCACCGGCGGATCGGCTTTCTTAACAGCGAGCTCAGTGTAAGCACGGGGATAGAGCGGATGGAGGGGTTCACGCGGGCAATGCAGGATGCCCATATTAAGATAAGCAAAGAGTACCCTTATCTCCATGAGAGCCGCTATTTCAGCTACGAGGGCGGTTATGAGGGAGCTGAATGGATGATGGCGCAGGCGCAGCCCCCAACTGCGCTCATTGCAGCCAATAATACGCTGGCGCTGGGGGCACTTAGTTATTTGCGGAACAGCAACATCCGGGTGCCGGAGGACATTTCCTTTATGTGCTACGGTGAGCTGCAAAACAGCGCGCTTCTTTATATTGACCCGTCCTATTCCACCTTGAGCCCCAACACCATGGGGGAGCGGGCGGCCCGGTTTTTGCTTGATCGAATGGGCGGCGCCAATGTGTTTAATCGGCAGGCAATTTTTGAAAGCCAGATCGTTATAGGGAAAAGTGTGCAAAATGCATGATTTTTTCGTGTTTCATGTGTTGCATTCGAATTTGCTGAAGTATTGCAAGTTGCGCTGGCTGCTCTCGCGCACAATGTGCAAGTATCGCGGAGGGAAAAATGGACAGAGAATTGATATGTAAAATTTTGAATTCTGAGATGGAATTGGCAACAGGCTGTACAGAGCCAGCGGCGATCGCACTTTGCGCGGCTTATGCAAGGGAGGCATTGGCAGGAGATGTAGCTGAAATTGCTGTGCGTGCCAGTACAAATATCATTAAAAATGCCATGGCGGCGGGAATACCTGGGTGCAGCTATACAGGCGTGGCCTATGCTGCTGCACTTGGGGCGATCGCCGGGCAGACGCAGCGTCAGCTTCAGGCGATCGACCACGCAACGGAAGAGGAACGCAAAGCAGCAGAGGAGCTGGTCGCGGCAGGACACGTTCTCTTGGAACGAAAAGACACCACGGAAGCACTGTATATAGAAATTGAGCTTCACAGCCGTTCTGGCCACCGTGCCAAGGCAATTATCGCCTCGACCCATACGAATCTGGTTTATTTGCAGACCGATGATGAGGTGCGGGTCGATCACCCCATTGGTACGCGGGTAAAAGGGGTGCCTGCGGACAGAATTGATGCCGCGCTGAGCATTGGATCCATTTATGAGTTCGTCAATGGGATCGACCGGAATAAAGACGATTTGAACATCATTGACAGAGCCATTTCTGTAAATATGCGTATTTCCCAGGAAGGGGAAAATCAAACCTTTAATCTTCATGTTGGGCAGAATATTGCGGCCATGCGCCATTCCGGCCTATATGCAAATGATGTTGTCGTTCGAGCCATGGAAGCGGCGGCTTGTGGGATCGACGCAAGAATGGGCGGCGCGAATGTCCCGGTAGTTACAAATTCCGGATCCGGTAATCAGGGAATTACAGCGACGGTACCCATAGTGGTAGCGGCTGATATGTGGCGGATCGATGAAGAGCGGCGCTTTCGCGCGGTCACGCTGTCACATCTGATATGTATCTATATCCATTGCCGCTTCGGGCTCCTGTCGTCGTTGTGCGGCGCTACGATAGCCGCTACAGGCGTGACGTGCGGCCTGGTATACCTGATGGGCGGCGGCTGTGTGGAGCTGGAGCGTGCTGTGAATAACATGATAGGCGGTGTTGCCGGTATGCTTTGCGATGGTGCGAAGGCGGATTGCGCCCTGAAGGTAGCGACCTGTGTCAACTCTGCCTTCATCTGTGCCTCCATGGCCATGGCTGGCGTCGGCGTACAGCCGAATGAAGGGATCGTGGAGAAGGATGCAGCAAAGACAGTAACAAATTTTGTCCGTCTGGGGAATGACGGATCCCCTGTGATGGATAGCATCGTTTTGGACATTATGCTGAATAAAGGGAACATGGATGTTTGAGGGATGCCTGAGATCTGATTCTGCTTTGTGTGAGATCCCGCTTCCTGTGTAACTGCCGATTCGATCGACAAGAGCCGCCAGTGAGAGATTTTTGCCCAAATAAAGTTTGAAAAGCGCAGCAATACCGTATGTGTTTCGTGCTTTTTGAGCTGCACAGTCGGGGGAAAAACCCCGCTGCTGGCCGCAGACGGTCAAAGCGGTGGTTGCTCAAAAAGTTAGATAAAAATTCAAAAGAGAAATGATTCAAGCTGCCGAAGGGGCTTGCTGTCTGTGTAAAGTGGGCGGCAAGCCCTTCCGCTTTGCCTTGCTCCTGCGGTTGGCGTAGCGGGTCATCGGCCCCTACAGGGTGTGGCATGACTATAAATGAACCCCGTCCGCTGGGTGGCAGCGGGCGGGGGTGTTATTGTATAAAGAAAACCCCCGGCAGTCTTGACTGCCAGGGATTTTTATGCGTGTTTACTGCATTTCTTCCGCGATCTCGATGGTCTCGCCGTCGGGGCCGGGGAAGAGGATGTAGCGCGCGCCGCGCGTGCCCCAGCCGTGGTCCACGATGATCTCGTCGGTGTTGAAGCGGACGCCCTTGGCCTTCAGATCGTTCCAGACCGCCTCGATGTCCGTGACGCGCAGCGCCAGATGGTCATAGCGGCCGGTGGAAAATTCGTGCTTTTCGATGTACTGCATCATCTCCAGGCAGCAGTCGCCAAGGTCGAGCAGCGCGGCCTTTACGCCCGGGACCTCCCAGCGGCAGCGCAGCGAAAAGCCGAGCACGTCCGTGTAAAACGCGATCGAGCGATCCATATCGTCCACAAAAAAGCCTACATGTGCCAGTCCTTCGATCTTACCCATGATCCTGTCCTCCGTGATACCGCCGCAGCGGCTTGATAATACTATCTTATTCGCGATTCCCGCCCGTGTCAAGCGGTGTTTTGCGCTTGCAACTTCCGTGGAATGTGCTATACTGAGGGCGGCCAAAGGAGGCATTTTTATGACCGGAACGGAATTTAAGGCATGGTGCGAAAAACGCGTGCGGCTGCTGGACGGCGCAACGGGCAGCAATCTCCGCGCCGCGGGAATGCCCGCGGGCGTGTGCGCCGAGACGTGGATATTGGAGCATCCGCAGGCGCTCCAGACGCTGCAGGAGGCGTATATCGCCGCGGGCAGCGAGATCGTGCTCGCACCCACCTTCGGCGCGAATCGCGCCCTGCTGGCAAACCACGGGCTGGAGAGCTGCGTTCAGGATTATAACCGGCGGCTCATTTCGCTCTCGCGCGAGGCGGTGGGCCACCGCGCGCTGATCGCGGGCGATATGACCACGACCGGGCAGCCCGTTTTGCCGGAGGACACGGCGGCGTATACGCGTCTTCTGGAAATTTACACCGAGCAGGCGAGTGCGCTGCTGGAGGCGGATGTCGACCTGTTTTTTGTGGAGACGATGATGGGCCTGACCGAGAGCATGGCCGCGGTGGAGGCCATCCGCGCGCTGACGGACTGCGCCATCGTGTGCACGATGAGCGTGCAGTCGGACGGGCGGTGCTATTTTGACGGCTCTGTCTACGACGCGGCGCAGACGCTGCCGGAGCTGGGGGCGGACGCCGTGGGCGTCAACTGCTCGTCCGGGCCCGACCAGCTGGAGAGCGTGGTGCGCGCGCTGCGCGCCGAAACGACCGTCCCGGTTGCGGCGAAGCCGAACGCGGGCCTGCCCGAGATCCGGGACGACGGCACGGCCGTCTACGACATGACGCCGCAGGCGTTTGCCGCCCACATGACCGCCCTCATCAGCTGCGGCGCGGGCCTTGTTGGCGGCTGCTGCGGCACCACCCCCACCCACATCCGCGCCCTGCACGCCGCCATTCGATAATAAAGCCCCCGCTGTGTTTTGCAGCGGGGGCTGGCGTTTGCGTTTTTAGCCCTTGACGTAGGCGAGGATGTCTTTGAGGGACTGCTCGTTATCGTAGGTGGGCCAGTATTCGAAGCCGAAGTAGCGGTCGTAGCCGCCGTCCTCTGCGGCTTTGATGACGCGGGGATAGTTCGTTTCGCCCAGGTGCAGCTCGTGGCGGCCGGGGACGCCCGCGGAATGGAAGTGGCCGATGAAGTCGATGTTCGTGGAGATGTTGTTGACGAGGTTGCCCTCCATCAGCTGCATATGATAGCAGTCGAACAGGAGCCGGATGGCGGGGGAGTCGACCGCCTTGATCAGCTCAAAGCCCTTATAGGCGGAGTTGAGCCAGTAGCCCTTGTGGTCATACATGGAGTTGAGCGCCTCGAGCACGATCGTCACGCCCTCTTTTTCGGCGATCTCGGCGGTGCGCTTCAGGTTTTCCAGCAGGACGAGCTTCTGCGTGTCCTCAAAGCTGCCCTCGAGGTCGCCGGACAGGCCGATGAAGGTCTTGCAGCCGAATTCCTTGCCGATGGCGATGGACTTCTCGACGTTGGCCTTCACGGCGCTCCACGGGAAGTTCATGCGGATGGTCCACGCCTGATTCAGGCAGCACGCGGCGACGGGGATCCCGGCGTCGGCCGACGCCTTGCCGAGCCCGGCGGGGGTGACGGAGTCGTTGCCGACCCACGGATCCCAGAACTCCACGGCGTCACAGCCGCAGGCCTTGGCGACCTGGAAGCGCTCATAGAACGGCAGGTTTTCAAATACCGGCTCGATGCAAAGAGAATATTTCATCTTGTTGCTCCTTTATGTTAGTTTGTTGGAAAGATGACCGGGCGCAGACGCGCCCGGTCATATGTGTTTTTACGCGAGAACCGCGGCGACCTTGTTGATCGCGTGGGCGATCATGTCGCAGTCTTCGTCGGTCATCTGCGCGGGCAGATCGAGATGGACCACACGGCCCAGATAATCCAGCGTCTGCGGGCACATATCGGGGGAGTACTGCACCGGCGCGGACTTGTGGTACGGGCAGGTCCACGGGCACTGAATATCCGTGGAGGCCTTCTCCTCGATGACGTGCTTCCAGTGGGCGTAGATGTGCCAGTCGGGGATACCGGCGTTGAAGATGCCGCCGGCGGAAACGCCTTCGGCCTTCAGGGCGTCCACGAACGGGCCGACCTTTTCCTTGCTGTCGAGGAAGAACATCAGGCAGATGCCGGTGTCGCCGGCCTCGTCATGGCACGGACGGACCTTGATGCCCTTGGTGTCCTTGATCTGGCTCTTGATGCGGGCCAGATGGTCGCGCATGGCCTTGTTGAGGTAGTCCAGACGCTCCAGCTGCGCGCACATCACGGCGCCGCACAGCTCGGACATACGGAAGTTGGAGCCGCAGAACAGCTCGCCCTCGAATCTCTGCGGGGCGAAGCGGTCGGGACGCCAGCAGGCAGCGGTATCGTGATAGCTGCAGGCGCGGGCGTAGAGCCGGTCGTCGTTCGTCAGCAGGGCGCCGCCCTCACCGGCGGTGATGGTCTTGTGATATTGGAAGGAGAAGCAGCCGCAGTCGCCGAACGTGCCGACGTACTTGCCCTTGTAGGTCGCGCCGACAGCCTGCGCGCAGTCCTCGACCACGCGGAGGTTATGCTTCTTCGCAACGGCCATGATGGCGTCCATATCGCAGGGAACGCCGCGCATATGCACGCACACGATGCCCTTCGTGGACGGGGTGATCTTCTTTTCGATGTCCTTCGGGTCGATGGTCAGGGTCTCGTCGACCTCCGCGATGACGGGGATCGCACGCACGCCGACGATGGCCGCGCAGGAGGCGAAGAAGGTGTAGCCGGTGACGATGACCTCATCGCCGGGGCCGATGCCGCACGCCGTCAGAGCCGACAGCAGAGCGCCCGTGCAGGAGCTGGTGGCGAGGCAGTGCTTCGCGCCCATCTTTGCCTTAAAGTTGTTTTCAAATTTGCGGACCTTGGACTCCACGCCTTCCGGACCGTAGTACCGGAAGAGGTACTTGTTGTCCAGGACTTCCAGGACTTCCTTCTTTTCCGCGTCGCCGATCTCCAGGCCGCCCGGATACATCGGATAGTTCGGCGTGGTCTTTGCCTTTTCGCCGCCGTAGATCGCCAGCTTCTCGCTCATGTTCGTTTCCTCCTCTAAATTCAATATGATCCAAACTTGTGCTTGTGTCAGAGTTTACTGAACCGGTAAAGCTAGCATAAATCATTCCGACGCGTCTGTCAATATATTTTAGTATTTTAGTTTCGGATAGCGCGAAAAATAGTGAAAAATCAACAAAAAAGAAGAATGGTACTTGCAAGAACCACCAAAGGTGTGTTAGACTAAACAGGATTAGAGAGAAGGGGAGTATGATCCATGCCCAATCTGACGATCCGTGATATTGCCAAAATGGCGGGGGTCTCCACCACGGCGGTGTCGTTCGTGCTCAACGACCGCCCCGGCGTCAGCGACGCCACGCGCGCGCACGTGCGCGCCATCATCGAACGCACGGGCTTTACGCCGAACGTCCACACCCGCCGTTTGAACCTCGGCAAGAGCCAGACCGTCCATGTGGTGATGCGCAAGCATGAAAACGGCCTGTTCGCGCAGTTCGCGCAGGAGACGCTGCAGGGCATCTTCAAGTCGAGCCACGCGCTGGGCTACAGCCTGACGTTCACATTCGCCGAGCGCGACGCGCCCTGTGAGCAGCTGCTGGCCATGGTGCACGGCAAGGACTGCGACGGGCTGATCCTCTATCAGATCGCCGACGCCGCGCTCATCGCCCGCCTGCGGCAGGAGCAGATCCCATTCGTGTGCGTGGACTCGCACCTTGCGCAGGACGGCTCGCTTCCGCTGGTGGAGGTGGATAACTACAGCACCGCCCGGCAGGCTACGGAGTATCTGTGCCAGTGCGGCCACCGCGAGATCGGCTTTATCGGCGCACAGGTGCCGAATCTCTACTATCTCAACACCTTCGGCGGTTATATCGACGCGCTCAAGTCGTTCGGGCTGGAGTATAACCCGGCGTGGATGCTGGCGCTGCCGTATGACACGGCGCTGACCTCGCGCGATTATGAGCCGCTGCTGCGCGAAAAGCGGCTGCCTACGGCGTTCTTCTGCGCGGGCGATGTGTACGCCATCCCGGCCATGCGCGCGCTCAAGGAGCGCGGGCTGCAGATCCCGGACGACGTGTCGTTTATGAGCATGGACGACCTGATCGTCTCGCGCTATCTTGATCCGCCGCTGAGCACGATGACGTTCGACAAGGAGCGGCTGGGCGCGTGGGCGATGGAGCTGCTGTATAAGCTGCTGCAGGGCGAGCCCTGCGACCGCGTGAACCTCATCCCGTCCCGCGTCGCTCCCCGCGGCACCGTGCGCGACCTGACGAAAACAAGATAAAAAACCATCCCGCGCAGCTCCGCTGCGCGGGACGCCTTACTTATTCACTATTCACGCTTACTTTTTACTTCAAAAAAACTCCCCGCGGCTTTTGCCGCGGGGGTTTTGTCATGCTTTGATTATGCTTTGCCGGCGCAGCCGAGGACGTCGCGCAGCTTGTGGCGGACGAGCTCCTTGATGTTGGCACGGGCGGGCTTGAGGTACTCGCGCGGGTCGAACTTGTCGGGATGCTCGTTGAAGAACTGACGGATGGTGCCGGTCATGGCCAGACGCAGGTCGGAGTCGATGTTGATCTTGCAGACGGCAAGCTTGGCCGCTTCACGCAGCTGCTCCTCGGGGATGCCGACGGCGTCGGGCATCTTGCCGCCGTTTTCGTTGATCATCTTCACATACTCCTGCGGGACGGAGGAGGAGCCGTGCAGCACGATCGGGAAGCCGGGCAGGCGCTTGACGACCTCTTCCAGCACGTCGAAGCGGAGAGGAGGCGGCACGAGGATGCCCTTTTCGTTGCGGGTGCACTGCGCGGCGGTGAACTTATACGCGCCGTGGGACGTGCCGATGGCGATGGCCAGGGAGTCGCAGCCGGTCTTGCCAACAAATTCCTCGACCTCTTCCGGACGGGTGTAGGAGGCCTCATGCGCGGCGACCTTCACTTCGTCCTCGATGCCGGACAGGGTGCCGAGCTCCGCCTCGACGACCACGCCGCGGTCGTGTGCGTACTCAACGACCTTCTTGGTGATCTCGATGTTCTCGGCAAAGGGCTTGCTGGACGCGTCGATCATCACGGAAGTGAAGCCGCCGTCGATGCAGGACTTGCAGGTCTCAAAGCTGTCGCCGTGGTCCAGATGCAGCACGATGGGAATATCCGGGCACTCGATGACCGCCGCCTCGACGAGCTTGACGAGGTAGGTGGGGTTGGCGTAGTTGCGCGCGCCCTTGGAGACCTGGAGGATGACCGGCGCATGCTCTTCCTTGCACGCTTCGGTGATACCCTGAATGATCTCCATGTTGTTGACGTTGAAAGCGCCGACGGCGTAGCCGCCATTGTATGCTTTCTTGAACATTTCGGTGGAAGTTACCAGAGGCATAGTGACATCTCCTTAATTCTTAAATTTCGCATACATTCTACCAAATCGGCAGATTATTTGCAATAGATGAATTTACAATTTCTAAATTGTGTGCTATAGTTCTTTTTGTTCAGAATTTACTTTTCCAAGGAGGAAAAAGCTATGTCCAATACTTTGAAGGGCGCCCTGATCATCGGTCAGTCCGGCGGCCCGTCGTCCGTCATCAACGCTTCGGCCTATGGCGTCATCCGTACCGCGCTGGATGCCGACTGCATCACCAAGGTCTACGGCGCGTTCCACGGCATCAAGGGCGTGCTGCAGGATCAGCTGCTCGATATGGACGCGGAGGACCGCGCCGAGCTCGACCGCCTGCCCTACACCCCGTCGTCCGCCCTCGGCTCCTGCCGCTACAAGATCGCCGATCCCGACGTCGACGACACCGACTACAAGCGCATCCTTGAGATCTTCAAGAAGTACGATGTCCGCTATTTCTGCTACAACGGCGGCAACGACTCCATGGATACCTGCAACAAGATCTCCAAGTATATGAAGAAGGTCGGCTATGACTGCCGCGTCATGGGCGTGCCCAAGACCATCGACAACGACCTCTTCGGCACCGATCACTGCCCGGGCTTCGCCTCCGCTGCCAAGTACATCGCCACCTCCGTCATGGAGGTCGCGCGCGACGCGCAGGTCTATGACACCGGCATGATCACCATCATCGAGTGCATGGGCCGTCACGCGGGCTGGCTGACCGCCGCCGCTGCGCTGGCCAATGAAAAGGAGCACTGCTGCGACTTCATCTACCTGCCCGAGGTCGATTTCGACATGGACAAGTTCGTCGCCGACGTGTCCGAATGCTACAAGAAGAACGGCAACTGCATCGTGGCCGTGTCCGAGGGCATCCATTATGCCGACGGCCGCTTCGTCTCCGAGGCCAAGACCGCCGCGACCGACGGCTTCGGCCATGCCCAGCTGGGCGGCCTGGCCGCGACGCTGGCGAACATTATGAAGGAAAAGACCGGCGCGAAGGTCCGCGGCATCGAGTTGTCGCTTCTGCAGCGCTGCGCGGCGCACTGCGCCTCCGGCACGGATATTGAAGAGTCCTTCATGTCCGGCAAGACGGCGGTCGAAGAAATGCTGAACGGCACGACCGACAAGATGGTCGGCTTCGAGTGCGACCGCACGAACGGCTATACCTGCAAGGCCAAGCTCTTTGACCTCTCCGCCGTTGCGAACTACGAAAAGAAGTTCCCGCGCGAGTGGATCAACGCCGCGGGCAACAACGTCACCCACGAGTTTGCCAAGTACGCCCTGCCCCTCATCCAGGGCGAGACCAAGCTTGAAAAAGAAGACGGCCTGCCCCGCTTCGCCCGGCTGAAGAAAGTATTTGCCAAATAAGCACAGTTATGCAAACACCCCCCGGCGGACCACTCCGCCGGGGGTGTTTGTTTTGGTTGTACCAAAGACAACCCCCGGCTATGCCGGGGGTAAAGAAATAGCTTCCAGCGAGGAGTGGCGTAGACAAGAAAAAAGCTCCCTGTTAGATTAGAAGTGGTTTGCCGACCACACAACAATCAAAACAGGGAGGTCTTTC
>CAKTXA010000008.1 GCA_934631005.1 uncultured Oscillospiraceae bacterium
CTTGCTCTGCGCACCATTTCCAGTGCGGGCAGCTTGGTTTCCACAAGCGCCATGCGATCTTCAAAGTCTTTATAGGCCGCAAGGATCGTTCCCAGCAGGTACTTGATGAAGGGCACTACATCCTCGGTGCCTTCGTGCCAGCCGATTTGCGCCTGCGCAAGTGCGGCGTAATACAGGTCCTTGTTTTTGGCGATTTTTGCTTCAAGGGAGATGTACTTGCCAACGTAAAAGCCGCTCCGATATAGAAGCAGCGTTGTGAGCAAACGGCTCATTCTTCCGTTGCCATCATTGAAGGGGTGGATGCACAAAAAGTCATGGATGAAAACCGGGATTGCAATCAACGGCTCCAGTTCCATATTGCCAATTACACGGTTGTATTCTGCGCAGATCCTGTCCAATGCTTCCGGCGTTTCATAAGGGGCAAGCGGGGTGAACAGCGTTTCCACATGACCATCCGGATAGGTAGCGGTGATATAATTCTGCGTGATTTTTGTGTGCCCTGCAAGCGGGTTATTCATGTGGCTGTAGAGGATTTTGTGAAGCTGCAGGATGTAGTTCTGCGTAATTGGTATCGCATCAAAGCTCTCGTGAATGATACTCAGCACATCGCGGTAACCGGCGATTTCCTGCTCGTCCCGGTTCCTCGGCGTGGTTTTCTCCTTGACAAGCTGCCGGATTCGGGTACTCGTGGTGACAATGCCCTCAATGGCGTTCGATGCCTCGGTGCTCTGTATTTTGGCAATCTCCACGAGCTTTTCGAGTTCCTCCGGGCGCTGCTTCAAATACAGTTCCTGCTTCCCGGCTTCCTTGTATATGGCCGCAATCAGACCAAGAACGTCCGAGTCCCACTTTTGTTGCCTGATTGCAGAGTAATTGAAGGTTCTCATTCCCTTACCTCCATTTGTTTTCCCTTAAATGATAATACAAAATAAGGGAATAGTCAATAGGCTGTGCGATAAATCCCTTACTATTATGTCTGTATTAAGGGATTTATACTCAGGGAGTAAGAAAAGTAATTACTTTGTCAAATTCCGTTCTTCTCCAAGAACTTTTCCATCAAATCCATATAACACTCTGCCTGAACGATGAATCCGACATGCCCGCCCGGAACGGTGAGAATTTCTGCATCCAGTTTTCTGAATAGATCCGCAAGGCGGTCCTGATCCTCTTTTTTGAATATGTCCTTCTCCGGAAGGAGGACTTGTATCTTTCCACGCAGATACTCGAAGTCACGTTCCTTGAAAAGCGGATAGTCCCTCAGCATATAGACGCACTTGAAGCTGTGCATAAACCGCTGCTTATAGTTCAGGTCGGAAGCCACGGCTTCATAGAACCCTCTTCCGTATTCCCGATCCTCTTCCGATTCACATGCCAAGAATCCCGTGCTCTTTTTTAGCAGCAGCTTCAGTTCCGTTTTTGCGGGAACCAGCTTCAGCAAAAGAAGCAGCAGCGGCGTCGAAAAGCGCTCTTTTTGAATGTCTCTTACATAATCGGAGTCGATCGTCAAGGTAGTCGTCAGGATCATGGCTAAAACGGCTTCCGGGTGCCTTTTGGCAAAGATCTGGGCATATACACCGCCGTCACTGGCACCGATCAAAATCACTTTTTCGATCGACAGGGCTTTCAGCAGCTTTGCGGCAAAGTCGATCTGTTCGTCCGCATTGGCCGTGTGGAACGGATACTCATAAATCAGGAATCTGTATTTCTTCCCAAGCCGTTCGGCATACGGCATCCACATTTCCTGCATCTCTAAACCGTGAAAAAAGAGAATGACCGGCGCCCCATCTCTGCCGCCATACTGGTATCTTACCTTTACGTTGTCAACGACTGCCGTCTGATACGGAACTTTTGCCAAAAAGGCATCATACTCTTTTTTGAAGTCTCTGCTGTCATGCATAATTGTTATTCTCAACAAATTCCGATTTACCGCACCCGCTTCATATACAAAAGCGGATATGGGTTGCCTTGCTCGTCAAGCTCTGTTCGCCTGTACGTTTCAAATCCCATGTGCTCGTAAAACCCGACCGCCTGCGGATTCTGCTCATTGACGGTCAGCTCAACGATCCCATAGGTTTCGATGCCATATTGGAGCAGCTGCTTTCCAATGCCTTTCCCCCGTTCCTCCGGTGCGAGGAACAGCATCTCCAAGCGCCCATCCTGAACGCCCATAAACGCGATCGGCTTTTCCGTTTCGGCAACGATCAGGTGTTCCACGCCTTTCAGCGCCTGCGGCACATACGCCCGGATCGCGTTTACTTCCGCGTCCGAAAGAAATAAGTGCGTCGCCCGCACGGATTGCTCCCAGATTTTCAAAAGCATGTCCAGCAGCAATGGGCTTCTGTCTTGTACTTCGTATAGTTTTATCACGGTAGCCGATACGCCTCCAACCCGTCGCAGCTCCCGCAGGCGCGGAAGCCCTTTTTGATGGCGATCCGCTTTGTTGCTGCCTGCGCCGGAGCGCATTCGATCACAATGCTTTTCTGCTCCTGCCGCGCCCGGTCGATCAGCCGGTCTGTCAGTGCCGACGCATAGCCGCGTCCCCAATATTCCGGAAATAGCACCCAGCCGATCTCCACGCTTTCCGCGTCGTATGCGTGATAGATCACATAGCCGATAAAGCTCCCGTTTTCCTCGGCGGCATACACAAGCGGCGGCTCGGCCAAACCCGCGCGACGCAGAAAGTCCTCGGCCTGCGCCCGGTCGAACGGCGGCTCCAGATGCCGCATGACCTCCGGGTCAGGCAGCAGCCGGTACAGCGCGTCCGCGTCGTCCGGTTGCATGTTACGAATCGTGATATTCACCGGTGTTCCTCCGTTCAGGTGATCACGCTCACTCTGCGCTCTTGCCCAGGCGGACCAATCGGGACGAAATGCTGCCCCGTGAGCGCTTAAAGTAGGCGCACAGCTCCTTTTGGCTGCTCCCGGCATCGAACATCCGGCAAAGAAGCTCGTCATCCGCATCGCTCCAAGGTTTGCCTGCGTTTTCAGGCCGCGCCTTTGACACCTTTTCTGGAATCAATTTCAAAACGCAGTGAAATGCCCGAATGATCTCGGCCTTGTTGCACACATGATCCTCCGGCAAGACCTCCCCCGTCAGCGGATCAACGCCATCCGCCAAGCCGGATAACAGCTCCTTTGCTCGTTGCAGATCCATAAAATAACCTCCCAGCCGTTCCCCCGCTCGGCCAATTATCACCCGAATATGCATCCAGCCTTGCATATCTGCAATTCCCGGATCACTAATATTTGTAATTATACCAGAATATATTGTAAATCGCAAGAAAACGATAAGGCAAAGTGTCATTTTCCCCAGATTTCCGTTGATGTCCGCTTTGCATCCCTTGCGCCACGAAAGACCAGTTGAGTCTCTCCCCTTTCTCTGCTACAATAACGAAAAATGCAGCGTTTGAGACGCTTTGCGTAAGTAAAAATTAAACTTCTCGCCCGCGCGGGACAAGCCTGTTTTTCCGGTAGAACAATCATTGAAAGCCCATATGGGCATATCACAAACTATCATAGATTTACAGGAGGAAAAACAAATGGCAATGGACATCCAGGATATGGCAGCTGCGATGCTGGCAAAGGACAAGGCGTTCCGTGGGAATAAACAGGTTTCCGAAAAGGTCGCAGTATTCAACAAGCTCAAAGAGCATGGCGCGGCGATCGGGAAGGCACTGCGCACGCCGTGGCATGCGGATGATCTGGAACTGCGTGAGCAGAACACGTTCGTTTCCATTGACTTCCCGCTCCCGGTCAGCATTCTCAACGACAGCATCCGTGATCGGATCTCTGAAATGTACAAGCTGGCTGATATGGTGACGTTTGCGGACACGGGCTGCCGGCTCCGCATGACCTTCACGGTCGCAAACGTCTGGAAGGAATGATTGAAGTTAGAGCAGCAACGCACCGGCCATTTGGTCGATGCGCTGCTGCTGATTTACTCATTTTGCAACTGCTCCCGCAGAAAGTGCCCGTGCTTCTCCTGACCGGAATACAGGGCGGTCACTTCGTGCAGTGGAAGTAGACCATGGAGCCGTCGGTGTGGAGGTCGAGGTTTTTGTAGAGCGGCCGCAGGAGTGCGCGCAGCTCTTCTTCCGTCTGGAACGGCGGGGTGAACCAGCCCTTTTCAGCGAGAATGTTTTTGACCAGCCAGTCTGTCCGCCCGGATTTTCCCCGGATGTAGAAGCAGGCAATAAACTCGCCGCCCGGCTTCAGGACGCGCCACGTTTCACGGAACGCCCTTTGCTTGTCGGGGAAGGCGTGGAAGCCGTTCATGCTGACCACCATGTCGAAGGTCTCATCGTCCATTTGCAGATCGCCCACGTCGCCCTGCACGCACCGGATGTGTGGGCAGGCGCCCAGCCGCTTTTCGGCCTGCGCGAGCATATCCGTGCTGTAATCCAGACAGGTGATGCGCGCGTTTTTCAGCCGCGCCCATTTGCTCTCCGTAAACACAGCCGTCCCGACCGGGACATCGAGCAGCGCGCCCGAAAAATCGTCCGGAATGTAGGATAAGACCCTCCGCGCGATCTCCCGGTCATCCGTGCCGCTCCAAAACAGCCTGATATACAGCCTGCTGAAAAAATTCCCCTGCGTGAGGACGTCATCATATATGTTTTTGGACGCTTCGTAAGCGGTCTGAATTTTGTCTGCCATGTCATCCACTCCGTTTCACCGGCTCTCGATTTTCTTCATTTCATACGCTCGCGCAGGGAGCGGCCGCTGTTGTTGGTCCGGCCGAGAATATAATCCGTCGTAACGCCGTAAAAATCCGCCAGCCGCAGCAGATGCGTCACCGGAATGGTCTGAAATCCGCGCTCATAGCGGGAATAAACAGTCTGGCTGATCCCCAGGATCTCTGCCACATCCTCCTGCCGCAGGTCTCTGTCCTCCCGCAGATCACGAAGCCTTTGAAAATACATATCGCAGTCTCCCCTATAGTACCAATAGATACTATTGACGATACCGCGGGAATCTATTAAAATGGTCTGTACAGTACTAATAAGTACTACGTAGAGGTGTGCTATGACGCTATATCAGGAAATCCTTATTCGCCTGCTTGAAAATGAGCAGATCGAAGTGCATATTCCGGCGCTCCAGCCGGACACGATCGAACGCATCGTAGAGTCCGTATGCTATCAAACGCTCCAAAGAATTTTAGAAATCGTACATGACGAAAGTCTGGACGATGTGGCCTGCTTTCAGCGCATCGAAGAAATTGTATGCGCCTATGAAGCAATCGGCTCCAATGGCGGAAGCCGCCACGACTTTTAGCAGCAGCAGATTCTGTCTTTGGATATATTCATCCCCCACTCTGCTTTCACATTTTAAGCAGTCCCTGCCCGTTCTTATTTTCTATGCTTGTTATAAAAGTCGATCATCATCTGCTCGATGACTTTGAAATCGAATAATGCAAGAAAGCGCGGATCATGGCGCTGCTTTTTGCATAAGCGGTTGAGGCTTTTGGGATTTTCTGCTACAATAGGACAAAAGACGACCGAAAAGGAGGCTGCGCGGGCGTGGTACGGAGAGATTTTCTGACGGAAAACGAGGTCATACAGGGCGTTGAGAACTTTTTGATCCAAAAGGGCCGCACGGCGCGCAAACGGGTCGTCTGCAAGGCGGATGCCGCAAAGAAGGAGCATGGCGTCGATCTGGTCGTCACGTTGGGAAACAACCGGTATCTGATCGAGGCCAAGGGGAATCTGAAAGCGGACGGGACCGTGATGAAGTCCTCCCGGAACACCAATTTCCGCTGGCTGCTTTCACAGATCATCCTGCGCATTCATGTCGACCCCCGCCAGTACAGTTACAACTACGGCATCGCCATGCCGCGCTCGGACATTGACGCGTGCCGGGCCCTCATCCGCCAAAACTGGGCGCTGAAACATCTGAAGATCCGGCTGTACGGCGCGTTCTATGAAAACGGCGAGCTGACCGCAGTCGAATATCGCCCAAACGAGCTTTATGATAAATAGCTACAGGGAACTGACGATCCCCCGGAGCTTTGCTCCGGGGGATCGTTTTGCATTTTTACGAATGCTCCGTGAGATAGCGGGTGATCTCGGCGAGAAAGCGTTCGCCGTACTGCTCGGCCTTGTAGGCGCCGACGCCGGAGACCTCCAGAAATTCTGCGATGTTCGTGGGCTTTTTGCTGGCCATATCCTGCAGGGTGGCGTTGGAAAAGACGATGTAGGCCGGGAGGTTTTCATCCGTCGCGATCCGCAGGCGCAGGGCCTTGAGCGCGTCCAGCAGTCCCTCGTCCGGCGTAAGGCCGTCCGCCCGCTTCGCGGCGCGGGCCGCTTTCCGCACCGGCATACGGACGGTCTCGCCGTGAAACAGCACCGCCCCGGCCCGCGCAGTCAACGTGACCGACTCGTGCGGCGGGCCGATCTGCAGATAGCCCAGCGCGTCCAGCCG
Source organism: uncultured Oscillospiraceae bacterium (assembly GCA_934631005.1). Taxonomy (GTDB): domain Bacteria; phylum Bacillota; class Clostridia; order Oscillospirales; family Oscillospiraceae; genus CAG-170. The sequence goes on from CAKTXA010000008.1 coordinate 6,420, forward strand.
CTCGACCATCGTGCGCAGCGCGTCACGGGAAATGTTCTTGATGAGCCCGTAGGTGGAGAGCGTATCGAGTCCCTGCTCCTGAATGCGCTGATCGCGGCTGCCGCGGAGCGTGCGCACGAGGAGCGCGACGCGCGGCGCACTGCCGGTATGATCCTGCATTCGCTTCACGCACGAGAGGATCATTTTGGCCTGCGTCGTAATATCCTGCTCCTCCCCGGCCTCGCCGCAATTGCCGCAGCGGCCGCAGTGCGCGCCGTGCTGCTCGCCGAAGTAGCTCAGAATGTAGCCGCGCAGGCAGTCAGGCGTTTTGCAGTAGCCGATCATCTGCTCCAGCCGGGCCAGCTCCTGCCGCATGATCTGCCGCCGCTGCTCGTCCGGCATATCGCCCGGCTGCGACCGGTTCTCGATCAGGAACCGCGCGGTGCGAATATCGCCTGCGGAATACAGCAGGATGCACTCGGCGTCCGCCCCGTCGCGCCCCGCGCGCCCGGCTTCCTGATAATACGCCTCCATGCTCTGCGGCATGTTATAGTGGATGACGTAGGCCACATTCGACTTGTCGATGCCCATGCCGAACGCGTTCGTGGCCACGATCACCGGGCAGCGGTCGTGCACGAAATCGTCCTGATTCGCGCGGCGCTCCTCGTCGGACAGGCCGGCGTGATAGCGCGTGGCGGCGACGCCGTTTTTCTGCAGCAGGGCGCACATTTTTTCGACCTTATTGCGCGTGGCGCAGTACACGATGCCGCTCTTTCCCTGCCGCTCGCGGACAAGGGCAAGCAGCGTAGCCGGCTTCTGCCGCGGCTTTAAGACCTCAAAATACAGATTCGGCCGGTCAAAGCCCGTGACCACGCGCAGCGGATCGCGCAGCCGCAGAATTTTCTCCACATCCTCGCGCACGCGCGGCGTGGCCGTGGCCGTAAATGCGGAGACCACCGGGCGATAGCCGAGCTGATCCAGAAAGTCCACGATCTTCAGATAGCTGGGGCGGAAATCCTGCCCCCACTGCGAGATGCAGTGCGCCTCATCCACGGCCAGAATGGCGATGCGCAGCTGCCGGACGGCGGCAAGGAAGCCCTCGGTCAAAAGCCGCTCCGGCGCGATGTAGACGAGCTTGTAATCCCCCGCCAGAAGATGGCGGTAAACGGCGCGGATCTGCTCCGGCGTGAGGGAGCTGTTGATATACGCCGCCGCGACGCCCGCCTTTTTGAGCGCCGCCACCTGATCCTTCATCAGCGAGATCAGCGGCGAGACGACCAGCGTGACGCCGGGCGACAGCAGCGCCGGGATCTGATAGCACAGGCTCTTGCCGCCGCCGGTGGGCATAACGCCGAAGGCGTCGCGCCCCGCGAGCTGGGCGTCGATGAGCGCCTCCTGCCCGCTGCGAAAGCTGGAATAGCCGAATACCTGCTCCAGCACCTGATATTTCCCGTCCATGCCGCGTCCCTCCCCCGTTCTGTTTCCAGTATACGCCTTTTTTCGGCGGATGGCAAGATGTTTTTCGACCATTTGTGCGTTTATAAAAAATTATACGCTTTTATAGAAAACGCTATTGACATTTCCCCATCCCGGTGATATAAAAAATTATACAGAGATACAAAAATATATTTCTCAGGAGGGATCCCATGCAGGCAGTGACACTTCAAACGGGCGGTGAAAACCACGGGCATTATGTGCCGGGGATGATCGCGGGCGGGATGCTGTACATCTCCGGCCAGCTCTCGCTTGACCCGGACACGCGCAGGGTCGCGCAGGGCGGCATCCGCGAGCATATGCGGCAGGCGCTTTCCAATGTGGACGCTGTGCTGCGCGCGGCGGGCCTGACGCGCGAGGCTGTTGTGCAGTGCCGGGTATACATCGCGGGCATCGGCGGCTGGGACGAGGCAAACGACGAATACCGGCGCTTCTTCGGCGACCACAAGCCCGCCCGCATCATTGTCTCCACGCAGGAGCTGCACTTCGGCTGCCTGGTGGAGATCGAAGCCGTTGCGGAATGCACGCAGAAAGGAGCAGAACGATGATCACTTCCCCCTATTCTGAGCTGGAAACGCCGAGCCTGCTGATCGACGAGGATCGGGCGCTGGCGAACATCCGCATGATGCAGCAGAAGGCGGACTCGCTCGGGCTGAAGCTCCGCCCGCACATCAAAACGCACCGGATGCCGTACTTTGCAAAGCTCCAGCTGGAGGCCGGGGCCTGCGGCATCGCCTGCGCCAAGATCGGCGAGGCCGAGGTCATAGCGGAGCACGGCGTCCGTGATATTTTCATCGCCAACGAGGTGATCGGTGAGGATAAATACGAGCGGCTCCGGCAGCTGCACCGCCGCATCCACGTGCGCATCGGCATCGACAACGAGGTGCAGCTGGCGCAGATGGAAAAAGTCTTTGCCGCCGAGGCGCGCCCGCTGGAGGTGCAGATCGAATATGAGGTCGGCGAGGTGCGGACGGGCGTCACGGACGACGAGCAGCTCATCCGGCTCGTGCGCGCCATTCAGGTGTGCAGGCACGTTGTGCTGAAGGGCATTTTCTCCCACGAGGGGCACACATACAAGGCCGCGTCCGTCGCCGACTGCTGCGAAAAGGCGCAGGCGGCGTATGCCAAAACCGTGCGCGCGGCGGAACTGATCCGCAGCATGGGCGTGGAGCTGGACACGGTGAGCGTCGGCGCGACGCCGTCGGTGATGCACATGCAGAGCTTCCCCGGCGTCACCGAGCTGCGGCTGGGGACGTACATCTTTTTTGACGTCGGGCAGTCGAACGCCATCGGCGATTTCAGCCGCTGCGCGGCCACGGTGCTGGCGTCGGTCATCTCCAAGCCGCAGGGCGACCGCGTGGTGTTGGATACGGGCGCGAAGGCGCTGGTCGCGCAGAACCGCCCGACCGGCATCTGCGCCACGGCGGGCTTCGGCGCGATCAAGGGCGCGGAAGATATTACCATCGACGCCCTCTTTGACGAGCACGGCGTGCTGAACAGCCGCAAATTCAGCCAGCTCGTTCAGGTCGGCGACAAGGTCGAAGTCATCCCCAGCCACGTCTGCCCCACGGTCAATCTCTACGACACCGCCTACCTCGTCTCCGGCGGCAGGGTCATCCGCACCCTCCCCATCGAATGCCGCGGGCATTCCAAATAAGCATACAAAGCGCCCCCGGCTCAATAGCCGGGGGCATTTGTCAGTTCTGCAGCTCGTGCAGGACGGCGGCGATGTCGGCGCTTAGATGGATGGTGCGCTGCGGCGGGGTGGGCAGATCGTCCGGCTCGCCAAGGTTCACGCAGGCGTAGACCGCGTCGGGAGCCTCCGCGGCCATGCGCCGGAAGGGGTATTTGATGATGCCCGGCGTGTTATAGCCTACGCCCAGCTCCCAGAACAGGACGTGCTGCCCGCGCCGCGTGCGGAGGAAATTCGCGTACCGCTCCGCGGCGCGGTGCCAGCCCTCGTCCTCGGCAAAGCGGTCGTCGCAGCGGAGATTCATCGTCATCGGTCTGCCGCAGTGCGGGCAGACGGGCGCCAGCTCCCGCGGGATACGCAGGCTCTTCTGGCGCCTCACCATTTCGCGCACGGCCTGTTCATTGTCGAACGTCTCCTGACAGCACGGCCCGCTGCACTGGAACAGGCCGTAGTCGCCCTGCGTGTAAAACAGGCGCTTTTTGTCAAAGCCCGCCTTTTGAAAGCAGTGATCCACATTCGTGGTGATGACAAAATAGTCCTTCTCCCCCACCAGCCGCAGAAGCTCGTCGTATACCGGCTTCGGCGCGTCCTGATAGCGGTTTACATAAATATATCGACTCCAGTACGCCCAATATTCTTCTTCCGTGGGATAGGGATAAAATCCGCCGGAATACATATCCGAAAAGCCGTATTTCTGTGAAAAATCCGAGAAATGCCGCTCGAATCGCTCTCCGGCGTAGGTAAAGCCCGCCGCCGTGGAGAGGCCCGCGCCCGCGCCGACGATCACGGCGTCCGCGCTCGCCAGCGCGCGCCGCAGGCGCTCAATTTCCGCTGAGTAATTGCTCGTAAAGCTCTCGGTCAAGGTCTTTGAACACATTGAAGATCACCTTCATTTCGCTTCCCGTTTCGCGCTGATACTGCCGCACTGTCTCCACGGCGATCTCGGCGGCGCGGTCGTTTGGAAAATGGAACACGCCTGTGGAGATGCAGCAGAACGCGATGCTTTTGACGCCGTGCGCCGCCGCGAGCGTCAGGCACGAGCGGTAGCAGGACGCCAGCAGCCGCTCGTCCTCCGGCGTCACATGGCCGGATACGACGGGACCGACGGTGTGCAGAACATAGTCGCAGGGCAGATTATACGCCCGCGTGAGCTTCGCCTGCCCGGTCGGCTCCGCGTGCCCCTGCCGGGCCATCTGTTCCGCGCAGTCCAGCCGCAGCTGAACGCCCGCGAAGGTGTGGATGCAGTTGTCGATGCAGGCGTGGTTCGGCACATAGCAGCCCGTTAGGCCGCTGTTCGCGGCGTTGACGATCGCGCCGCAGGCCAGGCGCGTAATATCGCCCTGCCAGAGGTAAAGACCCCCCGCCACCGGCGTCAGCTCCTCCACGCGGGTGATGCCGCCCTCCGCCAGCTCTTCACGGAGATACGCGTCCTGCACGTCCAGAAATTCCGGTGCGATCGCCTTCGGCGGGCGGACGTTCAGCAGCCCGCGCAGCAGGCGCTTTTGCCCCTGCGCGTCCTGCGGGATGGGCTGCCTGCGGCACGACGGCCGCTCCGCCAGCAGCGCGTTTATTAAATACAGTCTCCGTTCCGCCTGTGTCATCGGGAAGCCTCCTGCGTCTTATTTGTTCGGGAAGAAAAATCCCACCGTCATATCCAGATAGTTCATGCCGCTGTAGTTTGGGTACTGCGCCTGCACCTTGGCCTTCATCTCGTCCGCGCTGCCGCACGTCAGGGCGATCTCCTTCAGCTGCGTGAGATAGGCGACCTTCGTTTTGGCGTCCTTCAGATCCTCCGGCGTGTAATGCGCGGTCAGGACAAGGTCAAAGCCGTGCCGGATATAGTAGTTGAGCTGGGAGATGATGCCGTCGGCGTGCGGGCAGCCCGCCACGATGGAGTGGCAGTCGTGGCCCATCATGTGCGTGTACACGCAGTTGATCTCGGGGATCTCAAGGTCGAACGCCTCGGCGTTAGGCTTGACGGCAAAACGGATCCCGGCCAGCTCCGTCTCCCCTTCCTCCAGCACGTGGTCTGCTGCGCACAGGCCCGCGTCAAATGCCTCGCCGAACGCATTTTTGAAGTTCGCCACCAGCGCCGCGCCGCCGCCTGTGGTGTTGTAGGCAACGGAGGAAGCCGTCCCATACGCCGGAACATCCGGCAGGAAGGACGCGCCCGCGGCGTGATAGGCGACAAGCTTTGCCTCCACGGCAACGCCCTCCGCCGCAAGGAACGCGGTCAGCTCGCGGATGTTGTCGTAAAAGCACGGCAGCTCGATCACCACGCCGCGCCCGTTCTTCGACAGAACGAACACCTCGTTGTCGATGAGGTCGCGGGTCTGGTAGGCATACAGGGTGATGCCGTTTTCAGTATAAACGTCCACACGGCCCTTGTCCAGCGTTACGGTACGGTCAGCAGTCTTGTTCATAATCAGTTCCTCCCGGAAAAATGGATTGCGTTTTTCAAGCGCTGACAGTATAATAGCGCCGTAGGGACGATTCGTAAAGTAAGCACAATATTGTGCTGTAGTTACCAAAATGATACTATTGGAGGTTTTCATATGGAACTGCCCGCATGCCCGGTGGAGACGACGCTGATGCTGATCGGCGACAAGTGGAAGGTGCTGATCCTGCGCGATCTGATGGGCGGCACGAAGCGCTTCGGCGAGCTGAAAAAGTCCATCGGCCACGTCACGCAGAAGGTGCTCACCGCGCAGCTGCGCGACATGGAGGCCAAGGGGCTGCTCACGCGCAAGGTCTATGCCGAGGTGCCGCCGCGCGTGGAGTATACGCTCACCGAGACCGGCTACAGCCTGCGCCCGGTGCTCGACACCATGGTCGCCTGGGGCACAGACTATCAGCGCAAAAACGCCGACTGAGCGCAAACAAAAACACCCCCGGCCAACTGGCCGGGGGCATAGTGTTATTCTTCACCAGCGGATGGCGTATCCGGCCATTCATTCGGCATATCAGCGTTTGCGTAGTTCGTTATGATCTGCCGCAGCTCGATGCAGGCGGCTGCGTCCAGCGTGAGGAGCATGCTTTCGCCGTTCAGATTCCCGTCCAGCGTATCCAGGGATTCCGGCGATGTGCTCATGTAATCTCTGCCCCACATAAAACTCATGGATACTCCCATGGAGAGGGGCACGTCGTGCACTTCCTTTTCCGCGCCCTCAAAAAGCGCGATCACGCGGCTGGAATCCTCTGGTGCGAGGGTGTACGCAAATTCCTTGTCCACATCGTATGACCAAATAGTCATCGTGACCACAGGTTCCTCTTCCGTGTCCGTCTGCTCGGGTGCTTCCTCTGTATCCGACGGGTTTTCCGGGGGTGGGCTGATGTCCTCAGCAGGAGCGCTTGCAGCTTCGCTCGTATTGGGCAGCGCGGCAGCGGCATCTTGACGGCCTGCATCCTTTGAAGCGCAGGCGGATAGGACGACGAGCGCCGCCAGGCACAACAGCGAAACCAGAAACGGGTTTCTCTTCTTCATATCCAAGCCCCTCCTGTATGATCCTGTATTTGCAGTTTACCACAGGTCCGCAGGATGTGCAATAAAAACACCCCCGGCCAATTGGCCGGGGGTGTTTGGAATTCAATGGGCGGCGAGGGTGTCGGCGTCTTGATCCACGGCGATGTCGGCGGGGTTCATGCTGAGCATGACGTCGTCACTGCCGTCCACGGTTTTGGAGTAGAGGATGCCGTTCTGGATGTCCGCGAGAATGCTCTCATACAGGGCGATGGTCTCGTCCACCTTTTCCTGTGTCCAGGTGAGTTCTTTGCCGCCCACGGTGCCGGTCGTCTGGCCGACAAGGCTTTGCAGGTCGAGCTTTTCCTGCTCGAGCCACGCCTTATACTCGTCATATGTCCACCATTCGACGACCGGCGTCGGGAAGCGGGTCTCAAATTCCGCGTCCGACATCGGCTCAAACGTCTTACCGCCGTCGAAGCTGTAATACGTCATGCCGTCCGTCGGATCGACATAGGACAGGAGCGTTTCCTCTTCACTCGTTGTGTCATAAGCGGCGTTTAACCGCCTGTCGGCCAGGGCGCGGAACGCTTCCTTTTCCAGAACGTCCACGCCGGAGATCGCACCCTGTGCATCGCGTTTGACGTGCAGGTACGTGCCGGTTTTGGCTTTCTCGTCCATGTAGATGCCGCCGTTGTCGTCATAGATCATGGCGACGGAGCTGCCCGCATAGTACCAGAGACCGCCCTGCGCGGTGATCCCGGCGGCGGCGTAGTCCGCGTCCGGCTGCAGCGGCTCGCCGCTCTCGACGGCTTCCGCGCCGCCGGATGCCGCGGCGGCGTTCTGCTCGGTGACCGCGCCGCGCGGGGCGCTCTCCGTCTGCCGCGCGGAGGTGGCGAAAACCGTCACCGTCCCCGCAACAAGTACGACCGCCAGAAGCAATGATATGACCGTGATTTTTTTCGTTTTCATAATGGCTGTGATCCTTTCTTTGGTCGCGCTGCGGCTGAAATGGCTGAACAGCGGCATCAGGCCGCTTTTGACCTCCTCCATGCGGATGAGCGCCCCGGCGTAGGCGGCCCGCGCGCCGCCGAAGCGGCGGACGACCGTCTCATCGCACGCCAGCTCCACGTCGCGGTTGGCGAGCACATACATGACCCACACGAGGGGACTAAACCAGTGCACGCAGACCGCGGCGATGAGCGCGAGCTTCAAGAGCGCGTCAAAGCGCCGGATGTGCACGAATTCGTGCTCCAGCACAAAGCCCAGCGTCTGCTCATCGGCCCAGTCCGTCGCCTTCGGCAGCAGGATCACGGGCCGCAGCACGCCGAACGTGAGCGGCGCAGAGATGCGGTCTGACTGACGGATGGAGACGGTGCGGCGGAGCGGATGCGCGCGCAGCCAGCGGCGGGTAAATTCGTTCTCTACCGGCAGGGACGACGCGAACTCCCGGCGGCAGTGCACATACGTCACGGCAAAAAACGCCGCGCAGAGCAGCGCGCCCGCCAGCCAGACAAGCGTCCACACCGGGACCTGCGCCGCGGACTGCTCCACAGCGCCCGCCTGCCCCGCCGGAATGGCAGCGGGCAGATGGATAACAGCGGCAGTCGGCGTCACCAGCAGAGCACGCTCCCGCGCCAGCAGCGAGTAGACGCTCCACCGCGACGGCAGCGAAAACGGCACCAGCAGCCGCACGACAGCCGCGCACCAGAGCGCAAGGAACGTCTTTTTCGGCACCCTGTTGATCGCCAGCGCGCGGAGGACCGTGATGACCGCGATCATCACGCCCCCGGCGAGGCTCCTCTGCAAAAGACTCATGGCGCGCCCCTCATTCCAGCTCGCCGACGATCCGGCGCAGCTGCTCGATCTGCTCGGCGGAGAGCTTTTTGCGCCCCAGCAGCGCCGCGAACAGCTTGTCGGCGGAGCCGTCATACAGCCGGCCGATGAGCTCGTCGGTCTCGGCCTCCTGCACGGCGGATTTGGGGATGAGCGCGTGGCAGACAAAACCCGGCTCCGAGCGCTCGATCGCGCCCTTTTTCATGCAGCGCTTGATGAGCGTATACGTTGTGTTCACATTCCAGCCCAGCTCGGCTGTCAGCGTTTTGGCGATCCGGCTGGCGGGCGTGTCGCCCTCGCGCCAGAGCACCTCCATCACCTTCAGCTCCGAGTCGAATAATTTGATGTCCATGTGGAAGCCCCCTTCATAAGACTGCGGTAGTAGCTACGCGATCATAATACTCCAGTCTTATCGCTTTGTCAATACTACTGCCGTCTTATAATCAAAATTTTTTCGCGCTCACGACTCTAAAAACGCGTCGAGCAGTTTTTGGGCGATGGGCGTAAAAACCTGATACTTTTTCCAGATCAGGTACAGGCGGTTCTCGAGCTTCGGCTCCAGCGGGCGGAATACGAGGCCGTTTTTTTCGCTCGGCTCGATCAGGTGCTCAAAGCAGAGCATCAGCCCCAGCCCCTCGCGCACGAACACGCTGCCGTTGTAGGCCAGATTCGTGTGGCCGGTAAAGTTCAGCTTGTCCGCCTTTTTGCCGCACCAGCGGGGGATGTCCACCTCCACCGACTGCTCGGAGCAGATGAGCTCCTCCCCCAGCAGATCGTCCGCGCGGACGGTCTGCTTTTTTGCCAGCGGATGCGCCTGCGGCATCAAAACGCCCCACGTGTCCGTCCCCGGCAGCTCAAGATACTGATACCGCTCCGGCTCCGGCATCTCCACGACCACGCCGAAGTCCAGAAGCCCCCGGTCCAGCCGGTCGAGCACGACCGTGCGGTCGCCGCTGACGATGTGGTAGCGAAAAAGCGGATAGCGCGCTTTGAAGGCGCGGATCTTTTTCGCGATGTGCGCCATCAGATACGACTCCGCGCAGCCGAGGTACACGTCCCCGCCCTGCAGATCGTCGATGGCGCGGAACTCTTCCGCGGTTTTGTCGACCATGTCGAGAATATCCTCCGCGCGGCGGCGCAGCAGAATGCCCTCGTCCGTGAGCGTGACGCTGCGGCTGCCGCGGCGGAAGAGCTTTTTGCCCAGCTCCTCCTCCAGCTCCTTCATCTGGCGCGAGAGCGCGGGCTGCGAGATGTGCAGCACCTCAGCCGCCGCCGTCATACTCCCCTGCCGCGCGATCTCCAGAAAATATCGCAGGACCCGAATCTCCATATGCCGCTCCTCCCAGTCCGTTTTTTTCATTTTATCACGGACTGTTATGCAAATCAATTATAGTATGCCATTAGATATAAGTATTTGTGTGGGCTGTTTCCGCGGTGTATGATGGAGACATCTGAAAGGAGCTGGATGTCATGCAGGAAAAAATCGTACAAACAGCCGGGCGCGATCAGCTGGGCGCGTTCGCGCCGATGTTCGCGCACCTCAACGACGACGTGCTGTTCGGCGAGGTGTGGAACGAGGACGCCATCGACCTGAAAACGAAATGCATCGTCACGGTGGTGGCGCTGATGTCGTCGGGCATCACCGACTCGTCGCTGACGTATCATCTGCAAAACGCAAAGGCGCACGGCGTGACGCGCGAGGAGATCGCCGCCATCGTGACGCACACGGCGATGTATGTCGGCTGGCCGAAGGCGTGGGCGGTGTTCCGTCCGGCAAAGGACGTCTGGGCCGAGCCGGACGCGCAGCCGTGAGGACCGCACCATGCCGGACGCACGGGACGAGGAAGCGCTGCTGCGGCAGAATCTGAAGGACGCCGGCTGCGGCCGGGAGTTGACGGAGGACTGCCTGCGCTGCTGGCGCGAGGGGACGCTGAAAGACAAGCTCCCGGAGCTCGGCGCGCACCGCAAGACCGTTTTGCAGCAGACGCGGGAAAAGCAGAAGCAGATCGACTGTCTGGACTATCTGACGCGCAAGATCCAGACAGAGGAATTTGAAAAATGATGAAAGGATGCGGTGATCGGATGGAATATCGCAAGCTCCCCCACGGAACGGAACAGATCAGCGTGATCGGTCTCGGCACGTCGGTCGTCGGCGAGCGTTCTGTTAAAAACGTTGCGGACACGGTGACGTATGCGCTGGATCAGGGCGTCAACTACATCGACCTTGCCGGCGGGCACGCCGCCATCTTCCCCGGCATCGGGCAGGCGCTGGCCGGACGGCGGAAGAACGCGTATCTGCAGCTGCACTTCGGCGCGGACTACACCTCGGGCGAGTACGGCTGGAACCCGTCGCTGGAGGGCGTTAAAAAGTCGGTGGCGTGGCAGCTGGAGAACCTGAAAACGGACTACATCGACTTCGGCTTCATGCACTGCCTGGATGAGGCGGGCGACCTGCGGGCGTATGAGAAAAACGGCGTGCTGCAATATCTGCTGGACCTCAAGGCGCAGGGCGTGGTGCATCACATCGGCCTGTCCACCCACGCGCCGGGGCTTGCAAATCTGGTTTTGGACATGGGCATCCTCGACATGATGATGTTCTCCATCAACCCCATGTACGACTATGGCCACGGCGACTATTCCATCGGCAGCGCGTCGGAGCGCTACCGGCTGTATACGCGGTGCGAAAAGGAGGGCGTGGGCATCTCGGTGATGAAGCCGTTCAACGCCGGGCAGCTGCTGAGCAGCAAGACCTCGCCCTTTGGCCGGGCGCTCACGCCCGCGCAGTGCATCCAGTACGCGCTGGATCGCCCGGCGGTGCTGACGGTGATGCAGGGCGCGGCGGACATCGCACAGCTGAAAGAAAACCTCGCCTTCCTCACCGCGAGCAACGAGGAACGCGACTACTCCGTGATCAGCTCCCTCACCCCGCACGACACGCAGGGCACGTGCGTCTACTGCAAGCACTGCCAGCCCTGCCCCGTGGGGCTGGACATCGGGCTGATCAACAAATATTACGATCTGGCGAAGCTGGGCGACGTGCTGGCAAGGGAGCACTATCTGACGCTGGAAAAGACCGCGTCCGACTGCGTCGGCTGCGGCCACTGCGACAGCCGCTGCCCGTTCTCCGTGGCGCAGAGCAGGCGCATGGAGGAAATTCGGGACTACTTCGGCAAATGATGATGAGAGCATAAACCGAGGATCACAAAAATGGGAGGTACATATGATCTACAAAGCATTTCAGCAGGAAAAGCTGTCGGGGCTGGGCCTTGGCTGCATGCGCCTGCCGCACACGGAAAAGGGCTATGACGACATCGACACCGCGCAGCTGAAGGACATGGTCGCCTACGCGATGGAACACGGCGTCAACTATTACGACACGGCGTGGGGCTATCACAACGGCCACTCCGAGCTCGCCATGGGCGAGGCGCTCGCGGCCTACCCGCGCGAGAGCTACTATCTGGCCACAAAATTCCCCGGCTACGACCTCGGCAACATGCCGAAGGTCAAGGAGATCTTTGAGCAGCAGCTCCAAAAATGCCGCGTGGAGTATTTTGATTTCTACCTGTTCCACAACGTGTGCGAGCTGAACATCGAGCAGTATCTCGACCCGCAGTACGGCATCTACGACTATCTCATGGAGCAGAAGAAAAACGGCCGCATCCGCCACCTCGGCTTCTCCTGCCACGGGCATTACGACGTGCTCAAGCGTTTTCTGGAGGCCTACGGCAAGGATATGGAGTTCTGCCAGCTGCAGATCAACTTCCTCGACTGGACGTTCCAGCACGCGGACGAGAAGGTCGAGCTGCTGAAGCAGTACAACATCCCCGTCTGGGTCATGGAGCCGCTGCGCGGCGGCAAGCTCGCCGCGCTCGCGCCGGAGTATGAGGCGAAATTGCGCGCGCTGCGCCCCGACGAGACCATCCCCGGCTGGTCGTTCCGCTTCCTGCAGTCCATCCCCGAGGTCACGATGATCCTGTCCGGCATGTCCAACATGGAGCAGCTGGCGGCGAACATCCAGACATTTGAGACGGACGCGCCGCTGAACCCGGCGGAGATGGACGCCCTGCAGGACGTAGCCGCGCAGATGCTCACCAAAACGTCGCTGCCGTGCACCGGCTGCCGCTACTGCACGGAATACTGCCCGCAGGGGCTGGATATTCCGTACCTCATCTCGCTCTACAACGAATTCAACTTCACCGGCGGCGGCTACATCGCGCCGATGGCCGTGGGCGTTCTGCCGGAGGAAAAGAAGCCCTCCGCCTGCCTGCAATGCCGCAGCTGCGAACAGGTCTGCCCGCAGCAGATCAGGATCCCCGACATGATGGCCGATTTCGCGGAAAAGCTGAAAAAGTAAAAAAGACCGCTTCCCACCGTCAAAGTGGGAAGCGGTCTTTTTTATCGGGCGGCCGTTTTGCGGAAGGAGGACGGGTGGACGTGGTATTGGTTCTTGAACGCCCGGGTGAAGGCGCTCAGGCAGGAAAATCCGAGCATATCGGCGATCTGCGTCATGGAAAACGGCGAATACAGGATCAGATTCTTCGCCTTCTCCAGCCGGCAGAGCTGGTGATACTGGATGGGCGGCAGGCCGAAGGCCTCGCGGAACACGTGGACAAGGTGGAACTTGTTGATGTTATACAGCTCCGCCAGCGCGTCGAGCGTGACGGCGCGGTCGGTGTTCGTGTTGAGATAGTGCCGGATCTGGAGCAGCATCCGGTCGCCGGACTGGGCGGCGGGGTGTTCCTGCCACATATGCTGCCGCAGGATGAACGACCACAGGCGCAGAAATGTGCCCTGCGCGTTGAGGTCGGAAAACGGCATCTGATTTTCGTATTCGTAGATGACGTCGCGCAGCAGCAGCTCAAAATTCTGCATGTCGGTGATGCGCAGCTTGTCCGGCAGCTCCACGCCGAAGCTCGCGAGGATGTCCGGCCGGATCATCCGGCGTTCCTTTTCCGTCATGTCGGGGTAGTTTTTAAACGAAATAGGCACCTGCGGGCTGTCATCCTGATAGATGAGGTCAAAGTGGATGTGCGGCTGCTGAAAGCCGGAGGGCGAGACGATCTCAAGCGAATGCCGCCGCCCCGGGCGGAAGAGAAACACGTCCCCCGCTCCGGCGTGGTAGACGGTATCCTCCACGGTGATGACGACCTCGCCGCTTTGAATGTACAAAAGCTCGTAGTCGTAGATGATCCGCTCCTCCAGAAGCCACGGGTAGTCCACGTGCTGGTCGCTCGCAAAGCGGATATAGGGTGCCAGCAGCATCCGGCGCTCCCTCCCTCATATACGCAAGAATTGTTAAACTTCGCGCAAGATTTCATCAAGACAATTCACCCTGATATTGTTATAATAGACATGAACTCCCGGATGGTCAAGAGAAAGATGCACGATTTTGGGCAGCCGAGCCGCGTACGGCCATCCGTGTGGGAGAATGCCCCCTGCAAAAAGTGTTAAACTGCCTGAGAGAGGACACGCTGTATGTGGAACGGACTGGACCTGAACATGGGGACCCTCTACCGCCTGTCGGACGCGAAGTCCCGCTCCATCACCCCGGAAAACCCCACCGGGCAGCCCGGCGCGGGCGCGATGTGTGAGCTGGAAAACGGCTCGGCCAAAGCCGCCGCGCGCGATCTCGGCAAGGGCTGGAAGGTCAACCCCTACATCGTCCTGCAGCCCGGCGAGACCGCCGTGCTGTCGGATATGGACGGCCCGGGCTGCATCCGGCACATCTGGATGGCCGTGTGCGGCACGTGGCGCGATCAGATCCTGCGCATCTACTGGGACGGGCGCGAGGCGCCGTCGGTGGAGTGCCCCGTGGGCGATTTCTTCTGCGAGGGCTGGCAGGAATTTCATCAGGTTTCCACGCTGGCCGTCTGCGTGAACCCCGGGCAGGGCTTCAACTGCTACTGGTCGATGCCGTTCCGGACGCACTGCCGCATGACGCTGGAAAACCGCGGCGAGGAGCCGCTGGAGGTCTACTATCAGGTCGATTACGTCTTAACGGAGATCGAGGACGACGCGGCGTATTTCCACGCCCAGTTCCGCCGCGTCAATCCCCTTCCCTACAAGGAGGTCTACACGATTTTAGACGGTGTGCGCGGCCGCGGGCACTATGTGGGCACCTATCTTGCCTGGGGCAGCAACAGTGGCGGCTGGTGGGGCGAGGGCGAGGTCAAGTTCTATCTGGACGGCGACGGCGAATACCCCACCATCTGCGGCACGGGCACCGAGGATTATTTCGGCGGCTCGCACGATTTTGAGGATCAGCACAGCCGCGACCGCTATGTGCCGTTCACCACGCCCTACGGCGGGTTTTACGAGGTGCGGCGCGACGCGCTGTATAAAAGCCAGATGCGCTTTGGGATGTACCGCTTTCATATCCCCGACCCCATCCGCTTTGAACGCGAGCTGCGGGTCACGGTGCAGGCGCTCGGCTGGCGCAGCGGCTGGCGGTATCTGCCGCTGCAGGACGACATCGCGTCCGTCGCGTTCTGGTATCAGACGGGCGAGGCCGCGCCGTTCCCGCCGCTTCCCGACCGGGACGCGCTGGAAGTGATCTGACCGCACCGGGTCTGTCTGCATCCGGCGGGAACTATACTGAGAGTAAGAAGAAAGGGAGGAAACGCAGGATGGATCCACTCGTTTTTCAAACCGATTTTGGTCTGGTAGACGGCGCGGTGTGCGCCATGTACGGCGTTGCGTACACGGTGAGCCCCGAGCTGAATATTCACGACCTGACCCACGACATCACGCCCTATAATATCTGGGAGGCGAGCTACCGCCTGATCCAGACCATCCATTACTGGCCGGAGAACACGGTGTTCGTGTCCGTGGTCGACCCCGGCGTCGGCTCCGACCGCAAGAGCCTGGTCGCGCGCACAGCCTCCGGCCACTACATCGTTACGCCGGATAACGGCACGCTCACGCATGTGCTCCGCTTTGACGGGATCGTTGCTGTGCGCGAGATCGACGAGACGGTCAACCGCCTGCCCCGCTCCGGCGAGAGCTACACCTTCCACGGCCGCGACGTCTACGCCTACACCGGCGCGCGGCTCGCCGCGGGCGTCATCGACTTTGCGGGCGTCGGGCCGGAGGTGCCGGTCGACAGCATCGTCCGCCTGCCCATCGAAGAGCCGTATACCGACGAAAAGGGCACGCACGGCACCATCGACGTGCTGGATGTGCGCTTCGGCTCGCTGTGGACGAACATTCCGCGCACGATGTTTCTAAGCAGCGGCGTGCGCTATGGCGACCGCGTGAGCATCACCATCGAAAACGACACCCGCACCGTCTACCGTAACATCATCCTGTTCGGCAAGAGCTTTGCCGACGTGTATGTGGGCGAGGCACTGGCGTATGTCAACTCGCTCGACTGTGTGGCCGTGGCCATCAATCAGGGCTCGTTCGCCCGCGCCTATAACGTGGGCACCGGCAACTCCTGGCGCATCACCATTGCGCCGTTCCAGGGGTTTTTTTGAGATATTTTAAGCGATCCGCTTAGAATATAGAAAAGAATGAGAGTTTGAAGGAGGATCCCGTACATGAAAAAGTTTTCCGTCAAGTCCATCGTAGCCATCGGCATCGGCGCGGCGCTGTTCTTTGTGCTGTCCCGCTTTGTGTCCATCCCCAGCCCGGTGGCCAACACCAACATCTGCCTGCAGTACGGCCTGCTGGCGTTCCTTGCCACGGTCTTTGGCCCGGTCGTCGGCGCTCTGGTCGGCTTCATCGGCCACGCGCTCACCGACCTCAGCTGGGGCAGCCCCTGGTGGAGCTGGATCATCGCCTCCGGCGTGTTCGGCCTGCTGATGGGTCTCAGCGTCAAGGTCCTGAAGATCAATGAGGAAGAGATTGGCAAGAAGGGCCTGATCAAGTTCAACATCGCGCAGGTCGTCATCCACCTCATCTGCTGGTGCGGCGTCGCGCCCGTGCTGGACATCCTGATCTACAGCGAGCCGGTCGAAAAGCTGTTTGCGCAGGGCCTGATGGCCGCCATCGGCAACGCCGTCACCACCGCCATCGTCGGCTCCCTGCTGTGCGTGGCCTACGCCGCCACCAAGCCGAAGGCGAACTCCCTGAACAAAGAGGACTGATTCGAGAAATACACTTCCGCAAAGGCAAGCTGACGCTTGCCTTTGCGCGCAATTAAGGAGCACGTTCATTGGAAAAAGAAGTACTGATCTCGTTTGAGCATTTTGGCTTTAAGTATACCGCGCAGGCGGAGCCGACGCTGCATGACATCAATCTGCAGGTCCGCCGCGGCGAAAAGGTGCTCATTGCAGGCCCGTCCGGCTGCGGCAAGTCCACGCTTGCGCACTGCATCAACGGTCTGGTGCCGAACTCCTACCCCGGCGACGCCACGGGCTCGCTCACGGTCGGCGGCAAGGACGCGCTGAAGCTGGGGCTGTTCGAGCTTTCAAAAATGGTCGGCACCGTCCTGCAGGACTCCGACGGGCAGTTCATCGGCCTGACCGTGGCGGAGGACATCGCCTTTGCGCTGGAAAATGATTGCGTGCCCACGCCGCAGATGCACGAGCAGGTGAAAAAGGTCGCCGAGCTCGTGGATGTGCGGCAGGTGCTGCACCACGCGCCGCATGAGATCTCCGGCGGGCAGAAGCAGCGCGTGGGGCTTGGCGGCGTGATGGTAAACGATGTGGACATCCTGCTCTTTGACGAGCCGCTGGCGAACCTCGACCCCGCCACCGGCAAGCAGACCATCGTCCTCATCGACGAGATCCAGAAGCGCACCGGCTGCGCCGTCATCATCATCGAGCACCGCATCGAGGACGTGCTCTACCGCCCGGTCGACCGCGTGGTCGTGATGGGCGACGGGCGCATCGAATATGACGGCGACCCGGACCGGCTGCTGTGCGGCGATCTGCTGCCGCAGCGCGGGATCCGCGAGCCGCTGTATGTTACGGCGCTCAAATACGCGGGCGTGGCGCTCACGCCGGATATGCGCCCGTCGTACCTGCCGGCGCTGACACTGACCGGGGCCCAGCAGGCGCAGGTACGCGCGTGGTTCGAGGCCCAGCCTCAGGCCGCCGCGGCGGCGGAGATGCCGGTGCTGCTGGAGGCCGCGGGGATCGACTTTACCTATGACGGCGGGCATCACGCGCTGCACGGCATCGACGTGACCATCCATAAGGGCGAGATGCTGGCGATCGTCGGCACGAACGGCGCGGGCAAGTCCACGTTCTCCAAGGTGATCTGCGGGTTTGAAAAGCCGCAGAAGGGCACGCTGCGCTTAAACGGCGAGGAGCTCTCCACGTTCTCCATCAAGGAGCGCGCCGACCACATCGGCTATGTAATGCAGAACCCGAATCAGATGATCTCCAAAAACCTGATCTTTGACGAGATCGCGCTGGGGCTTCGCAACCGCGGCGTGCCGGAGGAGGAGATCGCCCCGCGGGTGGAAAAAACGCTTCGCACCTGCGGGCTGTACCCGTTCCGCAAGTGGCCGGTCTCGGCACTGAGCTATGGGCAGAAAAAGCGCGTGACCATCGCGTCCATCCTCGTGCTGGAGCCGGAGATGATCCTGCTCGACGAGCCCACGGCCGGTCAGGACCTCAAGCACTACACCGAGATCATGGACTTTTTGCAGGCACTCAACCGCAGCGGTGTCACGGTGGTGCTCATCACGCACGATATGCACCTGATGCTGGAGTATACGCCCCGGGCCGTCGTGTTCCACGACGGGCAGGTCATCGCCGACCGCTCGGCGGCGGCGGTGCTCAACTCGCCCGAGATCGTAAAGACCGCGCACCTCAAGGAGACTTCTCTTTACCATCTGGCGTCCGCCTGCGGCATCGGCGCGGCGGAGGAATTTACGCGCCGCTTCATCGCGCGCGACCGGGAGGTGCGGGCCCATGGTTAACCTGTTTAATTACATCGACCGCGAGTCCCCCATCCACCGGCTGACAGGCGCGACAAAGCTGCTGTGTCTGCTGCTGTGGTGCCTGGCGGCGATGACGTCATTTTACACGCCGCTGCTCATCGCGCAGTCGCTCGCCGGGATCGTGCTGTTCCGCATTTCGAAGATCAAGTTCCGCGAGGTGCGGTTCATGCTGACGCTGGCGTTCGTGTTTCTGCTGCTCAACAATCTGATGATCTACCTCTTCAGCCCCGAGCACGGCACCGCGATCTACGGCACGCGCACGGTGGTGCTCACGATCGCCGGGCCGTATACCATCACGCTGGAGCAGCTGTTTTATCAGCTCAACGTCATGCTCAAGTACTCGGCCACCATCCCGATCGTGCTGCTGTTCATCAACACCACGAACCCGTCGGAGTTTGCCGCGTCCCTCAACCGCATCGGCGTCAGCTACCGCATTGCCTACTCCGTGGCGCTGGCGCTGCGCTATGTGCCGGATATTCAGCGCGAATATCACGACATCAGCCAGGCCCAGCAGGCGCGCGGGACGGAGATGAGTAAAAAGGCCTCGCTCGTGAAGCGTCTCAAGGCCGTCAGCACCATCCTCATCCCGCTGGTCCTGTCGTCAGTGGCGCGCATTGAGACCATCGCCAACGCGATGGAGCTGCGTGGCTTCGGCAAGAACGAGAAGCGCACGTGGTATATGAGCCGCAGGTTCCGCAAGGCGGACATTGCGAGCATCGCGGCGTGCATCGCCGTGATGCTCCTCTCCATCGGCCTGACCGTCCTGAACGGCAGCCGCTACTTTAACCCCTTCATCTGAGAGATCAAAACACGCCCCCGGAGCACTCGCTCCGGGGGCGATTTTAGGTAATAAGTAATAGTGAAAAGTGAAAAAGTTGGCAAGCACTACCGTATCCTTGACACAGGAGCGATTTGAACAGTCCCCTTGGCTTCCCCTGGGGGAAGCTGTCGGCGAAGCCGACTGATGAGGGTCGGGGAGCAGTTGCGTTTAGCTGAAACTGCAAAGCAAATCGTAAGTGCTCCCCCGGCCCTCACCCGGCTCGCTGCGCTCGCCACCTTCCCCGAGGGGAAGGTATGGTGTGCATTCCGCGCCGCGGTGCATACTAAAGCCGCAGCTTCTAACCTGCGGGAGGGGCAAGCCCCTCCCCTACGTTACGGCTAAGGACTTACTTCTTCACTTATTCTCTCTTCACGCTTACTTCTCATCTACCCTGCCCTTGCATGGCAGCAAATTTCCTCGCCGCTTTCAAATGTCAAGCGTCGCCGTGCCATCCGGCTGTACTTCGACCGGGGTGTCGCCTGTGAGGGTGAACATCGGGCGCGTGACGGGCCGGCAGCCGAGCTTTTGGCGGGCCGCTTCGGCGGTGTAGCGCCGGTTGATCTTTTGCAGCTTCCCGGCGTGGATATACTCCCGCTGGCCATCCAGCACCGTGAACCCCTCGCGCTGCAGCGCGCGGCGAAGCTCCTGCGCCTGCGGCTGCGTATAGTGCAGATCCTCTGTGACCAGCGCAAAGGTCTGCCGGGAGATCTGGCGCGTGGCGGCGATGCGGTCCATGTACTGCGCGAGGTCGACCGCGTCCTCATTCGGGTAGATCTTCGCGCCGCCGTCCATCTGCTCAAAGATCCAGCGGCAGAAGTCCTCGTCGTGCGCAAAGCGGAACTTGTCGAACAGCGGGTCGCGGAGCATATCGTACCGCTCATCGCGCGCGATGAGCATATAGCCGTGCTGCGCGCTGCAGCGCATAAACGGCTGATAACCGATGGGCGTGATGAGCGCGCCGCTCGACGCGCCGTCCTCCGGCAGCAGGGCCCACTGCATGTCGGTGATCTCGGTGGGCGTGCGGTAAAGGACGCCGAAGCGCGGGTCTACCGGCCCGCTCTGCGCCTGAAGATCGCGCTTTTGCAGCGGCCGCCAGCGGCCGTTTTCATACGTGCAGCAGGCAAAAAACAGCGCCGTTTTGAGGTCGCTCGTCAGGTCCATCAGCGGCGTTTTGATGCCGTAATGCTGCGCCAGCGCGGGATAGTTGACCGTAGACGGCTGCCAGCCGCGCACGGCGTCAAACTCATCGAGGAAGCAGCACGCCTCGTTCAGGATGAGGTGATCGGCGACGCGCTGAAGAAAGCTCTTCTGCTCAAAGCCGCGGTAGATGCCGGGACGGGACGAGCCGAAGAACGCGCGCTCGCCGCGGTAAAAATACTGCCGCTTCGGCTGCGTCACGGCGGTGCCGGCGTGCGGGAACGTGAGCTGCATCCCCGGCTCCAGCAGTGACGAGAGCAGATCCGCCGCGATGATCAGCGGCATCGGCTCGCGCTGCATATGCGCCGCGATGCGGCGGCAGTCCCCCTCCGTCAGGCCATCGCGCCGGACGAGCCAGCGGGTGAGCCCCGGCTGCGGCTGCTCCGGATCAATGCCGAGCCGCTGCGCGGCGCGGCGCACGTCGGAAAAGGACGCATGCTCCCACGCGTCGCGCACCGTCTGTATTTCGCGAAGCAGCGTCTCGGCGTCCCGCTGAAACGTCTCCTCCTCGCGGAGCATGGACTCCAGCTGCGCGGCCGTGATCAGCGGCAAGTCTTCACAGCGGCTTGCCGTATGGCAGCCGCGGCGGTAGTCCTCGCTCTCAAAATAGGCCTTCAGGCAGCTCGTCCAGTCCGCGCGCTCGCCGTAATAGGTCTGCAGGTGCGTCTGCACGAACTGCAGCGTGTGCCGGTACTCGAAGCTGACCTCCGCCAGCTCCGCAAGCTCCGGCGGCAGCAGCGCGTGAAACGCCTGCTCCTGTGCCGTTTCTGTTCGCATCGCAGTCCTCTCCCTCAATTTTTTGGATATAAACAGTGTACAACGCGGCAAAAATGTTGTAAAGTAGAGATTAGAGCAGCCGCTCCGATTTGCCAATGAAAGGAGACCTGTTTATGAAAAACGATCCCACACGCGCCGCGCACGAGGCGTCCATGCCCTTTGCGATCGGGCAGCCGAACGACGCGTTCGCGCAGTATTTTATCGGCCAGAGCTATCTGGCGCCGGTATCCACCGCGCAGGTCGGCATTTTTAACGTCACCTTTGAGCCGGGCTGCCGCAACAACTGGCACGTCCACCACGCCGCGCAGGGCGGCGGGCAGATCCTCATCTGCGTCGCGGGCCGCGGCTATTATCAGGAGGACGGCAATCCCGCGCAGGAGCTGCATCCTGGCGATGTTGTGAACATCCCCGCAGGCGTCAAGCACTGGCACGGCGCCGCGCCGGACAGCTGGTTCTCGCACCTCGCCGTGGAGGTCCCCGGCACAAACACGTCCAATGAGTGGCTGGAGCCGGTCACGGACGAGGTCTATTCCAAACTGAAATAACGAAGGAGTGCAGCACGATGAAAAAAGCTCTGGTAGCGTATTTTTCGGCAAGCGGCGAGACCGCGCGGCTGGCGCGGACGCTGGCGGATGTGACCGGCGGCGATCTGTTTGAGATCGAACCGGCGCAGAAGTACACGAGCGCCGACCTCAACTGGAACGATAAGCACAGCCGCAGCACGGTCGAGATGCAGGACGAGGCGAGCCGCCCCGCCATCGCGTCGCACGTTGCGGATATGGCGCAGTATGACACGGTGTTCGTCGGCTTCCCCATCTGGTGGTATCAGGCGCCGCGCATCATCGAGACGTTTTTGGAGAGCTATGACTTCTCCGGCAAAACCATCGTCGTCTTTGCGACGTCCGGCGGCAGCGGGCTCGGAAAAACCGAAGCGCTGCTGAAGCCGCACTGCGCGCAGGACGCCAAGTGGCTCCCCGGCAAGCGCATGAGCAGCCGCGAGAGCGCCCCGTCTGTGCAGGCCTGGGTCAAGGGTCTCGGGCTGTAAGCACGCCGCAGACGTATACACCATGCCCCGCCGCAGCCGCGGCGGGGCGTTTTATGCTTCCTCCGGTTCCCGGAATTTGAGATAGTCTAAAAATTTCTGCACCGCCGGGGGCAGGCGGGTGCGGTCCTTCATCGCGAGGTAGATCGGGCGGTAATAGGGCGTTTGCAGCGGGCGCACCGCGATGCGCCACGAGACGCGCCGCAGGATGAGATCGGGCAGGATGCCCACGCCCATCCCCTTCTCCGCCATGGCCATGACGGCAAAATCCTCCCACGTGGTAAAACGGATCTTCGGGTGTACGCCGCTGCGCTCCAGAAGGTCCGTGACCTCCGTCCGCGCGCCGCCGCGCTCCAGCAGCAGAAACGGCACGTCGTTCAGCGCCTCCACCGGGACGGCGTCCAGCGCCGCCAGCGGGTGATCCAGCGGCAGGACGAGCTTATATTCATCGTTTTTGAGCAGGATCTTATCCAGCGCCGCGTTTTTCGGCGTGCACAGGACGCCGCAGTCCACGCGGCCCTCCTCGATCCAGCGCTCCACCTCGTCATAATCGCCCAGCAGCAGCTCATAGTCGACGCCGGGGTAGTCCTTCTGGAACGCGGCGAACACATTCGGCAGCCAGTGGATGGCCGCGCTGGCGAACGAGCCGATGCGCACCACGCCGGTCTGCACGCCGTGCAGCTGCTGCACAAGCCCCTCCAGCTCCTGATACTCCCGCAGCAGCGCGCGCACGCGCGGCAGAAGCTGCTGCCCGGGCGCGGTCAGCTGCACACCGCCGCGTCCGCGCTCCAAAAGCGCCACGCCCCAGTCGCGCTCGAGGTCGGCGATCATTTTGCTGACGGAGGATTGGGCATACCGGAGCTTTTCGGCGGCCTTTGTAAAGCTGCCGGTCTCCACGGTCGTGACGAGGGCAAGGTATTTTTGCAGCGGATTGTCCATGGCCTTACCATTCCTTTTTTCGATGGATCGCATCAGAAAGATTCGTTTTTCTTATTCTAGCAGATGTGCTATGATCATGCAAGCAAAAAACGGGAGGGATTCCATGGAACTGACCCGAAACGACATGGATATGCTGCACGGGTCGCTTTCCAAAAAGCTGATTCTGTTCGCGCTGCCCATCGCGCTGAGCAGTATGCTGCAGCAGCTGTTCAGCGCCGCCGATACGGCGGTGGTCGGCCTGTTCGGCCGCCCCGGCGCGCTGGCGGCCGTGGGCACGAATACGGAGATCGTGGCGCTGATCGTCACGGTGTCGTCCGGGCTGGCGATCGGCGCGAACGTGCTGATCGCCAGCCGCATCGGCAAAAGCCGGACGGACGATCTGCCCGCCATCGCGCGGTCGGTGCTGATGCTGGCGCTGGCCGTGGGGCTGCTCGGTGCGGCGCTCGGGCAGTGCGCCGTCGGGCCGCTGCTGCGGCTCATCCGCACGCCGGAGGATATTTTCTCCGGCGCGGCGCTGTATCTGCGCATCTACCTCATCGGCTATCCGTTTTTGCTGCTGTATGACTTCGGCGCGGCCATCCTGCGCGCCCGGGGTGACAGCCGGTCGCCGTTTTTTGCGCTGATGCTCTCCGGCATCGCGAACGTGGGGCTGAACGTGCTGCTTGTGGCCGCGTTCCGGCTGGATGTGGCGGGCGTCGCCATCGCCACGGGGGTCTCGAACGCGCTGTCCGCCGCGCTGGTGCTGCGCAGGCTTTTCCGAATGGGCCTGCTCGCCGGGGCGGCGCGGGCCCGGTGGGCGTACATCGCCGAGACGCTCAAAACGGGCGTCCCCTCCGCGGTGCAGGGCGCGGTGTTCTGCTTTGCGAATATTTTTGTGCAGGCGTCGGTCAACCGCTTCGGCGCGGACGCCATCGCGGGTAGCGCCATTGCGATGAATTTTGAGTACCTCACCTACTACGGCATCACCGCCTTCGGCCAGACGGCCACGACGTTCACCAGCCAGAACTACGCCGCCGGCGATCTTGCCCGCTGCCGGAAAATTTTGTGGCTGTGTCTGGTGTTCTCAACGGCGCTCAATCTTGCGATGATCGTGCCGGTGGTCGTGTTCCGCCCGTTTTTCTGCGGGCTGTTCTCGTCCGACCCGGCGGAGCTCGCGTGCGCCGGGGTGCGCATCGGGTGCATCCTGCTCTTTGAGCCGGTGTGCAGCCTGTATGAGATCCCGGCAGGCGTGCTGCGCGGGACGGGGCGCGCCGTGCTCCCGGCGGCGGATATGATGGTCGGTACGTGCGCGTTTCGCATCGTGTGGATCCTGACGGTGTTCCGCGCGCACCCCGCACCCGAGACGCTGTTTTACGCGTTTCCCCTCTCGTGGCTGGCCACGATCGCGCTCATCGCGCTCAGCTTTACCGTCTGCCGCCCGCTGCGCCCGCGGGCCGCGGCATAACGAACCGGTTCGCACTAAATTCCCTCTTGCGTCCGCGCGTTTCCTGCGATATAATACCGGAGTATGATATATTGGATCAGGCAGGAGGACTCGACTATGCACCAGCGCCGCCGACAAGGCTTTACACTTATGGAGATGCTAATCGTCGTGGCGATCATCGCGGTTTTGATCGCCGTGGCCATTCCCACGTTTAACGCCAGCCTGCACAAGGCACGCGAGGCAGCAGACCTTGCAAACGCCCGCGCATATTATGCCTACCTACAGGCAGATTATATGACCACCGGCGAATATCTGCCGCAGTTCAATGCTGAAGCCACGGCAAATATGAGCCGTGTCATCACCTACCCCGACGGTACTTCCGTTGAACTGCAAACAGGCATCATTGCCGTCTCCTGCCCACGGATGTCGCCAGGCTATAGCGGTCCCGCAGCCTATCAGGTCATGTATACCTGCTTGAAGGACGGATCTTCATACACCTTTGGACAATAATAAACGTACATACCTCGGAGCGTGTGCTCCGAGGTACGTGTCTTTTTATGTCCGTTTCTGTGCCGCGACCGCCTCTGCGCGGCGGCGGAAGATCCTGGGGAAAGACGTGAAAATCACGATGGACGTGATGATCCCGGCGGTCAGGTCGGCGATGCCCTCCGACAGGTACACGCCGCGGAAGCCCAGAAAATGCGTGAGCGTGAAGCACAGCGGGATGAGGATGACCACCTTGCGCATCACGGCCAGGCACAGCGCCAGCTTCGCCTGCCCCAGCCCGACGTTCACATTCTGCAGCGTCATCTGCACGAAGAACATGATGGAGCCCATCAAAAACATCGGCCCATACTGCCGGACGATCTGCGTGACCGCCTCGCTGGCCGAAAACAGCCGCGCGTACAGCTCCGGCACCAGCATCGACACCGACCAGATCGTCAGGCAGAAGCCGAACGCGATCAGCGTCACATAGCGCACGCCGGTCTTTAGCCGCTGCTCGTCGCCCTTGCCGTAGTTGTAGCTGATGAACGGCTGCACGCCGTTGCCAAGACCGTTGAGCGGCAGCATGATCAGCTGCAGCGCGCTGAGCATCACCGTGAGCGCGGCGGTATAGTCGCGGTCGCCGCCGGTGGCGCGGTTGAGGTTGATGTTAAAGACCACCTGAATGGCGCACTCGGTAATGGTCATCACAAACGGTGTGACGCCGAGCGAGAGGATGCTGAGCGCGCGGGCGGCGTGGATGCGCATCTCGCGCACGCGGAAGCGGAACAGGCTGCTGCGCGAAAAGAAGAACAGCGTCACGCAGACGCACGAGCACAGCTGCGAGACGACCGTGGCCAGGCTCGAGCCGCGCACGCCCATATCCAGTGTGAAGATGAAAATGGGGTCGAGCGCGATGTTGATGATCGCGCCCACGAGCACCGAGCCCATGGCGATGAGCGAATAGCCCTGCGTCAGGATAAACGGGTTGAGCCCCTGCGCCAGCATGACGAACAGCGAGCCGCAGGCGTAAATTTTCAAGTAAGACACCGCGTACTCCAGCGCGCTCGGCGGGCAGCCGAACAGGCAGACGATGGGCTCCGCAAAGCAGAACGCCAGCGCGCCGATGACCGCGCCGATGAGCGTCAGCATGGTGAATGCGGTGTTGAAGATGCGGTTTGCCTCCGGCGCGTTGCCCTCGCCCAGCTTGATGCCCGCCCGCGGCGCGCCGCCGAGGCCAATGAGATTCGCAAACGCCTGAATGATGAGCGTGATGGGCAGCACGATGCCCAGCGCCGCCAGCGCGTCCATCCCGGCGTGCTCGATGCGCGCCACATACATCCGGTCGACGATGTTATATAAAAACGTGATGAGCTGCGCAATGATCGCCGGAATGCTCAGCCGGACGATCAGCGGCAAGATCGCCCCATGATCCAGCTCCGCCGTCGTATCCCGCCGTGTTTTCCCAAATTGCCCCTTCCGCCGCAAATCGTTCATCCCCCGCGTACATTGTTTTCTCTACTATAACAGATAAGCCGACAAAAATCCACTCAGCTACGAGTGAAGAGTGAAAAAGTAAATCGGCGACGTTCTTACGAACATCGCCGATTTTGGTGCGGGAGATGAGACTTGAACTCACACGACGGTTGCCACACGCCCCTCAAACGTGCCTGTCTACCTATTCCAGCACTCCCGCATTTGCTCTTCACAAAGCTCGTTTATTATACTCACCTTTTTCGCATTTGTCAACCAGATTTTTCTCCGCAGTGTGATTTTTGCCGATACTTTTACTCTTGCGAAACAGCGCGCTTTCTGGTATAATGTCGGAA
Source organism: uncultured Oscillospiraceae bacterium (assembly GCA_934631005.1). Classification (GTDB taxonomy): domain Bacteria; phylum Bacillota; class Clostridia; order Oscillospirales; family Oscillospiraceae; genus CAG-170. The sequence goes on from CAKTXA010000008.1 coordinate 33,284, forward strand.
GTATGTTGCAGGAAGGCGGTCGGTTTTCCTTGCCCAAGTTCTTTGTCCCGCCCGGCACGGTGCAGGGCGGCTTTCTGACGCTGAGCGGTGAAAACGCCGCGCACGCGCGCGTGCTGCGGCTAAAAAACGGCGACAGCGTCACCGTCTGCGACGGCAGCGGCACCGATTATGCCTGCACCGTCAGCGATGTCGCCCCCGGCTGCATCTCGCTGGTGGTCGATGCCAGCGGCGCCTCGCGGTCAGAGCCGCGGGTGCAGTGCAGCGTGTTCATGGCGTTTTCCAAGGCAGACAAGTTCGAGCACGTCATCCAGAAGGCCACGGAGCTTGGCGCGGTACAGATCGTCGCGTTCCCGTCCGCCCGGTGCGTCTCCCGGCCCGACCGTGCTTCGCTCGGCAAAAAGCTGGAGCGCTGGCAGAAGATCGCAGCCTCCGCCGCCGGTCAGTGCGGGCGCGGCAGGATCCCGCAGGTGCTGGCCATGGACTCGTATGCGCAGGCGCTGGAGCTTGCGGCGCAGAGCGCGCTGGCGCTTTTGCCGTATGAAAACGAAAAGGCGCTGAGCCTGCGCGAGGCGCTCGCGGACGGCAGCGCGCCGTCCGTCTCCATCGTCACCGGCCCCGAGGGCGGCTTTACACCGGAGGAGGTCGCGCTGGCGCAGGAAAAGGGGCTGCGCATCTGCACGCTCGGCCCGCGCATCCTCCGCTGTGAGACCGCGCCGCTGTGCGCGCTGACCTGTGCGCTGTTTGCAAGCGGTGCGCTGGACTAAATTGCAAAAGGATTGATCAACTATGGTTCATCAGATTTCGGATACCCGCGCCGCAAAAAAGCCGCGCGACCTCACGGTCATCAAGGTCATGGCGGCGCTGGTGCTGCTGATCGCGTCCGTGTTCGCGCTGCGCGCGATCGGGCGGGTCTACGCCACGGTCAGCGGCTTTGACGCCATCTACCCCGCCGCCAAGGTCGTGGCGATCGTCGCGCTGGTACTCGCGGCGGCGAGCCTTGCGGGGCTGATCTTCGCGCGCCACGGCGTGCTGCGCACGGTGTGCGGGTATGTGCTGCCGCTTACGCTGCTGGCGGCGTTCAGCGCGCTGGTGCTGCGGCGCTACCTCAACGATCAGATGCGGCTTTTGTACTTCGTGCACGCCGCGGTCTACTGCCTGTACATCATAAAGCTGCTGTATCACGCGGAGTTCTTCACGGTGTCGCTCGTGACGCTGCTGGCGGGCTGGACGTTCTACCGCTGCGTGCCCGGCGTGTCCGTATTCTGGACGGTACTGCTGACGGTCGTGATCGTTCTCGCGGCGCTCACGGCGTATCTTGCCCACCGCGGTCACGGCACGATCGTGCTGTTCGGCAAAAAGCTCCGCCTGTTCCCGAAGGCCTTTGCGCCGCTGCCCATTCTGGTCACATGCGCGCTGTGGCTGCTGTGCCTGATCGCCAGCGTGGCGGTCGGCTCGCTGCTCGCCTACTACTGCATGTTCGCCGCCATCGCGTTTGAGCTGATCGCCGCGGTGTACTACACGTTCCAGCTCAAGTAATTCCGATTTTCCGGCAGCCCATGACACACGTCGTGGGCTGCTTTTTTCATACTCTCCCCCGCTCGTCCATAGAATGGACGGGGGTGATCTTTTGCGCGGGGAGCGTTCCATTCTGCAAAATGCGCTGCTGCTGACGGGCGTCAATGTGCTGCTGCGCGGCGTTTCCATGCTGTTTCAGGTCTATCTCTCCGGGCAGATCGGCGCGGGCGGCATCGGGCTTTTACAGCTGATCTTGACCGTCGGGGCCTTTGCCATGACGGTGGGGCTTGCGGGGCTGCGCACGGCGGCGATGTATCTGTGCGCCGAGGAGCGCGGCAAAAACCGCCCCGGCGGCGTGCGCCGGGCGATGCGGCTGTGCCTACTCTGCGGGAGCGTCATCTCCTGCGCCGCGGCGGCGGCGCTGTATGGCTTTTCCGTGCCCATCGCCGAGCGGTTCATCCACGACGCGCGCGCCGCGGCGGGGCTGCGCTGCTGCGCGCTGACGCTGCCGCTCGACTGCCTGATCGCGATTTTGGGCGGCTATTTTACCGCCTGCGGTAAGATCCGGCGGCTCGTTACGGTGGAGGTCGCGGAGCGGCTTTTGTCGCTCGCGGCGACGTTTGGGCTGCTGCATTTCTGGGCGCGGGGCGACACGGCGCGCGCCTGCTGCGCGATCCTGCTCGGCGGGGGTGTCTCATCGGCCGTGGCGCTTTTGTGGCTGCTGGGGCTGTACGGCCGCGACGTGCCGGCGCTCGGCCCGCCCGCGCGCGGGCTGCGGCTGGGCAGCCGCCTGCGGAAGCTCTGCGTGCCGCTGGCGCTGAGCGCCTATCTGCGGGCAGGGCTTTCGATGCTGGAGCAGTTTCTCATCCCGCGCGGTCTTGCGCGGCACAGCGGCAGCGCGAGCGCGTCCATGGCGGTGTACGGCACGATCTGCGGCATGGTGTTCCCCATCCTCATGTTCCCCGCCGCCATCATCTACGTCCTCTCGGAGCTGCTCGTGCCGGAGCTGGCGCGGTGCAGCGCGGCGGGCTCGCGCATCCGCATCCGCCACCTGACCGAAAAATGCCTGCACGCGGCGCTGCTGTACGCCGGAGCCGTCGCAGCGCTGCTGTTTCTGCTTGCGCCGCAGCTCGGCCGGCTCCTGTATCACCGCGAGGCGGTCGGCTTTTACCTGCGGCAGTTTGCGCCGATGGCCGTGTTTCTCTATCTGGACGCGATCGTGGACGGGATGTGCAAGGGCCTCGGCCAACAGGTCGCCTGCGTGCGGTACAACACGCTCACGGCGGCGCTGGACGCGGTGCTTCTCTATCTCCTGCTGCCGCGCTGCGGCATCGCGGGGTATCAGGTGAGCTTCATCGTCACGCACCTCGTGAACTTCTACCTCAGCCTGCGGCTGCTGCTGCGGCTGACGCGCCATACGCCGCAGCTGGCATTTTTGCTGCGGGCGGCGCTGTGCGTCGCGTGCGGGATGGGCGCGAGCCTGTGCGCCCCGGCGATGCTGCCGGATCTGCCGTATGTGCTCGTGAGCTGTGCGCTTTTCCTGCTGGTGTTCCTGCCGTTTCTGCGCTGGACGAAGCTGCTCGGCCCGCAGGAGCGTTTATGGCTGCGGCAAATGCTCCAGCTGCCTTGACTTTTCTGCCGCGTTCTCCTAAAATATTCTCAAAACCGAAGAGAGAAGGCTGAACGATGGCAACATTCCGCAACGATTATTCCGAGGGCGCGCATCCGCAGATCATGGACGCGCTCGTGCGCACGAATCCTGAGGCCACCTGCGGCTATGGCCGCGACGAATACTGTGCCCGCGCCGCGCAGGCCGTGCGCGCGCGCTTTGCCTGCCCGCAGGCGGACGTGCACTTTATGGTGGGCGGCACGGCGACGAATCAGGCGCTCATCGCCGCGGCGCTGCGCCCGTGGGAGGCCGTCATCGCCGCCGCGACGGGCCACATCAACGTCCACGAATCCGGTGCGATCGAGACATGCGGGCACAAGGTGCTCTCCGCTGCCGTGCCGGACGGCAAGCTGACGCCGGAGTCGGTGCGCGCGATCGCCGAAGCGCATCTGAACGGCGACGACGGGCACATGGTGGTGCCGCGGATGGTGTATGTGTCCGACGCCACGGAGCTCGGCACCATCTACACGAAGGCCGGGCTGACGGCGCTGCACGAGACGTGCCGCGCGCTGGGGCTGTATCTGTACCTCGACGGCGCGCGCATGGCGCAGGCGCTGGCAGCGGTGGGCAACGACCTTGTGCCGGAGGACTTTGCACGGCTGTGCGACGCGTTTTACATCGGCGGCACGAAAAACGGCCTGCTGTTCGGCGAGGCGCTCGTGATCGTGAACGACGCCATCAAGCCCTACTACCGCAATGTGATGAAGCAGCACGGCGCGATGCTCGCCAAGGGACGGCTGCTGGGCGTGCAGTTTGCGGCGTATTTTGAGGACGACCTCTGGCTTTCGCTGGGGCGGCACGCCGTAGAGCAGGCGCAGGCGCTGGCCGACGGGCTACGCACGAAGGGCTATCAGTTTTATGTAAACTCCCCGACGAATCAGATCTTCCCGATCTTCACCGACGCGCAGTACCGGGACGCGCAGACGCGCTTCGGCTGCGAGTTCACCGCGAAGGTCGACGCAGAGCACACCGCCGCGCGGTTCGTGACCTCGTGGGCGACCGCGCCCGAGGCTGTGCAGGAGGCGCTGGACGCGCTGTGATGCAGCAGCTTTCGCACCCGTTCCCGCCGCTGTATGACGATCGGTCGCGCATTTTGATCCTCGGCTCGTTCCCGTCGGTGAAGTCGCGCGAGACGGCGTTTTTCTACGGCCACCCGCAAAACCGCTTCTGGCGCGTGCTGGCGCGGCTGCTGGACGCGCCCGCGCCGCAGACGGTAGAAGAAAAATCCGCCCTGCTGCACACGCGCCACATCGCCCTGTGGGACGTGATCGCCAGCTGCCGCATCGAGGGCTCCAGCGACAGCAGCATCCGGGATGCCGCGCCGAACGACCTGACGCCGATCCTGCACGCCGCGCCCATCCGGGCGGTGTTCTGCAACGGCGCGTCGTCGTATGTGCTCTATCAGAAGCATCAGGCAAAGGCCACCGGCCTTGCCGCCGTGCAGCTGCCGTCCACAAGTCCCGCAAACGCAGCGTGGGGCCTTGACCGCCTGACAGACGCGTGGCGCGTTATCCTCGAATATCTATAAAAATCGCCGCAGCCGGTTGGCTGCGGCGATTTTTTATTCCGGCTTCTGCAAGACCTGCGTCAGGCCGGTCTTGGCACTTTTCATCAACAGTGTGAGCGCCTGCGTGACGGCGCGGCGGGTGTCATCGTCGAGATTCTGATACGAGCGCACCATGCTCACAGCGCTGGAGAACCACTTCTCCCCCATCTCGTGCAGCGTGCGCGCGTGCGTCTCGGTCAGGATGCCGTACACGGCGTCCACGAACGCCTCGCGCTGCGCAAGGCTCATGTCTGCCAGCCACGACTTGAGCGTAAGGTCGACGAAGCGGCTGCTGCTGTCCACCGTCTCCAGACACAAAAAGCCCTGCGGCGGCAGCACCTCCCAGGAGTACGTGTCGTGCTGCAGCAGGCCGCTCTGCGTGCTGTGCACGATGGTATACGCCTCCTCGTGCCCCAGGAGCATCCCCACGACCGACGACTGCGGCACATACGTGCGCACCCGCTCGCAGATGCGGCGGTAGCCGCCTTGCGCCAGCACGGTCTGGTCAAAGCCCGGGCCGTCATAGTTATAGACCGCGCGAATACGCGCCTGCACGCCCTCACGGCAGAACGCCGCGGCGTAGACCGCAAGGTTGCCGCCCTTGGAGTGGCCCACGACATACAGCGGCGCGTCCGGTGTGCTGTCCGCGATGCTCTCCAGATACGAAACGGCGAGCGTCTGCGCCGGGACGGGGCAGACGACACCCATGTTGAGATCCTCTTTCCAGCCGATGAGCGTATTGTCCGTGCCGCGGAAGGAGACGACGCGCGCACCGTCCGGGAGCCGGAACGTGACGGCAGAGAACTGCGTCTGCGTCTGCGCCTCCAGCTCGTCGGCGTAGCTGCCGACCGTGAGCTCGGCAAAGCGCCCACTAGCGCCCAGCGCCGCGATCAGACGCACATCATCCGCGCGCAGCACACTGTCCTGCAGATCCTCCAGCGCCGCGAATGCCTGCGCCGCGTCGGCCAGACGCATCTCCTGCCGGCCGCCCGGCGTCAGGATGCGCGCATATGGAAAATACGCCGCCCGCGCAAGGATCACGCCGTCCACCGCGTTCAGCGGGCGCTCCGAAAGCGTCAGATCGCCGCGCCAGTCGAGATAGGTAAATAAGTCCGCCATGTCTGCTCCCTCCATTCCCAGATCAGAATACTCTGCCGCAAGGGCGGCAGAGTATTCTGGTGGTATGTATTCTCTTAGAACTTGCCGCTGCGGCCGCTGCCGCCGCCACCCGATTCGCTGGAGCTGCTGCTGGACAAGCTGCTTTCGATCTTGCGCTGGGACGTGCTGGTGTGCGTATACTGATCCTCCTGCAGCGTGAGCTTCAGGCCGGCTGCGCTGATGTAGCTGCCCGCCTCGGTCTTTTTGGAGACCGACTTCATCTTGCCGCACAGGATGCCGCAGACGATGCCGGCGATCAGGCACGCGATGGCGACCACGATGAGGATCGGCACGAGCTTGCTGGCCCGCACAGGCGAGCCTTGCGCCGCCAGCTCCAGATAGCGGCCGCACTCGCCTATGTAGCCCGAGAAGCCGCCGTACCAGTCGTTATCGCGGAAATAGCCGAGATAAGCATCCTCCAGCTTTTCCTGACCGTAGGCGTTAAAGGCGTACTCCGCCGTGGGGCCGTAGAAGAACGTTGCCCAGTCGCGCTCGCGCATGCTCAGCAGCAGCAAAGCGCCGCTGCGGTCCGCGCCCTCGCCGAGGGAGTACTGATGATAGATGCTGTAGGCCGCCTCATACGCGCCGCGCGTGTCGATGTCGGTGTAATCGTCCACCGTGACCACATACACGCCGCAGCCGTACTGCTGCGAAACGCTCTGCGCCATGCTCTCCAGCTCGTCGGCCTCCGACTGCGTCAAAAGGCCCGCCGAATCGGTGATATACGGCAGCTGCGCGCCGTCCGCCGCGAAGGCGAGCACCGTGAGGCCAAGCAGCAAAACGAGCGCCAGGAACAAACAAGTCAGTTTCCGTTTCATTTCGCTACCCCCTCTCACAGAATGAATGCCAGACCGATCGCGCTGAGCGCGGCGGCGATGGCGAAGAATGTGCCCCAGAGCTTGCCGCGGTCCACGGGCAGGTCGCCCGCCATTTTGCCGGTCTGTCCGTTCAGGGCGAACAGGAAATCCTTGCCCTTCCACTTGGTGGTCAGCAGCCACACCGGCAGCAGCGCATAGTGCACCTTGCCGCGCTTGATGTGGAACTGCTGGCCGGTCTGCATGACCTCACCATAGCCGACGACCGTATCGCGCAGCGCCTGCTCCAGAGAGCCGGTGCAGCGCGTATCGGCGCGCTCGTGGCTGTCCTCTACCGACACGTCGTACTTATCCGCCAGAAAGCCCGGCAGATACGCCGTGGAGAAAGGCTTGAGCTCCTGATAGTCGAACGGCTCGATGGAGTCCATATGATCGTCCGGCATTTTGCTGGACGCGTCCACCGGCACCTTTTCAAACGCCAGCGAACCGGCGCGCTTCACGCGGAAGTGCTGCGTTTCGGTGGTCTCATAATCGCCGTGCCGGTAGCTGTGGCTGATCGTGGCGTGATACTGTGCGTCACCCTCCGCCTCGCCGTCAAACAGCCAGAACGGCACATACACGCCCTGGATCTCTTCGATGTGGTTGCCGGCGGTGAAGGTGCGCGGCAGGAAGGGCTTGCCCTTGTAGTGCTGCTTCAGCGCCTTGACGGCGTCGTCCTTCGTAAGCTTGAAGGGGATGACGAACTCCGGCCGCAGCATCCCGGAGAACTGCCCGGGCACGACTGTGGGGTTGCCGCAGTAGGGGCAGGAGGTGGCGGCGGTCGACTCGTCGCACACCAGCTCCGCGCCGCATGACGGGCAGTTATACGCGCGCATGGACGCCGCGTCTTTGCCCCAGTCGCCGTTCAGGGCCGACGTATCCCAGTCGCCCTCCTCTGCGGCCTGCTTTTCGGCCTGCTGCTTGACAGCGGCGGCCTGCTTTTCCTTTTCAGCATAGAGCTTTTCGACCTCAGCGATGTCATACGCCGAGCCGCAGTATTCGCACTCCAGCTTGCCGGACGCCGCCGAGAAATGCAGCGGGCCGGTACACGCCGGGCACTGGTAATTGGTTACTTGATCTGCCATCTCGTTCTCTCCTTTTCCGGTCCGTCAGCGGATGAGATCCCCGTCGTCAAACGGGTCGCCGCATTCGGGGCAGAATTTGGGCGGATGGGCGGGATCCTTTGGCTCCCAGCCGCACTTGTCGCAGCGGTACTGCGGGACGCCCGCGGGCTTGGGCTTGCCGCATTCGGCACAGAACCTTCCCTTGTTCACCGCGCCGCAGCTGCACGTCCAGCCGTCCGCCGCGGGCTTCGGCCTTCCGCACTCGGCGCAGAAGCGGCCGGTGTTGCCCGCATGGCCGCACGCGCACGTCCAGCCGCCTGCCGGCGCCGCCGCAGGTGCGGGCGCGGGCTGCGCCGCCTGCTGCTGCGCGCCCATCTGATACAGGCTCTGTGCGTTCATGCCGCCCATCTGGCCCGCCATGTTCATGCCCATAAAGGCCATCGCGGGGCCTGCGCCCTGATTGGCCGCCGCCGCCTGCATCGCCGCCGCCTGCGCGCCCACCATGTGCGCCGCCGCGCGCGTGGGATCCATGAATGCCGCGTTGCGCTGCATCTCCTTGAGCATCTTTTCGTCCTCTTCGTTCGCCTTCACGGACGAAACGCCGAACGACACGATCTCAAGGCCGCGCAGCTTGCGCCACTTGGCTGACAGCACCTCATTGAGCGCGTCCGCCATCTCCATCGTATGACCGGGCAGTGCCGAATAGCGGATGCCCATGTCGGAGATCCTCGCAAACGCGGGCTGAAGCGCGGTCAGCAGCTCCGTCTTCAGCTGCCCGTCCAGCCGCTCCCGCGCAAATTCATCCGTCACGTTGCCGCAGACGTTCGTGTAGAACAGGATGGGGTCGCAGATGCGGTAGCTGTATTCGCCGAAGCAGCGGATGGCGATGTCGATGTCAATGCCCGCACGCTGGTCGACCACGCGGAACGGAACGGGGCTGGGCGTGCCGTATTTGTTGCCGATCAGCTCCTTGGTGTTGAGGTAGTAGATGCGCTGATCCTTGGGCGCTTCGCCGCCGAAGGTAAAGCGCTTGCCGATGTTTTTGAACGTGTCCAGAATGCTCTGGCCGAGCTGGCCGGAGAAGATGGACGGCTCGGTCGAGCTGTCATACACAAACTCGCCGGGTTCTGCGCACAGCTCCGTGACCTTGCCCTGATCGACGAGGATCATGCACTGCCCGTCGGCCACGGCGATGACGGAGCCGTTCGTGATGATATTTTCGCTGCCCTTGTAGTTGCTGCTGCGCCCGGAAACGCGGTGCAGACCCTTGACCGCCATCACGTTCTCCGGAATGGATTCACAGTAAAAATACTCCTTCCACTGGTCGGCCAGCACGCCGCCCGCCGCGCCCAATGCCGCTTTGATCAGTCCCATAGCAAGATCTCCTTTTCTGTTCGTGTAATTGGTATCCTATATTCTCTCTGCGCGGCACGCGCCGCGCTGTATAACGGTATGATGCCGGAGGCAAAAACTTGCCCGCTCAGACGCTCGCAGCCGTCCGGTCGATGGACAGCAGCAGCTCGTCGATCGGATAGTCGCCGCGGAAGATGCGCTGCAAAAAGACGCACAGCGAGCCGTAGAGCGGCGCGATGTCCTCAAATGTGGAGCGCAGAATGCGCAGCTCCCGGTCCATCAGGTGCACGGCGATGCCGGTCGATTCGATATGCCCCTGCATGCTTGCGATCAGCTCATCGGGCAGGAAGAACGCGTCGTGCCCCAGCACGACCGTGGGGACGTTGATGAGGTTGAGGTAGTTGTTGATGCCGTAGCCCAGGCGGCGCAGGGCGTTATAGAGCGTGGTGTACGCCGTGCGGTTCTCCGCCGCCAGCGCCACCGCCTGCCGCATGGTGGAAAGCTGCACGCCGCAGTCCTGCCGGATGCTCTGCAGAATGCGCGGCGTGCTGACATATAGCTCCAGGCACCCGTTGTTGCCGCAGGTGCACTGCGGGCCGTTGCAGTTGATGGACATATGGCCCATTTCGCCGTGGCTCTCGAACAGCTCGCGGTTTGAGATGAGCGCCGCGCCCACACCGTTCGTGATGCCGACGTAGAGGAAGTTGTCCTCCTCCCGGCCCACGCCGAAATGCAGCTCACACAGCCCCGCCGCCTGCATATCGTTGGCGACGTAGACGGGATACGGAAAATGCTCCCGCAGGAAATCGGCGACCGGCAGCTTTTCGATACCGTAAAAGCTCGTGATATAGGCGATGCTGCCGCTCTCGGGGTTGACCGCACCCACGGTGGCCACGCCCAGGCCGCAGATGGTGCGCTCGCAGCGGTCGGTCAGCGTCTGCACAAGGCGGCGCAGCTTTTCCAGCACCGTCTGCTCCGATTCGACCTCGCCCAGCGCGACCTCCTCGCGGTCGAGCAGGTGCATGGAGAAATCGCCCACCGCGCCGTAGATCCAGCAGCGGGAGATGAATATGCCCAGAATGACCGGCGCCTGCGCACACACGCGCAGCACCATCGGCGTGCGCCCCGGCAGCTTGAGATGCTCCTCCGGCGGCAGCTCCTCGATCAGGTTTTTGCTGAGAAATTCGTTGACGATGTTCGTGACCGTCATCTGCGACAGCCGCGAACGCGCCGCCAGCTCACTGCGCGTGATCTGACCGGCGGTGCAGATCATCTGCAGGATGAGCGCGCGGTTGTTCTCCTTGATCCCGCTCAGGTTCAGTCCTGATTTTCGCATAATTCCCTGTTTCCTTCTGTATCTCCTATATTTAGTCTCAGTATACCATATTCCGCCGCCATGTGCTAGTCTAAAACGTCATTTCGCCGCAAAACGGCAAAAAATCCGCCGGAGCTGCCCTGCTCCGGCGGATGGTCTTGCAGTTCAGCGCAGCTCCTGCGGGATGTAGTCGTGGGTCTTGAGGGCAGCGCGGTAGGCAGGGCGCATGATGCGGCCGCCGGTGGCGACCTCCTCCATACGGTGCGCGCACCAGCCCGCGATGCGGGCGATGGCAAACACGGGCGTGAACAGATCCTCCGGGATGTCCAGCATGTCATACACAAAGCCGGAGTAGAAGTCCACGTTCGCGCACATCGGGATGTTCAGATCCTTGCGCTTCGTGATCTTTTCAATGCCCATCTGCTCGATGCGCTCCATCAGCTCCAGATCGGCCAGGCAGCCCTTTTCGCGGGCGAGGTCGGTGGCGTACTTCTGAATGACGATCGCGCGCGGGTCGGAGACGGTATACACCGCGTGGCCCAGGCCGTAAATTTTGCCCGAATGGTCGCCGACATCGCCGTCCAGGATGCGGTCGAGGTAGGCGCTCAGCGCCGCGTCGTCGGGCGTATGACCGATGTTGGCGCAGATGTCGCGGTACATCCGCATGACCTTGGCGTTCGCGCCGCCGTGCAGCGGGCCCTTCAAGGAGCCGACCGCCCCGGCGATGGCGCTGTAGGTGTCAGAGCCCGAGGACGAGATCGCGCGGCAGACGAAGGTAGAGTTGTTGCTGGAGTGCTCGGCGTGCAAGATCAGCATCAGGTCAAGCAGGTGCGCCTCCTCCGACGTGTAGCTCTGGTCAGGGCGCATCATGCGCAGCAGGTTCTCCGCCACCGAAAGCTCCGGCGACGGGTTGTGCAGCACCAGCGACTCGCCCATGAAATAGTGCCGCTTGGCGGCGTAGGCGTTCGCCGCAATGAGCGGGAAGCGGCTGACCAGCTCGATCGACTGCCGCAGGATGTTCGGCAGCGACGTGTCGTCCGCCTGATCGTCATAGGAATACAGCGCCAGCACACTGCGCGCCAGCTGGTTCATAATGTCGCGGCTGGGGGCCTTGAGGATCATATCCTCGGTAAAGGCGGCGGGCATTTTGCGCGCCTCGGACAGGCCGCGGTTGAAGACGGCCTGCTGCTCCTTTGTGGGCAGCGACCCCAGCAGCAGCAGATACGCCACCTCTTCATAGCCGAAGGTGTTGTTTTTGCGGTGCGCCTCGGCGATGTCCTCCACGCTGATGCCGCGGTAGTAGAGCTTGCCGGGCGTAGGCACACGCTCGCCGTCCACCACATAATAGCCCTGCACACTGCCGACCTTGCTCACGCCGACCAGAACGCCCGTTCCGTCGTCATTTCGCAGGCCGCGCTTGATCATATGATCCTCATAATAGTGCGGGTCAATGGCGTATTCCGCGCGGATGGTCTGATTGAGCCGATCCACATCCAGTCCAAACAGCGTCTTTTTTTCTTCCATCGCCGTACCCTCCCGGTCTCCGTTTTTCACATTGTAAAGCATCTTTCCCGAAAATGCAAGTGGTATTTTGAAAAAATTCATAATCGGGCTATTTTTTTCGCATTCATGCAATGATTCCTTCAAAAATGAATTTGGTGACTTTTTAGCCTGCAATTTTAGTGCACTTTTCACTTGCGAAACAGCATGAAAGCTGTTATACTGTGTTCAAACAAATTAGAAAGCAAAGAAGGCGAACATTTATGCAGCTTTGGAACGAACCGACCATCCTGAAAGACGGGAAGCCACGGTGCGCAGCAGGCGGCCAGCGGAGCGGCACGATCGCGTGGCAGATCCTGCACGCGCACTCGTCCGGCGACGAGACGCATCTGCGCATCCGCTTCGACTCGCTCATCTCGCACGACATCACCTACGTCGGCATCATCCAGACGGCGCGCGCAAGCGGCCTGACCCGCTTCCCCGTCCCCTACGTGCTGACGAACTGCCACAACAGCCTCTGCGCTGTGGGCGGCACCATCAATGAGGACGACCATGTATTCGGCCTGTCCGCCGCCAGAAAATACGGCGGTATCTACGTCCCCGCCAATCAGGCGGTCATCCACCAGTACGCGCGGGAGATGATGACCGGCTGCGGCCGGATGATCCTCGGCTCCGACAGCCACACGCGCTATGGCGCGCTGGGCACGATGGGCGTGGGCGAGGGCGGCCCCGAGATCGTGAAGCAGCTTCTCGAGAACACCTACGACATCGCCATGCCGCCGGTCGTGCTGGTCTACCTCACCGGCAAGCCCTGTCAGGGCGTCGGCCCGCACGATGTGGCCATCGCGCTGTGCGGCGCGGTGTACGACAGCGGCTTTGTGAAAAACAAGGTGCTGGAATTCGCCGGTCCGGGCGTGGCGTCTTTGCCGATGGATTTCCGCATCGGCATCGACGTGATGACCACGGAGACGGCGTGCCTGTCCTCCATCTGGCAGACGGACGGCAAGGTCGAGGAATATCTTGCCCAGCATGGCCGGGCGGATGCCTACCGGCAGCTCGCCCCCGCCGAGGGCGCGCAGTATGACGCCGCGATCCTCATTGACCTGTCTGAGATCGAGCCGATGGCGGCGCTGCCGTTCCACCCCTCGCGGGCGTTCACCATCCGCCAGCTGCAGGAAAACGGCGCCGACATCCTGCGCCAGACCGAGCAGCTCGCGCAGCAGCAGTTCGGCGGCAAGGTGTCGCTGCACCTGACCGACAAGTTAGTTAGCGGCAGGCTGCACATCGACCAGGGCGTCATCGCGGGCTGCTCCGGCGGTATGTACGATAACATCGCCGAGGCCGCCGCCATTCTGGACGGGCACGACATCGGCTGTGGGTATTTCTCGCTCTCGGTCTATCCGCCGTCCATCCCGGTGAACCTCGAGCTCATCGAAAGCGGTGTGCAGCAGCGGCTTTTGGAGGCGGGCGCGCTGTTTAAGCCCTGCTTCTGCGGGCCGTGCTTCGGCGCGGGCGATGTCCCGGCCAACGACGCGCTCTCCATCCGCCACACCACGCGCAACTTCCCCAACCGTGAGGGCTCCAAGCCCGCAAGCGGCCAGCTCGCGGCCGTGATGCTCATGGACGCGCGCTCCATCGCGGCCACCGCCCGCAATCACGGCGTGCTCACCGCCGCCACCGACATTGACTACACCGCCCCCGCGCCGCACACGGCGCGCTTTGACGCGGGCGTGTATGAAAAGCGCTGCTACTTCGGCTTCGGAAAGCCCGACGAGAGCGCGGAGCTGAAATTCGGCCCGAATATCACCGAGTGGCCGAAGATCCCGAAGCTGACGGACGACCTGCTCTTAAAGCTGGCGTGCGTCATCCACGACCCCGTCACTACGACCGACGAGCTCATCCCGTCGGGCGAGACGTCATCCTACCGCTCGAACCCGCTGAAGCTGGCTACGTTCGCCCTCTCGCGGCGCGAGCCGCAGTATGTAGCGCGCGCCCAGCAGACGCAGGCACTCGAGGCCTCCCGTCAGGCGGGCGCGCCCGACGCGGAGCTGCTGGATGTGCTGCAGAAGCTCGGCAAGGACAAATCCGCGCTCGACACGCTCTCGGTCGGCTCGGTCATCTTTGCCAACAAGCCCGGCGACGGCTCGGCGCGCGAGCAGGCGGCGTCCTGCCAGCGCGTGCTCGGCGGCGCGGCGAATATCTGCTATGAATTTGCCACCAAGCGCTACCGCTCCAACTGCATCAACTGGGGCATGATGCCCTTCACCATCGACGAGGGCGTCGCGTTCGATTATGACGCGGGCGACTATGTCTACGTCCCCGGCATCCGCGAAGCCATCGCGTCCGGCGCGCGGGATGTGGCCGCGCAGATCGTCACGAAGGCCGGCTGCACGCCCATCACGCTGCACCTGCCGGAGCTGACGAGCGAGGAGCGGCAGATCCTGCTGGAAGGCTGCCTGATGAACTATTACGCCGCCCAGCGCGCGCAGAAAGGGTAAAACACATGGAAAAGATCAAAATGAACCCCATCGTGGAGATGGACGGCGATGAAATGACCCGCATCCTCTGGAAGGAGATCAAGGACCGGCTGCTCACCCCGTTTGTGGAGCTGAACACCGAGTATTATGACCTCGGCCTTCCCCACCGCGACGAGACAGGCGATCAGGTGACCATCGACGCAGGCAACGCCATCCGCCGGCTGCACGTGGGCGTCAAGTGCGCCACCATCACGCCGAACGCGCAGCGGATGGAGGAGTATCACCTCCACGAGATGTGGAAGAGCCCCAACGGCACCATCCGCGCCATTCTGGACGGCACGGTGTTCCGCGCGCCCATCCTCACGGGCATGATCCCGGCGTATGTCTCCGGCTGGAAAAAGCCCATCACCATCGCCCGTCATGCCTACGGCGACCTGTATAAGGGCACAGAGTACCGCGTGCCCGGCCCCGGCACGGCCACGCTCAGCTTCCGCGGCACGGACGGCACGGAGTTCTCCAAGACCATCTACGATTTCGAGTGCCCGGGCGTTCTGCAGGGGCTTTACAACAAGGACTCGTCCATCGAATCGTTCGCCCGCAGCTGCTTTACCTACGCGCTGACCACAAAGCAGGATCTCTGGTTCTCCGCCAAGGACACCATCTCCAAGCAGTATGACCAGACGTTCAAGCTCATCTTCCAGCGCATTTTTGACGCGGAGTATAAGGTGCAGTTTGAGCAGGCCGGGATCACGTACTTCTACACGCTCATTGACGACGCCGTGGCGCGCGTTATGCGCTCGGAGGGCGGCTTTATCTGGGCGTGCAAGAACTACGACGGCGACGTGATGAGCGATATGATCTCCGCCGCATTTGGCAGCCTTGCCATGATGACGAGCGTGCTCGTCTCCCCGGACGGGAATTACGAGTACGAAGCGGCGCACGGCACCATCACGCGCCACTACTACCGCTTCCTCAAGGGCGAGCAGACCTCGTCGAACCCTGTGGCGACCATCTTCGCCTGGACGGGCGCGCTGAGAAAGCGCGGCGAGCTGGACGGCAACGCACCGCTCATGCGCTTTGCCGACAAGCTGGAGGGCGCGTGCCTGGATACCATCAAGGCCGGTACGATGACCGGCGACCTCGCAGGCCTGTGCGGCCGCACAGGCGTAACGTCCGTCGCCTTCCTCAACGCCGTCCGCGCCACGCTGGAAAAATCGCTGTGACACTAAAGATCATAAAAACGCCCTGCCGGTCGAAGCAGACCGGCAGGGCGCGTTTTATGTCGTTTTATGGTCGCGGAGCCAGACGTACACCGTGTCGGCAGGTGCGCCCGCGATGGTCTGCATCGCGCGGCGCATTTCCGCAAGGCGTGCGTCGTCGTGCGCGAGCGCCAGCGCGGCGTTCGCGATCGCGTCGGGCGTGTCGGCCGTCACGGCCATCCCGGCGCGCAGAAAAAAGTCGAGATTGTGCTCCTCGCAGCCCGCAACGGCGTCGATCAGCACCATCGGCAGCCGCGAAGCGACAGCCTCGCTCGTGCTCAGCCCGCCGGGCTTGGTGAGAAACACATCTGCGCTGTGCATCAGCAGCGGCACATCATCGACCTGACCCAGAATGCGCACATTCTCCGCGCCCGCCGTCTGCTTCCGGAGCCTTTTCAGCAGCGACTCGTTTTTGCTGCACGCAACGCTCAAGACCTCGTCCGGCGTCATCCGCGCGGCGAGCAGCTGCGTCAGCTCCTCCATCGGGCCGCAGCCCATGCTGCCGCACATCATCACCAGGTGCCGCTGCTCCGGCGCAAGGCCGAACGCCTGCTTGGCCTGCGCCTTTTCCGGGCGCGCATAGAATTCGCGCCGCACCGGCATCCCGCTCGCGACCAGCTTTTCCCGGGGAATGCCGCAGCGCACGAACTCCTCCGCCAGCGCGGCGGAGGGCATAAAGTACCAGTCCAGCTGAGAGTCTGCCGTGCACGGCGAACACGTGTAGTCCGTGGACACATGGCTCGTGGTGACCCGCAGTTCCGGAAAACGCCGCCGCAGCTCCGTCAGCGCCAGCGCCGGGAATACGTGCGTGCAGATGACGTTGTCGTATCCGCCGGAGGCGATGCACTCGTACATTTTCCGCACGCCGGAGGTGATGTAGCGGTAGACAGCTGTCCCTTCGCGGAACAGGTCGTCGCGCTGCTCTGCCCGTTCATACCCCGCGCCGAACAGCCGCGGCGCGTGCAGATAGATGCGCGTGTGCCAGTTGGAGATGAACTGCGACGCACGCTCGGAGATGAACGACAGCGCGTCCACGATGTCGCACACCTCGCCGCGGGCGCGGTACGCCTCCTGAATGGCGCGGGCACAGGAGTTGTGCCCCGCGCCGGTGTTGCAGCTCAAGATCAAAGTTCGCATATCAAGTCTCCCTGTTCCGCGCGCGCTGCCGCGCAAAAAGCCTTTGCAGCCGCGGGCGGTTATAGCGCTGCACGATGATAAACGGCAGATTGCCCAGCAGAATATACACCGCCGCCGCGATCACGCCGCCCGCGCCGCGCCAGAGAAGCGGCATCACAAGCCCGCACAGCGACAGCGCCGTGTGCGTCAGCTCCGCCACGCACGTCTCCGTGATCATGCGCGGCAGGTCGGCGGAAGTCTGCTTTGTCAGGCGCTTGGCGGGCATGAGCCTTGTAAACACACGGCTCATATCCGGCACGCGCGCCTGCCAATGGCGCACGCGCAGCGCGCGCCACACGGCGTCCTCCCAGGCGTATGCGCGCCACGGGAAGCGCTCCGGGTGATACGTGCACCGCGCCAGCAGCCGCCCGAGAAAAAACGACACGATCCCCAGCGCGGCGGCATAGGCCGCGCAGCGGAGCAGTCCGATTCCTCCCGTCACGGTCTCACTCGCGCGAGCCGACGCGGCTGAAGGCCAGCAGCACGCAGTCCGCGCCCAGCAGCACCAGATAGAACCCCACGATATACTGCATCGACAGCAGCGACACCCACGGGTCAAACAGCATCAGCCCGCCGAGGATGAGGCCCAGAATGTTCAGCACGAGCGTGAAATAGTACGACACGCTGCCCGCGAAGAAGCGCACGGCGTTCAGCCCCGCCAGACGCGAGATGCAGTGCGCGATGAACCACAGCGGAAACAGCAGGCTCAGCACCCACTTGCCTGCGTTGGGGTACACCAGCAGCATCACGCCCGCCATCACGCTCAGCGCGCCCGAGATGAGCGACACGACCGGCCCGAAGCCGTGGTACCGCTCCACACGGATATACAGCAGAATGTCCGCAATGCCCATCACCACGGCGATGACGCCGTAGGCGACCACAAAGCCCGTCAGCGCGCGGTCCGGCCGCGCGAACGTATAGCACCCCAGGGCGATCAGCAGAACGCCCTCGATCAGCTCCAGCCAGCCAAGCCCGGAACGTCTTTTCATTGCTCAGCGCCTCCCTGCTCCAGAATCTTCATAAACTCCTCGCCGGTGATCGTCTCTTTTTCGTAGAGGTATTTTGCCAACTCGTCGAGCTTGGCCCGGTTGTCCTGCAAGATCCTTCTTGCCTTTTCGTGCTGCGCCTTTACCAGCTCCACGACCTTTTCGTCGATGCGGTTCTGCGTATCGGCCGAGCACGCCAGCGACGTGTCGCCGCCGAGGTACTGGTTCGTGACCGTCTCCATGGCGACCATGTCGAATTCCTCGCTCATGCCGTAGCGCGTGATCATGGCCCGCGCCAGCTTGGTCGCCTGCTCGATGTCGTTGGACGCGCCGGTCGTGATCTCGCCGAACACGACCTCCTCCGCCGCGCGGCCGCCGGTGAAGGTGGCGATCTTGTTTTCGATCTCCTGCTTCGTCATCAGGTACTTATCGCCGGTGTCCACCTGCATGGTGTAGCCCAGCGCGCCGGACGTGCGCGGGATGATGGTGATCTTCTGCACCGGCGCGGAATGCGTCTGCATGGCGGCGACCAGCGCGTGGCCGATCTCGTGATAGGCCACGACCCACTTTTCCTGATCGGACAGCACGGCGCTCTTTTTCTGATAGCCCGCGATGACGACCTCGATGCTCTCCTCCAGGTCCGCCTCGGTGACGATCACGCGGCCGCTGCGCACGGCGCGCAGCGCGGCTTCGTTGATGATGTTGGCCAGCTCCGCGCCCGACGCGCCGGCCGCCATCCGCGCGATGGTGTGGAAGTCCACATCGTCGGCGGTCTTGATCTTCTTGGCGTGCACTTTCAAAATGGCCTCACGGCCCGCGAGATCGGGCAGCTCCACCGGCACGCGCCTGTCAAAGCGGCCGGGGCGCGTGAGCGCCGGGTCAAGCGACTCCGGCCGGTTCGTGGCGGCAAGGATGATAACGCCGTTGTTGCCCTCAAAGCCGTCCATTTCCGTCAGCAGCTGGTTGAGCGTCTGCTCGCGCTCGTCGTTGCCGCCCATGTTGGCGCCGCCGCTGCGCTTCTGGCCGATGGCGTCGATCTCGTCGATAAAGACGATGCAGGGTGCCTTTTCCTTGGCCTGCGCAAAGAGATCGCGCACCTTGCTCGCGCCCATGCCCACGAACATCTCCACGAACTCCGAGCCGGAGATGGAGAAGAACGGCACGTTCGACTCGCCCGCGACCGCCTTGGCCAGCATCGTCTTGCCCGTTCCCGGAGGGCCGACGAGCAGAATGCCCTTCGGCATGGACGCGCCGGCCTCGGTGTATTTATCGGGGTTGTGCAGATAGTCCACGATCTCCTGCAGGCTGTCCTTCGCCTCGTCCTCACCGGCCACATCCGAGAAGTGGATGCCCTGCGTGGACTGGACATAGACCTTGGCGCCGGACTTGCCCGCGCCGCCGAACATCATGGAGTTCTTGCCGCCCGCGCTCTCCACGAGCTTTTTGCTCAGATACTGCCCGATGCCAAAGAAGATCAGCAGCGGCACGATCGTGCTGAGCAGGAAGCTCAAAACCGGCGACGTCGTCTGCTGCACCTGCTTGGTAAACGTGGCCCCGGCGTCATACAGCCGCTGCGTCAGCGTGGGATCATCCATCGCGCCGGTGGTGTAGATCTGCTGCTTGTCTTTATCGGTAAAGACGATCTCGTCGTCCTCGACCTCGACCTCGCCGATGTTTTTCTCGTCAATCATGCGCATGAAGGTGCCGTAATCGACCTCCTCCACCTGATTTTTCATCAGCAGCGGCGAGACGAACACATTGAACAGCAGCACGATCAGCAGGATGATGCCGTAGTAGTACAGCAGCGGTTTCTTCGGAGATTTTACTTCTTTCACAAAAATACCCCCTCTATTTTGGAGAATATGCCCATCAAGCGGTTCGCCGCGCGGCGGTGCTGACGGTGGTCAGCATGGTGATGACGTTCAGCGCGCCCTCCAGGATCAGCGACACGCCCAGCAGCCGCGCCATCAGGCGCATACTCGCGCCGGGGCGGAAGATCAGGATCCCCCCGCACGCTGCCGTGGCGATGGCCGCCGCCATCAAGAGCCCCCACTGCCGGATGCCGAACGGACGTGCGTCCACTGCGATCTGCACCTTAAAAAGCCCATCTGCCAAGATCAGAATGCCGATCACCGTACAGAAAAAGCTCAGCGTGCCCTCCGTGTGCAGCAGCAGGCTCACGCTCAGCGCCAGCATCAAAATGCCGGAGGACAAATCGTTTTCAAACGCCAGCCGGAACAGATCCTTCGAAAAATACCCCACCAGCTTCACCGCGCCAAAGGCGAGCATCGTCAGCCCGCACAGAAGCCCGACCGTTCGGATAGACGCCTCCGGGTCGCAGATCACGAGCGCTCCCATTAAGCACAGCAGCCCGGACATCACAAGATACCCGGCCTTGGCAATCTTTGTCGGCATTGCAGATCGCATACCGCACACCCCCTTTTACAGCCTATAGCTTAGCACCGCCATTCACTTTCGGCAATGGGCATTTTCGCGCGTGTGTTACCAATTGCCACATTCACGCGCATCTGTCCAAAAACGTTACAGTCCCGCGCATTCGTCCATTGCGCGGCGCGCCCGCGTCCGGTAGAATATTTTCAGCGAGGTTCCGTATAAATCGACAAAATGCCGGCAGGCAGAGAGAGGGCGCCATGACGTATCACATTCTGTATAACCCGCTCGCAGGCGGCGGCATGATCCCCACCCCGCTTCAGATCGGCGGCGAGGCCATCCCGGATGTCGCGTCCTACCGCGCGCTGGCCTGCGCAGACGTCCACGCCGCGGCCGCCGCGCGCGGTGCATAACACTGCCCATCCATGTTTCCCCTTCTCCATAAGAGAGCCCCGGTGCACCTTCCGATGCACCGGGGCTCTCGTTTACTTTTATGACGGGTGGCTGCTCAGCTTTTGCGCCAGCTCCTCTGCAAAGCCGCCGCGGATGGCGCAGATGCGGTGCAGATACGCAAAAACGTCCTCCGGCATCCCCTGCATCATCCAGTCCGTGATGATGCCGAAGCACTGTCCACGGTAAAACCGCACCAGCAGCTCCTCGTCCGGCTGGCTGAGCGCGTACTGCTCAGCCAGCTCGCGGATGTAGGCGCGCACAACGTAGTCGCAGACCTGCAGCTGTGCGGCCTCAAACACATCGCGACTCACGGAGCAATAGATGTGCTGGATGGCTGTTTTTTCCGCGATCAGGTCGTGCAGAATAAGGTTCAGATTGTCCTCGATCAAGCTGACGCCGTGAAAGTTTTTCAGCATCTGATCCAGCCGCTCCTTGATGATCTCCCCCAGCAGCGCGGGGACGTCCTGATAGTGATAGTAAAAGGACTTACGGTTGATACCGCACTGCTCCACGATCATCTTGACCGTGATGTCCCGCAGCGGATACCGCCGCAGCAGCATCCAGAAATTCGCCTTGATCGCCTGCTTCGTAAAACCTGGCATAGCCCCTCTCCTGTTCTCACCGTTCTGCGCTTATTATGACATAAAAATCCCCCCGGCGCAAGCTTTGGCGAAGAAAACAGGAATATGCTGCGATGGCGCTGCGATTTTATAAATACCCCTTGACAAACCGGCGATTTATGATATAATACGAAAGCTGTCTGACAGCAAATGCTACTGTAGCTCAGTTGGTAGAGCGCGTCATTGGTAATGACGAGGTCGGCAGTTCGAATCTGCCCAGCAGCTCCAAAATCGGCAATTCTCGTAAGAGAGTTGCCGATTTTACTTATTCACTTTTCACTATTCACTAAAAACAATACAGCCGATTTGGGAAAGTAATAGGTAATAGTGAAGAGGTCAATGTACGCCCCACCGGTGCTGCCGGTGGGGCGTTTTTTGAATTGCTGGCTTATTCGTCGGTCTCCATGATGGTGCGGGTCTGTTCTTCGCGGTACTGGCGGGTGTAGAGCTGCCAGTAGGCGCCCTTTGCAGCCATCAGCTCGCGGTGCGAGCCGCGCTCGACGATCTTGCCGTCGTGGACGACGAGAATGACATCTGCGCGGCGGATGGTGGACAGGCGGTGCGCGATGATGAACGACGTGCGCCCCGCCATCACCTGCTCGATGGCGTTCTGGATGAGCCGCTCCGTCACGGTGTCGACAGAGCTGGTGGCCTCGTCGAGGACGAAGATGCGCGGGTCGGCCAGCAGCGCACGGGCAAACGACAAAAGCTGCTTTTCGCCCGTGGACAGGCCGCTGCCGCCCTCACCGACCTCGGAGTTGTAGCCCTCCGGCAGGCGCGCGATGATCTCGTCGGCCGACACGGCGTGCACCGCCGCCTCGATCTGCTCCATCGTCGCGTGCTCGTTTCCGTAGCGCAGATTTTCCAGCACCGTGCCGGAAAACAGGTGCGGCGTCTGCAGCACGTAGCCGATGTTGGAGTGCAGCCAGAGCTGGCTGCGCTCGCGTGCGTCGCGCCCGTCGATGAGCACCTGCCCCTGCGTCGGCTCGAAGAACCGGCAGACGAGGTTCACGAGCGTCGACTTGCCCGCGCCGGTCTCGCCCACGATGGCCACGTTCGTCCCCTGCGGGACCTTGAGGTCAAAATGCTCCAGCACGTTCTCCTGCCCGTCCGGGTAGCGGAACGTCACGTCGCGGAACTCAATATCGCCGTAAAGCGGCTCCCAGTTCTCCTTTTTCGGGTGGAAGCTGTCACCGTATTTTTGGGTGACCTCCGGCGTGTCGCGCACGTCAGACTCCGTCTCCATGAGCTTTGTAAAGCGCTCCACGTTGACCTGCACGTTTGTTAGCGCGGAGAGGACCTGCACCAGCCACTGGATGGGCTCCATCATGCCCTGCGCGTAGTTCATAAACACCGACAGCGTGCCGATGAGCATCACGCCGCGCTGCGTGATGACGCCGCCGCGCCACAGAACGATCGCCAGCGCGATCGACGCCGCCATCGCCGTGGTGGACAGGAACAGGCTGCGCATGCGCATCTCGCGGACGCTCACGCGCTTCATTTCGCCTGTGAGCGTATCAAATTCGCCCTCCATGCGGTCCTCGATGACGAGCGTTTTTGTGGTCTTGGCGCCGGTGATGCCCTCGTTGAACGCGCCGGTGATCTGCGAGTTGTGCTCGCGCACGCGGCGGTGGTAGAGAACGAGCTTCTTCTGAAAATACATCCCCGAGACCACCAGCACCGGCACGATCACCATCACGCCGAGCGCCAGCCTCCAGTTGAGGGCAAACATCGTCACGATCGCAAAGAGCAGATATGCGATATACCACACGCCCTCCATCAGGCCCCACGCGAGCGTGCTCGCGATGCGGTCGGTGTCGGACATGACGCGCGCGTGGACATAGCCCACGCTGTTCTGATTGAAATACGAGAATGAAAGCGTTTGCAGATGGTCAAACGCCTGCCGCTTGAGGTCGCGGCCGATGTAGAGCTCGGCCTTGCACGCGCCGTAGGCGGAGATGTAATTGGACGCCGTCTGCACCAGCATCACCACCACATACAGACCGATGAACCAGCCGAGCCCCGTCATCGCGCCGCTTGCGATGAAATGGTCGATGGCGTACTGCTGGAACAGCGGGATGACCACATCCATCACGCTCGCGAGCGTGCCGAAAAACACCATAGCGAACAGCAGCCTGCCATAGCCCGACAGATAGCTGGCGAGCTTCGGGATGCCGAACAGGCGCAGATGCGGTTGTTCCTTCATCGTTCGGCCTCCTCTCCAATGGACATTTGCATATCATAGATCTGGCGGAACAGCCCGTCCTCGCGGAGCAGCCGCTCCGGCGTGCCGAGCTGCAGCACCCTGCCGTGGTCGAGCACCAGAATGTTGTCACAGTCCAGCAGCGTTGTGATGCGGTGCGAGATGATGATGCTCGTCGTGCCCTTGCGGTCGCGGGCCAGCGCGGCGCGAATTTTCTCATCCGTCTGCGTGTCGACCGCCGAGAGCGAGTCGTCAAACACCGTGACCGGCGTTTTCTGCGTCAGCATCCGCGCGATGGCCACGCGCTGCTTCTGCCCGCCGGAGAGCGTTACGCCGCGCTCGCCCACCATGGTGTCATAGCCGTTTGCAAAGCCCGCAATATCGTCCGCGATGCAGGCGGTCTTTGCGGCCTCGCGGATGGTCTGCTCGTCCGCGCCGCAGACGCCGATGTTCTCCGCGATCGTCCGCGAAAAAAGAAACGGCTCCTGCAGCACGACGCCCACATTTTTCCGCACCCACGCGGCGGGCATCTCCGCAAGGTCCGCGCCGCCGACCGTCACGCGCCCTTCGCTCGGCGCGTAGAGACGGCACAGCATCAGAAGCAGACTGCTCTTGCCCGAGCCCGTTCCGCCGAGCACGCCGAAGCGGCTGCCCGCCGGGATGGTGAACGACACGTCGTGCAGCACGTCCGCGCCGGTATCATAGCGGAACGACACGCGGTCAAACACAATGTCGCCGTCCATGGGCAGCGCCTGCGCCCCGGGCGCGTCCTGCTCCACGGGCGCGTCCAAGATCTCGCCGATACGCGCGACCGAAACGCCGGCCTTGCTCATCTCCGAGATGACGCGGCCAAGCCTGCGCACGGGGCCGATGATCATGGCATTGTAGATGGCAAACGACACAAAATCGCCCTCGGTCATCTCGCCGCGCACGCACAGGAGGCTGCCGAATATAACGACGAGCATCGTCTGCAAACACGCCGTCATATCGCCGACGGCCCAGAAATCCGAGAGCGTCTTGCACAGGCGCACCCAGAGCGTGGTGTACTCCTGATTCTGCTTTTCAAAGCGCTCGCGCTCAAAATTTTCGCGCCCGAACGCGCGCACCACGCGCACGCCGGTCAGATTCTCCTGCGCGATGGTGGACAGCACGCCCTCGCTCTCGTCGCAGGCCGTGAAGCGCTCGCGCACCTTGTTGTGAAACAGGATCGAATAGCTCACGATGATGGGGAACATCGCCCCCGGCACGAGCGCCAGCTTCCAGTTCATCAGCGCCATGCACGTCAGCGACAGCACGATCATGGCGATCATGCGAAATACCGACACGAACTGCTCCTGAAAAAACTGCTTGATGCGCTCTACATCGGACGTGCAGCGCTGGATAATATCGCCGGTCGGATTTTTGGAATGCCACGCCCACGGCAGGTGCTGAATGTGGCCATAGAGCAGGTCGCGGCTCGTTTTTACGAGCGTCTCGCCCGCTTTTGCCGTGTAGAGCTGCATCAAGTAGCGGAAGATCGCCGAAAGGAGCCCCACTGCCACCAGCACCGCCGCCGGGAGCCACAGCGCGCCGCGGATGTGCTCCGCCCTGCCGAACAGCGCCGCGATCCGCGCCGCCGCCGCGCTGCGCACGGGCGCGCTGCCGATGAACGAGTCCACGCTCACGCGGATGATCTGCGGGATGATCAGCTCGCAGCCCGTAAAGATCAGGCCCGACACGATGCAGACTGTAAAACAGCCCCAGCTTCCATGCAGAAGCCGGAGCATCGTGCGGCCGTTTCCGGTCTTTTGCTTCTTCAAATTCTTTCCTCCCTCCCTTATGGGAATCAAAGGCGGCGCACACGCGCCGCCTTTGTGATAATGCTACTATGTTTTCCCGAAAAATGCAATGCGCCTAGAAAATCCTCAGAATTCTTAAGGTTTCCAAATTAAAAACAGAAGTGCCAGGAGGATGCCGAGGCCCAGCAGGTACGCGCCTGCGATCAGGAGCACGGCCTTCATCGCGCCGAGCACGGCCCAGCGCTTTTCTTTACGGGTCAGCTCCAGACCCTCGCCGCGGCTCTCCTGCGGCTCCTCGCGCCGTTTTTTCCGCGGCAGGATCGTGGGCTGCGGTGCGATGCCGCTCATGTCGGCGATCGTCCGCCCGTCGTCCTCAAACGGTTCGCGCTTTCTCATTTGTCAAACAGGTGGCAGACCACGTAGTGGCCCTTTTCGACCTCGCGCTGGCAGGGCGCTTCCTCGCGGCAGCGCTCCGTTGCGTACGGGCAGCGCGTGTGGAACTTGCAGCCCTTCGGCGGGTTCGCCGGGGACGGGATGGAGCCCTGCAGCACGATGCGCTCGCGCTTGATCGTCGGGTCGGGGATGGGGATGGCGGAGAACAGCGCCTTGGTGTACGGGTGCAGCGGGTGCGCAAAAATGTCCTCCGTCTGCCCGTATTCCACGAGATTGCCGAGATACATGACGCCGACGTGATCCGAAATATGCTCCACAACGGACAGGTCGTGCGAGATAAACAGGTATGTCAGGCTGTATTTCTCCTGCAAATCCTTCAAAAGGTTAATGATCTGCGCCTGAATGGACACGTCGAGCGCGGAGACCGGCTCGTCGCAGACGACGAACTCCGGATTCAGCGCCAGCGCGCGGGCAATGCAGATACGCTGCCGCTGGCCGCCGGAAAATTCGTGCGGATAGCGGGTCTTATGGTACGGCTGGAGGCCGCAGTTATCCATGACCTGGTCGATATAATCGTCAAAATCCGCCTTGGAGACAATGTTATGCTCCCGCGCCGCCTCGCCGATGATCTCGCCGACCGGAAGGCGCGGCGAAAGGCTGGAGAACGGGTCCTGGAAGATGATCTGCATCTTCGGGCGCAGCGCGCGCATTTCCGCGGGGGTGAGGTCGTAGATTTCCTGGCCGTTGAAGAGCACCTGGCCGCCGGTCTTTTCACCGCACAGGCGCAGCACCGCGCGCCCGGTGGTCGATTTGCCGCAGCCGGACTCGCCGACAAGGCCCATGGTGCAGCCGCGCTTGAGTGAGAACGTCACGCCGTCCACGGCCTTGACATGCCCGACCGTTTTGGACAGCAGCCCGCCCTTGATGGGGAAGTATTTCTTGAGGTCATTGACCGTCAGGATATACTGCGGATCGTAGTCCGCGGGGGTGAAGTCAGGCGCAGTCTGCTTTTTATCCGCCATTTCACTCACCCGCCTTTCTGTTTTCCTCGTAATAGCGATAGCAGCTCACCTTGTGCGTGGGGCTGAGACTGATCTCACAGGGGTATTCGCCCGTGCAGCACGGAAGCTGCGACTCGCAGCGATCCTTAAAGTAGCAGTAGTCCGGCATGTTGACCGGGTTCGGCACCTTGCCGGGGATGGAATAGAGCTTGTCGACCTTTTTGCCGACCACCGGCTTGGACGCCATCAGGCCGATGGTGTACGGGTGGCACGGATGGGCGAAGATCTCCTCCGCCGTGCCCTTTTCCACGATCCGCCCGGCGTACATCACGACCACATAGTCCGCCATCTCGGCGATGACGCCGAGGTCGTGCGTGATGAGCATGATGGACGAATTGATCTTGTCCTTGAGCTGGCGCAGAAGGTCCAGGATCTGCGCCTGGATCGTCACGTCCAGCGCCGTGGTCGGCTCGTCGGCGATGATGATGCGGGGATTGCAGGCCAGCGCCATGGCGATCATCACACGCTGGCGCATGCCGCCGGACAGCTCGTGCGGATACATCATGTAAACGCCCTCGCTGTTCGCGATGCCGACGGTCTCCAGCATTTCGATGGTGCGCGCTCTGACCTCTTCCTTCGTTTTCTGCGCGCCCTCGTGCAGCGCGATGACCTCGTCGATCTGCGCGCCGATGCGGAACACGGGGTTCAGGCTCGTCATCGGCTCCTGAAAGATCATGGAGACGAAATTGCCACGCAGCGCCTGCATCTTCTCATTCGGCGTTTTGGTGATGTCATACGCCTTGTCGCCGAGGTTCAGCCGGATGGCGCCCTCCACGACCTGCCCCTGCGGCCGCTGCAAAAGCTGCATGAGTGACAAACTCGTCACGGACTTGCCGCAGCCGGACTCGCCCACCACGCCGACGGTCTTGCCGATCGGCACGTCGAACGACACGCCGTCCACACTCTTGACAACGCCCGTATCCGTGAAGAAATACGTGTGCAGGTCGTCAAATTCCACCGCGTTTTTGGCGTCGTGCATCGTGGTGAGGTATTCGCTTTCAGGCACGTTTTTGCGCTTGCGCTTTTTCTCGAATTGGTTCGTGATCTTGCGGTTTTCCCGGGAGATCCGCCGGGCTTCCTTACCGGAAAGGTATCCTTCCTGTTTTGCCATCGTGCGCTCCTCCCTTCCTTACCGCTTCATCTTCGGGTCGAATGCGTCGCGCAGACCGTCGCCGACGAAGTTGAAGCCGAGGACGGTGAGCAGCAGGCACACGCCCGCCGGGATCCAGATAAACAGATAGTTCGTCATAACGTAGGCGTTATTGACGTCGTTGATGATATTGCCCCACGACGCAAACGGGTACTTGACGCCAAGGCCGAGGAACGACAGCGTCGCCTCCGTCAAAATCGTCGAGCCGAGGCCCATCGTGCAGATGACGATGAGCTGCGGGATGACGTTGGGGATGAGGTGGCGGAAGATGCGGTTCCACACGCGGATGCCGCCGGCTTCCGTCGCCAGCATGAACTCCTGCTCGCGCAGGGACAAAATCTGCCCGCGCACAAGACGGGCGATGCCCGGCCAGCCGAGGAAGCCCAGGATCAGCATCAGGTAGACCATACGCGTCCACGAGTCGATCTTCATCGCGTCCATCGCTGAGCCGATGATGATGATGACCGGCATGGACGGCACGCAGTAGAAGACATCCACGATGCGCATGATGAGGTTATCGACCCAGCCGCCGAAATAGCCCGAAATTCCGCCCAGCAGAATGCCGAGCGAGGCTTCGATCGCCACGACGATAAAGCCGATGATGAGCGACACGCGGCCGCCGTACATGAGCCGGGTCAGCATATCCATGCCGTTCGTGTCGGTGCCGAGCGGATGCTCCTTGCTCGGCGCGGAATAGCGGTCATAGACGTAGGTGTCTTTCATCTGCTTGACCGACCACACGTCGGTGCTCGCGTCATACACCATGTCGTATTCCGCGGTCTCGCCGGTCTCGTCGGTATAGGTGAACATCTCGTCGCCGCGGTCGACCGCCTCTTCCAAGCGCTCGCGGAAGTCGCGTGTGATGACGATGGTGGGGTCGGCTGCCGACACGACGATGCGGGAGATATAGCCCAGCTCCGCGCCATCCTGCAGGATGTTGCCCGCGTCGTCCAGCTCATACGCCGCGCCGTCTGCTTCAAATGTGTGCGCGCCGCCTGCCTCCGCCCGCAGCGCCGCAAGACGGACCGCGAACGGGACGGCCTCGCCGCCGTCTACGGCGTTGATGAGGTCGCGGCTGGCATAGCCCATGACCTGCCCGTCCTGATAGACGGCGTAGGTATCGTCGCTGACGATCTCCAGCGTATAATCGACATCCTTATAATTGAATTCCGTCTGCCCCTTCTTGAACGCGTCGAGCGCCTTGCTCTGCGCGATGGAGCCGAACTTCTGCCCGTCCGCCACGACAAAGCGCATGGCGTCGTTGCGCGTAAAGCCGACATATTCCTTGGACATCTGCGTATAGGTGTAGAACTGCTCGTCCTGCCCGTAGGGGCTGATGACGCCGCCGAGGAAGGAGAACAGGAACATCGCGACCAGGATCGAAAGGCCGATCACCGCCAGCCGGTTGCGGAAAAACCGCCTTGCCACCAGCGCGCCCGGTGAGAGGACCTTGACGCGGCGGTCATCGTTCAGGGAGTACTGCTCCTGCGGCGTATTTTTTGCATCGTTCTGCTTTTTTGCGCTCATTTTGCAGCCCCCCTCTTACGAAATGCGCACGCGCGGGTCGACCACGCCGTACAGAATATCGGTCAGGAGGTTGCTCGCCAGCGTAAGCACCGCCATAAACGACAGGTAGAACATCGAAAACGGAATATCGCCCGCCACCATCGACTGATACGACACATAGCCGATACCGGGGATGGAAAACAGCGTCTCGGTGATGAGTGCGCCGGAGAACAGCCCCGGCAGTGAGCCGCCGATGATCGTGACCAGCGGGATGAGCGTGTTGCGGAAGGCGTGCTTGTAGACGACCTTCTTTTCCGTCAGGCCCTTGGCCCGCGCGGTGCGGATGTAGTCGGCGCTGAGCACCTCGAGCATATTCGTGCGCGTATAGCGCATATACGAACCGATGGACACGATGACGAGCGTGAGGATCGGCAGCACGAGGTGGTTTGCCTTATCGAGGAACTGGTGCCATGCGTCCAGCTGCGCATAGTCCCGCCCAACAAGGCCGAACAGATCGAACCAGCCGAGCTTGACGGAGAACACCAGCTTCAAAAGCGTTGCGAAGAAGAACGTGGGCAGCGAGATGCCGACCAGCGCGATGGCGGAGATCGTATAGTCCGTGCGGGAATACTGCTTGGTGGCCGCCAGCACACCCAGCGGCACGGCGATGAGCAGCGAGATCACAAACGAAATGCCGCCCATGATGACGGAAAGCCCCACGACCTCGCCGAACTTTGCGACCGCCGGGACGTTCCACTTCCAGCTGTCGCCGAAGTTGCCGACGATGGCCTTGGACAGCCACGTAAAGAAGCCCGGCACAATGTCCAGATCCAGACCGAACGAGGCGTTGAGCTGCGCCAGCCACTCCTCATAGGGCTTGGCGCCCGGCGCCTGCGAGAGCTGGATCGCCATGGTCTGTGCAAACGAGGCGGGCAGACAGCGAAGCAATGCGTAGATGATGAACATCACGCAGAACAGGATCAAGATCGACTGTAGGATGCGCTTGATGATGTAATTTCGCACGTTTGATTCGTTCCTTCCTTGCGCGACCGGGTCGCGGTAGTGGTTGCGGCAATGCCCGAATATAGACATCCGGGCTCCTCTCGTATGTGCGCGGGGAGCCCGGATACCCACATTCGCAGCCGCTGCGGCTGTGAAATGGCCTAGAATACCTTGGCGTGGCTCAGCGAGCCGTTTCCGGCGCCCTGAGACGCCGGAAACGGCTGCTGTTTTCAGTTGCTGGGAAGCGTTCCCGAAGGGATCGTCCTTACTTGGTCTGGATCTTGTCGATCTCGGACAGGAAGGTCCAGTACGGGGTCATATCCTGCGGGATGGTGCTGATGTCCAGACGCTCGGAGGAGAAGATGGTCGCGTCGGAGCGCTGATAAACAGGCAGCTCCACGCCCCAGTCCATAATGATCTCCATGGCTTCCTTGTACATCGCCTTGCGGGCCTCCTGATCGGTGGTCTGACGGGCGGCGATGATCAGCTCATCGAGGTCGGCGTCGTTGATCATGTAGTAGTTCGTCGAGCCGCTGCTGTGATAAAGCTGGTACATATCCGGGTCGTTCGTGGACTGCCAGGCTGCGACCCAGCCTTCCGCTTCGCCGGACTGGTAGGACGCGTACAGATCAGCGGCATTCGCCATATCGTTGACGATCAGGTTCATGCCGATGGTCTTGAGTGCAGCCGCCGCGTTCGTCAGGACCTGGAACGTCGGGTGGTCGCCGTTGCCCTGCGCACCGATGTTGACGGTGTACTCCAGAGCTGCGCCTTCGGGAGCCGCGGTGAGCTTGCCGTCGGCAACAGTGTAGCCGGCCGCCTCAAAGTAGCCCAGGGCCGCCTGCAGCGCCGCCGCGTACTTATCCTCGGTGCTCATGTCGTTGGAGTAGATGGGATCGCCGTTCACGTCGGTGGAATACGCGACCTTGTAGCCGTCGTCGGTGACCTGCGGGGCCGCCCAGGACGTGTTGGAGATCGGGTAGTTGATGACGGAAGCGGTCTCGCCGTAGTAGGAGTCGATGCCCTCGTCGCGGTAGGCCGCGATGACGGTCATAATGGCCTTACGCAGGTCCTTGGACTGCTGCGAGGCGGGATCCTTGCCGACCTTAACATTTTTGGCGCCCAGTGCCACATAGCCATAGCCGCGGTAGTCGATCAGGCGGGTGGTGATGATGGCGCCGTCATCGCCCTCTGCGCCGTTGATGTCAGCGATCTGATCGACGACCTCAAGGGAGAAGGACGGGTCGGAGATGTCAAGCGCACCGGACTGCACGCCGGTGATCTTATCGGCTTCCTGCGACTCCTTCATGTTGACGTGGCCGTTCAGCGGCGCACCCAGATAGTAGTTGGGGTTGGCGTCGGTGTAGAACACGCCGTCCTTGTATTCCTTAAAGATGTACGGACCTGCGCCCATCGGAGCGCTGGTTTTTTCACGCACGATGCTCAGATCGCCCTTCGGGAAGCCGAAGGAGTTGTTGTCATAGTCATACAGGCTCACGTCGCCGTAGTAGTGCAGCGGCGCGATCTCCATCTGGAGCTGATAGATCGCGGTGGTAGACAGCTCGGTGGTGGTCAGCGTCATGCTGTAATCGCCGGTCTTGACGATGCCTTCCACGTGATCGACCGCCTCGCCGACGTTCACGGGCGTGGTGGCGTACGCATACACATCCGCCGGGATCAGGTCAGCCAGCGCAGAACCGGCGCTCTCAGCCTCCATCGCGGAGAAGTTCCAGTCATACGCGTCGCCGATAGCCAGGAAGAAATCCTTCGCGGTCGCGTCGTCCGCCAGCTTAAAGCCCCAGTTCTTGGCGCACGCGGCCACGGAATCCTCCGCGCTGTTAGCGCCCGCGGCGACCAGATAGTCAACGATCTCCTGCGCGAACTTCGCGCCGCCGTCATTGACCGCGTCCCAGAACGCCTTCGCCTGCTCCTCGGTGAAGTTAGTAAAGTCGGTGTTGTCCTCGCCCGCCGTAGCGATGAGCTTTGCGAGCAGCTGCATGGCGTTGCGGTACTCCTCCAGGCCGACGATGGGCACGGAGTAGAACGTCGCGGAGCCGTCATAGGTCGGGTCCATGTAGACGTACATGTTGAAGATGACGTCGTCGATGGTCATCGGGGTGCCGTCGGAGAACGTGATGTCCTCGCGGAGCTTGATGTCATAGGTGACGGTGCCGTCATCGTTTTCAGTGACGACGCAGTCGGCCGGGCCATAGTAGGTGTAGTCCGTGCCGTTGTAGCTGCGGGTCTCGCCCTCGATGCCGTTCAGGACCATCTCGCCGCGGCGGTCAGCGCCCAGCAGAGCAAGCTGCGTGAGGGCATGAGCGGCCTGGTCGGCAGCGCAGGCAGCAAAGAACGGGCTGAACTTGCCCTCAAAGCCGGTCTGCGCGACCACGATGGTGCCGTCGGTGTTGCCGGTGGGCTCGTCCGCGGTGTCCGTCGTGTCCGCCGCGGGAGCGTCGGTGCTGGCGTCCGCGGGGGCGTCCGTCTGGCTGCTCTTGTCGTCAGTCGTCGTCTTCCCGGCGCAGCCGGCAAGCAGGCCGAGGCAGAGGACGAGCGCAAGGAGCAGTGCGATGAGCTGCTTCATGTGTTTCATTTTCAAACCTCCATACATTTATCACCAAGAGGCTTTCTCACAGCTTTGCTGTGAGAAACCGAAAGGGACGTCCCTTTCGCGCCCCGATTGGTCATTACGCTGATAATTTTATCATGGAATCCCATCAAAATCAACTGTGCTTTCGTTTTTTGTAAAAACAGGCGATTTATTATGAAAAAAATTCAGATTTAGCGAAAGCTTGACTCAAGCCCCCGCCTCGTCTGTACGGTATTCCATTCCCTTCACTTCGGCATACATCCGCGCGAAAAGTAGCGCCGCAGCGGCAAGGCAGGCGAAAAAAACGATTTTCGTCCAGCTTGCAGGGCTTCCTGTCAAAAGCGCGATCCCCTGCCCTGCGGCGCCGAGCGCCGACAGGATCGCCGCCGTCAGCGTCTCGGCCGGAAGACGTTTCACCGTCTGCGCATAAACATACGCGCGCAGCACGGGGCCGCCCCGCGTCCAGCGCGCCAGCGTCCAGAGGAGAACGCCGCACGCCGCCAGCGCCAGCATATACGGCAGCGTCACATACGCCGCCGCGCCCGCCGTGGCCCCGGGCAGGCAGCCTGCGGCGAGCAGCAGCACAAACCCGATGCCGCAGCGGAGCCAGAGGCTCCGCCGCAGCGCGGAATAGTCCATCGGTCCGGCGTAATGGCAGTGCGCGCCGCGGTACTGATACTCGCCGTTCAAGTCCTTCTGAAAATCGTTCAGATAGCTCCGGCGATCCCGCTTGCCCGCCATTACGCGATGCCCGTCAGGTCATAGGCGTCGAGCCACGCCTTGGCCGTTTCGCACACGCCGCGCAGGCAGCGCTCCTCAAACGGGCTGTCGAGACCGGCGTTTTTCAGCAGCTCCGTGAACGTGCGGCTGCCGCCCTGCTTCGTGTACGCCATATAGTGTGCCCAGGCATCCTTTGGATCCTTCTGGAGCATCGCCCAGAACTGCAGGCTGACCGTCTGCGCCAGACAGTAGTCGATATAATAGAACGGGCTCTGATAGATGTGCATCTGCCGCTGCCAGCCCTCGCCGTCACCGTAGAACGGGATGTCGCCGCCGAGCTTCATCCACGGCATATACACGCCGAGCAGCTCCTTCCACGTATCATGCCGCTGCCGCGGGGTCATGTCCGGCTTTTCGTATACGATGTGCTGGAAGTGGTCGACCATCGTGCCGTAGGGGATGAACGTCAGCGCGCCCGCCAGATGGCTGTAGCGGAATTTGCGCGTGTCCGCGCCGAAGAAGCCCTCGGCCCACGGCCAGGCGAAAAACTCCATCGACATCGAGTGCACCTCGCAGCTCTCCATGCTGGGCCAGATCGTGGAATACGGCACGCGGTCGCGGTTCATCCACGCGGCAAACGCATGCCCCGCCTCGTGCGTCACGACCTCCACGTCGTGCTGCGTGCCATTGAAGTTGGCAAAGATGAACGGCACCTTGTAGTCGCCAAGGTCGGTGCAGTAGCCGCCGCCCGCCTTGCCGGGCGTGGACAGCACATCCATCAGCTCGTTATCGAGCATCATGTTGAAGAACGCGCCGGTCTCCGGCGACAGCTCCTCGTAGAATTTCTTGCCGTGCGCAAGGATCGCGTCCGCGTCGCCGCACGGCTTGGGGTTGCCGCTGCGGAACATGAGCGCGTTGTCGGCAAAGCTCATCGGATAGCTCTTTCCGAGCCGCTTCGCCTGCTCGCGGTAGATGCTGTCCGCCAGCGGAACGAGGTATTTGACCACTGCCGCGCGGAATTTTTCCACATCAGGCTTTCCGTAGCAGTTGCGGCCCATGCGGTAATAGCCGAGCGCGGTGTAGCCGCCGTAGCCGAGCTTTTTACCCATCGTGTCGCGCAGGTGGACCATTTTGTCGTAAATTTCGTCAAATTCCGCCTGATGCTCCTTATACCACGCGCCCTCGGCCTGCCACGCGGCGAGACGGCGTGCGTCGTCGGGGTCATTTTTGAACGGCGAGAGCTGCGAGATCGTGTACACGCCTCCCTCAAACGGGATCTGCGCGCTCGCGATCAGCTTGCTGTACGCCTGTGAAAGGTCGTTTTCCTGCTGGCTCTCCGGAATGATCTCCGGCGAGAACGCCTTGCGCGCGATCTCCGCGTTCACAAACATCAGATCGCCAAATTCTGCCGCGAACTCCTTGCGGAACGGGCTTTCCAGCATCGCGCCCTTCCATGCGTCCTCAAACTCGTCCAGCTCCGGCGATGCGGCGTTCCAGAACGTCTCCTCCGCGTCATAGAACTCATCGCGCGTGTCGATCGTGTGCCGCACGCTCGCCAGCGTCGCCAGCGTCTGCATATGGATGACCTGCTGCTCGTGCTCCAGGAACACCGCGCGCGCCTGCGCGTAGTCCTCTGCGGCCTGCAGGCGCTCCGTCAGCGCGCGCAGCATCTGCTTGAGGGCCGCAAGATCCGGGCGTTCATATTTCATCTCAGAGAATTTCATATCAAAACTCCTTTGTCAGTTTTAGTGCGTTACGTGTAGTATACCATACTTCCGCCGTTTGTGAAGCCCGAAAAAAGTCCACCGCTGACGACGTCGGCCAAGCAGACGGCGATTCGCCGCCGTTTGAATCGGCAAAATGGGAGCAACGGTCGATTCCTGTCGAACGGTTTTTCTTGACGAAACACGCAATCATTCGCTATAATGACCCCAGAGCGCAGGGGTCTGGCATCCGCCGCACCCCACGTCAAGAGGGCCTTTCCGTCCGCAGAAAAGCTGCACTGCGGACGGAAAATTTATATTTGGGTGTAGATCTTGCGAAACATATCATAATATAAAAACCGGCGATGTTCGCATGAACATCGCCGGTTTTACGCTCAATTGTATCAATGACCACAGCAATCTGCTCACAGCTTGTTGATACAATATAGCATTCATCACCATTAGTCATTCCACTTTGTAGCGCTAATAAATCAGGCTGCTCTTAGAAAACTCGTCGTTCAGTTCTGCCCGATACACATCTATATCTATCGGCACGGCTCGAAACCACATATCTTCAATAGAATCCGCCGTGCTCTCGAATTGCGTTCCTTCATTCCGACATGTCAAATATATAATCGGCGCATCCTGTGATCTCACCCCATACTGGTATACCATCATCTGAATGAGTCCACTGCATTGACGCCGTCCGGTGAATCTGCTCGGCAGATCCACGGCAATATAAGATGCAGTCAACGGCAGTTCGGTCACTCTAACCAACATTTTCTCCGGTGCGCGGAGGAGCAATTCCTCCAGATTGTTTAGCGCATTTTCAATTCCGTTTCTGGTATTCAATAGTTTGGACAGCCATGACGCCTGCGTCTCACCTCCCGGAGGCGGCGGCTGCATAAAGCACGCGCTCATATCCAAAGCAGCCTTGGGAGCAAGCATCAAATAATTGATTTGAATTCCCTTCCTTAATAAGAGCAGCAGGTGCGACTTCTGTGTTTCCAATAGCTTGTCGCCATAGGCCACAACGATCGTGATCTCACTTTTCGCCGTCCTGAGTATGCGCCAAAGGTTGTGTCGCGGTTCTGAATAGCTAAAGAAGTTTGGTGCGATTTCTTTGTGAATTATTTTTCCAAGAAAGCCCGCGCTGAGAATTGCCGCAATGATCGTAGCCACTGCACCGATGACTGAATTCCAAATGCCTGTACTACTCGCGTTCAACAAATCCACCTCCAAGCACAGTTCAAGCACATTCAAAAAACGCAGATCGAATTAGAAAGCCTTAAAATAGAGGGACTGCTACACATTCAGAAAGACCTGGAACTGGAAACGCAAAATTAAATCACTTGCACAGCTAAAGTATACAACTGTCACCGGCATTTATCAACAGAATATCCAAATATTCGCCAAGACATTCTAACGCACCAGACAGCACGCCCTGGCGAAGAGCAGATGGATAAGTAAAATCGGCGATCTTCTTAAGAAGATCGCCGATTTTGGTCCGAGTGACTGGATTCGAACCAGCGGCCTCTTGAACCCCATTCAAGCGCGATACCAAACTTCGCCACACCCGGAAACGGTGCTGCTCTCAAGCAGCCTGTGTATTGTAGCACACCGCGGCGGAATTTTCAAGTATCTTTTTCAATTTTTCTGCGATTTGCGCAGAAAAGGACGGCATGGCGGGGCCATGCCGTCCTTTTTGATTTTTTACAGCTTCTCCTCGTCGATCATTTCCTCGGTCACGATGGACTCGGGGGCATTATCGAGTTCGAAGTCGCGATACGCCTGCAGGCCGGAGCCCGCGGGGATGAGCTTGCCGATGATGACGTTCTCCTTCAGGCCCACCAGATGGTCGACCTTGCCCTTGATGGCGGCGTCGGTCAGGACCTTGGTGGTCTCCTGGAACGACGCGGCCGACAGCCACGACTCCGTTGCCAGAGACGCCTTGGTGATGCCCATGAGCAGCAGGCTGTCCGTTGCCGGATGCAGATCGGTCTCGCCCGCGTCGATGCGCGCCTGGATCTTCTCATTCGCATCGTCAAACTCGTACACGTCGATGACGGTGCCGGACAGGAGGTCGGTATCGCCGGGATCCTCGACTTTGACCTTGCGCATCATCTGGCGGATGATGACCTCGATGTGCTTTTCGTTGATGTCAACGCCCTGCTGACGGTACACGGCCAGAACGCCCTGCGTCAGGTAATCCTGCACGGCCTCCACGCCGGAGATGCGCAGCACATCGTGCGGGTTGAGCGCGCCGTCGGTGATGGGCTCGCCCTTCTTCACGCGCTTGCCGTGCTCGACCTTCAGGCCCACGGAATACGGGACCTGATACTGCTTGACCTCGCCGTCATCAGCGGTGATGGTGATGTCGCGCAGCGCGGTGCGGTGGGAGTCGTCCACATCCACAACGCCGTCGATCTCGGAGATCTGCGCCATCTTCTTCGGCTTGCGGGCCTCAAAGAGTTCTTCGACTCGAGGCAGACCCTGCGTAATATCGTCGCCCGCGACGCCGCCGGTGTGGAAGGTACGCATCGTCAGCTGCGTGCCCGGCTCGCCGATGGACTGCGCGGCGATGATGCCGACCGCCTCGCCGAGATTCACGAGCTCGGAGGTGGCCAAGTTCATGCCGTAGCACTTCGCGCACACGCCGGACTTGGCCTTGCAGCCGAGCACGGAGCGGACGTACACGCGGTCGATGCCGTGCGCCGAGAACAGCGCGGCGTCCTCCTCGCGGAGCATCTCATCCTTGGAGTGCAGCAGCTCGCCGGTTTTGGGATCGGTGATGTCGTGCACCGGGTAACGGCCGCGGATGCGGTTTGCGAACGTGTCGATGAGCTGGCCCTTTTCGTAGTAGTCGCCCTTCCAGCTGCCGCTGGTGGAGCCGCAGTCGAACTCGCGGATGATGACGTCCTGGCAGACGTCGACCATGCGGCGGGTCAGATAGCCGGAGTCGGCGGTACGCAGCGCCGTATCGGTCAGGCCCTTACGGGCGCCTCGGGAGGAGATGAAGTATTCCAGAACGGACAGGCCCTCACGGAAGTTCGCCTTGATCGGGATCTCGATCGTGCGGCCGTTCGTGTCGGCCATCAGGCCGCGCATACCGGCCAGCTGACGGATCTGGTTCATGCTGCCGCGCGCGCCGGAGTCGGCCATCATAAAGATCGGGTTGAAGCGCTTGAGGTTGCCCTGCAGCGCGTCGGTGACGTCCTTGATGGACTTTTCCCACTGCTGCACGGTCAGGCGGTAGCGTTCGTCGTTCGTGATGAAGC
Source organism: uncultured Oscillospiraceae bacterium (assembly GCA_934631005.1). GTDB lineage: Bacteria > Bacillota > Clostridia > Oscillospirales > Oscillospiraceae > CAG-170. Next base: position 72,004 of record CAKTXA010000008.1, read on the forward strand.
CGCGCTTATACTGCCGGTCGATCTTCACGACCTCCTGCTCCGTCTGGTGAATGAGCTCGTACTTCTTCTGCGGGATCTCCATATCCGCGATGGAAACGGTGATGGACGCCTTGGTGGAGTACTTGTAGCCCAGCGCCTTGACGTTGTCGAGCATCTCGGTGGAACGGGTGAAGCCGTTGATGCGGATACACTTGTCGATGATCTTGCCGAGCTGCTTCTTGCCCACGACAAAGTCGATCTCCAGCGGGAACTGATCGTCTACGCTCTCGCGCTTCTTAAAGCCGAGGTTCTGCGGGATGGCGGCGTTGATGATGAGACGGCCGACGGTGGCGTCGATGATGCGGTGCTCCTTTTTGCCGTCGATCTCAAGCTCCTTCCAGACCTTGATCGGGTCGTGCATATCAACGAGCCCTTCGGCGTAGGCCATCATAGCCTCGTCCTCGCTGTGGTACTGCTTGTAGATCTCGCGCGGCTTTGTGCCGGCGGCGAGCGCCTGCTGCGCATACGCGCCGACGGTGCGGACGAAGATGTGGTTCTCTTCCTTGATGTCCGCGGCGCTGTCCCACGTGTTCCAGATATAGATCTTCTGGTCGGGCGCGATGCGGCCGGAATCCACGGCGGCCACGGCCTCTTCAAGCGTTTCGAAGTTGTCGTCGGCCTCGACCGGGCGGTCGGTCTCGTTTTCGAGCTGCGCGCCGGTGGTCTTGAGGTAGGTGTGATAGCCCTCCTGCGCCGGGTCGTCCCAGATGTTGCGCAGCCAGATGGGCTTTTCGGGCGCCAGTTTACCGCACTGGAGCAGCGGCATGACGTCGTGGATGCGCTCAAAGGCGTCGAAGTCATAGCGCTGATAGGTCAGGTAGTACGTGCCGAGGATCATATCCTGCGTCGGCACGGTGACGGGCTTGCCGTCCTGCGGGCGGAGGAGGTTGTTGGCGGAGAGCATCAGCATCCGCGCTTCGGCCTGCGCCTCGGCGGACAGCGGCACGTGAATGGCCATCTGGTCGCCGTCAAAGTCGGCGTTGAACGCCGTGCAGCACAGCGGATGGAGCTTGAGCGCGCGGCCCTCGACCAGCACCGGCTCAAACGCCTGGATGCCCAGACGGTGCAGCGTCGGCGCGCGGTTGAGCATGACCGGGCGGTCCTTGATGATGTCCTCCAGCGCGTCCCAGACCTCGTCCTTGCCCTTGTCGATCATCTTTTTGGCGGACTTGATGTTGTTGGCCAGGCCGTCCTCGACGAGCTTTTTCATCACGAACGGGCGGAACAGCTCGATGGCCATTTCCTTCGGCACGCCGCACTGATAGAGCTTGAGCTCCGGGCCGACGACGATGACGGAACGGCCCGAGTAGTCCACGCGCTTGCCAAGCAGGTTCTGACGGAAGCGGCCCTGCTTGCCCTTGAGCATATCGCTCAGGGACTTGAGCGCACGGTTGTTCGCACCCGTGACGGCGCGGCCGCGGCGGCCGTTGTCGATCAGGGCGTCGACGGCTTCCTGCAGCATACGCTTCTCGTTGCGGATGATGATGTCCGGCGCGGAGAGCTGGATGAGGCGCTTGAGGCGGTTGTTGCGGTTGATGACGCGGCGGTAGAGGTCGTTGAGGTCGGAGGTCGCGAACCGGCCGCCGTCCAGCTGCACCATCGGGCGAAGCTCGGGCGGGATGACCGGCAGGACGTCCATGACCATCCACGTCGGGTCGTTGCCGGAGATGCGGAACGCTTCCACGACCTCCAGGCGCTTGATGATGCGCAGCTTCTTCTGGCCGGAGGCGTTTTTCAGCTCCGTGCGCAGCTGCTCGGACAGCTCGTCGAGGTTGACCTGGCTCAGAAGCTCCTTCACAGCCTCCGCGCCCATGCCGGCCTTAAAGTCGTCCTCATACTTTTCGCGCATATCGCGGTATTCTTTTTCAGACAGGATCTGATTTTTCGACAGCGGGCAGTCGCCGGGGTCGGTGACGATATAGCTGGCGAAATACAGCACCTTTTCCAGCACCCGCGGGCTGATGTCCAGCAGCAGGCCCATGCGGGACGGGATGCCCTTAAAGTACCAGATGTGGCTGCAGGGCGCGGCCAGCTCGATGTGGCCCATGCGCTCACGGCGCACCTTGGCGCGCGTGACCTCAACGCCGCAGCGGTCGCAGATCTTGCCCTTGTAGCGGATCTTCTTATACTTGCCGCAGTGGCACTCCCAGTCCTTCGTCGGCCCGAAGATGCGCTCGCAGAACAGGCCGTCGCGCTCGGGCTTGAGCGTGCGGTAGTTGATGGTTTCCGGCTTCTTGACCTCGCCATAAGACCATTCGTGGATCTTATCCGGGGAAGCAATACCGATCTTGATCGCGTCAAATGTTGCGTAACTCATTGTATTGCCACCTCCTTATTCATCGTCCGACGCACTGTCGGAATAGCTGTCGGCCGCACCGGAGAGGACATCGTCCTCATCCTGCAGCTCATAGCCGGCTTCGTCCGCCTCGTCCTGCTCCACATTGCCGGTGACCGGGCCGTCATAGAGCGACAGCTCGTCATTGGCAAAGTTGATGGGGCCGCCGTAGGTCGGCTCGTCGTCTTCTTCGTCCTTCAGTTCGATCTCATCGCCGTGCTCGTCGAGCACCTTGACGTCGAGACACAGCGACTGCAGCTCCTTCACGAGCACCTTGAACGACTCCGGCACGCCGGGCTTGGGCACGTTGTGACCCTTGACGATCGCTTCATACGTCTTGACACGGCCCGTCACGTCGTCGGACTTGACGGTCAGGATCTCCTGCAGGGTGTAGGCCGCGCCGTAGGCCTCGAGGGCCCAGACTTCCATTTCGCCGAAGCGCTGGCCGCCGAACTGCGCCTTGCCGCCGAGCGGCTGCTGCGTGACCAGCGAGTACGGGCCGGTGGAACGGGCGTGGATCTTATCGTCGACCAGATGGTGGAGCTTGAGGTAGTACGGGTAGCCGACCGTGACGCGCTGGTC
>CAKTXA010000009.1 GCA_934631005.1 uncultured Oscillospiraceae bacterium
AAGAAGGCCTACGGCAAGGGCATCGAGCTGCAGGGCAAGACCCTGGGCATCGTGGGCTTCGGCCGCATCGGCCAGCACCTGGGCGTGATGGCGAAGGCCATCGGCATGAACGTCATCGCGTTCGATATTTTCCACATCCCCGGCATCGAGGAGCAGCTGGGCATTCCGTACGTGGAGATGGAGGAGCTGCTGGCGAAGTCCGACTTTATCTCCGTGCACGCTCCCGCTGTGGACGGCGGCGCGCTCATCAACGCCGAGCGCATCGCGAAGATGAAGGACGGCGTGGTCATCATCAACACCTCCCGCGGCACGAACGTGGACGAGGCCGCCCTGCTCGACGCGCTCAACAGCGGCAAGGTCCGCAGCGCCGGTCTGGACGTGTACGCCGACGAGCCCGCCTCCAACAAGGCGCTCTACAGCCATCCGATGGTCTCCTGCACGCCGCACATCGGCGCCGCGACCGTGGAAGCGCAGAAGCGCATCGGCACGGAGATTGTGGACATTATCAACAATTTTAGTTGTTAAAATTTGTACGCAGCCGACAAACACAAGGATTGAATTTTCCTGTAAGCTGCGGTATGATTGTCTTGTACGGTCGGGAAAGCCGTATATATAGTGAAAGGTGTATTTTAGGAGGAACGAAAACATGAATGCGTATGTTGCAAGCGTTATCGACTATGTGAAGAAAACGCACGCCAGCCAGCCGGAATTCGTGCAGACCGTCGAGGAAGTCCTGTCTTCCATCTCGCCGATCATGGACGCACATCCCGAATATGAAAAGGTCGACCTGCTGAAGAGAATGGTCGAGCCGGAGCGTATGTTCACCTTCCGCGTCTGCTGGATGGACGACAAGGGCGAATATCACACCAACCGTGGCTGGCGCTGCCAGTTTAACGGCGCGATCGGCCCCTACAAGGGCGGTCTGCGGTTCCAGAAGAACGTCTATGAAGGCATCATCAAGTTCCTCGGCTTTGAGCAGACCTTCAAGAACTCCCTGACCGGCCTGCCCATGGGCGGCGCGAAGGGCGGCTCCGACTTTGACCCCGCCGGCAAGTCCGACGCGGAGGTCATGCGTTTCTGCCAGAGCTTTATGACGGCTCTGTACCGCTACATCGGGCCGGACATCGACGTTCCCGCGGGCGACATGGGCGTCGGCGGCCGTGAGATCGGCTACCTGTACGGCCAGTACCGCCGCCTGAAGGGCGTGTGGGAGAATGGCGTTCTCACCGGCAAGGGCATGAGCTTCGGCGGCTCCCTGATCCGTCCCGAGGCCACCGGCTATGGCGCTGTGTACTATCTGCAGGAAGTGCTGAAGCACGAGAACGACACCATCGAGGGCAAGCGCATTGCCATCTCCGGCTACGGCAACGTGGGCTGGGGCATCATGAAGAAGGCTGCCGAGCTCGGCGCGAAGGTCACCTACTTCGCAGGTCCCGACGGCTACATCCATGATCCGGACGGCGTCACCGGCGAAAAGCTCGACTACATCCTTGAGATGCGTGCGAAGGATCCGATGCACTGCAAGCCCTATGCCGACAAGTACGGCGTGGAGTTCGTCGCGGGTGAGAAGTGCTGGGGCGTGAAGGACGTGGACATCTACATGCCCGCCGCCACCCAGAACGACGTCAAGATGGATTCCGCAGAGAAGATCGCGGCTTCCGGCGTGAAGTACTACATCGAGGTCGCCAATATGCCCACCACGAACGACGCTCTGAACTTCCTGCGTGAGCAGAAGCACATGGTCGTTGCTCCGTCCAAGGCTGTCAACGCCGGCGGCGTCGGCGTGTCCGGTCTCGAAATGAGCCAGAACTCCGAGCGTCTGGTCTGGACGGCGGAGGAAGTGGATGCGCAGCTGCACAAGATGATGGTCAACATCCACAAGGTCTCGGCCGAAGCGGCCGAAGAGTACGGCCTCGGCTACGACCTGGTCGCCGGCGCGAACATCGCAGGCTTCAAGAAGGTCGCTCAGGCCATGTACGAGCAGGGCATGTTCTAATTTCAGAACAGTACATAAAATACGCGAGGGCATTTGCCTTCGCGTATTTTTTATGCCGGGCGCCCCAACGTAGGTGCGTCCGTTTTTCGTCGTAACGTAGGGGAGGGGCGATTTGAAGTAAAAGTGAATAGTGAAAAGTGAATAAGTTAGCATTGGCTGCCGAATCCCCAACGCAGTGGCGAATCGTAGGCACCTCATACCTTCCCCTGGGGGAAGGTGCCCCCGGAGGGGGCGGATGAGGGTCGGGGAGCACTGACGGATAGCTTTGCATTCTCAGCAAAATGCAGTTGCTCCCCGACCCTCATCAGTCTGCTCCGCTTCGCTCCGCAGCCAGCTTCCCCCAGGGGAAGCCAAGGGGCCCTCAGCAAATCGGCACTGTGGCCAAGGAACGATACCGCGTACCAGCGGTAGGGGCAGAGCCCCTACCCTACGTTACGACGAACTGTGGCAGCAGGGCTGAAATAGGAACCCCCGCGGCAGGTGTGCCGCGGGGGACATTCTTTAGATATTTTTCAAATGCTTCACATCCAGTGCGGTGGCGTTGTAGTGTTCGAGGTAGTCGACGGCGGCGGCGGGGGTGGGGCAGAGGTGGTAGAGCTGCAGGCAGGGGGCGGTGGCGAAGCGCTCTTTTACGGCGTGCTCCAGCATGGCGTGCAGCGGGGCGTAGTAGCCGTTTGTGTTCAAAACCGCGATGGGGCGGTTGTGCTTGCCGAGCTGCTTGAGCGTGAGGATCTCGAAAAATTCCTCAAAGCTGCCGATGCCGCCCGGGGCGAGCAGGAAGCCCTCGGCCTTCTCGTCCATAATGCCCTTGCGCTCGCGCATGGTCTCGGTGTAGATGAACTCGTCGCACTGATCGTACAAAATGCCGTCCACGTGAAAAAACGACGGGGCGACACCGATGACGCGGCCGCCGTTTTCGTGCACGCTGCGCGCCGCTGCGCCCATGACACCCTGCGCACCGCCGCCGTAGACGAGCGTGTGCCCGTGCTGCGCCAGCAGCCTTCCGGCGTCATACGCCGCATCCAGATAGCTCTGCGCCAGCACATTGCTTGACGCGCCGTACAGACAAACCTGCATAAGATACCTCCGCTTGGAAAAATTATTCTGTGCCCGTCTGCTCCAGCAGCGCGCCGATCTGGCGCGCGATCTCGCAGACGGGGCGGTGCGGGCAGACCTCGTAATCGCAGTCGATGTCCAACTCGCCGCCGTCCTGTTCCACAAAGACGGTGCGCGCCGCATCCAGCGTGCGGCAGTAGCCGTGAAGGACCTGTTCCATACTGTGACCTCCCGCATTTTTCTGCCCCCTATTATACGCTCCCGCGCGGCGCACGGCAAGAGATTTTTCGGACAGTGCAGAGAAAATGTCCATTGCATTTTTCCCGGGGCAATGATAGAATAAAACCGAATTTGCGGGATGTGCCTGCGCGACGGGAGGGCGGCGGATGCGGTCATTGGAACGGCTGGCGAAGGCGATCTCCTTTGTCGGGCAGGTCGGCTTTTCGCTCATCACGCCGCCGCTGGTGCTCATCTGGCTGGCGAAGCTGGCGCAGGACAGGCTCGGCTGGGGCGTGTGGGTGATGCTGGCTGCCATCGTGGTGGGGCTCATCACGGGGCTGACGAGCGTCTGGCGGCTCATCCGCGGCTTTACGAAGTCCGAGGAGAAAAAAACGCCGAAGGGCCGCGGCTTTAACGACCATATTTGAGAAATCGGTTGGATCGGAAGTGATGCCATGAAGCTGGATAAAGCCGTCCGCGCGGAGCTCTGGTACGTTGCGGCGGGGCTGATCGTGTGCGGCGCTGCGCTGTGCGTCGTGTTCGCGCTGATCAGAAAATTTGACTATACCGTGCCGCTGGGCGCGCTGTGGGGCAGTGTGTTCGCGTTTTTGCGGATGTATCTGCTGGCGCGGCGCGTGCAGGCGGTCGCCGCGTGCGGCGAGGCGGAGAAGGAGCTGGCGCAGAAGCGCCTGCGCTCGTCGTATTTTGTCCGGATGCTCATTCTGGTGGCGGCGGTCGTGGCAGGTATCGCCTTGCCGTTCCTCAACTACATCGCCGCGCTCGTGCCGTTTCTGGTGCCGCAGCCGGTGATGATGCTGCGCAGGGCCATCGTCTCACGCAGGGCGCAAAAGGAGGCTGATCACGAATGAATGTGGATATTCACGGCGCGCCAATTTATTTTACCATCCCCATTTTCGGCGGCATCCCCATCACGGCGAGCCTTGTCGTGTCGTGGGGCGTGATGCTGGTGCTGACGGGGCTCTGCATCTGGCTGACGCATGACCTCAAGGTCAAAAATATCTCCAGGCGGCAGGCGATCGCCGAAAAGATCGTGCTGACGGCGGAGAATTTTGTGCGCAGCAACATGGGCGAAAAGTGGATGCACATGGTGCCGCTCATCTCGGCCATCTTCGGGCTTTCGCTCGGGTGCAGCCTGTCGTCGCTGCTCGGCTTTTTCGCGCCGACGGCCGACGTGTCGGTGCTGCTGGGCTGGGCGCTGGTCGTGTTCGTGCTCATTACGTACACCAAGATCAAAACGAACGGCTTCGGCGGTTATCTCAAGGGCTTCTGCGACCCGGTGTTCGTGATGGCGCCCTTTAACCTCCTCGGCGAGGTATTTAAGCCCATCTCCATGTCGTTCCGTCATTTCGGCAACGTCCTGTCCGGCATGGTCATCAGCTCGCTCGTGTACGCGGCGCTGATTTTGGCGAACAACGCCCTGTTCGGGCTCATCCCGGGCGTGGTGGGGCAGATTTTGGGCGACATCCCGTTTTTGGCCGTGGGCATCCCGGCGGTGCTGTCGCTGTATTTCGACTGGTTCTCCAGTGCGATGCAGGCATTTATATTCTGCATGCTGACGATGATCTTCATCCGGACGGCGGCAGAGTAAATGATAGAAAAGTGAAGCAAACAACAATAACAGGAGGAATTTTTTCATGGAACTCGCGAAGGCATTGATTCTCATGGGCTGCGCGATCGGCGCGGGCATTGCGATGATCTCCGGCTTCGGCCCCGGCATCGGCGAAGGCTACATCGCCGGTAAGGCGATCGAGGCCATGGCGCGCCAGCCGGAAATGAAGGGCGACCTGACCAGCACCATGTTCCTGGGCATCGCGTGCGCGGAGACGACCGGTATCTACGGCTTCGTCATCGGCCTGCTGCTGATCTTCGTCGCGCCCGGCCAGTTCACGGCTCTGCTGTAAGCCGCGGCGGCATTTCACACGGAAGGAGGACTGACCATGAGCTTTCAGTCCCTGGTAGAGCTTGCACCGTGGACAACGATCGCGCAGATCTGCAATCTGCTGCTTCAGATGTACCTGTTCAAGCGCTTCCTTTTTAAGCCCATCAAGAACATCCTCGCCAAACGGCAGGAGGAGGTCGACGGGCTGTATGACGCGGCGAATGCCGCGCGCAGCGAGGCCGAGCAGTCCAAGGAGGACTATGAGCGGCACCTCGCTGGCGCGCAGGAGGAGGCCGCGGCCATCACCGCGCGCGCTGCGCAGGCGGCGCAGACCCGTGCCGACGAGCTGGTGAGCAGCGCGAAGGCGGAGGCGGCGTCCATCCGCGCGAAGGCCGAGAGCGATATTCAGCTGGAGCGCAAAAAAGCGGTCAATGACATGAAGAATGAAATTTCCGATCTGGCGGTGACCATCGCGGAGAAGGTCGCCGAAAAGGAGATCAATGAAAAGGATCACGAGGCGCTGATCGGAAAGTTCATCGACGAGCTGGGTGAAACGACATGACACAGACGGCCAGAGTTTACGCCGGCGCGCTGTATGATCTTGCGGGCAGCGAGGGTCTGGAGGATCGCATCCGCGATGACCTTGCGCTCTTTACGCGGCTCCTGCGCGAAAACGGCGACTATCTGCGGCTGCTGTGCACGCCGTCCATCCCCAAAAAGGAGCGCTGTGGCTTGCTGGACGAGGCGCTGCACGGCAGCGTGCACGACTATACGCTGCATTTTCTCAAGATCCTGTGCGAAAACGGGACGATGGCGCAGTTTTCCGACTGCGCCCGGCAGTACCGCGTGCGCTATAACGAGGCGCACGGCATTCTGGAAGCGTGCGCTGTGAGCGCCGTGCCGATGCCGGACGCGCTGGCCCAGCGCCTGAAGGACAAGCTGGAGCGCCTGACGGGAAAGACCGTGGAGCTGACGACGCGCGTGGACGAGCGCCTCATCGGCGGCGTCCGGCTGGAGCTGCCCGACCGGCAGCTCGACGGCAGCGTGCAGATGCACCTGCGGCAGCTCAAAAAGCAGCTGCGGGAGAGCACGATCTGAGAGACTATTTTACTTTGATAATCAAGGCTGCGCCGTGCAAAAACGGCACGGGGCAGCTCACCGAAGAAAGTTGGTGAACCCATGGAATTACGACCGGACGAGATCTCCAAGATCATCCGAGCGCAGATCAAACACTATGAAACGGCGATCAACCAGTCCGAGACCGGCACGCTAGTGCTGATCGGCGACGGCATCGCCCGCGCCGCGGGGCTGGATCAGTGCATGGCGGGCGAGCTGGTGGAATTCCCCAACGGTGCGTACGGCATGGCGCAGAATCTGGAGGAGAACTCCGTTTCCATCGTCATGCTCGGCAGCGACGAGGGCGTGCGCGAGGGCGACACCGTCAAGCGCACCGGCAGAGTCGTCTCCGTCCCGGTGGGCGAGGCCGTGCTCGGCCGCGTGGTCGACGCGCTGGGCCAGCCCATCGACGGCAAGGGGCCGATCGAGGCGGCGGGCTATGCCGCCATCGAGTCGCCCGCGCCCGGCATCATCGAGCGCAAGAGCGTTTCGGTGCCGCTGCAGACGGGCATCAAGGCCATCGACTCCATGATCCCCATCGGCCGCGGCCAGCGTGAGCTGATCATCGGCGACCGCCAGACGGGCAAGACCGCCATCGCGGTCGACACCATCCTCAACCAGAAGGGCAAGGATGTCATCTGCATCTACGTCGCCATCGGGCAGAAGCGCTCGACGGTGGCGCAGGTGGCGGAGCTGCTGGCGAGCGCCGGGGCGATGGACTACACGACCATCGTATCCGCCACGGCGTCGGAGCTGCCGTCACTGCAATACATCGCGCCGTATTCCGGCTGCACGATGGGCGAATATTTTATGAAGCAGGGCAGGGACGTGCTCGTCATTTACGACGACCTCAGTAAGCACGCCGTGGCGTACCGCACGCTCTCGCTGCTCATCCGCAGACCGCCCGGACGCGAAGCCTACCCCGGCGACGTGTTCTATCTGCATTCGCGTCTGCTCGAGCGCGCGGCGCGGCTGGCCCCGGAGTACGGCGGCGGGTCGCTGACGGCGCTGCCGATCATCGAGACGCAGGCGGGCGACGTGTCGGCCTATATCCCCACGAACGTCATCTCCATCACCGATGGCCAGATCTTTTTGGAGACCGAGCTGTTCCACGCGGGCGTCATGCCGGCGGTGAACCCCGGCATCTCCGTGTCGCGTGTGGGCGGCAACGCCCAGATCAAGGCGATGAAGAAGGTCGCAGGCAATTTGAAGCTGCTGTATTCGCAGTACCGCGAGCTGCAGAGCTTCGCGCAGTTCGGCTCCGACCTCGACCGCGACACGCGCGAGCGTCTGGATCAGGGCGCGCGCATCGTGGAGGTGCTCAAGCAGGAGCGCAGCAGCCCCGTGGATGTGGCACATCAGGTGTGCATCCTCTACGCGGTCGTGAACGGCTACCTCAAGGACGTGCCCGTTTCCGGCATCCGCGCGTATGAAAAGGGCCTGTATCCGTATCTTGACACGAACGCGCTGCCGGTCCTGCAGAACATCCGCGCCACCGGCAAGCTGGAGAGCGCCGATGAGGAGCAGCTCAAACAGGCGCTGGAGCGCTATACCGCGCAGTTTTTGACAAATCCGTGAGAAAGGAGGCGTTTGCATGGCAGGCGTTTCCATGAAAGACATCCGCTCCCGCATCCGCAGCATGGAATCCACCAAGCAGATCACGCGCGCCATGGAAATGGTCGCGGCCTCCAAGCTTCGCGGCGCGCAGGAGCGCGCGGCGGCCAGCCGCCCGTATTTTGAGATCCTGTACGAAACGATGGACCAGATCGCCGACAGCACGATGGACTTCGTCTCGCCGTACCTGAAAAAGCGGGACGGGCGGACGCTGCACATCGTCATCGCGGGCGACCGCGGCCTTGCCGGCGGCTATAACAGCAATGTGCTGAAGCTGGCCTACGCCGGGATGGACGCGGAGCACGATCTGGTGCTGCCGGTGGGCAAGAAGGCGGTGGAGTTTTTCCGCGCGCGCGGCGTGGAGATCCTGACGGATCGCTGCGCGCAGGCGGCGGAGGTGTCCATCGGCGAGTGCTACTCCGTGGCAAAGCTGCTTTGCACGCAGTTTCTGGCGGGCAAATTCGCGCGGGTCGAGCTGGTGTATACCAACTTCGCTTCGCTCCTGTCCCAGACGCCGGCGACGCTGGAGCTGCTGCCGGTGCGCATCGCGGAAAAGAAGGATCTGCGGGAGGCAAAGCCGTTTATTCTGTATGAGACCGGCCCGATCGGCGTGTTCGACGCCATTGTGCCGGAGTATCTGGGGGGCGTTTTCTACGGCGCGCTGTGCGAGTCCGTCGCCTCCGAGCAGGCGGCGCGCCGCATGGCGATGGACGCCGCCACCAAAAACGCCGACGAGATGATCCAGGATCTGAACCTGCGCTACAACCGCGCCCGGCAGGGCGCCATCACGCAGGAGATCACCGAGATCGTCGCCGGCGCGGAACACTGAAAGGAGATCGCGTATGACCAAACAGCACATCGGCACGGTCGTGCAGGTCATCGGCCCGGTGCTGGACATCCGCTTTGCCGACGGCGAGCTGCCGGAGCTTCTGAACGCTGTCACGCTGCAGCTCGGCGGCAAAACGCTGACCGCCGAGGTCGAGCAGCACATCGGCGACAATGTCGTCCGCTGCATCGCCATGAGCTCCACCGACGGGCTGGAGCGCGGCACCGAAGCGGTGGACACCGGCTCGCCGATCACCGTTCCCGTGGGCGACGTGTGCCTCGGGCGCATCTTTGATCTTCTGGGCGAGCCGGTGGATAACCAGCCCGCGCCGGAGGCCGCCGAGCGCTGGGCCATCCACCGCCCCGCGCCGAGCTATGAGGAGCAGCAGTCCACCACCGAGATCCTCGAGACCGGCATCAAGGTCGTCGACCTTATCTGCCCGTATGCCAAGGGCGGCAAGATCGGCCTGTTCGGCGGCGCGGGCGTCGGCAAAACGGTGCTCATTCAGGAGCTGATCTACAACATCGCCACCGAACACAACGGCTACTCCGTGTTTACCGGCGTGGGCGAGCGCACGCGCGAGGGCAACGACCTGTACTATGAAATGAAGGAGTCCGGCGTCCTGTCCAAAACGGCGCTGGTCTACGGCCAGATGAACGAGCCGCCCGGAGCGCGTATGCGCGTGGGCCTGTCGGGCCTGACGATGGCGGAGTATTTCCGCGACGTGGGCCATCAGGATGTGCTTTTGTTCATCGACAACATCTTCCGCTTTACGCAGGCAGGCTCCGAGGTGTCGGCGCTGCTGGGCCGTATGCCCTCCGCCGTCGGCTATCAGCCGACGCTCGCGACCGAGATGGGCGCGCTGCAGGAGCGCATCACGTCCACGAAAAACGGCTCCATCACGTCCGTGCAGGCGGTCTACGTCCCGGCGGATGACCTGACCGACCCCGCGCCGGCCACGACGTTTGCGCATCTGGACGCCACCACCGTGCTCGACCGCGGCATCGCGTCGCTGGGCATTTACCCGGCCGTCGATCCGCTCGACTCCACGTCCCGTATCCTCACGCCCGAGATCGTCGGGCAGGAGCATTACGACGTGGCGCGTGGCGTTATCCAGCTGCTGCAGCGGTATAAGGAGCTGCAGGACATCATCGCCATCATGGGCATGGACGAGCTGTCGGAGGACGATAAGCTCGCCGTGAGCCGCGCGAGAAAGGTGCAGCGCTTTTTGTCGCAGCCGTTCCACGTGGCCGAGCAGTTCACGGGCTTCCAGGGCAAATACGTGCCACTCAAGGAGACCATCCGCGGCTTCCGCGAGATCATCGAGGGCAAGCACGACGATCTGCCCGAATCGGCGTTCCTCTTCGTCGGCTCCATCGACGAGGCGGTGGCCAAGGCCAAGGGTGCGGGCGCATGAGCAGCTTTCATTTGCAGATCGTAACGCCCGACGGGCTGTTTTATGACGGCGAGGCCGAGAGTCTGGACGTGCGCGCCGTGACCGGCGGTGTGACCATCCTGCCGGGGCACATCAACTATGTAACGCCGCTCGGCATGGGCCAGGCGCGCGTGGTGATAAACGGCCAGACGCGCCGCGCGGCATGCATCGGCGGGATGCTGATGGTAAAGGGCGGTGCCGTGCGGCTGATCGCCACCACGTTCGAGTGGCAGGAGCAGATCGACCGGGCCCGCGCGCAGCGCGCGCTGGAGGCGGCGCAGGAGCGGCTCAAAAACCGTGCCTCGCTCACCGACGAGGAGATCCGCCTTGCCGAGGCGAAGCTCCGCCGCGCCCTCGTGCGCACCAGCCTGACAGGTGAGGGCTGACGCCAAAAAAGACAAATAGCACCCTTCGCGTGAGCGCGAAGGGTGCTTTTATTTCCTCGCCTTGCAGAAAATTCATCCGGACGGGCGTTGGGAGAATGAATATGCAATGTCATATTCATGCAGAACCGGTGGGCATTTATGCGGGAAAAACGATTTTTCTATCAAAATTCCGCGATAGAAAGCATACATATACAAAACTGTCCGCATGGGAGGAACAAACCTCCATCGCGCCGATGCAGCGCCGGCACGGCGGAATTGCATTTTTTGAAAAAAACTCTTGTCAGATGGCACTTTAAATGATAAAATATCTAGTACCGACCCGATGAAAAATTTGGGAAAGGCAATTTTAAGGAGGAAAGAACATGAAAAAGATCGTAGCACTGCTGCTGGCACTTGTGATGGTACTGTCTCTGGCTGCCTGTGCAGGCAAGACCACGCAGCAGACGCCGGCTCCGTCCACCACCGACACGGCCGACACGAGCGCTGACAACAGCTCCGACGCGGCGGAAACCCCCGCCGAGGAGACGCCCGCCGCTTCCGACGGTGCCGTGCATATCGGTATCGTTACCGGCTCCGTTTCTCAGTCTGAGGACGACCGCCGCGGCGCCGAGGCCTTCCAGGCCGAGTACGGCGAGGACATGGTGAAGCTGGCCATCTATCCGGATAACTTCACCGAAGAGCTGGAGACGACCATCCAGACCATCGTCAATATGTCCGACGACCCCGACATGAAGGCGATCATCGTCAACCAGGCGATCCCGGGCACGACCGAGGCCTTCCGTCAGATCAAGGAGCGCCGCCCCGACATCATCTGCATCGCCGGTGAGTCCCACGAGGACCTGCCCGAGATCGGCAGCGCTGCCGACCTGGTCACGAACAACGACTTCGTTGCCCGCGGCTACCTCATCATCCGCACCGCCCACGAGCTGGGCTGCGACACCTTTGTGCACATCTCCTTCCCGCGCCACATGTCCTATGAGACCATGAGCCGCCGTGTGGCGATCATGCAGGCTGCGTGCGACGAGTTCGGCATGGAGTTCGTGCTTGAGACCGCTCCCGACCCCACGTCCGACGTTGGCGTTCCGGGCGCTCAGGCCTACATCCTTGAGAAGGTCCCCGAGTGGGTCGAGAAGTATGGCCAGAAGGCTGCGTACTTCTGCACCAACGACGCCCACACCGAGCCGCTGCTGAAGAGCCTGCTCGAGTACGGCGGCTATTTCATCGAGGCTGACCTGCCCTCCCCGCTGATGGGCTATCCCGGCGCGCTGGGTCTGGACCTGACCGAAGAAGCCGGCGACTTCGACAAGATCCTTGCCAAGGTCGAAGAGGCTATTTGTGAAAAGGGCGGCGCGGGCCGCTTCGGCACCTGGGCCTACTCCTACGGCTACACCGTTTCCGCGGGCCTTGCGCAGCACGCTCTGAACGTCATCAACGGCGAGAGCGAGCTCTGCGACGTCGACGACATCGCGAAGGCGTTCACGAAGTACTCCCCGAAGGCGAGCTGGAACGGCTCCAACTACACCAACGCCGACACCGGCGTCAAGATGGACAACGTGTTCCTCGTCTATCAGGATACCTACATCATGGGCGATCCGGGCTTCTTCATGGGCTCGACCGAGGTCGAGGTCCCCGAGAAGTACTTCACCCTGAAGTAATCACGCATACGAACTCAAAATCCGGCAGGGGGAGAACAGTCTCTCCCCCTGCCGCTGCTTTAGGTAGGGAAAAACCATGACAAATAACAATCCTCCGCTGCTGGAGATGAAAAATATTCAGAAGGATTTCTACGGCAACCAGGTGCTGACGGACATCAGCTTTACCCTGCGGGCCGGCGAGGTCATGGGTCTTGTGGGCGAAAACGGCGCGGGCAAAAGCACGCTGATGCGGATCCTGTTCGGCATGACCATGATCCAGGAGACCGGCGGCTACGGCGGCGACGTGCTGCTGAACGGCGAGAAGGTGAACTTCCGCACGCCGCATGATGCGCTTGCGGCCGGCATCGGCATGGTCCATCAGGAGTTTTCCCTGATTCCCGGATTTACCGCTGCGGAAAACATCCTGCTCAACCGTGAGCCGCAGAAGAAAACACTGGCTGCCCAGGTTTTCGGATCGCGCCTGAACACGCTGGACTACGCAGAGATGGACCGTCGCGCGGACGCTGCGATCGAAAAGATGGGCTTCGCGATCGACCCCCATATGGTCATCAGCCAGATGCCCGTCGGACACAAGCAATTTACAGAGATCGCCCGTGAGCTGAGCAAGGAACAGCTGAAGCTGCTGATCCTTGATGAGCCGACGGCGGTCCTGACGGAAAAGGAAGCCGAAGCGCTGCTCGCTTCCATCCGCAGCATGGCGGAAAAGGGAATCGCCGTGATTTTCATCACGCACCGCCTGCATGAGATCCTCGACGTGTGCGACAAGGTCGTCGTCATGCGTGACGGCAAGGTCGTGCAGGACGTCGCGGCCAAAGAGACGGACGTTGACAGCATCACCAAGTGGATGGTCGGCCGTCAGGTCGACGTGTCGGCTGTTGCCGAGGCGCGCGAGCTGCCGGATGCCAGGACCATCCTGTCCATCCGCCGCCTGTGGGTCGATATGCCCGGCGAGATTGTCCGGGATGTGAACCTGGACGTGCGCGAGGGCGAGATCCTCGGCATCGGCGGTCTGGCCGGTCAGGGCAAGCTCGGCATTCCGAACGGCGTGATGGGCCTGTATGACGCGGGCGGCAAGGTGGAGTTTGACGGCAAGGAGATCCCGCTCAATAACCCCAAGGCGTGCCTGGACGCGTCGCTGGCGTTCGTGTCGGAGGACCGGCGCGGCGTGGGTCTGCTTCTGGATGAGTCGCTGGAGTGGAACGTCTCCTTTACGCTCATGCAGTCGCAGAACAAAATGCTCAAAAACCTGCTGGGCGGCCTGATCAAATGGCGTGACAGCAAGGCCATCCGCGAGCTGACCGAGCAGTATATCGAGCAGCTCGCCATCAAGTGCACCGGCTCCAAGCAGAAGGCCCGCGAGCTTTCGGGCGGCAACCAGCAGAAGATCTGCCTGGCGCGCGCGTTCGCGCTGCACCCGAAGTTCCTGTTTGTGTCCGAGCCGACGCGCGGCATCGACGTGGGCGCAAAGTCGCTGGTGCTGGACGCGCTGAAAAAATTCAACCGCGAGTCGGGCGTCACCGTTGTGATGATCTCGTCGGAGCTGGAGGAGCTGCGGCAGATCTGCGACCGCATCGCCATCGTCTCCGGCGGCGAGGTCGCGGGCATCCTGCCGGCGCAGCGCCCGTCGGAGGAATTCGGCGCGCTGATGGTCAGCAAGGTAAGATAAGGAGGACACCATGAAAAAGACACAAATAGATCATATCTGGGGTCCTGAAAAGTTCAACCGCGAAATAAGCTCGCTGGCGTCCTCGTTCGGTCCGGCGCGTATGATCATCACGGGCTTTCTGATCCTGATGTTTATTATGGCGCCGATCGTGGGCGCCGACTTCCTCACGCAGCTGACCAATACCATCAACCGCTTCAGCTGGAACGCGGTGCTGGTGCTGGCCATGGTGCCGATGGTTCTCTCGGGCTGCGGCCTGAACTTCGGCCTGCCGCTCGGCATCATCGCGGGATTGCTCGGCGCAACGCTTTCCATGCAGTTCGGCTTTACCGGCGTGGGCGGCTTTGTGATGGCCGCGGTGATCGCAACGCCGTTCGCGCTGATCCTCGGTGCGCTGTACGGGTGGCTGCTCAATAAGATCAAGGGCGGCGAAATGATGATCGCGACCTACGTCGGCTTCGCATCCGTCGCCTTCATGTGCATGATGTGGCTGCTGCTGCCGTATACCAGTCCGAACATGGTCTGGGGCCTGTCCGGCAAGGGCCTGCGTACCACCATCACGCTCGAGGGCTATTACGAGGGCGTGCTGGCGAACCTGTGGCAGATCAAGCTCGGCAGCCTTGTCATCCCGACGGGCACGCTGCTGTTTGTGGCGCTGCTGTGCTTCCTTGTGTGGGCGTTCTTCCACACCAAGACCGGCACGGCTATGACGGCCGTCGGCTCGAACCCCGAGTTCGCCAAGGCGGCGGGCATCAGCGTGGATAAGATGCGGCTTTTGTCCGTTGTGATGTCCACGTGGCTCGGTGCGATCGGCATTCTGGTGTATCAGCAGGGCTTCGGCTTTATTCAGCTGTACAACGCGCCGTTCTATATGGCGCTGCCCACGGTCGCGGCGCTGCTCATCGGCGGCGCGAGCGCGAACAAGGCGAACATCTTTAACGTCGTGCTCGGCACGTTTGTGTTCCAGGGCCTGACGACCATGACGCCGACCGTCATCAACTCCATCATCCACGCGGACATCAGTGAGATCGTGCGTATCATCGTTTCGCAGGGCATGATCCTGTACGCACTGACCAGAAAATCGGAGGGCTCGAAATGAAAAACAAGAATACGCTCCGAAAAACGACTCCGCTGGAATTTATTCAGAACAACTCCGTGCCGATCCTGTTCGTGCTGATCTGCGCGGCGTGCATCCCGGTGTCCGGCTTCTCGGCGAGCTATCTGCTCAACGAGGTCGTGACCCGTATGGGGCGCAATATTTTCCTGGTGATGGGCCTGCTCATCCCGATCATGGCCGGTATGGGCCTGAACTTCGCGATGACGCTGGGCGCCATGGGCGCGGAGATCGCGCTGATCTTCGTGGCCGACTGGCAGATCTGGGGCATCCCGGGCGTGGTGCTGGCGATGATCGTCTCCATCCCGTTCTCGGCGCTGCTGGGCCTGCTCTGCGGCACCATCCTCAACCACGCCAAGGGCCGTGAGATGATCACGAGCTACATCATCAGCTTCTTTATGAACGGCGTGTATCAGCTGATCGTGCTGTTCGCCATGGGCAGCATCATCCCCATCAAGCACGCGTCCATCCGCCTGCCGCGCGGCTACGGCATCCGCAATACCGTCAGCCTTCTCAATATGCGCCAGTGCATCGACAATCTGCTGGCCGTGAACATCGGCGGCGTGAAGATCCCGGTGCTGTCGTTCATCCTCATCGGCCTGCTGTGCCTGTTCATCGTCTGGTTCCGCAAGACCAAGCTCGGGCAGGATATGCGCGCCGTCGGGCAGGACATGGAGGTCGCGCGCGACGCCGGCATCAATGTGGACCGCACGCGCGTGCTGTCCATCGTGATGTCCACGGTGCTCTCCGGCTTCGGTATGATCCTGTATCTGCAGAACATGGGCAATATCGCCACCTACAGCGCGCATTCGCAGATCGGTATGTTCTGCATCGCGGCGCTGCTCGTCGGCGGCGCGTCCGTGGATAAGGCGTCCATCGGCAATGTGTTCCTCGGCGTTATCCTGTTCCACACCATGTTCATCGTGGCGCCCTCGACCGGCGCGGCGATCACGGGCGACTCCATGATCGGCGAGTACTTCCGCGTGTTCGCGTCGTACTTCGTCATCGCGGTGGCGCTGGTGATGTATGAGATGAAAAAGCGCAAGCAGAAGAACCGTCTCGGTCAGGAGCTTGCGCAGGCGCAGCGAGAGGAGGGACAGGCGTGAGCAAGAAAACGACTTCCATTCTCTTTAAGGTCGGCACGGTGGTCGTGCTGCTGGCGATCGCGGCGGTGATGTTCGTGGTCGGCCGCGGCCACACGGTGTATTTCGACAACAAAAAGCTCGAATACAACGGCACGACCTACGACACACCCTATAAGGTCGTTGTCATCGACGGCGAAGAGCAGATCGGCAAGCTCTACGATAAAGAGCGCGCCATGACCACTGTGATCGGGCAGACGCTCGACATCACGTTCAAGATCACGCAGGAAAAGGGCGGCGACGAGACCATCGTGGCCTACCGCTTTGCCCTGCCGTATAATATGGACGGCATCATCATCAACCTCCCGGGCCTGTTCGCAGGACTGCCGGAGGAGGCTTATGAGAGCGAGTTCGTGCAGACCATCGTGGAAGAGGATACGGACGAAGAGCCGGTGACGGACGAGTTCGGTATCACAGAGACCATGGATGAGTCCGCCGACATGGCTGACATGGCCGGATAAAAGCAGAAAAAGCCCGCTGGAAATTATCCAGCGGGCTTTTTGCATCCATTTGTCGCGACTTATTCGATCTCCACGTTCTTGACGCCGTGTGCAAGGATGATGTTAATCAGCTCATTGCGGGAGTAATTCGTCTCCGCCGCCAGCCGGTCCAGTTCCGCCAGCGTCTCCTCCCGAATACGCACCGAGATCATCCGGTTCCCATCCTCCCCACGCCGATGGATCCTTAAGGGTTCGTTGTTCATGTACAGCACCTCTCACAGAAATATGATAAACGGCAAAGGCGGAGATGTCAATCGCCGATTTCTCAGCCGTAACGTAGGAGCGGGGCGGTTTGAAGTAAAAGTGAATAGTGAAAAGTGAAGAAGTAAGCGCACGCTGCCGAATCCCCGACGCAGCGGCGAAACGCAGGCACCCCATAGCTTCCCCTGGGGGAAGCTGTCAGCCGTAGGCTGACTGATGAGGGTAGGGGAGCACTAAAACATAGCTTAGCAGTTGTGCCAAAACGCAACTGCTCCTCAACCCTCATCAGTCTGCTCCGCTGCCGCTCCGCAGCCAGCTTCCCCGAGGGGAAGCCAAGGGACTTCCACAAATCGGCGCTGCCTCAAAAGGCCAAAAGTGCACAGTCTGCGGCGGCAGTTTTTTGAGGCAGCGGCGAATTGTAGGCACCCCATAGCTTCCCCTGGGGGAAGCTATGGGCCCTCAGCAAATCGGCACTGCTACAAAAGAACAATGTTGCGTACCAGCGGGAGGGGCAGAGCCCCTCCCCTACGGCATGGCGGGAGAGCTTTTATGCGCTCGCTGGGAGCGTGTAAATTTTAAGAATTCTTTATCGCTCCCCATCACAAAAGCTATGGTATACTGGACCTGAAAAATCTGCCGAATATCGGGAGGAACGCTATGAAACGGAGACTTTTTGCGATTTTGCTTCTGCTTTTCGTGCTTTTGAGCGGCTGCGCGGGACAGGCGGTGCCGGTGGAGCAGGGAAGTACGGCGGTTCCGGTCGGGAGCGAAGCTGCGCCTGCGCCGGTCGGGGATGAGCGCCCAGCCGCGCCCGCGGACAAAACCGCCGCAGGCGCAAAAGCGCCTGTGATCGACGAGGCGAGCGGCAAGACGGTGCTGACGCTGGCGGGCATTCGGCTGCAGGACTACGGCTGGGACGCGCTCGCTGCGCAGTTTAACGCGCAGAGCGCGGACTACACCGTGCAGCTGCGGGATTACTTTACCGGCGAGCTGGTGGAGCCCGGCAGCGTGCCGGGAGAGGACGAGATGGCCCGCTACCGCGCCGATCTTCAGGACGCGAAAACGCGCCTGCACACGGAGCTCATCGCCGGGAATGTGCCGGATATGATCGTGTTTGACGCGCTGTCGCCGCTGCCGTATCTGGGAAAGCAGCTGCTGCTCGATCTGGACCCGTATCTGGCGGCAGACGCGAGCATTTCGCCGGAGGATCTTCTCGGCTGGGACGCGCTGCACGAGTACGGCGGGCTGTATGTGCTGGCGCGGCAGTTTGTTGTGGAGACGCTCATGTGCTCGCAGGATTTTTACGACGCGCACAAGGGCTGGACGGTGGCGGACTATCTGGACATCGAGCGCGGGCTGCGGGACGATCAGCAGATGATCTACTATATGTCGCCGGAGGAATTTTTGACGCAGATGGGCGGCGGGTATCTGGCCAGGGCGCTCGATCTGGAGGCCGGGACGTGCGATTTTGACAACGCCGAATTCATCGGCATTCTGAATGGCGCGCTGGCCTGCGGGCAGTATGAGGCGCTGGACTATGCCGGACGGCCGGTCAGTTGGCGGCTGGAGGCGGGCGAGCTGATGTGCTGCGCCACGTGGCTGGACGCGCCGAACAGCGTGACGTTTGACCGCGTGCAGGGCGGCAAAACGCTTGCCTACATCGGCTGGCCGACGGCGGACGGCAGCTGCGGCTCTGTCATGCAGCTGTACGGCGACGTCGGCGCATTTGCTGCGACGGCGAGCCCGGAGGGGTGCTGGGAATTCATCAAATACGTTCTGAAAAACGGCGCGGACGCGGCGTATTACGGCTCGCCGGTCTACGCGCCGCTCATGCGCGAGCAGGTCGCGCTGCGAAACGAGAGCGCCGGGCAATACACCACGGCGACGGAGGAGGATGTGCAGACCTACATCGCCGCCGCGCAGGCCTGCCGCGCGATGGGCTACCGCGACGAGAGCGTCATGAATATCCTCCAAACCGAGTGCGCCCCCATGCTCCGCGGCGAAGCGACCCCCGAACAGACCGCAAAAAACATCCAGTCCCGCGTGAGCCTGTATATGGCGGAGCAGTATGGGTAAGGAAGAGGTAAGAGCGAAGAAGTAAGCAAGTACTGCCGGCTCCCCGCCGCAGGAGCAAGGCGGAAGGCACCCCCTTGGCTTCCCCTGGGGGAAGCTGTCTGCGGAGCATTGCTCCGCAGACTGATGAGGGTCGGGGAGCAGTTACGTTTTGCTGGGAATGCTAAGCTATGTTTCAGTGCTCCCCGGCCCTCATCCGCCCCCTTCGGGGGCACCTGTCCCTACCCTCTTTGTCCCTTCGGGACATTTCCCCCTGATAGGGGGAATCGGCCCCGAGGGGAAGGTATGGGGTGCATGCCGCGCAGGAGAATTTATTTTGACTTTGCCCGGAAAAGATGATAGACTCAAGGTACCAAAATTTTCAGGAGTCTATATGGAAATTCTTCAATATTTTCTGCAATATTTTCAGGAGCTTTGCGAGGGGCGCTTTCCTGTGCCGGAGGGGCTGCGGGTGACGGGGGCAGACGCAGATGCGCGGGCGGAGGAGCTGCAGGGGCAGATCGCCGCGCTCGGCATTCCGGGATTCGTCCGCCTGTGCGCTGCGGCGCGCGGCGATGTGATCGACCCCGCGGCGTTTGAGCGCTATGACCCGGCGGCGCTCGGGGCGCTCGGCGGAGCGCTGGCGCAGGGCGCGCAGGCAGAGCAACCCGAGACGGAGAATGCGCCGGAGGAACCGGAGGAGCCGGTGAAGTCCGAGATCCGCGATATTTACGAGGTGTTTCTCGACAGTGTGTGTCTGGACGACCGGCTGGTGGAGTACCTGATCGACGTGGTCAAGCGCCACGACACGGAGGAATTCAAAAAGCTCTCCCACGCCGCGGCGCGGACGCTGCTGGATATGGATGAGTTTTTGCTGTGGCTGGGCAACAAGCAGTGGCTCGCCCCGCCGGAGGAGCAGGACTGCGTGCAGATCATGGACACGTGCCTCGAGCGCCTTGCAAACGAGGGCCAGCGCGAGCTGCTGGCGGCGCTGCTCAGCGGCGATGAGCAGACGTTCTGCCGCTTCCGCTGCGACGCGCCGGAGCTGCGCCAGCTGCCGCAGGCTACATTCGAATGGTACAGCACATACTATCTCGACCGCTACTATCCCGTGCGGTTTTTGATGAAATTCAACGGTGTGAAATTCCCGGAGGCCTGAGAGTGAGAGGAGGGCGCCTATGGACCCGATTTATGTGACCGGTCACCGCAATCCCGATACGGATTCCATCGTATCCGCCATGGCCTACGCCGCGCTGCGGAACGCTCTGGGCGACCGTGAATTCGTCGCGGCGCGGCTGGGGCATATCAGTGACGAGACGCAGCTGGTGCTGGCGCGCTTCGGCTTTGAGCCGCCGGTGCGCATCCAGACGATGCGCACGCAGGTGCGCGATCTGGCGTTTGACACGCCGCCGGCGCTCAGCAGCGCCGTGACGCTCAGCCGCGCGTGGGACACGCTGCGCTCCAACCGCGCCATCCCGGCGCTGCCGGTGACGACGGACGATGGGAGCCTGTACGGCATGCTCTCGCCTTCGGAGGTGGCGGCGTATGATATGAATACCGTCAGCGAGCCGTTCGTGCAGAAGATCCCGGTATTCAATCTTCTCAGCGTGCTCGACGGCAAGATCCTCAACGAGGCTGGGCACCTGGTGGACAGTGTGAGCGGCGAGGTATGCATCGCCCTGCCGCAGAGCAACGCCAATCTGGTTTTCCGCAGCAAGGCGTCCATCGTCATCTGCGGCGAGCAGCCGGAGCTGGCACGCCGTGCGCTGGAGGAAAACGTGAGCTGCCTGATCGTGTGTCAGGCGGAGCTGCCGAAGGCGCTTTACGAGCTGCCGACCGAGACGTGCATCATCGCAACGCCGTTTGACGCGGTCAAGACCGCGCGGATGATCTACTACGCCATCCCCATCCAGCGCATCTGCCGGACGGAGGATCTGGAAGCGTTCCACCTGACGGATTTTGTGGACGACGTGAAGGAGATCGTCCTGAAAAGCCGCCACCGCAGCTATCCGATCCTGGACGAAAACGACAAGGTCGTGGGCACGCTCTCGCGCTATCACCTCATCAAACCCCGCCGCAAGCGCGTGGTGCTGGTGGATCACAACGAGGCGGCGCAGTCCGTGCCGGGGCTGGAGCAGGCGGAGATTTTGGAGATCATCGACCATCACCGTCTGGCCGATATTCAAACCGGCAACCCCATCTATTTCCGCAATGAGCCCGTTGGCTCCACGGCCACGATCATTGCGTCGATGTATCAGGAAAAGGGCCTCATGCCGTCCGACAAGCTCGCGGGCCTGATCGCCTCGGCCATCGTGGCGGACACGGTCATGTTCAAATCGCCCACGTCCACGCCCAAGGACCACCGCATGGCCGAGCGCATGGCGCGCATCGCGAACGTGTCGCTGGAGGAGCTGGGCAAGGAGATCTTCGCGGCCTCCAACTCCGACGATAAGCCTGCCGACAGCCTGCTGTTCGCCGACTTTAAGGACTTCCACATCGCGGGCCACGACTTCGGCATCAGCCAGATCACCTGCGTCGACTCCAGCCGGATGCTGCAGCGGAAGGACGAATTTTTGCAGATCATGCAGCGCACGATGACCGAGCGCGGCTACAGCCTGATGATCCTCATGCTCACGGACGTGCTGGTGGAGGGTACGCACATTTTGTACCTCGGCGACGAAGATATTTTCACGCAGGCGTTCAACGTCCAGCTCAAGGACCACGCCTGCTTCCTGCCCAAGGTCGTCTCCCGCAAAAAGCAGATCGTTCCCATGCTCTCCGCCCTCTGGGGCTGAGCGTTTCAAACGGCGCTTTCCAATGCAAAACGCCCCGCAGCCGGTGGCTGCGGGGCGTTTTTTCTTTAGTCTGCGTAAAATTCCAGAAGCATGAGGATGGTGCGGCCGGTGGCGCTGGCGTTGGGCGACCACGGGGCAAAGTACGGGTCCGCCGTGTCGATGCGCTCGACCAGACAGTATTCCGCCGTCATGGCGTAATCGAGCTGCGCCTGCACGATCTGCCGCGCGCGCTCGCGGTCGCCCAGGCGCATCCAGATCTCGAACCAGTAGTAGTCCGGGAACGAGACGTACCAGATGTTCGGGTTGCCGTCCGCGTAGCGCATATGGCCGTACAGGCCCAGCCCCTCGCGGGTGATGTCGTTTTTCAGGAGGAAGCGGTAGACGCGCTCAATATCCCGCGCGCCCTTGATGACGCCGCAGAGGATGAACCGGCCGTGGTACAAAAGCGGATAGAGGTCGCGCACCAGCTCCGCGTCGTCGCCGACGGGCTTGAGCGGGATGCGCAGCTCGTCCGCGGGCGCGGCGTCATAGTACGGGCGGAAGTGGCGCTTCATGTCGGCAAGGTAGGCGGCGTGTTCGTCGCGCACCTCGCGCGCCGCCGGGTCGCCATTTTGCGCGAGCAGCGCCGCAAAGGCGTCCAGCGCAAAGAGGTTAAAGACGTCGGTGGACGTCCAGCACTGGAACTGCTGCGTCCAGTCGATGCCCTGCCGGATCGGGAACAGCCCACCCGCGAGCGTGTCGGAGTCCAAAACCGAGCGGCGCAGATCGCGAATGAAGGCGTAGGCGCGGTACGCGCGGTCGCGGTATTGGCCGAAAAACGCCGCATCGCGCGTCTGCTCGCAGAATTTTGAAAAGCTGTACAGCACCGCCGCCGTGATGCTCGCCCACGGGATGCCGAGCGCGCCGATCTCGCCGCTCGGAAGCTGGAGCGTGTCAAAATAGGTGGAGAAAACGGGCGCAAGATAGTCGTCAAAATCGCCGAGACGGCTGAGCGCTTCAATCATCGACAGCGCCTCTGTCGGCCAGATGATGCGCCGCAGGCCGCCCTGCCGCGGCAAAACGAGATCGTTTCCCTGCGAAACGGCCAGCATTTGCAGCAGTTGCGCGGTCATATGGCGCAGCAGTTTGACCTTTTCGGGGTCATTTTGCAGCGCGGCGGGGAGCCTTCGGATGCGGGAAAGCTCCTTCTGCCAGAACGCTTCGCACGCGGCGCGCTCGGCGGCGTAGTCATACTGCGTGACCTCGCCCTTGTCAAGCGTAAAGGTAAAGGCCGTCTCGCCGCCCGCCTCCAGCTCCAAAATCAGCTCCGCCGCGCCCAGCTTTAAGTTCCAGACGGCGGGGCGGCTGAGCGTGAGGATGTGCTCGCCGTCGGTGCAGCGGCAGCCGCGGCCCGTCCACGCGCAGCTCATCTGCTTCCAGCTCTGCGCGTCGGGCGCATAGCTGAGATAGCCGTCGCTGCGGCCGTGGGCCAGATCGAACTCCAGCCCTGTGCGCAGCAGCAGCGACAGCTTTTGCGTGAGCGGGCGGGCGGTGCGGTTGCGCGCCGTGCAGCGCACAAAAAGCGTCGCGCGCCGCGCGGCGTTGCAGAACGCCTCCACTTCCAGCTCCAGCACGTCGTTTTGCAGCCGGACGGTATGGATGGGCGCGCCGGAGGCGGTGACGCCGTTTTCCGCCCTGCGGAAGTCGAACGGAACGGCGCTCCAGCCCCACAGCGGCAGCACGCCGCAGCCGATAAAGTGCTTAAAATACCGCTCCGGCTCCACGCGGCTGTCCTCTGCGTCCACGCGCACATCGCCGAACAGCAGCTTGCCCTCCGCCCAGAGGGTGATGAGCCGCTCCGACAGCGGCGGCTGCAGATAGCGCCGTGTGGTGACCGGGCGCGGGCAGAAGCGTGTTTGTTCCATCGTCAATTTCCTTCCAGAAAGACGCGGCGCACCGCGTCCAGATAGCCGTAGCCGTACAGATCGTCGGGCTGCAGATAGCTCGACTCCGTCCACTCGTTCCACGAGTTGACGGTGATGAGCGGCGCGGGCAGGTCATGCGTGTCAACGTACTCCTTGACCATGCGCAGCGCCTTTTCAAAGTTTTCGGGGGTGTTGTTCGTGGTGACCTTGGGGCGCAGCTCCGCGTAGCGGGGGTTATTGTCCCAGCCGCAGGAGACGTGCGGGCAGTAGGGGATGGCGTAGGTCTTGTCGATCTTCTCAAGCTCCGCGCGCACGTCGTCCAGAATGCGCAGATAGTCGCCGGTCATGTTGGTGATCATGCCGTACTGGTAGTGCGTGACGCTGTCAAAGCCGAGCGCCTGCGTCGTTTCGGCGTAGGACGAGATGTGGCTGCCGTCCACGCCACTGAGATCCAGCGCGCGGTCGCCGCGGATGACGGCCTGCAGATGAAGGCCGCCGAGGCCCTTTCGGGCCGCCAGCGCCCGCAGCCAGTCGAGCGCTGCGCGCGCAGGCTCCATGCCGCCCATCCCGGCGATGAAATTCGCCAGATCGTAGATCATAAACACGGGCTTGCCGTCGATGCGGTAGTAATTTTCCAGCCCGAAGTATTTGTCCGCCAGACGCTCTGCCATCTGCTCAAAGCCCGCACGCTCGATGCCGCCGCGCCAGATGACGGTGCTGCCGCATTCGCTGCTGGAAAGGTGCCGGTTCCAGAGGTGATTGGCGTCGTGATTCGCCCACATCAGGTAAAAACGCATATCGCGGTTGTTTTTCGCCTTCAGAAAGCCGTCATTCAAACAGCCCTCCAGGAACGGGCGGCGGTCGAACCAGTACCAGTCGTAGATGAACACGTTCACGCCGTGGCGCGTGGCCTGCGCGATCTCCATCTCCATCACGGCGGGGTCGGCCTCGTTCACATAGCCCCAGAGCGGGCGGCGCGGCTGGAGGTGGCCCTCAAACTTCGGCCGGGCCGCCTTTACGGTCTCCCATTCGCCCATGCCCTCCGGCCAGAACATCCGCGTGCGCAGCTCATCGCCGGAATAGGCGGGCCAGATATAGGCGGCAACATCGTATTTCTGCATGGTGCATCCTCCCAGGATCCTTCAGAATATGCTCAGCATACCAGATGCCGGGGCGGGAATCTACGGCTTTTCGCCGATAGCTTGACATATTCGCTGATATTGGACAGGGTTTTTGCGGAAAATCTTGCACACCCTGCGGCAAATTGCTATAATGCAGAAAACGGGAGGGAAGAGCATGGACTATACGCTTTGCC
The DNA here is from genome assembly GCA_934631005.1 of uncultured Oscillospiraceae bacterium. GTDB lineage: Bacteria > Bacillota > Clostridia > Oscillospirales > Oscillospiraceae > CAG-170. The sequence continues at coordinate 24,890 of CAKTXA010000009.1, forward strand.
CGACGATCCTGCCGGCGTATGCGCGGGCGTCCTATCGCGGGGCGTACCGGCCGCTGATGCTGGCGCAGTCGGTGCTGCTGCCGAACCGCATCACGGCGCTGCATTTTCACCCCTGCGCGGAGATCGGCGTCTGCCTGAGCGGCTGCGGGCAGACGCACGTAGACCGGCGGGTGTATTCGTTTTCGGAGGGCGACCTGCAATATGTGCCGCCGGGGATGGCGCACCTGTCCGCCGCGGCGGCGCAGACGCAGAGCTACTGGCAGTGGCTGTCATTCGATCCGGCGCGGCTTTTGAAGGACGGCGGCGTGCAGGATACGAACAGTCTGCTTGCCGCCGCGCAGGCGGGCTTTTCAGGCGTGTTCCATCCGGCGGAGCAGCCGGAGCTGGCGGCGCTCATCTACCGCCTGCGCGACCTTGCGCAGAGCGGCGGATCGTTTTTTGCGCAGGAGGCGGCGTTTTTGACCGGCGAGCTGCTCATCGCCTGCGCGCGCCTGGGCGCGGATACGGGCAGAATGGCGGCGGAGCCGGACTGCTCCGCGCGGCTGCGGCCCGCCATCGCGCACATCCGCGCGCACTACGCCGAAAAGGAGGCCATGCGCGAGGCGGTCATCGCGGGGCTGTGCCGGATGAGCGTGTCGCATTTTCGTGCGGTGTTCCGCCGCGAGACGGGCCAGTCGGTGCAGGCGTTCATCCAGCAGACGCGGCTGGCCGCCGCGGCCTACGCCCTGCGCAGTACCGACGCGCGCGTGCTGACGGTGGCGCTGGAGTCCGGCTTTGGGCAGATCTCGTGCTTTAACCGCATTTTTTCGCGCACGTTCGGGCAGACGCCCACGGCCTACCGCACGCAGTACCGCCCATAGTCAGTTATGTAAACCGCCCCGCGGAGCGTCCGCGGGGCGGCTTTTTATCGGGTCTCCTCCGGCAGCCCGGCGCTGCCCGGCGTGTTTTCTCCCTCGGACGGCTCGGGGTGCGTCTCGCGGAAGTGGTCGATGAGCGTTTGGAACGGCTTTTTCATCAGCAGAAAGCCGAGCATGAACGCGATGCTGAAATAGCCGCACAGCCACAGCGGCGTGAGCCGCATGAACAGATACAGATCTGCCAGCGCCAGCCCCGCGGGGGCCCAGACGAGCGCCGTGCACAAAACGGCGCGCAGCGGATGCGCGATGCACAGCAGGAAGCTGTTGCGGATGAGCTGCCACGCGGTGCAGGAAAAACGCGCGTGGAACAGCGGCAGCTGCGTCTGAAACAGCGCGCAGATGCACACCGACGCCACGCTCAGCCACACCGGCGCGCCCGCGCCCGCGTATTCATAGACCAGCACGAGGATCAAACTCCAGCCCGCCACGGCCATCAGCACCGCGAAGATCAGCCACGCCAGCGTGATGGAGCCGAAACCCGTGCGGAAGCCGCGGAAGAACGCGGCGGCGCAGGAGCTGTCATCCTCCTTATCCAGCAGCACGCGCAGGCCGCTGTAAAGCCCCGCCTGCGCCGCGCCGATGGTGAACACCGGGATGCAGCACAGCAGATACAGAAAATTCAGAATGACCAGATCGCCGATGGGCATCAGCGTCTGCATCAGCTTGGATTCATAGGAAAACGGACTGCTCACGACCCTCACCCGTCCTTTCTTACACGATAAAGTATAGGCGAAAACCGCCAAAAATGCAAGCGGGAGCAAAACAGACAAAAAACAGGGTCAAAATTTGTGCATTAAATAGATTTGCACTTTCGTTTCGGAAAATATCAGGATGCAAACGAAAAAATGGCTTGCCAATTTGAAAATGCCTGCCTATAATTGCAATACAAATCTTCGCCCGGGCCGGACTGCGGCGAAAGGAGAGCGGACTATGAGAGAAAAGACTGCTTCGGCAAAAAGGAAGTGGATCTGGATCGCCGCGGCTGCCGCGGCGGTGATCGTACTGGCGGTGCTGGCGATCGTTTTCTTCGGCGCAAAGGGCGGCGACGCGCCCGCACCCGCGGAGGAACTGCCCGCGGAGGAACTGCTGGATGAGAGCGCGTACCGCATCGGCTGGAACATCGACCGCGAGACGTACATCGGCCAGAGCGAGTCGGGCCTGTCCAGCCGGAAGAAGGACGAGGCGGGCTTTTATCACATCTGGTTCGCCGTGGACGGCGCACAGGTGGAGTACCGCACCGACGACGGCAAGCTCCTCAACCGCATCGACCAGATGGCGCTGATGGGCCTGCAGGTGGACGCAGACGGCGTCATCACCGACGCGCGCCCGGTGGAAGAGGTGAGCGGCGGGTATGCCGCCGACCGGTTTTATATCAACATGATCAGCGACAACACGGTGCTGTGCAACTCCAGCCTGACCATGGAGGGCATGGCCGTGACGCTGCAGCTTTCGGAGAATACGAAAATTTACGACGTCAGCGACGTCGCGGCCAATGTGGGCGCGCCGGCGGAGCTGGCGGAAAAGGACCGCATCATCGCCGTGCAGGACCGCGCGGGCGCGGTGACGCAGGTGTTCATCCTGTCGCACAACGGCGAGACGACCATCTACTGGAACGTCACGCGGATGTGGGACTATGAGCTCGAGCGCTCCACGCGCGAGCCCGACCTCGCGGGCGAATACTCGTTTGAGCTGGCTGTGAACGGCGAGTTGGTCACGCTCAAGGCCAGAAGCGCCGCCATCGCCGATGCGGTGGACGGCTTTGCCGCGCGCTGCTTCGGCCTGACGGTGGAGGACGGCTATATCACCGGCGTGCAGACGGCCTATGAGGTGACGGGCGGCTACTCCTTCGGCTCCTGGTGGGAGGTCGTGAAGGTCGAGGGCGATCTGCTGTATGAGCAGGACCTGACCGTGGAGGAGAGCAAACGCGCGCCGATGATGTCGTGCACGGTGGCGGAGGACTGCAAAATTTTTGATGTCAGCGGGATGGTGAACCCCGTGGGCACGCCGCTGATGCTGGGCGAGCTGGGCAAAAACTGGACGACGCACAGCCTGCTCAACAAGGACGGCGAGATCTGCTATATCTTCGTGGTCAAGCGTCTGGCGGTGTCGGACATCTACTGGAGCCTGGAGCGAAGGTTTGACGATGCCACCAAGGAGACGGCCCGCACGCCGGACGCGGACGGGTGGTACTATTTTGACGTGGTCTACGACGGCGGCAAGGCGGCGACCTATAAAACGGACGACCGCGCGATCGCCTCGCAGATCGACAGCTACGCCGCGCGCTGCTTCGGGCTGAGCCTGGACGGCGACGTCATCACGGCGGCCTATTTCCCGACGGATGTGCTCGGCGGCGCGAGCTTTGGCAGCTGGTATTATGTGACCGCCATCGACGGCGACGAGGTCACGGCGATGCGCCCGGCGGATTCGACCGCGGCGGATGCCGGAACGGTCGTCACCGCAAAAATGGCGGAGGGCTGCCGCGTGTACAATGTGACGAAATACGCCAGCGCGACCGGCGAGGACACCGAGCTGCGCGTGGGCGACCAGATCCACGGCCTGCGCGACCTGATGGGCGAGATCGCCTATCTCTTCGTGGTGGGCGGGCGCAATCCGCAGTCGGAGATCTACTGGAATCTGGAGCGGATGTGGAACGACGCGGAAAAGCGCTCCACGCGCGAGCCGGACGCGGACGGCTGGTATAATTTTGAGCTGTGCTACGGCGGCGGCAAGCAGGTGACCTACCGCACACAGAGCCGCGCGCTCGCGGATAAGCTGGACGGCTTCGGCGCACGCTGCTTCGGCCTGAGCCTGAACGGCACGACGATCCTGGACGCGTATACGACGTATGAGCTGATCGGCAGCACGCTGTGCTCGTGGTATACGGTGACGGAGCTGAAGGCCGACGGCGCGGTGGTCACGGAATACCGCGGTACCGGCACGGGCGACCATGCGCCCGTCACGTTCTACCCGGCGGCGGACTGCAAAATTTACGACGTCAGCGACGGCTGGGTGAATATGCCCGGCGAGGTGACCGAGCTGCGCGTGGGAGATAAGATCCACGCCATCGGCGACAAATCCGGGCAGGCGAAGCTCATCTACGTGGTGGATAACCGCACAGCCAGCCTGACGGCCTACTGCGCGCACTGCGATGAGACTGTGGAGTGGACGAGCTGGAGCGGCAAGGCCATCACGCAGAGCGGGCACTATTTCCTGCACGGCAACGTGTCGACGGCCGGGCAGATCGCCATCGGCTATAAGGACGCCGAGACGGGCGAGGTGGGCACGCTGGACGTGGCGCTGAACCTCAACGGGCGCACGCTGCGCAGCCAGTCCCGCAACTTCCTCGTGTGGTACGACTCCAAACTCTCCATCGTGGATACGAGCGCGGAGGAGACCGAAAAGCAGGGCCGCCTGACCGCCAAGGGCACAAAGCCGGTGGACGGTGCGGCGGCGCATACGGGCAATATTCTGCTGGCCGCGGGCGGCACGCTGGATGTTTACGGCGGCACGCTGGAGCTGGCGCAGCAGCACAACCCCATCCTTGGCGCGGCGAACGTGAACGTCACGTCCGGCACCACGTTCAATCTCTACGGCGGCCGCCTGCGCGGCGGCGACCTGACGGCGCAGGGTCTCGACGAGACCTACGCGGGCAGCGTCAACGTGACGGGCACATTCAACATGACCGGCGGCGAGATCGCAGGCGGAAAAGCGGCCAGCGCGAATAACCTGCTGATCGGGAGCGGCGGCAGCTTCCACATGAGCGGCGGCACGGTCGCGGGCGGCGTTCTGGCGCTGCCGGGCGCGAAGGTGGCGCTGACGGGCGCACCGGTCATCACCGGCGCGGACACGAATCTGGAGATCACCAGCGGCGTGCTCATCAGCGTGGATAAGCTGACGGACGGCGCGCAGATCGGCGTGACGGCGGCGGGCGTGTTCTCAGACGGCACGCCGGGCAGCCCCGACGACGCGTATCTCAAATATTTCACGCTCGACCATCCGGGCAAGGACGTGCAGCTGCTGTGCATGAGCGGCGCACTGACCGTTCTGACGCCGGACGCGGTGCTCGGCTGCGAGTGCGGCGGCACAGCGAAGGGCAAATTCGACCACACGTGCGTGGCCGTGGCGTGGAGCAAATACAGCGGCACGACGCTGCCCACCGCGAGCGGCAACTACATTCTGCAAAATGACCTCAAGGACGTCCCGGCGGCGGTGCTCGCGGGCGGGCGCACGGTGCGCATCGACCTCAACGGCCACACCATCACCGGCAAGGCGGGTGCGGCCCGGCTGTATCAGGTCAACACAAACGCAACGCTCATCCTCTGCGACTCCAGCAAGGGCCAGAAGGGCAAGCTCGTGGCCCCGTCGGGTGCAAACCCGGATACGGGCTGGGGCGGCGTGATCTTTGCAAACGGCGGCAATGTGCGCCTGTACGGCGGCATGCTGGACGCGTCGCGCTATGAGACGCGCGACTGGCGCGGCGGGGGCGCGGTGACGCTGTACAGCGGCGCGGAGTTCAAGATGTACGGCGGCACGATCCGCGGCGGCACCTGCGCCTACAGCGAGAGCGAGGGCTATTACGGCAAGGGCGGCGCGGTGAGCATCGCCTCCGGCTGCACCTTCAGGCTCTACGGCGGTAAGGTCTGCGAGGGTGCGGACCGCACCGTGGATGCAAGCGGCCGGACCTACGGCGGCGGCAACTTCTTTGTGCAGGGCACGCTGGAAATGTACGGCGGCTCGATCGAAAGCGGCTACAGCGCCCAGGGTGTGGGCGGCAACGTCTGCCTGTTCGGCAGCTCCGCGGTGTTCAAGATGACGGGCGGCACGATCCGCGGCGGAGATGCCCGGCGCGGCGCGAACGTCATGGTACAGTCCGGCACGCGCCTTGACCTGTCCGGCGGCGAGATCGTGGGCGGCGTGAGCGTGGTCACCGGCGGCAGGCTCAAGCTGTCCGGCGCGCCGGTCATCGCGGGTCTCGACGTGAATCTGGAGCTGGAGAGCGGTGTGCTGGCGGAGCTCGGCACGATGCGCCCCGGCGCGCGCATCGGCGTGTCGGCGACCGGCACGTTCACCACGCAGAATCCCTCGGCAGAGAGCTATAAGCAGTACTTCTTTGTGGATGACACGTCGCACGACCGCAAGATCGTTGTGATCGACAAGGCCCTTGTCGTCAGCGACGACCGGCTGCTGCTCGCCTGCGAATGCGGCGGCACGGCGAAGGGCAAGCGCGATCACACCTGCGCGGTCGTGGACTGGATGAAATACGAGGACACGACGTTCCCCACCGAGAGCGGCAATTATATCCTGCAGAATGACCTGACGGATGTGGAAGAGGTGACGCTGGACAGCGGCAAGGTCATCCGTCTGGATCTGAATGGACATACCATCACCGGCAAGAGCGGCCAGACGCGCCTTTTGACGCTGAACGCGGGCAGCCGCGTGACCATCTGCGACTCGAGCAGCGCGCACGGCGGCAGCCTGACTGCACCGGTCAACAGCACGCCCGACACGAACTGGGGCGGCATCGCGTGGCTGAACGGCGGCAGCATGACGCTGTACTCCGGCACGCTGGACGCGAGTGCCTATGTCTGCGCCGACTGGCATGGCGGCGCGGCGCTCAGCCTGATCTACGGCGGCGAGCTGGATATTTACGGCGGCACGATCCGCGGCGGCACGGTGCGATTCAGCGCCGCCAAGGGCTATTACGGCAAGGGCGGCAGCGTGAACGCCGCCTCCGGCTGCAAGGTGCGGATGTACGGCGGCACCATCGAGGGCGGCCACGACGAGGCGATGAGCGGCTCTACCGTTTACGGCGGCGGCAACGTCTACCTGAACGGCACGTTCGACCAGTACGGCGGCAAGATCCAGGACGGCGTGAGCACCACCGGCAAGGGCGGCAACGTCTATGTGCAGGGCGGCACATTCACGCTGCATGACGGCACCATCTCCGGCGGCAATGCCGCGCAGCATGGCGGCAGCGTCAGCGTGGAGGCGAGCACCGACGGCAAGACCGGCGGCACCTTCCGCATGGAGGGCGGCACGATCCGCGGCGGCAGTTCAACAGCCAACGGCGGCAATGTGCACATCGGACGCGATTCGACCCTCGTGATGCGCGGCGGCACGATCGAAAACGGCAGCGCCAACAACGAAAAGACGAGCAATCTCTTTATCGTCAACGGCACGCTGGATCTGCGCGGCGGCGAGCTCCGGGGCGGCGTCGGCGTGACGCAGACGAGCGGCACGGCGCGCGTGGCGCTCACGGGCAGCCCGAAGATCACGGCGAACGCAGACGGAACGGGCCTGCATCTGTTCGCCGCGACCGACCGGCCGGTGACGGCCACTTCGCTCGGCAGCGGCGCGGACATTCTGGTGAGCATGGACAAAAACGGCGTGTTCACCGACGTCTCCGACGGCTCGTCCGACGCGGAGTACCGCACGCGCTTCCATGACGCGAGCGGCCGCACCGCGCTGGCGGATGAGACCGGCGCGCTGGTGCTGCTGAGCGGCACGGAGCACTGCGTCTGCGGCGACCGCTTTAAGCTGGGCGACAGCTACTACAGCCTGTCGGCAGGCTGCGCGGTGGACGAGGACGACCACAGCGGCTGCAAATACGACGAGGACACCAGCACAGGCTGCGACGGGACGATCCATACGTGGAGCCCGCTGAGCACCTATCCTGCGGCGACGACCTCGGGCTATTATTACCTGACGGGCAACATTCAGGGCTGGGGCCCGACTGCGGCCGGACAGGAGCTGCATCTGGACCTCAACGGCCATACGATGACCAGCCAGGGCAACAACGCCTACGCGCTGACGGGCGGCACGCTCACGATCTGTGACAGCAGCGCCGCGCAGAGCGGCAGGATCGCCGCAAGCGCGAACCCCGGCGGCACACCGGCGGGCGGATGCATCTCGGTCAACGAGGGCGGCACGCTGATCCTGTACGGCGGCACGCTGGACGGCAGCCGCTACACGACCTCGCACACCCGCGGCGGCGGTGCGGTGTTCATCGGCTGGGGCCAGAGCCGCGGCTATATGTTCGGCGGCAAGATCCTCGGCGGCACGAGCGAGGGCTCCGGCCGCGGCGGCGCGCTCAGTCTTTCGACCAACGCCCGCTTCTATCTGTACGATGGCGAGATCACCGGCGGCAGGGACACCTCGGCCAACGGCGGCGGCAATGTCTACGTGGGCTCCGGCTGTGAGCTTGTGATGAACGGCGGTACGATCTCGGGCGGCAGCGCTTCGGCGGCGCACGGCGGCAACGTCCATGCGGCGGGCAAGCTCACGCTGAACGGCGGCGAGATCACCGGCGGCCGCTGCACCGCGGACGGCAAGTTCGGCGGCAACGTCTATGTCGGCTCCACCGGCACGCTGGAGGTGACCGGCGGCACGATCACGGGCGGCAGCGCGAAGGACGGCAGCAAGGCGAACGTCGCCACCTGGAACGGTACGCTGGAGATCAGCGGCGGCGAGGTGAACGGCGTCGCCCTGATGGGCCCGAATACGGCGCTGACCCTGCGCGGCGCGCCGGTGATCGGCGGCAGCGGGCTTTACATCTTCGCCTCGGCGACAAAGCTCATCAGCGTGGACGCGCTCACCGAAGGTGCGAGCATCACGGTGAACATGGAGAATCAGGGCGTCTTCTCGGACGGCACGGCGGAGGACTCGGACGGCGACTACGCATGCTATTTCCATTCCGCGGCGAGCGGGTACGAGATCGTGACGGAGCGCGGCGCGCTCAAGCTGGAGCAGCCCACCGTCGACGAGGACGAGAACGAGGGCGCATAATACGAAAATCGACCGAAACGGTCCGGGGAGAAGTCCAGAATGGACTTCTCCCTGCGCCGCGCTTTGGCGGCGGACACGGAAAGGAAGCAGACCATGCAAAAAGACCCGCAGAGCTCCAAATTACTGACCGCCGTCAACGCCGCCGGGGAGGCGGTGCTGATGAATCTGGCGTTTCTCGTCTGCTGCATCCCGGTCGTTACGATCGGGCAGGCGTGGGGCGCGCTGTACGGCGCGATCCGCAGCCGCGCCCGCGGCGACGGCTGGTTTTCCGGCTTTCGCGCGGGGCTCTGCGCGCATTTTCTGCGCGGCGTGATCGGCTGGACGGTCAGTCTGGCGCTGGCGGCCTACCTTGGCTTTTCGGCGTATTCGATCCTGTTTTACCGGCAGAGCGGCTTTTTGCCGCCGTTTCTGGTGAGCGCAGTGCTGTTTCTGGCGGTGATCTTATGGCAGACAGCGGCGGCGGCGCTGAACGCGCGGGTGGACGGCGGCGTGGGGGACTGGATGGCCGCGGCGCGGCGGCTGTGCCTGCGCGCGCCGCTGCAGGTGCTCGGCGCGGCGGTGCTCATGTGGCTGCCGGTGGCGCTGGCGCTGTTCTGGACAGATCTGGCATTCCATGCGCTGCTTATCTTCCTCGCGGTGTATTTTACGCTCGCGGCGCTGGCAGCTCTGCTGCTTCTGAAGAGCACGCTGCAGCGGCTCACGCCGGAGCGGGAGGGCGCGGATGAATAAGCTGAAAGACGGCCTTGCGCGGCTGCGGCGCGACCTCGCACCGATGGCATTTTCAGAAAAAATCGACCACATCACGCGCTATTATTGGCCGTATGCGCTGGTCGTGCTTCTGGCCGCGGCGCTGCTGGCCGGAGCGGTGACGGGCGCGGTGAACGCCTCGCGCGAGGTGCTGCTGTCGGGCGTGGTGACGAACGTCGCCGTGCGCGCGGAGGGGTTTTCGTACCTCTCCGACGGGTATTTTGAACATCTGAACGGCAAACCGGGGCGGCAGAAGGTGGATGTGGCGTACATCAGCTTCGACGCCCTCGCGCAGACGCAGGATGTGGAGGCGAACTACAGCAAGGCCCTGAGCGTGCTGGCGATGATCTCCGGCGGGACGCTGGATTACCTGATTTTAGACCGCAGCGCGCTGGGATTTTACATCACGCAGGACGCGTTTCTGGACCTGCGGGAGTTTTTGACGCCGGAGGAGCTGGAGACATATGCCGACGCGCTCGTCTGGGCGCAGCCCGAGGGCGAAGAAGCCTATCCGGCGGCGGTGGACATTTCCGCGCTGCCGTTCGTGCGGGAGAATATCGACGCGGCGGACGGCGTATTTTTCGCCCTGTCCGGCCGGACGGCGCGGCTGGAGACCTGCCGCGACTTCTGGCAGTATCTCGCGGACTGGAGCGGTGCAATAAAATGACAATATCCGCCGGAAAAACGGCGCGGATGCGGGAAAATGCGTTGCACTTTTTTGCAAATCGTGTAAAATAGGAATGAAAAACACGGCCGGGCGCGCCCCGGCCGGGCGCGGAGGACGGCAGATGGCAGGAACGCTACTGAAAATTGACGTGCGGCGGGGAAAGATCCTTGAGCAGCTGCGGCAGGAGGGCGCGGTGTCGGTATCGCAGCTCGCGCAGGCGCTGGGCACAACGCCGGTGACGATCCGCAGCGATCTGGCCGCGCTGGAAAAGGACGGCTGCCTGCTGCGCATTCAGGGCGGCGCGCTGCGAAAGGGCCCCGCACCGGAGGAGAAGGCCACCCCGCCCGAGACGCGCGCCATCCGCAGCTACGCGGCAAAGCGCGCCATCGCGAACGCCGTAGCGCAGAAGATCCATGACGGCGATACGCTGTTCATCAACTCCGGCACCACCATGGAGCTGGTCTCCGCCGCGCTGGGCCGCCACCGCAACCTGCATATCGTCACGAACGCCATGAAGGTGGCGATGGAGCTGGTGCGCTTTCCGAGTTTTCACGTCATCCTGCTCGGCGGCGAGATCAACGCGCAGTACAGCTTTATCTACGGCAGCGACGCGCAGTCGCAGCTGCGGCACTATCAGGCGGACTGGGCGCTTTTGACGCTGGACGGCATCAGCGCCGAGGGCGGCCTGACCACCTATCACGCCGAGGAGGCGAGCATCAACTGCATGATGTCCGCGCAGGCGCAGCAGATCCTGATCGCCGCCGACCACACCAAGGTCGGCCGGATGGGCTTTTTCCGCTTCGCGGGCGCGGAGGGCGTGCAGCTCATCACCGACGCCGCCGCCGACCGCCGCGCGGTCGACGATCTGGAGGCGGCGGGCATCCGCGTGCAGATCGCGGATTGAGCAGAGAATAAACACCCCCCCCCGGACGCAGGACGTCCAAAACTCTGCAAGGCTTTTGAGATCGAACAGTCCCCGGACGCGCAGCGTCCGGGGACTGTTTTTGGCTTTTTGAGGGCACAAAATTGTGCGCAAGATAGTGAAAATGCAGGTGCATGATAGAAACTTTTACGAAAAACAGAAACTTTTTTTGTGCAAAGCACCCCAAGCGATACCCCTGTTTTTGTTGCATATGTTGCATTGCAATCGCCCCGGAATTTTGGTACAATAAGTTAGCTGAATTAAAGAAGGGATACTGTTTCCTTCCGCACGAACCAGCCGGAAAACCGGGCGCAAAAACCGCCGTTTTCCGCACGACCTGCCATGCGGGCGACGCCCGCGGGACGCAAATCTGGAAACGAGGGAAAAAGCATGAAAAAATGGATCGCACTGCTGCTGTGTCTGGCGACGCTTGTGACGCTGCTGACCGGCTGCGGCAAGAAAGAAGAAACGGTCTCCGACCAGCCGGGCGCCGCGACGTCGGGTGACGCCGCCGCGGACGGCGTGACCATCACCATCGGCCTGCCGCGCAGCGCACTGGTCACCGACTATGACAACAACGCCTTTACGAACTGGCTGGAGGAGCAGACCGGCTACAACATCCAGTTCCAGTACTTTCAGGCGAGCACGTCCGACGCGAAAACGCAGCTGTCCACGATGATGGTCAGCGGCGAAAAGCTGCCGGACATTCTGTATAACTTCCAGCTCAGCGACGACCTCATCAAGGAATACGGCGATGACGGCTATTTCCTCGACCTGCGTGACTACTACGCGGACAAGGAGGGCGTGTCCAGGGTATTCTGGGAGCGGCTGCAGGAGATCCCGGAGGAGGAGCAGGTGACGAACGTGCGCCGCATGACCGACGTGGAAAACGGCGCGATGTACTCGCTGCCCTGCATCCAGACCTCCGACATCGACACGATGGACTACCAGATGTGGATCAACCAAACGTGGCTGGACGAGCTGGGCCTGCAGGCCCCCACGGACCCGGATGAGCTGTACGAGGTCCTCAAGGCGTTCAAGCAGCGCGACCCGGACTGCGTGCCGCTGGCGGGCATCGAAAACTCCATGGGCGGCGATGTTATCAACTGGATCGTCAATATGTTCACTTACTGCGACGACACCCGCCGCTGGAACGTGGACGAAACCGGCAAGCTCTACATGCCGTACACCACCGACGACTACCGGCAGGCGCTCATCTATATGCACAAGCTCGTGCAGGAGGGGCTGATGACCCCGCTGTGCTGGACCATCAAGATCCAGGAGATGCAGGCGCTGACGTCCCCGGCGGATAACGACCCGATGGTCGGCATCTTCGCCGGTCACCTGACGCTGCACGTCACGCCGGGCAGTGAGGTGCTGTACAACTACAAGCCGCTCGACCTGTTCGGAAACGCGGTCATCAACGAGAACATCAACCGCCGCAGCACGTTCATCACCACCGACTGCGAGAACCCCGACGCCGCGTTCGCGCTGGCGATGGCGCTGTACTCCAAGGAGGCGGGCTGGCGTCTGCGCTATGGCGAGCAGGGCGTCAACTGGGACTATGCCGACGCCGGGACGGAGTCGTACCTCGGCAAGCCCGCCGAGATCAAGATCCTCGACGACCCGTTTGCCAAGCTCAACAGCTGCCTGTGGGGCGATATGGCGGCCTCGCTTCTGACCGATGCCGAGGGCGAGAGCGCCGAGAAGGTCGAGGGCACAGACGCCTGGGCGGACTATAAGAACACGATCGTGGCCGAGCAGGTGGCAAATTATCACGCCGCCGCCGAGGCGAACAACCCCAAAACGCTCTGCCCGCCGCTCATCCAGACCACGCAGGAGAAGGACGAGATCCTGCAGATCAAGTCCGACGTGCTGACCATCATCAACAAGTGCCGCGCCCAGTTTGCCAACGGCGAGCTCGACCCGAACGACGACGCGGCGTGGAACGACTATCTTGCGCAGCTCGACACGCTGGGCCTTGCGCAGTATCAGGCACAGTCGCAGGCGATCTACGACCGCCAGCTCAGCGAATGATCCCCGCGGCCTGCCGGGCGGACGCCCGGCAGGCACGGTATTGCAGAGAGAAAGGAAGAAAGCGATGGCAAAACAGGCTGCCGCGGCTCCGGTGCTGCGCGATGACCGGAAGGGCTGGCACGGCTTCTGGCTGCGCTTCAAGCGCAACAAGTGGCTGCACCTGATGATGGTGCTGCCGATGGCGTATATCATTATTTTTCAGTATCTGCCGATGTACGGCTTGCAGATCGCGTTCCGCGATTACCGCGCCCGCGCGGGCATCTGGGGCAGCGAATGGGTGGGGCTTGCGAACTTCCGCGAGTTCTTCGGCTATTACAAATGGCCCACGATCGTAAAAAACACGCTGGGCCTGTCGCTGTATTCTCTGGTGGTCGGCTTCCCCATCCCCATCGTTCTGGCGCTGATGATCCACGTGAACGAGCATAAGCGGCTGAAAAAGCTGGCGCAGAATATCTCCTACATCCCGCATTTTATCTCCACGGTCGTCATGGTCGGCATCCTGTTTCAGGTGCTCAATCCCGTGACGGGCATCGTGGGCTCTGTTTCTCGCTACTTCGGCGTGTCCACCACCACGGACTTCCGCTATTCGAACGAAGCCTTCCGGCATCTTTACGTGTGGTCCGGCGTGTGGCAGAACATGGGCTGGAGCACGATCATCTACGTCTCCGCGCTCAGCTCCGTTTCGCAGGAGCTGCACGAGGCCGCCACCATCGACGGCGCCAGCCGCCTGCGGCGTGTGTTCAGCGTGGACCTGCCCGCCATCATGCCGACGGTCGCGATCATGCTGATTTTGCGCTTCGGCTCCATTATGAGCGTGGGCTATGAAAAGGTATTTCTCATGCAGAGCAGCCTGAACCTCGATACGTCCGAGATCATTTCGACCTATGTCTACAAATTCGGCCTGGGCGAAAACAAGCTGTCCTACGGCGCGGCGGTGAACCTGATGAATTCGGTCATCAACACCACGCTTCTGCTGCTCGTCAACAAGATCGCGAGCGTCATCACCGACGACGAAGTCGGTCTGCTGTAAGGGGGGCTGCGATATGGCAAAAATCAAATCGGAGCGGATCCGGCACACCCGCGGCGACCGCGCGCTGTATTTCGTGACCACGCTCGTGCTGGTCCTGCTGATCTTCGTGGTCGCCTATCCCGTGGTGTTCGTCATCTCCTCGTCGTTCTCCTCCAGCCGCGCCATCGGCGCGGGCCGCGTGCTGCTGTGGCCGGTGGAGTTTACGCTCAAGGGCTATGCGTTCGTGTTCCAGTATGAAAAGATCTGGCTGGGCTACCGCAACACGCTGTTTTACACGTTCTTCGGCACGCTCATCACCATGGGCCTCACCATCCTCTGCGCCTATCCGCTTTCCAAAAGCCGCTTTCAGGGGCGCAAGGTCTACTCCACGCTGCTCGTCATCACGATGCTGTTCAGCGCGGGTCTGATCCCGACGTATATCATCCGCGCCAAGCTCGGCCTTGTCGACACGGTGTGGGCGATTTTGCTTGCGGGCGCGATGAGCGTTTACAACATGACCATCCTGCGCACGTCCTTTAAGAGCAGCATCCCGCAGGAGCTGTTTGACGCGGCGGAGATCGACGGCGCGGGCGATTTTCAGTGCCTGATCCGCATTGCCATTCCGCTGGCCAAGGCCACCATCAGCGTGCTGACGCTCTACACCGTGGTCGGCTGCTGGAACGACTATTTTAACGCGATGATCTATCTGCGCAGCGAGAATCTGTTCCCGCTGCAGCTGTTCCTCCGCCCCATCCTCACCGCGGGGCAGATGCTCGACACATCCGGGCTCAGCTCCAGCATGATCGAGGCGGCGAACGAGGGCACGCAGCAGATCAAATACTGCCTGATCATTCTGTCCACCGTGCCGGTGCTGCTGGCGTATTCCGTGGTGCAGAAGTACTTCAAAAAGGGCGTGATGGTCGGCTCGGTCAAGGGCTGAGCCGCAGCGCACAAGACGGAGGTGCGATATGAAAAAACGACTTGCCATGCTGCTGGCGCTCGTGCTGCTGCTGGGCCTGTGCGCCTGCGCAGCGGGCGGTGACGCGGAGCCTGCCGCGCAGGCGGATGGCCGCGCGCAGAGCGGCTTTCGCGTGGGCTATGCCCGCGTGAGCATCCAGCCGACGGAGGAGCTGCCGCTCGGCGGCTACGGCAACACCACCAGCCGCATCAGCACGGGCTTTCTCAACTATCTCTATGCCACCTGCATCGCCATCACCGACGAGCAGGACAATACCGTGCTGCTGTTTACGACCGATGAGATCCGCAGCAGCGCGCAGATCACGAGCGACGTGCGTGCGGAGCTGAAGTCGCTCACGGGCGTGCCGGAGGAGCACATCATGGTCGCGGGCACGCACAGCCACTCCACGCCTGACATCGCCTCGGCCACGGACGCGGCGACGAAGCGGTTTGAGAACTACATGAAAAACCAGCTCGTCCTCTGCGGCCAGCAGGCGCTGGAGGATCAGAAAAACGCGGAGGTCTTTACGAACAGCGTGGACGTGGCGGGGCTGAATTTTGTCCGCCACTATCTGCTGGAGGACGGCAGCTACGCGGGCTCCAACTTCGGCGATTTTTCCGCCGCGCCCATTAAACAGCACGCAACGGAGGCCGATCCCACGATGTATGTGATCAAATTCGCCCGCGAGGGCGCGCAGGACATCGTGATGCTCAACTGGCGCGTGCACCCGGTGCTGACCGGCGGTATGAACAAGTATGACATCTCGTCCGACTTCATCGGCGAGATGCGCGACCAGATCGAGAGCAAGACCGACACGCTCGTGGCCTATTTTCAGGGTGACGCGGGCAACATCAACCCCACGAGCATGATCGACGGCGAAACGCTGACCGACGACTACCGGATGTACGGCCAGATGGTCGGCTCCTACGCCATCGGCGCGCTGAACGACATGACGCAGGTGGAGCCCGGCCTGATCCAGACCAAGCAGATCCGGGTCGCGGGCGAGGTGAACCACACGACCGACGAGCTGTATGACAAGGCGGACGAGCTGAGCCAGATGTGGAACTCCGGCAGCTACGACCGCGAGACCATCGCCGAGGAGGGCAAGCCCTACGGCATCCGCAGCGCCTATCAGGCCGTGGCGATCGTGAGGCGCGCGAAGATGGCGAAGACGCTCGATCTGGAGCTGAACGTCATCGCCGTGGGCGACAGTCTCGGGTTTGTGACCGCGCCGTATGAGATGTTCGACACGAACGGCGCGGCCATTCGCGCGGCCTCGCCGTATCCCATGACGATGGTGCTCGGCTACTGCAACGACGCGCTGGGCTATATCCCGTCGGCGTTCGGGTATGAATACACCTGCTACGAATCCGACACCAGCAACTTCGCGCCCGGCACGGGCGAGCTGCTGCAGGATACATTCATCAGCGCTCTGAACGAGCTGCACGGATGAGGGAGAGAGCTATGAGAAACGTTTGGAAGACCCTGCGCCGCGGCGCGGCGCTCCTGCTGGGTGTCTGCATGCTGGCGGGGCTGCTCGCCGGGTGCGGGAAGGAAGAAACAAGCAAGACGCAGGAGGATACGGCCATGCAGCAGACAGAGCAGACGACGCAGACCGAGCCGAACACGGAGCAGACCACGCCGGAAACGCCCGCGCCCGCGGAGGTGCCCGCGGAGCCGGAGCTGGAGACGGTCATGCGGGAACTCGTGGCGGCGGACGGGTCGGTGCATCTGTACTATGACGACCGCATCCGCGCCGACGACATCGCGGGCGGCAGCGTTTCGAGCTGCGAGGTCACCGACCAGCAGCCGACGTCCCGCGCCGTCGGCAGCGACGCGCCGGACGAGGCGGTGCTGTACCACGATGCGGGGACGAATATCCTCGTCGCCGTTGGCACCGGCACGGCCACGCTCGTTATTGACGGCACGGCGCACGCCGTGACCGTGGAGCCCGCGCCTATCTCGCTGGTGATGATCACCGGCCACAGCCTTGGCGAGGGCTCGCAGGGTGAGGCCGGGCAGCAGACCGTCTGCCAGAGCGGGCAGGCGTACAGCACGCACAAGGTGCTGGAGCTTGCCGACGAGACCGCCCCGGCGGGGCTCGGCTTCGGCGCGGCGAACCGCCCGGCGGACATTGACGCGTTCAGCATGAGCGGCCGCGGGACGCCCGGCGAGGCTGGTGCACTCGCAAACCGCTGGAACCAGCTGACGGGCGAAAAGATCTGGGTCGTGAACGCGGCGGTGGGCGGCTCGTGCCTGAACGAATGGGTGCAGGGCACGGAGTACCACGACGGCGCGGTCGCGCTCTACACAAAGGCGGCGGCCATCCTGCGGGACGAAGCCGCGGCGGGGCACTATACGGTGCGCAACACGGCGGTGATCTATCACAGCGCGGTGAACTTCGAGTTTAAGAACGTGACGTTCGACAACAGCCTGCTGGAGCAGTGGTACGACTCGCTCTGGAGCGGCTTCCGCACGGAGCTGGCAGCCGATTTTGACGGCGACGGCACGGCCGAGGCCCCGCAGGCGCTGGGCTTTGTGCCGTTCTGGAATGTGGCGACCGCGCACGCGGAGCTGCTCCTCGACCGACCGGCAAATTTCTACATGGCCGCGAGCGACGCCTATCCGGATATGTTCCTGGCGTCCATGATCGTGCAGCGCTGGCTCACGCCGGAGGATCTGCGGGCGAACTTCCCGGAGATCGACTACGAGACGCACGGCTTTGCCGTGGAGAAGCCGACCTCGGCCGACACGCTGTTTGCCGACGGCGTGCACCTGCGCCAGCCGGGCTATAACGCGCTGGGCGCGGACATCGGCGAGAATCTCTTCCGCCACTTCCGGCAGCCGCCGCAGGCGCGCAGCGTGAAGCTGCTCTCGCCGAGCGGCACGGAGATCGGCGACACGATCGAGCTGACCCGCCGGAATGTGGAGTACGCCATCGCCATCCTGCCGGAGCCCGCGTGCGTCAGCGACCTGACCATCACGGCAGACGGCGATCTGGAGCTGGCGTATCCGATGCTGCTGCGCGACACCGGCAGCGGCGGCGGGACGCTGACCATCTCGCAGGGCGATACCGTGCTGCGCACGGTCACCGTCACGGTCCCGGCGGAATAAGATCATACAGGCAAAGCGGCGCGGAGCACCCGCGCCGCTTTTTTGTGAAAATTTTTCCGCCGCGGCGGCAAAAAGGTGTTGACAGATCGCGAGGGAAGTGCTATAACATTACCAAGCTACTACATAGGTAGATAACTTTTGAGAGGAGCGACAGCAATATGATCTCGATGCTGCGCGGAGCGCGATGTCGGCACTGAAAGCGAACAGTGACCGAAAACAGAAATCGTCAATCATCCACACTTTGAATTTTTGAAAAGGAGATCATTAGTATGTCGAACATTTATACTTCCGCTGACCAGCTCATCGGCAAGACCCCGCTTCTGGAGCTCACCCATATCGAAAAGGCACTGGACCTCAAGGCGAAGGTGCTCGCCAAGCTCGAATACTTCAACCCCGCCGGGTCCGTGAAGGACCGCATCGCGCGCGCCATGATCGACGACGCCGAGCAGAAGGGCCTTCTGAAGGCGGGCTCCGTCATCATCGAGCCGACCTCCGGCAACACCGGCATCGGCCTGGCGTCCGTCGCCGCCGCGCGCGGCTACCGCATCATCATCGTCATGCCCGAGACCATGTCCGTCGAACGCCGCCAGCTGATGAAGGCCTACGGCGCGGAGCTGGTGCTCACCGAGGGCGCGAAGGGCATGAAGGGCGCCATCGCCAAGGCGGAGGAGCTGGCGGCCGAGACGCCGAACAGCTTCATCCCCGGCCAGTTCGTGAACCCCGCGAACCCCAAGGCACACTTCGAGACGACCGGCCCGGAAATTTATCAGGATACCGACGGCAACGTCGACTTCTTCGTGGCGGGCGTCGGCACCGGCGGCACGATCACGGGCGTGGGCGAGTACCTCAAGTCCAAAAAGCCGGATGTGAAGGTCGTGGCGGTCGAGCCGAAGAGCTCCCCGGTTCTGTCCGGCGGCGCGTCCGGCCCGCACAAGATCCAGGGCATCGGCGCGGGCTTTGTGCCCGACGTGCTGGACACCAGGGTCTACGACGAGATCATCCCCGTGGAAAATGACGACGCGTTTGCCACCGGCAAGCTGATCGGCAAGAAGGAGGGCGTGCTGGTGGGCATCTCCTCCGGCGCGGCGCTCTGGGCCGCCATCGAGCTGGCCAAGCGCCCGCAGAACGCAGGCAAGACCATCGTAGCCCTCCTCCCCGACACCGGCGACCGCTATCTCTCCACCCCGCTGTTTGCGGATTGAGCAGGAACATAGGAATCCCCCGGGCTGCCAAGCAGCCCGGGGGATTTTCTGCAAACAAAACAAGCGCACCTTGTAGGGGCCGATGACCCGCTCTGCCCGCACGCCGCACCACCAATCATGCCGTAGGGGCGGGGCCGTTTGAAGTAATAGTGAATAGTGAAGAGTGAAGAGGTGTTATTTAGTCGTAATGTAGGGGAGGGGCTTGCCCCTCCCGTAGGGCAATCACGAATTTGCCGATGGGTCTCGTAAAAACGTAGGTACCCACCGCGTCGGGCCGATGTGGTCATCGGCCCCTACAGGGATTTTGCGGATTCGCAATCATGCGTACAAATTTGCAATTGCCCCCGCGCGGGAGGGGCAAGCCCCTCCCCTACGTTACGACGAAACACCGAGAGACATCAATTTTCAGTCAGATCACATAATTATCCGCCAGGGGCGTTTCCAGAAGGTCGGCGAGGGTGATGGATTCGAAATAATCCTTTGTCAGCGCGTAATATTTTTCCCAGACGGGGAGAGTGCGGCATTCGGCGGCGCGGTCGCAGACGGCGGCGTCCTTTTGCAGGCAGGAGACAGGGGCCATATCGCCCTCGGCGACCTGCAAAATTTCCCACAGGGTATACTGCTCCGGCGCGCGCGTGAGCTTATAGCCGCCGCCGATGCCGTGCGAGCTGTCCACCAGCCCGGCGGCCTTGAGCAGCGGCATGATCTTGCCGATGTATTTGAGCGAAATATCCTGCCGCTGGGCCATATCCCTCATGGGGATGAAGTCACCGCTGCGGTGCTCCGCCAGATCGAGCAGGATGCGGATGGAATACCGCCCGCGCGTGGAGATCATACGATCGCCTCCTTGTGTTTGCCTCTATAATACACCACTTTAGTAGGTAAATCAAGTTTTCCGCAAAAAAAGCCGAGGGCGCAGCGCCTTCGGCTTTTCTGATGCGTTACAGGAAGCGGTCGCGGAGCGTTTTCGCCTCGTCGTGCAGCTTGGAAACGGCGGCGAGATAGCCGCTCAGCGCGCGGTAGGCGCTGTCGCTGGGGCGGGTATGCGCGGGATATTTTCCGGCGCGGTAGTTGTCGATCACCGTCTCGTAGCGCGCCGCCGCGCGGGCAACGGAGTCCTCCCACGAGATATAGATCGTGTCCTGCGCAGTCTGCCCGACGCGGCGCATCCGCTCCGGCGCGTGCAGAAGCTCGGTGAGCTTGTCCGCGAGGGATGCGGCGTTTTCGTCGATGAAAAAGCCGCTCACGCCGTCCTCCACATCCTCCGCCGCGCAGCTGCCGCGCACGAGCACGCTGCCGAGCGCGCAGGCCGCGGCCTCGCGCACGACCAGCCCGTTCGTGTCGAACGTGGACGGGAAGAGGAACAGGTCCGCCCGGCAGTACCACGCGCGGATGACGTTGCGGTCATACTTCGGCGCGTCGAAGAACACGCGGTCGTCCAGCGCCAGCTCGTGGGCGTAGGCGATGACCTCGTCGCGGTCGCCGCCGCTGCCGACGAACATCATGCGGAAGTCCTCGCCGGCCTTTTTGAGCTGCGCCAGCGCGTCCAGAATGATGCGCAGGCCCTTGTACCACATCATCCGCCCGACGAACAGAAATACCGGCACGTCCCGCGGCAGGGCGTAGCCCTGCGTGACCTCGTCCACGAGCGCGTCATCCACGCGGCCCTTGGGGAAGTCGACGCCGTTCGGCATCACGCGCCAGTCGCCCTCGTAGCCGAGCGCCGTCAGGTTCTCGCCCGCGCCGCGGCTGACTGTCCAGACCTCGTCGCAGGCGGAGATATTGTCGACCAGCACGCGCTTGGCCTCGTCCTGCAGGAGCTTGCCGCGGATGGCGTTGGCGATGTCGATGTCGAATTTTGTGTGATACGTCAGCACGAGCGGCGCGCCGATCTGCTCGCGCAGGGAGCGGGCGAGCATGGCGGACGTGACGGGGCAGTGGCAGTGGATGAGGTCAAAGCGCTGCTGCTCCAGCCGCTCGAGCGTCTGCGCGGAGAAGGGGAAGCCCGCGCGGTAGCCCACGAGCCGCGTGAGGTCGATGCTGGGATAGCGCACGACCTCGAAGGGGAACTGCGCGTCGTCGGCCTCCGGCACGGCGGGCGTCACGACGCTGACGGCGTCACCCTGCGCGTGCAAAATTTGCGCGTAGTTCACCACGGCGTTGGACACGCCGTCGATCACCGGCGGGAACGAATCATTCACAAGACAAATAGTGCGCTTGGGCATGGGGGTACCTCCTTATGGGTCAGGGAAGCTCAAATGTTCTGGCGCTGTCGACCGGGATATTGGCGTTAAACGCCATGACGCGGACCTTTTTTGCGCCGTTTACACCAAAATGAACGCTGCCGCCATATTCATTTTCGCCGGTCGATTGATCCGTTGAGCCGGGCGTGAGATATGCATAGCCGAGGAACTGACCGTTTTCTGCAAAGCGTGCGGCGGCAAAGGCAACATTCGGAGAAGCCGTGATGAGCTTCAGCGAGACGTCTTTGGATTCAGCCTTATACTCGTAGATGCGGACAAAATCGCTGTCAAAGTACTTGGTGGGCGCATTCGTGATCGCGCTGTTGCCGCTGCCGAGATAGTGGGACGTGAGCTCATCCCATGCGGCCTTTGTGCCGCCGAAGGAGACATAGTCCAGCTCGTACCCGGAGAACGCGTCATCATAGAGCGCAGTCAACCCGGCGGGCAGCTCCACACCGATGAAGTCCTGACCCTTCCACGGAGCACTGGTCATTTCGCCGCTGCCTTCGATATACAGGATGCCGTCGGAAATATACCATGTGAGGTTCTTGCCGCAGGTGTGGTCAACAGCGGTGAAGGTAATGAAGCGGACATTTCCTGCGGACTCAATGGTGTATTCCTGCGTCGGGTCGAGCGCGTAGTATTTTGCACTGCCGTTCCGGATATACTCCGTGCCGGTCTTGGGCGTATTCTGCGGCAGCAGCGGCGCGCTCTCAGAGCGGATCCAGTCCTCGCCGTTGAAACCGTAGATACCGCCGGGCTCGACCAGCTGCAGTGTGGTCCAGAAATCGGAGATCAGCTCGATCGCGTTTCCTGCGTCGAGAATGTCGTTGCTCGCGATCTCATCCATCAGGCCGTTTGTCAGACCAAATTCATTGTTGGCATTGTAGAAATCTTCAAAATTGCGGTATTTCAGAATTTCCTTGTAGACCCCGCTGCCGTCGGCGCGGGTTTTCTGCGCATAACGTGTGCGCAGGTATTGGCCGAGCAGATAGCCCAGGGAGTACTGGCTCAGGCCGTCCTCGTGTCGACCGCCCCAATAGGTGAGCGACGTGCCATCTTCGTAACTTCCATTCGTCATGTATGTAACACGCGCTGCGGTTGATCCCGCCCCCCAGATCAGATGCTCCGCCGCCATGGAAAACGCTTCGTTGAGGTAGGCTGGGATTGAAGGGTCTGAGACACGCCGGTTCGCAAAATCCCAAATACCGGCAGAGTAATTCAGCATATGCTGGAACTCATGCGTCAGCGTGCTGTAGCTGGCCGCTACATCACTGTATAGTCCCTGCGTGGAATTTCCCATGAGCGGGAAGGTGTCAAGGTGCAGGCAGTCGATGCCGTTGATCACCTCACCGCCATAACCGACGTCCTCAATGACGTTTCCGTTGCTGCCCCTCTGCGCCAGATCACCGGCATAGAAATATCCGGCGGTGTAGCTGTTGAAGGTCGTCCCGTAGCTTGCGTCCAGATCGTAGCACATGATGGCGACCTTGTCGTCGCCGTCCACGTCGCACCAGTAGGGCTTGCCGTCCGTATGCCGCTGATCGCTCGCGAACAGCGAGATGATCCGGTCAAACTGGCGGTCAAAGGCGTCAGCCACGAGCTTGGCATTGTCGGCGGAGATGGGCGTCATCTCTTCCTGCCCCGCCACAGCACCCCACACGGTGCAGTGATTGCCGATGTACAGGCACTCCATGTTCAGCTGTAAGGTCTCCGGGTTGGAGGTCAGGCGAAATTTGCTGCCCACCGTGTACTCGCTGGCTTGCGTATTGCGCAGGTTGCTGCGGCGCTGCGTGTTCTCGCTGCCGGACGGTACTGTGAGCAGCGAAACAGGCACAGTGCGCTGCGTGCAGGGGCGCATCTGCGGCTCGCTGTCAGCCGCGTGAACGGACGTCTGAGGGGAGGAAGAAGCGCCTGTGTCCGGCGCAGTCATCTGGAAAGAACCGGTGACATAGCTCTCGTCCTCCAGACTGGTGCTCACCGCCAGAACGCCCTCGGCGTTGCGGATCGTCAGAACGTCGTCACCTTTAAGCTCCCAGGAATGCAGCCTATACTCTGCCGCGGCAAATGTGGTAAAGGCTCCTGCCAGCATCGCCGCGACCAGCACCACACTCAAAAATCTTCCAAATTTCCGCATACCATTCTCCTTTTTTGGCAAAAAACGTTATTAAAAGTACTGTTCCCGACCAGTATACCCTGTCAGCGCGCAGATTGCAACCTGCAAAATCGGGCGGAAAGAAGTGAAAAACGCGGTTGCATTTTCCATGGCAACCCGTTATAATGAAGCTAACATGGCACAGGTGTGCCCATCTGTAAGGAGGGCAGCATGAAAAAGAGGATCATAGCGGGCCTGATGGCCGCCGTTTTGCTGCTGGCGCTGGCGCCCGCGGCGCTCGCGGCGGAAAGCCCCCTGCTGCGCGTCAGCGCGCCGGATACGCTCCCGGCGGTGGGCAAGACCTTCACCGTCACGGCCGAGCTCACCGGCAACCCCGGCATGACGGCGCTGGAATGCACGCTCGCGTTTGACGGCGCGCGCGTGGAGTGCACCGGCGTTTCCACCGGCAGCGTCCTGCGCGGGATGCTCACGGCCTCCAATGAGGCCTATTCCGCCTCCAGCGCCAAGGTCGTGGCCGCCGCGGCCTCCGCATCGACCGGCAACGGCACCGTCGCGACCTTCACCTTCCGCGTCCTCGCGGCGGGCGACGCGAACTTCCGCCTGACGGATATTCTCTTCGCCGACGCCGATTGCAGCGAGATCGCCTGCCGCACCGAAACGGCGGCCGGCAAGGACAACACCGGCGAAACGACCGACGCCGCCCCCGGCAAGACCCCGTCCGCGTCCGGCGAGACGGAACAGGCCGCCGCTTCGACATTCTCCGACGTCCCGGCGAGCTTCTGGGGCTATGACGTCATCGAGCGCGCCGCGCAGCTCGGCCTTGCGGGCGGCTTCCCGGATGGCACGTTCCGGCCCAACGCGGCGGTCAGCCGCGCACAGTTCGTCCAGATGCTCTGGAACCTCGCGGGCCGTCCCGCAGCGAGCGGCGGCGTGACGTTCTCCGACGTCCCCGCGGACGCGTGGTACTGTCCGGCGCTCGCTTGGGCCGTCGAGTCCGGCAGCGCAGGCGGTGTGGGCGGCGGGCGGTTTGACCCCAACGGCAGCGTCACGCGCCAGCAGGCGGCGGCGATGCTCTTCCGCTACAGCGGCGGGGAGCCCGGCGGGGAGCTGATGTTCACCGCCGTCTATGACGCGCATTTTTCCGACAGCGCCGCCATCGCCGCCTGGGCAAAGCCCGCGGTGTACTGGGCGGTATTCAACGAAGTGATCACCGGCGTGGGCGCGGACCGCATCGCACCGACCGCCCCCGCCACACGCGCGCAGGTGGCTGCGATCCTCCTGCGCTATCTTGACCAGAGGAACACGGGGGAGGAAACGGCATGAGAAAGAGCATGACAAGAGTCCTGCTGCTGGCCCTGATCCTCGCACTTCTGTGCGTGGGAGCGCTGGCGGCGGACACACTGACGATCGGCCAGACCGACGAGCAAAAGGCGATCTACACGGTCACACCGCGGGACGCCCACGGCGAGGAAGTCAAGCCGACCGACGGCAAGTATGAGGGTGTTGAAAAGTTCAGCCTGACCTATTCGGACGCAACGGGCGAACAGCTCGTGATGCTGCTGAAAGATGGCACCGCACCCACCGCAAGCAACATCTATTACATTGACCAGAAAACTGATAGCGGCTCGTTTGACATCTACCCCAAGCAGATGACAAGCGGCAAGTATTACCTCATGGTCGCCAGCCAGCAAAGCAATGGTGTTGCCACGATTGAATATAAGGCGGCATACATACTTGGAGATGTTAACCGGAACGGGTCGATTACCATAACAGACCCTACTTGGATCAATCAATACTTGGTCGGCAAGCGGACTTTTGACGATGAGCAAAAGCAAATTGCCGACGTTAATGGGAGCGGAACGATTACCATACTGGATTCCAGCTGGGTGCTACAGAGAATAGTTGGCATCCGTGATGAGAGTTACGAGAAAGTAAAGAAATAGGAGGGGTTCCATGAAAAAGCGAATTGTCAGTGCACTGTTGGTATTAGCAATGGTGCTCATGCTGATTCCGACGACGGTCTTTGCGGCAACGACATATGCGCCAGCACTGTCGGTAAGCGCGGAGCGTGCGGAAAACACGGTTGTTGTTCGCGTGAAGGCGAGCGCGTACAGCGACTGTTGGGGACTTCAGCTTGATCTGAGTTTTCCAGATACCAAATTGTCCGTTACGGAGGACAACATCGTCTGCGCAGGATTGCTTGAAGGAGCACAAAAGAATGTCAGAACTGATGCTTCCGGCAAAGTGATCGCTGCTGCTTGGAGTGGCACGGCAGCGAGAAATAGTGAGACCGAGGAGACAATCCTGACGGCTACGTTTTCTGTGAATGAAGGTGCTACAGGAACACTTCCCTTCAATATCAGCACCTATGTCAGTACAAATGGTGACGATGAAGCCACAGCACTTCCCAGCGGCAGCACGGGTACGGCTTCTGTAGTCATCCCCATCACCGATGCTTCTTCGATCTCTGCGACCGTTGCGGCACCGGAGAAGGGCAAGGCTCTGGCGACTGCGGCGCAGGCTACGGTGCCGGAAAATGCACCGTACACTGTTACCGATGTTAAGTGGTTCGAGGGCGAAGGCTCCAACAACACGCCCGTTACCGGCAACGCCAAGCCGTCTCAGAAGTACACGGTACAATTGACTGTTACGGCAAACGAGGGCGAGTGCTTTGACTACGCGGCAGTGCACACGAAACAGTCTGCGGATGGTTATGCTATTATGGCTTTGGGTAATCCCGCAGAGTCGACTTGCACCAGACTGCAGCTGACCAAAATTTTCACGGAGTCGACCGCGGACGCTGACCAGCTGACTGGCACGATCGTGATTCATGGCTCTGATGAAAAGGGCGTGTATCGTTATAACACACAATTGGAAGCGAGCCCGACTCTGTTCTTTGGTGCGGAAACGCGGGGCGAAGTGACGTATCAGTGGTTCCGTGGTGAAACTGCGCTTACTGAAAGAACGACAACGGCGACCTACACCCCGGTTGAGGCAGATATTGACCAGGCGATCAAGGTCAGAGTATGGAACTCCAATAACTCTGGTTATGTTGAGAGCATTGAAGTGATGATCAACAAGGCCCTCAACACCACCCCCCCTGCTGCTCCGGCGAAGGGCAGTGCGAAGGCGACTTCGGATACCATTACGGTGGACTATACGGGCGAGGATGGCAAAACGTATCAGTTTGCCGCGCGGCTTGCCAGCGACGAGGATTCGGAGCTGAAGTGGCAGGACAGCTCGACGATCACCGGTCTGGATCCCAACCGGGACTACAACATCTACGTCCGTGAAGCTGAGACCGCCACGCACGAGCCGTCCAACGCTTCCACCCCCCTGACGGTCAAGACCGCTAAGGGCAAGGTGGTGTTTGGCTCGCTTCTCAGAAGCCAACTCGTGAACTCGATCAGTGTGTACTCCGGGGAATATGACGGCGCGTCCCATACGCCGGTCGAGGTCGATGCAGCCAAACTCCCCTCCACTGACTGGACAGTCCGGTATAAGCGGGACGGTGGCAGCTATCAGACCACACCTGCTAGCATTACGAACGTAGCTGATTCCGGCGGGTATACCGTCGAATTCTCTCATGTTGACTACGAACCCTTTGAATACAAGAATAATCAGGCGGTCATTGCGCCTGCAACGAATTATCTGACGGTCACGCCGCCTGCCAACATCTACGAGACCACCACGGTCAGCCAGATCATCAATGGTCTGAACAAGACGATCACTGATGGGAAGCCCGCCACGCTGACTCTGCCGACCGGCACCGTGACGCTGTACAAGGACAGCGCCTGCACGCAGCCGTATGCCGATACCGACAAGTTTACAGCGAAAACGGACGCGTACACCGTATACTACAAATTCACCACGGAAAATGCGAACTACGCCGAAGTCACCGGCTCCCTCACCCTGAACGTTCAGGAGCGCGGGATCACGGGCATTACCGTCAAACAGCAGCCGACCAATAAGACGTATGAGTACGGCGATAAGTTCGATCCTGCTGGGATGACAATTGAAGTGACCTATGACAACGGCGACAAGGAAGATAAGAACGCGTCGGAGATGGACTTCACGTGGAGCGCGCTGGACACGGTCGGCGGCAGCGTCACCGTCACCGGCACCCTGAAGGGCACAAGCCTGACAGTGACCGTGGACGGCATCACGGTGACGCGCAAGAGCATCGCAGTGGAGGTCTCGCTGAAGGACCCGAACGCGACATATACCTATGATGGGACGGAGCATAAGCCGGAAATCGTCGTGAAGCGGCATGACACAAACGAAGTGATCGAATCTGGATACAGTACGAACTACTCCAGAAACAAAGACGCTACGACGACAGTCAACCGCGCAAAGATCACTGTGACTTCCAATGGAGACAGCAATTATAATTTCAGTGCGGAGCTGCTGTTTGACATTGCACAGAGAACTGTCACGATCACCGGTGTGACGCTCAGGCCCAAGACCTTTGACGGCAAGGCTGAAGTGCAGATCGGTGATGCAGGCACGCTGAACAATGTGATCTCCGGCGATGATGTGCAGATTCGGACTGGCACAGCGAGCTTTAACAGCAAGTTTGTGGATAAGGCCACTACTGTGACCTTTGAGGGCTTTGAGCTGTATAGCTACAATACTAAGGATTATAAGAACTATAAGCTGGAAGGGCAGCCTGCCCCTGTTTCCGCAAAGATCAACCAGGTGGCGCTCACGCTCAGCGCTCCGACTGTGACAATGACCAAGGCGTATGATGGCACGGCAGATGCGCAGATCACCAACCACGGCACCCTCAGCGGGTTTGTGAAAGATGGCGCTACGACGTATCCGGCATATCTTGATGAGGCCAGCTGCAAGGCGACCTTCGACAGCAAGGATGTCGGCCAGAACAAGACCATCACCTTTACGGGCTTCACCCTGAAGGGCGACTTTGCTGCAAACTATACGCTTGCTGATCCCACCAGCCAGACCGGCGGCGAGATCACCGCGGCGAACGTTAATGCACGCAACACGGGCAAGGAAATCACGCAGCTCAAAAACGGTGCGGCATTTACCGAGCCGGATATTAGCGGCGTGAATAATGAGACGATCACGGGCGGCACGTTTAGCTTCAAATACAGCGAAAGTGACACGGAAACGTACACCAGTGCGGAGTTGGCAACGTCGCTCAAGGGCAAGGCAGTTGGCGACTATACGGTGAGCTTCACCTATACGCACACGAACCCCAACTATGTGAGCCCCGTTACCGGCACGATGACCGCCCATGTGCGGGACATCGAATTCAAGGTCAATGGAGACCCTGCGGGGATGACCAATACCTATCCGTGGGATAACACCTACGGCGGCCTGATCTACGCGGGCAAGGATTCGACTTGGGCGACCTACCTCAAGAAGGTCACCGACCCGGTTGCCGAGGTCAACGGTCAGAAGATCGAAGGTACTTACGCGATCAAGGTGTACGACGCGAGCGGCGCGGAGGTCGAAAAGGGCTTCACCCCCGGCCACTACGTCTTCAAGCTCATCTTTAACGACACGAACGGCCAGTACCCCAACACTGAGGTTTGGGCAACGTCCGCTGCTTACATCAACCAAGCGCAGATCGCTGTTGCAGACGGCAGCGCGAGCGGTATTACGGTCAAGGATCGTGCGTACAATGGCTCCGACGACGTTACGGCAAGTGACCTCGATATGAGCGGTCTTGTGCTGAAGTATGTGACCGGCCCGCTGACCGGCCAGACTGTAACGGATACTGTCACACTGGCGTATGGCAGCGCGAAGTACGACAGCAAGAACGCAGGCAATCGCACTGTGACCCTTAGCACCCTGTCTCTGAACGGTGCCGACAAAGACAATTTCACGCTGGCGAATGCGTCTGGCTCCTCCAGCTACAAGTCCACCATCGAGCTTCCGGCTGAGATCACCAAGCGGAATGTCACCATCACTGGCACAACGGCGGGAGAGAAGGTTTACGATGGCGGCACCTCGGCCACGATCACAAACGACGGCGAACTGAGCTGGAAATACAGCACCGACAAAGTGGAGATCGTGCGCGGCAGCGCGACCTACGACAACAAGAACGTCGGAGAAAACAAGACGGTCACGTTCAGCGGCTTCTCGCTGACGGGCGCAGACGCGGGCAACTACAACCTGACCCAGCAGCCCGACAGTGTTCGGGCCAACATCACCGCAAAAGAACTCCGCATCACCAACTTCACCGTGAAGGACAAGGTCTATGACGGCAACGACATCGCCGAGATCGTCTCCATCGAAACGGATGCGGTCGAAGGTGACGATGTGAAGTGCAGCAACGCGATCGCAAGATTCGTTGCAAGCGGTACGTTCTCCGCGTCCGACGCACAAAACGGCAAGAAGGTCACGCTGAAATTCCCGCAGGGCGTGATCCTGGCTGGTGCCGACAAGGACAACTACACGTTCGACAGTGCTGATCTGCCCGATGAAGTCACCGCGACCATCCATAAGGCCACTCTCACCGGCCAGCCGACGTTCACCAAGATCACCCAGTCCGGCAAGACGCTGCTCGACATCAAAGACAGCGACGTTGACCTGACAGCCATCCATGGTGTTTCGGGCGAACCGAACCCACTCTATCCGGTGCTGATTTGGGGCGAGGATCGCAACACTGTGATCCAGCCCAACAAGAGCTACAGCTGGGAAGTCAAGGTTGCCGGCGCAAGCGCCGACAACTATCTGCCCCTGACCGGCAGCGTCGTTCTGTACCCGGTCTCCACGGGCTACAGCGAGCAGGTCAAGAAGCAGATCGAGGAGTTCGAGGCCAAAAAGCGCGGCGAGTTGCCCGAGGAGGACACCACGTTCCGCGACGTTTCCGAGGATGACTACTTCTTCGACGCCGTGAACTGGGCTGCCGAAAATGGCATCACCGGCGGCGTGAGCGCGAACCGCTTCGGCCCGACGCAGGACTGCAGCCGCGGCCAGACCATGACGTTCCTCTGGCGCGCCATGGGCGAGCCCGAGCCCGCCTCCCGCGCCTCCGATCTCACCGACGTGATGACCGGCAGCTACTACTATGACGCCGTTCTGTGGGCCATGGAAGCGGGCATCACCACCGGCGCGGGCGCGAACCGTTTCGCTCCCGACGCCACCGTCACCCGCGGCCAGTTCGTGACGTTCCTGTACCGTCTGGCGAACGCGTCCAGCAGCGGCGAGCATCCGTTCACCGACGTCCCGGCGGGCTCCTACTACGAAAAGGCCATCGCCTGGGCCTACGCCGAGGGCATCACCAAGGGCACAGGCGCCACGACGTTCAGCCCCGACGCACCCTGCACCAGAGCGCAGATCATCACCTTCCTGTACAGATACTTCAACAGGTAAGGTACCGGGAATCAGAAACCGCGCCCGCCCGGAACCCCGGGCGGGCGCTTTCCGCCATTTGAGAGTTTGCGCCCCACGGCGCATGGGAGAGAATCGTGAAAAACGCGAAATTGAGAAAGAACGCAAAATACTGCGCGATGCAGGCCATCTACTGGATGCTGGCCTGCATCTGCATCGCCTACGCGGGCGTGTTCCTGCCCGCGCGGGGCTATTCCAACGCCGAATACGGCGTCATCATGGCGGTCGGCTATGTGCTGGGGATGCTGCTGCAGCCGCTCGTGTCCAGCTTTACCGACCGCACCACGAAATTAACGGCCACGCAGATGCTGGTCATTGTCACGCTGGCGGTCGCGCTGCCGGTGACGGGGCTGATCGTGTTCAAAACGCGCGGCTTCGCGCTCACGGCGAGCTACGTGTGCTTCCTCGCGTTCCAGCTCGTGCTGCAGCCGCTCGTCAACGCTTACTGCTTCTATCTGCAGACGCCTGAGACCCCCATCCGCTTCGGCATCGCGCGCGGCATCGGCTCGCTCGGCTGGGCGGGGCTGTCCGCCGTTGTCGGCGGGATGGTCAAGCGGCTGGGCGACCATATCCTGCCCTACGCGGCGCTCATCGTGCTGGCGCTGATGCTGGGCCTCCTGTACCTCTGCCATCTGGAGGGCCCGTCGCTGCTGCAGCAGACAAAGGTGCAGCCCGATGCCGCCGGAAGGTCTGAACTGACGTTTCGCAGCCTGTTCGGAAAATACCACGGATTTTTGTTCCTGCTGATCGGCAATATGCTCATTTTCTTCGGCCATTCGCAGGTCGATAATTTCCCGTATCAGATCCTCGCCAACGTCGGCGGCGACAGCGGAACGCTGGGGCTGTTCATCGCCTACACGGCGCTGCTGGAGATCCCGGGGATGTTCCTGTCAGATAAGATCTGCGCGAAGCTGACGTACCAGCGCGTGCTGCGCCTGTCGGCGGCGCTCTTCGTGGTGAAGGCGGCGCTGCTGTTCGCGCTGCGGTCACTCGCGGGTGTGTTCATCTCCAACGCGTTCCAGTTCGCGTCGTTCGCGCTGTTCGTCCCGGCGGCGGTGATGTACGCCGGAAATGTCGCGGGCGCGCGCGACGCCAATAAGGCGCAGTCGCTCGTCACGGCCACGACCACGGCGGGCAATATTTTGACGAGCGCTGTCGGCGGCCTGCTCATCGACGGCATCGGCGTGTACGGGATGCTGGGCGTCGGCGTGGCCGTCACCCTCATCGGCGCGATCTTCGTCATCTTCGGCATCGGCAAAAAAGCGCCTGCAAAAGCGTAATAAACTGGTCAGCCCCAGAGGGGGCTGACCAGCTATTTGCTTTGCGCTGCTTTCTCCGGGGGTGCTCGTCTGTCCGCTTTGGGCGTTCGGTCATAACGCGGCCATGGAAAAAGCAGGCGGTTCCGAATGGAACCGCCTGCTTTTTTCATCAGTCGCCGTTATTGCAGCGACTGTGGACTTTTATTTGCCTTCCTGCTCGTCTTCCAGCTTGGTCACAAACTCGAGCATCTTCGCCTCGTCCTCGCGGCAGGTGGTGAACAGCTCCAGATTGTCACCCGCTTCGCTCAGCAGCTGACCCAGCGCGATATACTGGCTCAGCGAGCTCTTCAGGTTCAGCACGTCGCCTTCCGGGCTCTTGAGCAGCACGTCATGCTCGCAGCTCGCGATGGCCTTGCGGAATGCGTCAACTTCCTTGATGTTTTTCAGTTTCATAATGATTGCCTCCCATGCAATTTTTTCTTTGATTTCTGAATACGCCCGTATTGTAAAGAGTTTCTGCCGGAAATGCAAGACCAAAACTATATGAAGTATACAAAAATATACTGCAAATTTTGGACAGTTTGCACAACCGGCGCGTGGATGGGGGACGCTGAAAAATCCTGCTGCATCCAGTATACAGGAAAAGTCGCCGCCGCGCAACTTTTTTTCGAATGGCTAGCCACGGCAGGCATTTTGTGGTATACTGAGTTCGATTTTATACGACCGCCCGCGCGCGGGCTGCCCCGAAACGGAGGAATCGCAAATGCAGAAGCAGGAGACCGTGGTCTTTAAGGTCGGTACATCGACGCTGACGCACGAAAACGGCAAAACGAACATCCGCAGAATGGAAGAGCTGGTGATGGCGCTCTCGGATCTGGCAAATGCCGGACGGCGCATCGTGCTCGTCACGTCCGGCGCCATCGGCGTGGGTGTGGGCCGTCTCGGCCTGCCGGAGCGGCCTCGCGACACCGCGGGCAAGCAGGCCGCGGCCACGGTGGGCCAGTGCGAGCTGATGTTCATGTATGACAAGATGTTCTCGCAATACGGCCACACGGTCGGCCAGCTGCTCATCACGAAGGAGGACGTGGATGACCCGAAGCGGCATGACAATCTTGTGGCGGCGTTCTCGCGGCTGTTCGAGTTCGGGGCCATCCCCATCATCAACGAAAACGACGCCGTGGCCGTCGACGAGATCGTCTACGGCGATAACGACTCGCTCTCGGCCGTGGTGGCCACGCTCATCGGCGCGGACAAGCTGGTGATCTTAACGGAGACGGACGGGCTGTACACCGCCGACCCGACGGTCGACCCCAAGGCGTACCGCATCGCCGAGGTGCCCGAGATCACCGACGAGATCGTCGCCTGCGCGTCCTCGCACGGGACGAAGCTCGGCACGGGCGGCATGCTGACCAAGGTGCACGCCGCGCAGATCGCCACGAGCGCCGGGATCGACACGTATGTCATCTGCGGCCGCGACGCGCACGATATTTACAGACTCATGGACGGCGAGCGCGTGGGTACACATTTTTGCGCAAGGAGGAACGGATGATGCTGGAGGAATACGGAAAGCAGGCCAGGGCCGCCGCGCGCGCCCTCGCGTGCGCCGCGACGGAGGAGAAAAACGACGCCCTGAAAAAAATTGCGGCGGCGATCGAGCAGAACAGCGCCGCCATCCTGACGGAAAACGCGGTAGATCTGGAAAACGGACGGGCGAACGGCCTGTCTGACGCGCTGCTGGACCGGCTGGCGCTGAGCGATGCGCGCATCGCCGCCATCGCGGATAGCCTGCGGCAGGTAGCGGAGCTGCCCGACCCCGTGGGCCGCGTGCTGGAGGAGACCGTGCGGCCAAACGGCCTGCGCCTGCGCAAGATCGCGGTGCCCATCGGCGTGATCGCGGTCATCTATGAGGCGCGGCCGAACGTGACGGCGGACTCGGCGGGATTGTGCCTGAAATCGGGCAACGCCGTGCTGCTGCGCGGCGGCAAGGAGGCCATCCGCTCGAACATCGCGCTGGCGCAGACCATGCGTGCCGCGCTGGAGGGGACGGCCGTCCCGGCGGACGCCATCCAGCTCGTAACGGACACAACGCACGCGAGCGCACAGGCGCTCATGCACCTGAACGGCTATGTCGACGTGCTCATCCCCCGCGGCAGCAAGCGCCTCATTCAGGCCGTGGTGCAGCAGGCGACCGTGCCGGTCATCGAGACGGGCGCGGGCGTGTGCCACGTGTATGTGGATAAGTCTGCAAACGTGCAGATGGCGGCGGACATCATCGAAAACGCCAAAACGACGCGGCCGTCCGTCTGCAACGCCGCGGAGTGTATGCTCCTCCACCGCGACATCGCGGCGGCGGCGCTGCCGGTGATCGCGGAGCGTCTGCAAAAAAAGCACACCGTCATCCGCGGCGACGCGCGCGTGCAGGCGATCTTGAAAAACGCGTGCGAAGCGGCCACGCAGGACGACTGGGGCCGGGAATACGGCGACTATATCATCGCCGCGCGCGTGGTCGACTCGCTGGACGAGGCTGTCGACTATATCTATCAGTACTCCACCGGCCACTCGGAGTGCATCGTGACGGACGACGCGGCCGCGGCGGCAGAGTTCATGCGCCGGGTGGACGCGGCGGCGGTGTATCACAACGCCTCCACGCGCTTTACCGACGGCGGCGAGTTCGGCCTCGGCGCGGAGATCGGCATCTCCACGCAGAAGCTCCACGCGCGCGGGCCGCTCGGCCTGCGGGAGCTGACGAGCATGAAATATGAAATTTTCGGCAGCGGCCAGATCCGCTGAGGAGGGAACGCGATGACGTACGGATTCATCGGCCTTGGCAATATGGCCGCCGCCATTCTGCGCGGCATGGCCAAGGCGGGCGTGTTTGCAGAAAACGCGCTGGTCGGCTACAATCCCAGCACCGCCAAGGTGCAGGCGCTGCAAAGCGAAATGCCGCTGCGCGCCTGCGCGTCGGCGCGGGAGGTCGCCGCGGCAGCGGATGTGATCGTGCTGGCGGTCAAGCCGCAGGTGCTGCCGGACGTGCTGCCCGAGATCGCGCCGGTCGTGACGGCGGATAAGCTCGTGGTGACGATCGCCGCGGGCAAGCCCGCTTCCTATTATGAGGCCGCGCTGGCAGGTGGCGTGCCGGTTGTGCGCGTGATGCCGAACATCGCCGCGCGCGTGGGCGCGTCGGCCAGCGCCGTCTGCGGCGGCAAATACGCAAAGGATACCCATCTGGAGCTGGTGCGGGCGATGTTCCGCACTGTGGGCGAGGTCTATGACCTGCCGGAGAAGCACTTCCCGGCGTTTGGGGCGCTGGGCGGCGCGTCGGGCGCGTTCGTATTTTTGTACATCGACGCGCTCGCGTCCGCGGGCGTCAAGGCGGGGCTGCCGCGTGCACAGGCGCAGGCCATCGCCGTGCAGGCCACGCTCGGCGGCGCGCTGCTGGCGCAGCAGTCGGCGGAGCACCCTATCGCGCTGATGGATCAGGTCTGCTCCCCGGGCGGTACGACCATCGAGGGCGTGCACGCCCTCAAGCGGCTCGGCTTTGAAACAGCCGTGCAGCAGGCGATCGACGCCATCATCGAAAAGGACAAGCGTCTGGCGCAGTGACGCGCCGCGGAGGGTATACGAATGATCCTGCAAAACGGCAAGACCCTGCACATCCGGGGCAAGCACTTCAGCTATGTGATGATCCGCAACGACGAGGAGGATCTGCTGAATTTCCACTTCGGTGCACCGCTTTCCGACCGCGACTACGCGGCGGACGAGCCGCTGTGGCGCGAGGGCTTTTCCGCGTGGTCGAATACGGCGAACCTGACGTCCTATCCGCAGGAGTATCCCGCCTTCGGCGGCAGCGACAGCCGGAACCCCGCCTACATCGCGGAAAACACGTTTGGAAACAGCATCTCCCGTCTCAGCTACCGCGCTGCGCGTATCCTGCGCGGGCAGGCCGCGCCCATCGAGGGGATGCCGGGCCTGTTTTCGCAGGACGGCGACGCCGACACGCTGGAGGTCACGCTGGCGGATGAGACCGTGGGGCTGGAGGTGCGGCTTTACTACACCGCGTGGGACGAATTTGACGTGCTGGCGCGCAGCGCCGTGCTCATCAACCGCGGCTCCTCGCCGCTCACACTGCGCAGCGCGTATTCTGCCAGCGTCGACCTGCCGGAGGGGCAGTATGACGTGGTGCACTTTGCGGGCGAGTGGGCGCGCGAGCGCGGCATGGAGCGCAGCGCGATGCACCGCGGCATGAAAACGGAGATTCTGGACGCCACCGGCCGCGGCTCGCGGGCGGTGAACCCGTTCGTGATGATCGTGTCCCCGGACGCGACGGAGGAGCAGGGGACGGTCTGGGGCTTTAACCTGATCTACAGCTGCGATCACAGCACGGTGGTGCAGATGGACTGCAGCGACCGCCTGCGCGTGCAGCAGGGCATCTGCCCGCTGAATTTTGCGTGGGAGCTGGCGCCGGGGGCCTCCTTCTGCACGCCGCAGTGCGTCATCGCCTACTCGCAGCAGGGCTTCGGTGCGCTCTCACGGGAATATCACCGCCTGTACCGCACGCACCTGATGCGGAGCAAATTCACCCACCGCCCGCGCCCGGTGCTCATCAACAACTGGGAAGCAACGTATTTTGACTTTGACGAGGAAAAGCTGGTGCAGATGGCGCGCCGCGCAAAGGACGTGGGCGTGGAGCTGTTCGTGCTGGACGACGGCTGGTTCGGAAACCGAAACAGCGCCCGGACCTCGCTCGGCGACTGGACGGTGAACCGCCGCAAGCTGCCCTCCGGCATCGAAGGGCTGGCCGACCGGCTGGCGGAGCTTCCCATGCAGCTGGGGCTGTGGTTCGAGCCGGAGATGATCAGCCCCGATTCGGAGCTGTACCGCGCGCACCCCGACTGGGCCGTGCGCGTGCCGCAGCGCGAGCCGGTGCAGCAGCGCTGGCAGCTCGTGCTCGACCTGTCGCGCGCGGAGGTGCGCGACCATGTTGTGGAGGCTGTGAGCAGTATTCTGCGCTGCGGCAAGGTCTCCTACGTCAAGTGGGACATGAACCGCAACCTCACCGACGTCCCCGCGCCGGGGTACTATCACCGCTATGCGCTGGGGCTGTATGACATCATGCGCCGCCTGACGCAGGCGTTCCCGGACGTGCTGTTCGAGGGTTGCTGCTCTGGCGGCGGGCGGTTTGACGCCGGCGTGCTGGCGTATATGCCGCAGATCTGGACGAGCGACAATTCCGACGCCATCGCACGCCTGCGCATCCAGTACGCAACGTCGATGTGCTATCCCGTGGGCGCAATGGGCGCGCACGTCACAGCGGTGCCGAATCATCAGAACGGCCGTGTGACGAGCCTTGCCACGCGCGCGGCGGTGGCCTATGCCGGGATCTTCGGCTATGAGCTGGACATCACGAGGGCGACGGAGGATGAGCTTTTGCAGATGCGCGGGCAGATCGAGCGCGCGCACCGCGTGCAGCAGCTCGCGCTGGAGGGAGATCTTTACCGCCTGCGCGATCCGTTCCAAACGAACGAATGCGCCTGGATGCTCGTCTCGCCCGACCACAGCCGCGCGTTCTTCATGGCCTGCCGCGTGCTGTCGGTCATCGGCCGCGACCGCTACTATGAGCCGCGCATCTGCCTGCGCGGGCTGGATGCCGACGCGCAGTACCGCGACCGAGACACCGGCGCGGTGTACGGCGGCGACGTGCTCATGCACCACGGCCTGACGATGTTCTACGAGCAGGCAGATTTTGCCGCCCGCGTCATAGAGCTCGAGCGCATCTGAAAAAGAATAGTAAACCACCCGCCGGGATGCTCCCGGCGGGCGTTTTTGCGTGTCTTGCGATCAGAGCTTGCGGTTGACCCAGTCGACGTAGGGCTTGAGATTGATCTTCGGGCGGCAGTCAAAGGCGATGTACGGCTCCACGAACGCGCCGGTCGCCGTCTGGCGCTCGCGGCGGGAGGCCACGAGATCCTCGATGATCTTCTCCTGCGAGCTGTAGGCGCGGATGGCATCGTCGATGGTCTCCTCCACGGCGGGGGTCGCGACGAGGATGCGGTTGGCGCGCAGGCCGATGCGGCGGCCATGCACCAGCGCGTCCTCGGGGTCAAAATCCGCCCAGACGGAGTATTGCAGCGTGGAGCGCACGGTGTGCGGCGTGCCGCAGTCGACCAGCGCGGCGTCGCCCGCCTGCGGCACATCGAAGCTGGCCATCATATATGTCGCCAGATGGTCGATGTGCTCATGGTAGTGATTCGGGATCATCACGCGGGTGACTTTTTTGTCGCGCAAAAAGCGCAGCAGGCGCGGCATATCGCCGGGCTTGCCGTCCGCCTTTTCCCAGCCGATGTTGCCGTAGGCCGAAAAATCGGGGAAGTTCATGCGCAGGATGTGGTCGGCGGGGACGCCCAGCCGCCGGTAGCACTCGACCGTCTCGCGGGTGCGGACCTCCTCGATGGTGGCCTTTTCCTCCACGGTGCTGTAGCCCGCGTCGCCGCGGCAGAAGATCACCACGTACACCTCCGCGCCTTCTTCCTGCGCGGCGAGCATGGCATAGCCCGCGCCGAGGATGGCGTCGTCGTCATGCGGGCTCATCACGGCCAGCACCTCATCCGTGCCGAAGCCGGGGAACAGCAGCCGGATCTCCTGCGTGACGGCGTTCGTATCCGTATTGCAATAGGTAAATTTCATGGCTGACACCTCTTAATAGCCCGCGCCCACCAGATGCTGCAGGCGGATGGGCAGATCGTTGAATACTTCCACATGGCGGCCGAATTTGCCCAGCGTTTTTTCAACCAGCACATAGTCAAATTCCGGGATGACCACATCGTTCCACGTGCTGCCAAAGCCGCGCGCGGCCACGTCCAGCATCATCACGATCTGGCGGCCCAGCGGCTCGTTGGAATTGAGCGTGATGGCGCCGTAGAACTCCTGACACTCGGTGTAGCCGGAGTTGTGCGTGCCGGTGTAGGGCTTGAGCATGGCAAGGTCAATGGGTCTCCCGATGCGGCGGCTGACCTCATCGCGGCGGGCCTCAAAATAGTCCACCAGCGCCTGCTCCTGCAGCCGCGCGGGCAGGTCGTTTTCAGCGACGTTGATGTAGGCGTCCAGGCCGACCTTGTACGCCTCGTCCACAAAGTCGAGCCAGTATTTCTGCGGCTCGGTGAGCTGGCCGTTCGGGCCGGTGCACACCACGCTGCAGCGCTCGCAGGCTGTCAGGCCGTCCATCGCGGGGCCGACGCCCACGTGCACAAAATCGCCCTCGCAGATCACATGGTTGAGCGCCTTGCCGACGATGGAGCGGTTATCCTCGCCGCTCGTGACCATCACGTCAAAGCCGTGCTCCTCCACGCCGAGCTCGCTCGCCACGGCGTAGCCCCACTGCGCCACCTGCGTTTGCAGCATGCCGGGCTTCATCACGGCGAGCATCGCCTCGACCATCACGTCGGAGACCTTGGCCGCCTGCCGTGTGAGGGCCATTTCGATGTCGGATTTTTCGTATTTGATCTTGTAGTAAATTTCCTGCGCGTCGCGGAGGTTTCCCTTGCCGACGTAGCTCTCGAACCATTCGAAGATGCTCACGGGCATGACGGCCCGCGGCGTCAGCAGCGCAAGCGCCCGGGGCTTGCCGCCGCAGATGTCCTCCACCACGTCCTCCATGCGGTCGGCCTCCACGGGGTATTCCTCGTCGGCCAGCTTCAGCATCTCCACGCGGCCCACGCGGCAGCCGGAGCGCGGCGAAAGCTGCTCGGCCACGTAGCAGCCCTCCAGCCCCGCCAGAATGGCAAAGCCGTTTTTGCCAACAATGCCCGCGACGGGCTCCACGGAGATGTTGGTGTTGCCGCCGAGATACGGCACGTCGCCGTGATAGTGCTCGTCGGAATAGACGATGCCGCCGTCATAGCCCGCCGCGGCGAGCGCCTGATAGACCGCCTGCTGGCGGCGCCGGAATTCCTCCGTGCCGACGCGCAGCGTCTTGTCGATCTTCGGCGCGCGGGCAAGGATGTCGGCGACGATGTTCGCCTGTTTGCTCCACTCGTGAATGTTAAACATGGTGACCTCCTTTGATCTGCAGGCTGTTCTGCGGTTATTTGCGGTATCCTATCCTGATTTTAGTCCGTTTTGCAGAAATTCGCATTGGTCATTTGCTACGCGGATATGGTATATTCCGACCGCGTTGACGGCTCAGCCCTGCCGCGCGCGGCGGTAGTCGCCGGGGAGGGAGCCGGTGTGCTTTTTGAACACGCTGTAGAAAAATTTCACGTCGCCGAAGCCGCAGGCCAGCGCAATATCCGCCACGGTGCGCTGCGTGCCCGCCAGCAGCTCGCAGGCGCGGCGGACGCGTACCTTCTGGATATGGGCGGTGATGGTCTCGCCGGTGGCCTCCTTGAAAATGCGGCCCAGATAGTCTGGGCTCAGGTGGACCTCGTCTGCCAGCGCCTGCACGGAGAGCGCGGCGTCACAGCGCTGCTCGATGCTGCGCAGCACGCTCTGCACAGCCTGCTTTTTGCCGAGCGCGCCGTGCTTTTTCCCCGCCGCGTCCGACAGGCGGATGGCCGTGATGATGACCTGCAGCAGATACGCCCGGATGATCTCCATATAGCCGGGGTATTCGTTGCGGTATTCGTAGTACATCTTGTGAAAGAGCTCGCTGAACGTGGTGTAGAGATCGCCGGACACGCCGAAGCTCCCCGCCGCGCCGCTGCGCCCCTGCAGCAGCGACCGGAACATGAACGAGCCGCTCAGCGCCTCTATGGCGCGGCTGCCCGCGAGCGACAGGTCGAAAAATTCCGGCGTGAACATCAGATCATACACCACGAACGGCTCCGCCGGGCGGCGGCTGGGGCAGAATTTGTGCGTGCTGCCGACGTTGATGATGAACAGATCGCCCTGCCGCACGCTGCACGACTTCTCATCCGCCACATGCGTGGCCGCGCCGGAGATGACGTAGACGACCTCGATATACTCATGCCGGTGGGCCACGCCCACATAATCCGGAAAATCCGTGGACACCTGCATATGAAAATGCTCTCCGGGCTTAAAAAACTGCCCAATGGTCATCACCGGAACGTCCATGAGCACCTCACCCCCACTGCTTTCTACTTTGATTATACCGGATGCGGGCGAAATGGCAATAGAAAATACGGCGGATCCCGACATTTTCTGCTTTTGCCCCATGGAGTTTCGCGGCGGACGGATCACAAATACATTTATTTTCTATTGCAGATATGCGTGAAATGATATATAATCAATGCGAAAACGGGCGCTGTGCGCCTGAAAAGGAGCGGAACAGGCTATGAATACGCAGCATTTACAATACGTTGTGGAGATCGAGCGCACGCGGTCGATCTCGCAGGCGGCGGAAAATCTGTTCATCGGGCAGCCGAATCTCAGCCGCATCCTGCACGATCTGGAAAAGACGCTGGGCTTTCGCATCTTTGAGCGGACGAGCCGCGGCGTGCGCCCCACGGAGCGCGGGGCCAAGTTCCTGCTGCACGCGCGGGGCGTGCTGCGTGAGATGGAATACATCGAGGCCCTCGGCCCGCGCCACGCCGTGCGCAGCCGCCTGCGCGTGTGCCTGCCGCGCTCGGCGCGGCTGTTCGATCTGGCGGGGGAGTATCTGGCGTCGCTCACCGCGCCGGGCGAGCTGGAGGTGACCATCCGCGAATGCCACGCCCGGCAGGCGCTGCAAATGCTGACCGTGGGCGAGGCGGAGCTGGGCGTTTTGCGCTTCCGGTCGGAGTATCTGGACTATTTTGACGAGCAGACGGCCGAGCGGGAGTTCAGCTTTCAGGTGCTGGGGCGGTTCAAGTACGAGCTGGTGCTGCCGCGCGATCACCCGCTGGCGCGGCGGGAGACGATCCATCTGGAGGATCTGGCGGAGTATCCGCAGATCGTGCACGGCGACGCGCAGCGCCCCCGCGGCCGTGCCGAGGACCGCGAGCGCCGCACGATCTACACCGTGGACCGCATGGCACAGCTGCAGCTTTTGCAGACTATCTGGGGCGTTTACACATGGCTGCCGCCGATGCCGGAGCAGTATTTGCAGCGCTGGGGCCTGATCCAGAAGCCGTGCGAGGACAATTCCGTGGTCTATCAGGACGCGCTGGTCTACAATCCACAGTACGCGATGACCGATATTGAGGCGGGCTTTGTGCAATATGTGATCCGCGAGTATCGCAAATGAGCATCGGCATATCAAAACTGATATATGATTTGGGAGAAAAGCATTTCTGTTTTTCTCCCGGATTCGATATAATTTACATCAAGGGGGACGAATGCTCCGGCATTCGTCAAGGTTTCCAATCGCGATCCAAAATTATTATGATAAAGGATGGTACAGGGTATGAGTAAGATTTCTGTGATCGGCGCCGGCAGCGTGGGTGCGACTATTGCAAATGACCTGATGATCCAGGGCACAGCGTCCGAGATCGTTCTCGTGGACATCAACAAGCAGAAGGCCTTCGGCGAGGCGCTGGACATTTATCAGGGCGCGCCGTTCTGCTCGCCCGCCATCGTGCGCTCCGGCGACTACAGCGCCACTGCGGACTCCGACATCGTGATCATCACCTCAGGTCTGCCGCGCAAGGCCGGTCAGTCCCGCCTTGATCTGGCGCAGGCGAATGTGAACATCATCAAGGACATCGCGCCGCAGGTCGTGAAGGAAGCGCCGAACGCCAAGTACGTCATCGTCTCCAACCCCGTGGACGTGCTGACGTATGTGTTCCACAAGGTCTCCGGCCTGCCGGAAAACCAGATCATCGGCTCCGGCACCATCCTCGATACCAGCCGCCTGCAGTCCGAGCTGGCAAAGATCTTCCGCATCAGCCCCAAGAACGTGCACGCGC
Source organism: uncultured Oscillospiraceae bacterium (assembly GCA_934631005.1). Classification (GTDB taxonomy): domain Bacteria; phylum Bacillota; class Clostridia; order Oscillospirales; family Oscillospiraceae; genus CAG-170. The sequence goes on from CAKTXA010000009.1 coordinate 68,069, forward strand.
ACGTCTACGGCGAGCACGGCGATTCCTCGTTCGTGCCCTGGTCGCTGGTGCACATCGCCAACAATCATGTGGATGTCTATAAGGACAGCTCTCCGGACCGCGACCGTATCGACTGGCACCAGCAGTACGCCGAGATCGAGGAATTCGTCCGTACCTCCGGCGGTCAGGTCATCAAGGCCAAGGGCGCCACGTTCTATGCCGTGGCCATGTCCGTGTGCCACCTGTGCAAGTGCCTGCTCAACAGCGCCGGCACGGCCGTCACGATCTCCACGCTGATGCACGGCGAATATGGCGTGGATGATGTGTGCCTGTCCACGCTGGCACTGGTCGACAAGACCGGCGTGCGCGGCAAGATCCTCAACAAGCTCACCGATGAAGAGGTCGCAAGGCTCCAGAACAGCGCGAACAAGCTGAAGGAGGTCATCGCGCAGATCTCCATCTGATACGCATACCGTCCAGCCCGCGCCGGTGCGTACCGGCGCGGGCGCAGGACGTCCCGGGGCAAAACGTCCCGGGGCAAAACGTCCCGCCATACCGTCCGTCACATCGCGCGGCCAAACGCCGGATGTGGCGGTTTTCCTGAGTAAATACAATTCACGACCGGAGGAACAGTTTTATGGAATACCGCATGGAGCATGATTCAATGGGCGAGGTTCGCGTCCCCGCGGACCGCTACTGGGCGGCGCAGACACAGCGCAGCCACGAGAATTTCCCCATCGGCGTCGGCATCGAGGTCATGCCGCGCGAGATCACACACGCGTTCGGCATCCTGAAAAAGGCCGCAGCCATCGCAAACCACGCTCTGCGCCCCGAAAAGATGACGGAGGAAAAGCTGGCGGCCATTTCGCAGGCGTGCGACGAGGTCATCTCGGGCAGCCTGAACGATCACTTCCCGCTGGTCGTGTGGCAGACGGGCTCGGGCACGCAGTCGAACATGAACGCCAACGAGGTCATCGCCAACCGCGGCAATGAGCTCGCGGGCAAAAAGCTCCTGCACCCGAATGACGACATCAATATGTCCCAGTCGTCGAACGACACCTTCCCCACGGCGATGCATATCGCCGCCGTTGCGGCCATCGAGGATAAGCTCTTCCCGGCCATCGACAAGCTGGTGGAGACCTTCCGCCGTCTGGAGGAGGAGAACCGCGGCATCGTCAAATCCGGCCGCACCCATCTGCAGGACGCTACGCCCATCGAGTTCTCGCAGGAGATCTCCGGCTGGCGCAGCAGTCTGGAAAAGGACCGCAAAATGCTCGAGATCGCGCTGCCGCCGCTGAAAGAACTGGCGCTGGGCGGCACGGCTGTGGGCACGGGCCTGAACGCGCCGAAGGGCTTTGACGTCAAGGTCGCCGAGGCGGTATCGGAGCTTACCGGCAAGGATTTCATCACCGCGCCCAACAAGTTCCACGCGCTGACCAGCAAGGACGAGCTCGTCTTTGCCCACGGCGCGATCAAGGCGCTGGCGGCGGACATGATGAAGATCGCCAACGACGTGCGCTGGCTGGCCTCCGGCCCGCGTGACGGTCTGGGCGAAATTTTCATCCCCGAAAATGAGCCGGGCTCGTCCATCATGCCGGGCAAGGTCAACCCCACGCAGTGCGAAGCGGTCACGATGGTGGCCGTGCAGGTCATGGGCAACGACGTGGCCGTGGGCCTCGCCGCCTCGCAGGGCAATTTTGAGCTGAACGTGTTCATGCCCGTGTGCATCTACAACTTCCTGCAGTCCGCGCGGCTGCTGGCGGAGTCGATCGTGTCCTTCAACGACCACTGCGCCGTGGGCATCACCGCCAATCGCGAAAAGATGCACCACAATCTCTATAACTCGCTCATGCTCGTGACGGCGCTCAACCCCTACATCGGCTATGAAAACGCCGCCAAGACCGCCAAAAAGGCGTATAAGGAAAACATCTCGCTGAAGGAAGCGTGCGTGGCGCTCGGCTTTTTGACGGCGGAAAAATTCGACGAAGTATTCCATCCCGAACAGATGGTGTGATGTGAGGTTCCAATTATGACATTCAGTTATTTTCCGGGCTGCACGCTGAAAACCAAGGGCAAGCAGCTTGACCTGTACGGCAGAAAAGCCGCGCAGGCGCTGGGCTTCGAGCTGCAGGAGCTGCCCGACTGGCAGTGCTGCGGCGCGGTGTACCCCATGGCGAAGGACGAGATCGCAACGCGCCTGTCGTCGGTGCGGGCGCTGGCTTCGGCGCGCGACGCGGGGCAGGAGCTGGTGACGCTGTGCTCTGCCTGCCATCACGTCATCAAACGTGTGAACGGCGACATGCAGCGCGACGAGACCATCGCCTCCCGCGTGCAGAATTACTTACAGCTGGACGTGCCCTATACCGGCGAGACGACCGTGCTGCATTATCTGGAGGTCCTGCGCGACCGCATCGGCTTTGACGAGCTGGCGAAAAAGGTCACAAATCCGCTCACGGGCCGGAAGATCGGCGCCTACTACGGCTGCCTGCTGCTCCGCCCCGGCAAGGAGATGGGCTTTGACGATCCCGAAAATCCCACCATTCTGGAGGATTTCATCCGCGCCATCGGCGCAGAGCCCGTCGTGTGGGCGCGGCGCAACGAGTGCTGCGGCGGCTACACCGTGGTCGAGGGGAAGGAATTTGCCCGCAAGCAGGTGGACAAGCTCATGGAAAACGCGAAGGCGTGCGGCGCGGCCGAGCTCATCACCGCCTGCCCGCTTTGCATGTACAATCTCACCGCGAACGCGGAGGCGGGGCTTCCGGTGCACTATTTTACCGAGCTGCTGGCCGAAGCGCTGGGTGTGAAGGAGGATGCCGAATGAACAGAGACTACCTGGTCGAGGATGTCAAGCGCATCGCCGGCGTCAACCCGAGAAAGTGCATGAAGTGCGGCAAGTGCTCCGGCGCGTGCCCGGCGTATGACGAGATGGACTACCATCCGCATCAGTTCGTGGATATGGTCGAAACGGGCCGCATCGAGGAGCTGATGAACTCCCGCGGCATCTACCGCTGCCTGAGCTGCTTTGCGTGCGTGGAGCGCTGCCCGCGCAGCGTGGAGCCCGCCGCGCTCATCGAGGCCGTGCGCGACGCCGTGGTGCGCCAGCAGGGCGCGGATCACCTGAAGGCAGAGCGGATCGTCGAAATTCTGGACGAGGACATCCCGCAGCAGGCCATCACCAGCGCATTCCGCAAATATAAAAAGTAAGGAGGGAGAGCAATGCAGAGGATCGGTGTGTTTGTCTGCAACTGCGGTACGAATATTGCCGCAACGGTGGACGTCAAAAAGGTCGCAGAGACCCTCGGGCAGGAGCCCGGCGTTGTTTTCTCGACCGAATATCAGTATATGTGCTCGCAGAGCGGGCAGGACATGATCAAAAACGCCATCCACGAGTACAAGCTCACGGGCGTGGTCGTGTGCTCCTGCTCCCCGCGGATGCACGAGCAGACGTTCCGCAAGACGTGCGCGTCGGCGGGGCTGAACGGCTACATGGTGGAGATCGCCAACATCCGCGAGCAGTGCTCCTGGATCCATAAGGATAAGGACGAGGCCACGGAAAAGGCGGTCATCCTCGGCAGGGCTGCCATCGCCAAGGTGCACCTGAACGCACCGCTCACCGCGGGCGAGAGCCCCGTGACGAAGCGCGCGCTCGTCATCGGCGGTGGCATCGCCGGCATCCAGACGGCGCTGGACATCGCCGACGCCGGCTTTGCGGTGGACATCGTGGAAAAAAAGCCCACCATCGGCGGAAAAATGACCCAGATCGACAAGACGTTCCCCACGCTCGACTGCGCAGCGTGCATCCTCACGCCGAAAATGGTCGAGGCGGCGCAGAACGAGAAGATCAAAATTTACGCCTATTCCGAGGTCGAGGCCGTGAAGGGCTTTGTGGGCAACTTCCACGTGACCATCCGCAAAAAGGCGCGGTATGTGAACGAGGACGTCTGCACCGGCTGCGGCCTGTGCACCGAAAAGTGCCCGCAGAAGAAGGTCCCGAACGATTTTAACCTCGGGCTCGACACGCGCCGCGCCATCTACATCCCGTTTGCGCAGGCCGTGCCGAAGATCGCCACCATCGACGCAAACTACTGCACCATGCTCAAGACCGGCAAGTGCGGCGTCTGCTCCAAGGTGTGCACCGCGGGCGCCATCGACTACAAGCAGCAGGATACGCTCGTGGAGCAGGAGTACGGCGCGATCGTGGTCGCCACCGGCTTTAACCCCATTAAGCTCGACAAGTTCGACGAATTTGCGTATTCGCAGAGCCCGGACGTGGTGTCCTCGCTCGAATTCGAGCGCCTGATGAACGCGGCCGGTCCCACGGGCGGCACGCTGCTGCGCCCGTCCGACGGGACGCACCCGAAAACGCTCGTGTTCGTGCAGTGCGTCGGCTCCCGCTGCGACGGCGCGGAGAAGGGCAAGCCCTACTGCTCCAAGATCTGCTGCATGTACACGGCGAAGCACGCCATGCTCTGCCGCGAAAAATACCCAGATACGGACGTGTACGTGTTCTACATCGACGTGCGCACCCCCGGCAAGAACTTTGACGAGTTCTACCGCCGCGCGGT
>CAKTXA010000010.1 GCA_934631005.1 uncultured Oscillospiraceae bacterium
GAGCCCCTTCAGGGGCAGCCGGAGGAAGGAATGCGGTCGGCAAACCCTTCGGCGCCCCTTCAGGGGCTGCGTCTGTACAAAGCCCTTCTAGGGCTTATTCAAGCCTCCGGCTTAGCCGGAGGTTTTGACTGTGAGTCGGGCCGCGAATTTTAGGGTGTCGCTACTTGTAAAAGTGCACCGTTCGTGTTAAACTGCAAATACGGAGGGCTTATATATGGAGTTCAAACCGTTTGTTTATAACAGCAAACAGGAACCGATCCCTGTTTTGATCGAGCCGATGACGGTGTCAGATGCCCGAAAGACGGACTCTGTCTGGCAGACCTCGTGGCTCAGCGACTACCTTGCGGATCCGCGTCTTGAAAAATACGCGGCAAAGCTCGATGAGGAACTGATTGCGCTGGGGGCGTATGAGATTCTTGAAAATGCGTTAGTCGTCCATATCGCGTACATGGAAGCACAGCCGGAATCGAATCCGACGCTGGATGGTGGAAAGCCAAAATATACGGGGATCGGTCGGCTGATGATCGCGCTCGGGATCAAGCTCTCCATTGACAACGGCTTTGCGGGCGATGTAATTTTGGAAGCAAAAACGACGGCGTTGGCAAAGCACTATGAAAAAGATTTCGGGGCAATTTTGCTGCCGACGTTTCAATCATCCGCACCGAGGTATTTAATTGCCGACGATGCCGCAAAGCAGATTTTTCTCACATATCTCAGCGAATAAGGAGGTACACCAGCATGAACGAACCGAAAAGACCGGTTTCCGACGCGGCGTGGTATTGCCGCAAAGACCCGGAGGCAGAGCGGTTTTATGAGGTTTTCTTTGAAATGTGCCGCAAATACCATGTCAGCTGGTGCAGCGCCAGTGAGAAAGAGCGCGCATTTATTGAAGAGGTGACCAGAGTTACCTACGAGCTCGACCGGGCGGCTCGATTGGGACTGCCGGCAGACGGTGTACGTCCGGCGTTTGCATCGTGAGCAGCACAAAAAATACAGCCAGTCAGTTTTTGCTGACTGGCTGTTATTTTTTTTGCTTACTCTGCGGAGATGAGGTAGTAGTAGATCGGCTGGCCGCCGGAGAGGAGGTTGACTTCAGCCTGCGGGGCCAGCTCCGAGAAGAGCGCAGCCGTCTGCTCGGCGTCCTGCTCGCTCGTTTCGGCGCCGTAGAAAATGTTCACAAATTCCTTGCCCTCCGCGCCGACCTTTTCGGCAAGCAGCCGCAGCAGCGTCTGCATATCGCGGCTGGTGCCCAACAGCGCGCCGTTGCACAGCGCCAGATAGTCGCCCTCGGCGATCTGGTGGCCGTCAAAATCGGAATCGCGCGCGGCGTAGGTGATCTGCATGGTCGTGACGCTGTCCAGACAGTCGGTCATCGCGGCGGCGTTTTCCTCCGTCGGGAGCGACGGGTCAAAGTTCAGCATCGCCGTGATGCCCTGCGGCACGGTCTTGCTGCCAATGACAACGACCTGCCTGTCCGACAGCTCTGCCGCCTGCTGCGCAGCGAGAATGATATTCTTGTTGTTCGGCAGGACGAATACCGTCGCCGCCGGGGTGTGATCCACGGCGTGCAGAATGTCCTGCGTGGAGGGGTTCATGGTCTGCCCGCCCTCGACGATCACGTCCACGCCCAGATCGCGGAACACGTCGGCAAGCCCCGCGCCCGCGCACACGGCCACGACGCCGAAATCCTTCGTGATCTCAACGGGCCCGGTCTCCTGCGCCTCCTGCGCCTCGAGCTCCTGCTCGATCTTTTCCAGATCGTCTGTGGAGCGCGCCGCGCGCCCGGCGGCCAGATCGTCATGCTGCATCCGCATATTCTCGATCTTCGCCAGCTCCAGCGTGCCGTATTTCTGTGCCTCGCTCAGCGCGTCGCCGGGGATGTTGGTATGCACATGGACCTTGAACGCCTCGTCGTCCTCGCCGATGACAAGGCTGTCGCCGATGCCGTCCAGGAAATGGCGCAGCGGCTCGAGCGAGACGTCCTTGAACTTGCGCACGATGAACACCGTGTCGAACGCGAACGTAATATCCTCGGAGTCAAACTGGGCAAAGTCCGCCTGCTCGTTCGCGGCGGCGTGATCGGTCGTGCTGACGATGTCGCAGCCGCGCAGGGAGGAGAGCATCGCCTCCAGAATGTACACAAAGCCCATGCCGCCCGCGTCCACAACGCCGGCCTTCTGCAGCACCGGGTTCTGGTTCACGGTATTCTCCAGCGCCGCGCGGGCCGTCTCGATCGACTGCTCCACAACGTATTCAATGTCGGCGCAGTCATCCGCCAGCGCGCGCGCCGCGTCGGCGGTCAGGCGCGAGACGGTGAGGATCGTGCCCTCAGCGGGCTTCATCACCGCCTTGTAGGCCGCGTCCACGCCCGTGGTGAGTGCGGCGGCAAAGTCGCGCCCGTCGGCGCTGAGTTTGCCCTTCCACGCGGTAGAGAAGCCGCGGAACAGCAGCGACAGGATGACGCCGGAGTTGCCGCGCGCGCCGCGCAGCAGGGCGGACGCCGTCATGTCCGCCGCCTTCGTGAGCGTAACGTCCTGTGGCGCTTTGGCAAGGTCTGCCGCCGCCGCACCGAGCGTCATGCCCATATTGGTGCCGGTGTCGCCGTCGGGAACGGGGAACACGTTCAGTTCGTTGATCTTCTGGCAGTTATTATCAACGGCAGCAGCCGCGCTGCAGATCAGCCGGCGGAAGGAAGCGCCGTCAATGGTCTGTATCAAGTTAGAACACCTCCGTGTTGCGCAAACGGTGCGCAGCGTTAATCAGTCGTGATCGAGTCAACGAAAACGTTGACGGCGCGCACCTGCGTGCCGGTGGATTTGGAGACAAAATAGCGGACCTCATTGATGATGGAGTCGCTGATGGCGCAGATATTGACGCCGCGGTCGATCATAATGTGCAGGTCGATGGAGATCGAGCCATCTTCATGGAACAAAACGCGCACGCCCTTGCGCATCGCCTCGCGGCGCAGCAAATGCACCAGACCGTCGGTCATGGAGCGCACCGCCATGCCCTTGACGCCGAAGCAGTTCGACGCGGCATAGCCGGCAATGCTGGTATAGACGTCGCTTTCCACCGCGATCACACCGCGGCTGGTTTTCTGACGGATCATGGAAATCCTCCTTTCGTTGGACGAGGGTAGACTATCACAGTTGTCACATCATTGTAACTGTTTTGCGGCAAAAGTACAAGTCAAAAATAGGGTTTCAGCTTTTTTCATAACCGGTCACGCCGTTATTGATCATCCATTGGAGCTTTTCACCCATCAGATCGGTCAGCGTTTCCGTTCCTGCCCGCCCGCTGTCGGTCAGATAGTCCCGCAGATGGAGCAGATCGTTGTAGGTCAGGTACGGATAGTCGCCCTCCAGATACGTGCCGTCGGGCTTGATGCTGTAATAGAGATTATGATCCGGCATGACCCACTGCGAGCCGGTATCCTCGATCGCCAACAGCAAACGGTCGGCAAGCGAAAAAAGCGCCTCCCGATCCAGAAGCTCCGCCGCGTGGTACAGCGCCAGACACTCGGCCAGCTGATGGTTGAGCGAGGTGTGCGGCGTGGTATGCTCGTCCGGATGCCAGTAGTCGGGGATCAACCAGCCGCCATTTTCCGTGGTGATGTGGTTTTCGCCCGCAAACTGCGTATAAAAAGCGAGATAACGGTCGATGGCATCTTCAAACATACTGCCGCCGAATTTCTGCGCAGCTTCAATATAGAGCTCAAGCAGATCCGTATTGAAGCGGGTGTCATAAAAGCCTGTCCCGATGCCGTAGTCGCTTTGCAGCCATCCGCTGCCCGGCTCGGTCGCCCAATAGCCGTAGCTGTTCTGCCGCTGCGCCATCGTGTCCAGCATCAGAATGGAGAGCGCGGGCGCTTCCTGACACAGCGGCGCGCGGGCCAGGAACCCCTTGATGCAGTAGCACGCAACGCAGCAGTAATAATAGTTCGTGCCGGTCGGTATGTAATTATCGGGCGACTCCCGGTAGTAGCCCCCATAGCACCACAGCATACTGTCGTGATTCACATAGGACACCCATGCTTTGGCGCAATTGTGGAGGTCCCAGTCCATGATCTTATCCGGCGAAGTCAGGATCAGCGCATCCGCGGCGCGTCCCGCTTCCAAGCCGTGACCTGTTACCGTCAGCTGAAGCCCTTCTTCGGTCTGCGTGATATTCAGCGTACCATCCTGCTCCGGGAGATACTCCATAGAGTCATTTTCGCGCAGGATGCACGTGCGCGGCAGGGCAAAGAAATGCGTTGTGCCGGAGTCGAGCTCCACAACGACGACCGGGGAGGAAAATGTCCCTTCGGCGAGCGTCTCGCAGACCCATTCGCCAGACTCGACGCTGTAATACCAGACGACTCCCGGTTCTGTGACCGTTTGGTCAAAAAAGCTGCAGTCGCCGACGCCAGTCGCGCGATAGGTTGACGCCGTCACGCCGTCCGAGACGCGATATTCCCGGCTTTCGATCTGGCCGCCATCCTGTTCGGTCGTGCTGGTATAGACCTCGACCGTGTAGTTGGCAGAGGTCAGAACGCGGTCGGGGCTGCGCCCATCGTCGGGCAGGGAAGATGCCTCGCCGACCTCCTGAACCCGATCAGGCTCGGGTTCAGGAGGTACTTCAGGCTCAGAATTTTTGCGGGGGGGGGGTAGAATCTGGAAGCGATCCCGAAACAGACTCCGCATCGGGCTCTTGATCCGGCGCGGGGGCTTCTGTGTTCTCCGACACGGACGCAGACGCAATGTCCGCCGCTACAGCGGGCGTCTTTCCGGACGAGCAGGCGCAGAGCAGTGTCAGCGCCAAAACCGGGATCACCAGGAGCAACTTCTGCATGGCTGTCTCGATTCTTTTTCAGATCATGCTGGCTTCCCAGCACTTGGGGGCTTCAAGGCCCATCATGGTCACGACTGTCGGGGCGACGTTCGCAAGGCCGTAGTGGCCGTCGTGGATGACGTACTTCGTATCCGGGTCGTAGATGATGAACGGCACGGGATTCAGCGAGTGCGCCGTGCGCACGGAGGTCTTGCCCTTCTTCGTCTCGGTCATCTGGTCGGCGTTGCCGTGGTCGGCGGTGACGAGCACGGTGTAGCCGTATTTGTCAGCGGCCTCGAGAATGCGGCCGACGCTCGCGTCCACGCACTCCATCGCCGTGATGACGGCACTCAGAACGCCGGTGTGGCCGACCATATCGCCGTTCGGGAAGTTGCAGCGGAGGAAGTCATAGTCGTGCGACGCCATGGCCGCGACCATCTTGTCGGTGATCTCCTTCGACTTCATCGCAGGCGCCTGATCGAACGGGATGATGTCGGACGGGACTTCCTCATACGTCTCCAGCTTTTCGTCGACCTTGCCGGAGCGGTTGCCGTTCCAGAAGTAGGTGACGTGGCCGTATTTCTGCGTCTCGGACACCGCGTACTCGCGGACGCCCGCCTTGCACAGCACCTCGGTCAGCGTGTTCTTGATGACCGGCGGCTCCACAAGGTACTTCTGCGGGATGTGCAGGTCGCCGTCGTATTCCAGCATACCGGCAAACAGCACGCCGGTGTAATCGCCGCGGTCAAATTTGTCAAAGTCCTTGCGGTCGAACGCGAGCGAGATCTCCTGCGCGCGGTCGCCGCGGAAGTTGAAGAGGATGACGCTGTCGCCGTTTTCGATCTTCGCGACGGGCTTGCCGTCCTTCGCCACGACGAACGGCAGCAGATCCTGGTCGATCATGCCGGGGTTCTCGGCGCGATAGGTCTCGATGGCGTCCTTCGCGCTCGCAAACTGACGGCCCTCGGCCTGCACGTGCGTGCGCCAGCCCTTTTCCACCATGCCCCAGTTGGCCTCGTAGCGGTCCATGGTGATGACCATACGGCCGCCGCCGGACGCGATCTTGTATTCATGCGTATCGTCAGACAGCTCCGCCAGCACGCCCTCGAGCTGCGCAACATAGTCCAGCGCGCTCGTTGCGGGCACGTCACGGCCGTCGAGCAGGATGTGGCAGTAGACGCGCGCGATGTTCTGCTCGCGCGCGTGGCGCAGCATGGCGATGAGGTGGGAGATGTTCGAGTGCACATTGCCGTCGGACAGCAGGCCGATGAAATGCAGGGCCTTGCCGTTTTGCAGGCAGTTGTCGGTCAGCTCCGTCCACGTTTTCGACGCGAACAGCGCGCCGTTTTCGATCGACTCCTGCACGAGCTTTGCGCCCTGCGAGTAGATCTGGCCGCAGCCGAGGGCGTTGTGGCCGACCTCGGAGTTGCCCATGTCGTCGTCGCTGGGCAGGCCCACGGCGGTGCCGTGCGCCTTGAGCCACGTCATGGGGCAGGTCGCCATCAGCTTATCGAGTACGGGCGTGTTGGCCTGCGCGACCGCGTCGCCGCTGCCGCCGTCACCGCGTCCCACGCCGTCCATAATGACCAGTACGATCGGTTTTTTCATTTGTAGTACCTCCGAATTTGCTATATTCACATTTGGAGTTTATTCTACAACATTTTTCCGCATCTTACAATCCGTAAATTGTGAATTTATTGTTTCAGCCGGGCGATATGCGCCTGCGCCAGCGCGCTCACGCCCGCAAAGTCGACGTGGGGGTTATACAGCGCCTCCAGCTCGTCGTGCAGCGCCTTCGCCTGCGCGAGGATGGGGCAGACACGCTCGCAGACATCCGCCAGCTGCCGTTCGGCCTGTTCATCCTCCCGGCGGCAGCAGACGCCGCTGTCGGGCAGGAAAAAGCCCTCCGAACGCTCCGGATGCAGCGGATCGCGCAGATCGACGACACGCCGCCCCAGCAGCACCGACGCCTCCGCCCGCGCTGCCAGCTCCCGCGCGGGCAGGCGCTCGGCCTTCGCGGGCGTGAGGTCGGCAAGGCCCTCGCAGGTGATGGCGCGGGCAAAGCGCCCCACGGCGTGCCGCTGCCACGGCTCCGGCTCCTCCGGCGCGTCCTCGGCCGCGAGCAGCGCGTAGGCTTCGCGGTAGCGCGACTTATACGCGCTGTTTAACGATACGATCAGCGACAGCTTCGGCCGCACTGCCGCAATGTCGTAGAACTGCCCCAGATCGAGATACGCCCCGGCTGCCGCCGGGTAGGGCACATCCAGCACGTGCGGCGCGGTGCCGTCCACATACCCCACGTGCCACGCCGGGACGCACACGGCGTCGAGCGAGTGCGGGTCGCCCGAGCAGCGCACGCGCTGGGCCGCCAACCCCTCCGCCTCCGCCGCCTCGGCGATGCGTTTCATAAACGTCGACTTGCCGCAGCCCGGCCCGCCCTTGATGACCCACAGAAACATCCCGCCGCGCGGCGGACAGAAGCCGCCATACAGCGAGTAAAAGCCCCGCGCCGTGTTGCCGCCGAGAAAGTATTCCGTCATAGTCTGCATACGCTGCCTCCCAAAAATAAAATGCCGTGTACAAATCTATGTACACGGCATGGGAAGTATGCACTTAGTTGAGCGCGACCGGGGCGGTCTCGAACAGCACGCCGATGCGCCGCAGCAGCGGCGCGTATTCCGCGTCCGCCTGCCAGCCGGGGCTGCCCAGCGCCTGCGCCGCGGCCTGCTGCGCCTGCTCCAGCGTTTGCAGATCCATCTCCAGCGCCGCCGCGCGCAGCAGCGGCAGGCCGTGCTGGCGGCTGCCGAAAAAGTCGCCCGGCCCGCGCAGGGCCAGATCCTTCTGCGCGATGGCAAAGCCGTCGGACGACTGGCAGAGCGTCTTTAACCGCTCCAGCGTCTCCGGCTTTTTGCTGGACGAGACGAGCACGCAGTACGATTTCCGCGCCCCGCGGCCCACGCGCCCGCGCAGCTGGTGCAACTGGCTGAGTCCGAAGCGGTCGGCGTTTTCGATGAGGATGAGGTTTGCGTTCGGCACGTCCACGCCGACCTCGATGACCGTGGTGCACACGAGCACATCGAGCTCGTGCCGCGCAAAGCGGGCCATGACGTCCTCCTTGTCGGCGCTTTTCATCTTGCCGTGCAGCAGTCCCACGCGAAGCGTCGGGAACACCGTCGCTTGCAGCGTCTCGGCCCAGACCTCGGCGGATTTGAGCGACTCCAGCTCGCTCTCCTCCACGGCGGGGCAGACGATGTACACCTGCCCGCCTGCGTCGCACTGCTTCTGGACAAACGCGTGGATGCGGCGGCGGTAGCCCTCATCCACCAGGAAAGTCTCCACCGGCTGCCGCCCGGGCGGCAGCTCGTCGATGGTCGACACGTCCAGCTCGCCGTAGGCGATGAGCGCCAGCGTGCGCGGGATGGGCGTGGCGGACATGACGAGCAGGTGCGGGCTCTCGCCCTTGCCCGACAGGCGTGCCCGCTGCGCCACGCCGAAGCGGTGCTGCTCGTCGGCGATGACGAGCGAGAGAGCTTTGAACGCCACATCCGCCGTCAAAAGCGCATGCGTGCCCACGGCGACCTGTGCCGTGCCATCTGCCAGCTGCGCCTTGACGCCGCGCTTCTGCGCCGCGGTCATCGACCCGGTCAGAAGCGCCACCGTCACGCCCAGCGGCGCCAGCAGCGCCGTGAGCGTCTTATAGTGCTGCTCGGCCAGGATCTCGGTCGGCGCCATGAGCGCCGTCTGTACGCCTGCGCGCGCGGCGAGAAACGCCGCCGCGGCGGCCACTGCCGTCTTGCCGCTGCCGACGTCGCCCTGCACCAGCCGGTTCATCGGCGTGCCGGAGGCAAGGTCATGCGCGATCTGCCCGAGCACCTTCTCCTGCGCCGCCGTCAGGCGGTAGGGAAGCGCCGCGTAAAATTCCGGCAGCGCATCGCTCGCGATGACGGGCGCGTGCTGCTCGCGCCGCTCGGAGCGGACGAGCTGCAGACCTGCCGAAAAGACGAAAAATTCCTCAAACACCAGCCGCCGCCGCGCTTCGCGCAGTGCCAGCTCGTTTTCCGGCGTGTGCACCGCGCGATAGGCGGCCTGCGCGCCGCAAAGGCCGTACTCCGCCCGCACGTTCGCGGGCAGCAGCTCCGGCAGCTGCGCGCAGCACGCGTCCAGCGCCTGCTGCACGCACTGCATGACCACGGTGTTCGACAGCCCCGCCGTGAGCGAATAGATGGGAAACAGCCGTCCCGTGACCGTCCCTGCGCGCTCCGCCGGCTCAAAGGCGGGGGTCGTGACCTGCGCCGCGCCGTCGGCGTTCAGCGTGCCGTAAAAGCGGTAGCTCTCGCCGTAATGCAGGGCGTCGGAGAGATACGGCCGGTTAAAAAACACCAGCGTCAGCCGCCCGGTCGCGTCCGCGGCCTGCATGCGCGTAACATCCAGCCCCTTGCGGATGTGCGACGTGCGCGGCGAGGAGACGATCATCGCCTCAAAGCACGCGGGCACGTCCGGCTGCAGCCGGGCGATGTCCACGAGCTTCGTGCGGTCCTCATAATCGCGCGGGAAGAACGTCAAAAGGTCGTAGAGCGTATGCACGCCCAGCTTTGCGAACAGCCCCGCCCGCACGGTGCTGACGCCGCGCAGCGCCGTCACAGGCGCATAAAGATCGACCGGCGGCTTTTCCTGCGGCATGACATACCCTCCTTTTGCGTGTTTTGAGTATAGTATAGGGGACAAACGGTGCAAATTCAACGGAAAATGAAAAATCCCTCCGGCGGAAACCGGAGGGGATCATTCATCCTTATGCCATCTTGTTGAGCTTCAGGGTAATGCCGCTCTTTTTGCGGGCAGCGTTATTCTTGTGAATAATTCCCTTGCTGACAGCCTTGTCGATGGTCTTCACCGCAGCCTTGTACGCGCTATCGGCCTGCTCCTGGTTGCCTGCGGCAACGGCGGCGTCAAACTTCTTCAGCGTGCTTTTCAGAACGGACTTGTCCGCTTTGTTGCGCTCGTTGTTGACCTTGGATACCAGAACTCTCTTCTTGGCAGACTTAATGTTGGGCATGACTACACCTCCTCCAATAGCGTTTACGCGGAACAGCGTTTTTGTTCCATGCAGAAACACATTATAACGGGAACCTTCGATAAAATCAATCCCTTTTTTCAGCTTTTGCCAAAAAAATTCGCATATTGTTTTTTTCTGCGCGCAAACTAGCCGCGAGGTGATGCGATCATGGCCATTCGGACCGATCTTGCCGTGGAGGAGCACGCGCTTTGGGCGCAGTCGGCGGGGGCGCAGACGGAGCTTCCGGGTGTGAGAGCCGCGCAGCGCGAGGTGCGCGGCGTGGGCATCCATACCGTCCGCATTCTCGATGAGGAGGGCGCGCGGCAGCTGCATAAGCCCGTGGGGACGTATGTGACGCTGGAGACCGACCCTTTGCGCCGCCGCGAGCCGAGCGGCTTTGCCCGCACGGTGCAGGTGATGGCCGCGGAGCTGGGAAAGCTTCTTGACCGCACGAAGCGCACGCTCGTCGTGGGGCTCGGCAACGCCGCCGTCACGCCCGACGCCGTGGGGCCGCTCACGCTGCGCAGTCTGATCGTCACGCGCCACCTGCCTGTGCTCACGCAGCACGGCGGCTTCTGCGACCTCAGCGCGCTGGAGCCGGGCGTGCTCGGCACAACGGGTATGGAGAGCGCCGAGACCGTCCGCGCGGTAGCGGACGCGATGCAGCCCGAGCAGATCGTGGTGGTGGACGCGCTCGCCGCGGCGGAGCCCGCGCGCATCTGCGCCAGCATCCAGCTCACCGACACCGGCATCGTGCCGGGCTCGGGCGTTGGCAACAGCCGCGCCGCCTTCAGCCGCGAGACGCTCGGCGCGCCGGTGGTGGCCATCGGCGTACCCACGGTCGTGGACGCGCAGACGCTTCTGCCGGAGGGGCAGACGTGCGCACCGGGGCTGATCGTCACCCCGCGCGATATTGACGCGCGCGTGCGCGAAACGGCGCAGGTGATCGGCTACGCGCTCGACCTCGCGCTGCACCGCGGGCTGCGGCTGGAGGATGTGCCGTGTTTTCTGGCATAATGTTTTGAAGCGTTATGTCAATTATATTATCTAAAATTTTTTTGATTCCGCCGAAAATGTTCCTGTTGATAAACCTGTTGAAGATGTGAATAACTCTTGCGTTTCGGGAGTTATTCACATCATGCACAGTTTATGCACAGGAGGCGGAATGCAATTTTTTCTCCGGGAAAAGGGTAACAAAAATCAAACATCGCCGCGCGATCCGGCGGGAAAACGGGATTACGTCAACTTGTGAACGCGAAAATCGAGGCAAAAAAGTTCCGGTTTGTGCAAAAATAACGGTTTTGCCGCCCAGATGGCACGCTGTTCGGGTAAAATGTCGATTTTGTGGGGATTTTGCCGCCCGCAGGGGAAAATACACTTGCAATCAGGGGCAAATGCAGTATGATAGGCACGAAAAGAGAAACAGGAGGGTCTCGCGATGCAGAATATGCTCGAGGCCATGATGCTCATCTGCTTTGGGTTTTCGTGGCCGATCTCGCTCATCAACAACTACCGCACACGCACGGCGCACGGCATGAGCCTGCCGTTCATCCTGCTGATCATCTTCGGCTATGTCTGCGGCATCACCGCCAAGATCATCGCCGGCAAGATCAACTATGTGCTGATCGTGTATTTCTTCAATCTCTTCGCCGTGAGCCTGAACCTGCTGGTGTATTTCCGCAACCGGAAGATCGACCGCCAGGTCCATAAGGACGCCAATACGAAAAGAACGGCGATCAAGTCTTGACTTTTTGCGCGAAACTGCTATATTTAGTAGTAGCGTATCCACAACTTCATACCATATGTGCTCAGGGACGTGTAACCCGGGTATGCTGCGGCAGATCCGGGTGAAAAAGGAAGGGGTAACCAAACCCGCGCGACCGGCGCCGTGGGCCCAAGGATGCACCGAGGCGGTATGACCGCTGGGGCGAAAGCCCGTCATTGCAGAGGATTCTGTGAGAAGACAGGTTGCAGACGTGGCAGGAAACTGCCGTGGGGCGAGACGGAAGACTTGCTGTCCCCCGTGCGATCGCACGGTTCGTATACGATTGGGCGCATTCGGGCGTGCTTCTCCGAATGCTGAGCTTCGCAGTGCACGCCGGTCATCTGACCGGCGTTTTGTCTGTGTGCCGTTTTTGTAAGCCGCCGCTTGTTGATCGGCGGCTTTTTTGCGCACACGGGCCCGCGCGCCCGGGAATATGCTTGCCGCGCTTTGTCCTGCCAGACGGGGCGTGTCAATACTGACCCGGTTTCATTCCCCCCTTATGAAACCGACTGCCGAAGGACCGCATGTGGGGCATACGGTCCGCCTGCCCACGGGCTTCGGTTCTGGGAACGCCGAAGCCCGTGTTCAGCAGGATACAAAGGAGGAACGATATAACGATATGAAAAAGCGACTGAGTTCGCTGCTGTTTCTTGCAGCGCTGCTGGTGGGGCTTTTGAGCGTCCCGGCGGGCGCGAAATACGGCAGCTCGTATGATTATGACGAGACGGATGCCGCGCAGGTCACCGTCACCGTGACGCTCGCCTACAACGGCGTGCCGCTGTACGGAAACAACAGCGAGGAAACGCCGCTGGCGCATCTGGACGTCACGGTGCCGTATTTCAGTCTGGAGCCATACGGCCTGTCGGACTATGACCGCTATCCGGCGCGCGTCATCACCGAAGGCGTGGAGAAGCCGATCGTCTTCTACGACAGGAACAAAGATGTCATCAAACGCCCGACGGCGCTGCACGCCATCCTCTGGCTGCTGGAGCGGTACTACTACGGCCTGTCCGAAGATGAATGCGGCAAGGGTGCGGCCTGTACGCAGAAGTACTTTGGTCGGTATTCAGGCAAGATGTACGACCTCAACGGCGGGGAATACCCGAACGGGCAGGCGGGACTGGCCGTCGGCGGCAGCCCAACGAGCCTGTACATGACCGAGTTCTGGGGTCATAACTATAACCTCATGTACTTCCGCAACCACGCCTATCCGCTGGCGTATGACGGCTGGGGCAGCACGGCGGACTATCAGCTTCTGTCCGACGGCGACACGCTGGACTTCGGCCTGTTCTCCAACAGCGATTTTTTCAGCGGCGGCGCGTTTGCGTGCTTCGGTCAGGATACCTACACCGTGGACACGGGCCAGCCGCTGCGTGTTTTGATGCAGCAAAGATCGACCGGCCAGCCCGTCAGCGGCGGCAGCGCCGGGTTCACGCCGTCCACCGGCCTGACCGCGGCGGTGTACGATGCGTACTGGCAGCCCGTAAAGGACGCCACGCTGACGCCCGCGGGCGAGGACGGCTGGTATACCGTCACCTTCCCGCGGGCGGGTACCTACTATCTGCTGGGCCGTGACCCGAACTGGGGCAAGAACGACGCGAACATCGCGCCCGCCACAGCCAAGGTCGTGGTGACCGAGCCGCAGCAGGCAGGGCTTGCGCATACCGATGTGCAGCAGGGGAGCGGCGGCGTGCAGCTGCGGTGCGTGCTGGAGACCCCCGGCGGGCAGCTCATCGCGGCGCTGTTCCGGGATGGGTGGCTGATCACAACGTCTTTGCTGGACGTTACGGCGGCGGGCGCGCAGACGCTCACGCTCCCGTCCGGCGGCGACACGGTCAAGCTCTTCCGCGTGCTGGACGGAGCCGCGCCGGAAGCGGCGTTCACAGGTAAACTTGGCGGCTGAGCCGCCTGGAAATAGAAAGAAGGAGAAAACAAAGATGGACAATGTGAAAAGATCCCATGTCCGCCGCGCCGCAGCGCTAGTACTAGCGCTGGTCATGGTGCTCAGCACCATGACCATGATGGCCTTTGCCGCGGACAACAAGGTCACGGTAGAGTTTAAGGGGCTGCATAATGCGCAGCTCGCGGATATTAAGCTCTATACGTATGAGAATGACGTAAAGGGCACGGATGATCTGCTGGCCAGCCTCGAGCGCGTGCCGGACGGCTATCAGATGAAGTACACCGATGTCGAGCTCACCCCCGGCGACTACTGGGTGGACGGCTATGATGAGAATGGAGACTGCAATGGCGGTCTGGCGATCACCGTGGACGCAGACCATACGTCTTTTACGTTCCAGCGCTACTATAGAGTCCGCGCCACAAATTCCGGCTGGGTCGCTGGCACGGATTATACGATCGAAGTTACGCTCACCGATACTGTTGGAGCGTCGCGTCTGCTCGCGCTCGGTACGGCCGTAGAAAGTAAGGGGTATGCATGGGAAGCGACCCGTACCAGCTTCATCTTTGTGGTAGGCGATACGGTCAGCGTCACGCTTCGTCCGGACGTGGAGAAGCATCCGAACTTTAACCCGCTGACAGATACCAGAACGCCGAAAGATACACAGTCCCTTGACAAAGAGTGCAAGGAATTCTTCAATGTCTCGTTCAGCGCGCCTGCGGGCTCGACGGTCGATATGGGTACGCTGAAGAACTACTTTGTGTACACCTTCCTTGAGCCCTATGTGCGGGATACCGAAGCAGGCACCGCAACGTTCCGTGTTGATAAGGGGACAACGTATTTTTATCGCGTGCGCAATCCGCAGGGCGCGACCTATTGGAACTACAAGTCCTGGTCCGCCAATGAGGACATCACGATCACGGAAAAAGACCTCGGCATGGACGACGGCGAGTTCAACAAGAGCACGATCTACCACTTTGAAAATAACGTCTATGATCGTGCAGGTATTTACCTGAACATCAACACCAAGGGCTACAAGAGCATGGTTACCGGCGATACGTTCGAGCTCAACTCATTCCGCAACTGGTTTTCGATAGAGAGTCCTAGGAACGCACAGGTCGCGCTGCCGGAGATGCACTATCAGGTCATCGACGCAAACGGTGATCCCAGCGACGTTGTGACCATCACGCCGAATGAGCTGAATAGCAACGTGGCTGTGATGGAGGCCCAAAAGGCCGGTACGGCCATTGTGCTGGTCACGTATGACGCAATGACGAATATGACTGGCCAGAGCAATGAAAGTACGAAAACTGTTGATTCGCAGCGTTTTTCAGCGATCTGGCCGGAACTGACGGGCGTGTTTGTTGTGACGGTCGATGCAGACGGCAGCGCCATCCAGACCAACATGGAGCTTGACCGTATGGATGCTGTGATCGAAAAGGATGAAGCTCGCCAGCTCGATGCCGAGCATGACATCCTGTTCTACACCGGCGACAGCGGCGCGACCTACAGCTTTAAGCCCGAGACTGGCTGCACCGTGAGTGTCCTGCGCCCCACCGTGACCGAAACAGCGCTGACCTATTCCGGCGGCTTTGTGACGGACGGTGTGACCAAAGCAAGCGACGGCACCATGACTGTTACCGGCCTTGTGACCGGCCGCAGCATCATCAAGGTCACAAAGAACGGCCTTTCTACCTATCAAGTCATTACCGCGCGTCAGGTGAGCTACAAGCTCGTGGACGCGAATGGTGTCGAACTGACAGACGAGGCCAAGACCCATGTCGCGCCCGGTGACACTGTCACTGTCCAGTTCTCAAACCTGATCAGCCCGAAGGAAAAGCTCTCCGGTGTCTATAATTTCAATTTCACACCGTACCTTGAGGGCGAGGATGGATCCTTCTTCAAGGGTGATGCTGGCGGCGGGCGGTATGATATTGGTGTCTATGATTTCAGCGGTAATCCGGTGCGCCAAAAACTGAATATTACTATCCCGAAGTACTGGATCGAAGATACCTATACATTGACCGGTGCGATCAAGCGGGGCGGTTATGCGGGCGTTCCGACACACCGCGGCGTTACCTATGCCAATGGCACTAATCCAAAGTTTGACGCGCCCAATGTCTCTGGTATCCTCAGCCGCCTGCCGGAGGTCTCTGTGGCAGTGAACAGCTCCAATTCCGATCTGCTGCGCGTGCAGCTCCGTTTTGAGGACGAGACGGGCAAGACCGTTGCCGTTTCTCCGGACGAGATCACCATTCAGGACAGCTACAATGTTAGATCCATGCTGACCGCTGACGGCCAGTTCGGCGCAGTTGCGGGCGACTTCACCTATGCGGTCGAAAAGGCCGGTTATGAAGCCAAAAACGGCACTCTCGCCGTGAGCGGCACCGCCCTCGAGTTCACCATCACGCTCACCCGTACCGCCGACAAGATCGCGGCGGAAGCGGTCGAAGCGGAGATCGCCGCCATCGGCACCGTTACGAAAAACAGCGGCGAAAAGCTCGCCGCCGTGCGCAAGGCGTATGAGTCCCTGACCGATGCGCAGAAGGAACTCGTCGGCAATCTCGGCGCGCTGACCGCCGCCGAGAGCCGCTATGAGCGTCTTGTGAACGCCGACCGCACGGACACCGTCGGCAAGCCCTCCGTCCGCGAGGACGCGGGCAGCGACGAAGCGGCTGACGACGTCTCCTACAGCGACGTGAAGGACGGCGACTGGTTCGCAGACGCTGTGCAGTCCATGACCGGGCTCGGCCTGATGTCCGGCACCGGCAGCGGCAAATTCTCTCCGAATGCCGACACCACCCGCGCGATGATCGTCACCATCCTCGCCCGTCTGGACGGCGAAGAGACCTCCGGCACACCGTGGTACGCCGCGGGCCGCGCCTGGGCGATGGAGAACGGCGTGTCCGACGGCACGAACATGGACGGCAAGATCACTCGCGAGCAGCTGTGCGCCATGCTCTACCGTTACGCGCAGCTCCGCGGCTATGACACCACGCAGGGCGGCATGGCCGTCCGCGAGTTCGCGGACTATGGCAGCATCTCCGCCTACGCGCTGGACGCGATGACGTGGGCCGTGAACGCCGGGCTCGTGCAGGGCCGCAGCGGCAGGCTCGCCCCGCAGGGCTATGCGACCCGCGCGGAGATCGCGGTCATTCTTGACAGATTCCTGACGAATATCGTAAAATGATAAAGCCTGTTTTCACCGGGGCGCGTTCTGCGCCCCGGGCGGAAAACTGAACAGCTGCAGACAAGCCGGACGAACGTGCGGGACCCCGCGCGGGCGTGTGGCTTATCTGTGTTTTTACGCCGCGGCGTGAAGATGCAGATAAACTCCACGCAAAGGACAAAATACCGCCGATCTCGGCGTGAAACTGGTACGCTATGAGAGATTTTTTGACGCAAAAAACGTGGGCGCGGCCCGCGCTGTGCGCCGTGTTGTGCGCGGCGCTGCTGGCGGGGCTGCTGCTGCCGATCGGCACCCTCACGCCCGCGCAGCCCGAAAACCCCATCCTCCGCGCGCACGCGCAGGCGGTGACGGTGCTCGAAACGGGCGGCGGCACGGAGGGGATGACCGCCCCGCAGCAGCCGACACCCGACGTGCAGCCGCAGCCAGAGATGCCGGAAACACCCGAGGACGCGCAGACACCCGACAGCGCCGAGCAGCCCGCGCAGGCGGACGCGGCAGGGGAGCCGGAGCCATCCGCCGACGCCCCGCAGACCGTGCCCACGCCGGAAAAGCCCGGCCTTGACGACGTGGACGTGTCCGCCGTGCTGACGTGGTACCGCTACGGCACGCGCCGCGCAAGCGTCGTGTGCGCGCAGGACGACACCGTCCGCCGCACGATCCCAACGGCGCAGCTGGCGCAGGACGGCCAGCTCCGCTACGCCCTCGCCCTGTCCGGCGTGGACGCCGAAAACGCGCAGCTCACCGCCGTGCGCTTCGGCGAAGCGGACAGCGCGGCGCGGGACGTGGACGCGAGCGGCGCCGTGCGCCTGACGTTCCCCGAGGGCGGGCAGTCGCGCACGTACACCTTCACGGTCGAGGCGCTTTTGCAGCGCCCGGATGAGGATGCGCGGGCGGTGCAGTTCACGTTTCTGCTGGTGCTCAAAAACGAGCTCGATCTTGATCTGCGCCTGAGCTGGCGCACCCGCGAGAGCACCGACGATCTGCGCTGCACCGCAAACGGCAGCGCCTATGCGGACATCGCGGGCGAGACGCTTACTGACGGCGTGTTTGCCTATTCCTTCGAATTTGAGGGTCAGGACGCTGAAAATGCCCGCTTTGTCTCCTGCGAATACTGGACGGACGGCGGCGAGAGCGGCAGGCTCTTCCAGACCGGCCGTTTGCAGATGCACGCCGCCGAGGGCCAGCGTACGCAGACATACCATCTGACCGTGCAGGCCAAAACCGCGGACGGCGAGCTGACGCAGTACGACGTCACGCTCACCTACACCGAGCAGCCGTATGAATTGCAGCTGCAATTCACGTGGTACCAAAACGGCACACAGCCCGTGGCCGAGACGCTCCTGCCTGAGACACGCGCGGCGCTGACGATCTACCGCGAGCAGCTGCGCAGCGACGAGCTGCGCTATGCCCTCGCCCTCGCCGGAAAAGATGCCGAAAACGCGCAGATCACATCCGCCGCGCTGGACGATACGGCCCTTCAGACCGCCGGGCCGGGGAGCGTGCTGCTGGACAGCGGCGAGAGCGGCACGCGCGAGTATACGCTGCGCGTCACGGCGCATGTCCGGCTCGTGTCCGGCACGGAGCAGGATGTGGCGTTCGCGCTGACCCTGCGCTATACGACCGGCGTCCGGCTGGCGCTGGACTATGCGATCACGGACGGCGGTGAGAGCGCTTCGCGCACGCTGTACTGCGAAAAGGGCAAGTCGGTGCTGGCACCTGAAATTTACAGCGATCAGCTCACGGACGGGCTGCTCACATACCATCTGCGCGCCGACGGCGGCAGCCTGACGCTGACCGGCGCGGCCTACACCGCGGAGTCCACCGCGCGCAGCGAGACGGCGAACGTGCCGGATGGCAGCGTGACGCTGCGCGCGCGCGAGGACGGCTCGGTGGGCGAGAACACCCTGACCGTAACGGCGCAGGACGAGCGCGGCGCGGAGCATACCTTCACCTTCCGCCTGCCGTATAAGCGCCGCGGCAAAAACTGCATCGTCATCACGACCGACCCCGACGAGGGCGCGACGCTCGTGAACGAGACGGAAAACAATCTGGTCGTGACCGCGCGCGTACCGGGGGAGAACGGCAAAAAGGACCGCTACATCCTCGCCTCCGGCGTGCGCACCACGCTCACCGTCCAGCTCGACGGCAAGGACTGCCCGCTGGACAGTGTCAGCGGCAATCACCAGCAGTACCTCGCCATCCCGGACAACACCGACGGGCTGGATGAAAACGAGCATACGCTGTATATCTACGCCGAGGATGAATTCGGCAATTACGGCGAAAAGACCATAAGGTTCAAAGGCATCCGCGCCGAGCCCGGCACGAAGATCGGCACGGCCACGCTGAATGTCGACCTGAGCGTGCTGGGGCTGGAGGGGAGCCGGACGATCGAAATTGACGTCCTGTCCGGCGAGCCGG
The DNA here is from genome assembly GCA_934631005.1 of uncultured Oscillospiraceae bacterium. Taxonomy (GTDB): domain Bacteria; phylum Bacillota; class Clostridia; order Oscillospirales; family Oscillospiraceae; genus CAG-170. The sequence goes on from CAKTXA010000010.1 coordinate 19,136, forward strand.
TGTCCTACACCATCGCCAAGGCGGTGTGGGATGAGGACACGGGCGAGCCCTTCGGCAAGGCCAAGCCGCGGCAGTCGCTGCGCTGGCCGTCTGCGCGCTGCACCTATCGCGGTAAGCTTTCCGACCAGTTCTATCTGGAGCGGCTGGACGACGGGTCGAATTTTGCAAGATCTGCCGACGCCCTTTCGGGCGACTGGGGAAGCTACGGCGCGACGGAGGAGGAGCGCTTTGCGGCCATCGACGAACAGTTCGGCGCGGGTACGGAGCAGGCGGCGCTCTGGCGCTGCATTCTGCGCAACGGCATCCCGCTCTCCACCGTGAGCAGCAGCCCGGGCGTGGGCGAATTCGACTTCACCATGGGCTCCGGCTGGCTCTACAGCCTGAACGGCAGCTACTATCCCGGCTCGGCCATGTCGGCCTACAAGCTCAAAAACGGCGACCAGCTCACGCTGCGCTACACGCTGGCCTACGGCTGCGACGTCGGCGCGCCGCAGGGCGGCTACGGCAACACCGTGGGCTACTGCGTGCGCGTGGTGAACGGCGAGTGGACGTTGGAGCACCAGTATGAGGAGGTCCAGCGCGATGACGGCACGGTGCAGTACGCCTGCCGCTGCTGCGGCGTGATCACCGACTGCCCGCACTTCAAAACGGAGTACCGCGCGATCGACGACAAGACCTGCGCGCTGTTCTGCACGAACCCCGACTGCGGCAAGCAGACCGGCAAGGCCGAGGCACACAGCTTTACGCGCTCGCAGCTGGATGCAAGCGATCCCGATGCCGCGGAGCAGCACAGCGCCGTGTGCAGCCGCTGCGGCTTTGAAGCAAAGTTGCCGCACGACTGGCAGCGCGGCACGGATACCGCCACCTGTCTGGAGCCGGGCACGGTGCACCTGACGTGTGATTGCGGCGCGGAGAAGGATGAAGAATCTCCCGCGCTCGGGCATGACGCCCACTGGAGCTATGACGAGCGGGAGCACTGGCAGATCTGCACCCGCTGCGGCGAGCTGGAGGGCTCGCGCGGCGAGCACGACTACCGGCAGGACGGCGACGACTGGGTCTGCCGCCGCTGCGATGTGCCGCACCTGTTCGCGTGCGAGGACCCGGTGCTGACGCCGGTGGAGGCGGAGACAAACTGCTATAAGCAGACCTTCATCTGCGAGCTGTGCGGCCGGACGCTCACGCGCACGGGCGAATTCCATGAATTCGAAAACGGCGAATGCGTCCTCTGCGGCAAAAAGGAATTCCCGGACGAAGACGGCGATGACGACGGCGAACCGTCCGGCGATGGAGAATAAGAAAGGAAAACGGATATGAACGAGAAGATCAGTCAGATCCTGCGGGAAATCGAGCACGTTGTGGTCGGCAAAAGTGAGATCGTGGAAAAGATCCTCATGGCGATCCTCGCCTCGGGCCACATCCTGATGGAGGACGTGCCGGGCGTCGGCAAAACGACCACCGCCATGGCCTTTGCCCGCGTGCTGGGGCTGGACAGCCGCCGCGTGCAGTTCACCTCCGACACCATGCCGTCCGACATTCTCGGCTTTTCGGTGTATGAAAAATCCACGGGCACGTTCGTGTATAAGCCCGGCGCGGTGATGACGAATCTGCTGCTGGCGGACGAGATCAACCGCACGTCCAGCAAGACGCAGTCCGCGCTGCTGGAGGCGATGGAGGAGCGCCGGGTCACCGTGGACGGCAAGACCTACGACCTGCCGCAGCCGTTTATCGTGCTGGCCACGCAGAACCCCGTGGGCTCGGCGGGCACGATGCTGCTGCCGAACTCGCAGCTCGACCGCTTCCTCATCCGCGTGAGCATGGGCTACCCCGATTTTGAGAGCCAGATCAGCATTCTCCGCGACCGTCACGCCCACGACCCGCTGGCCGATGTGCGCGCGGTCGTGGATCGCGAGGAGCTGACGGGGCTGATGGAGCAGGCGGCGCAGGTGGAGGTGCACGACCGTATCTACGCCTACGTGACGCACCTGGCCGAGGCCACGCGGACGCATCCGCTGGTCGAGCTCGGCATCAGCCCGCGCGGCGCGCTGGCCGTGTGCCGGATGGCGAAGGCATATGCCTTTTTGCATGGGCGTGATTTTGTCATGCCGGAGGACGTGGCGGCCATCTTCCCGGATGTGTGCACGCACCGTCTGGTGCTCAGCGCCAAGGCGCGGATGCTGGAGCAGCCCGCGGACGCGGTGCTGCGCGAGATCCTGGACGCGGTGGATATGCCCGTCCTGCGGGAGCGGTGATGCCGATGGCCGCGGGTAGGCTTCTCTGGGCAGTGCTGCTTGCGGCGCTGCTGGCGCTCACGCTGCTTACCGGCAGCGCGGCAGCGGCCGCGGTGTGTATGCTTCTGCTGCTCCTGCCGCTGCTGGCGCTGGGGTGCGATGTCGTATGCGCGCGGCATGTGCGCTGCGCGCTGGATGCACCCGTCAATCTGCAAAAGGGCGCGCAGGGCGCGCTGCGGCTGACGCTCCAGAACGGGGCGGCGCTGCCGGTCTGCCGCGCGGTATGCCGCGTGGAGGTGCAGAATCTTCTGACCGGCGAGCGGGCGCTTCTGCGCGCCGCATGCGGCCTAACGCCGCATGGGAAGCAGACGGTGGAGCTGCAGCTGTCCGCCGCGCACGCGGGGCGGCTGCGGGTGCACGTAGATGAGGTGCGGCTGTATGACGCGTTCGGCCTCATCGGCGTGCGCGGCGCGGCGCAGGCGCTAGCTGGCGTGACGGTGCAGCCGGATACGTTCCAGCAGCAGCTCATCATCCTGCCCGCCGATGCGCCCAAGCTGGACGCTGAGCGCTACGCACCCGACCGGCCCGGCCCCGATCTCACCGAGCCGTTCCAGATCCGCGATTACGCCCCCGGCGACAGCCGCAGGCAGATTTTGTGGAAGCTGAGCGGGAAGTATGACCGCCTGATCGTCAAGGACGCGTCGCTGCCCGTGCAGCAGGACATTCTTGTCTTTTGGGAGCGCACGGGAGCATCGTCGGACGCCGCGCGGACGGACGCGCAGGCCGAAGCGGTGGTCACGCTCTGCCGGAGCCTGCTTTCGCAGGGCGCGCCGTTCACGCTGGCGTGGAATGAAGCGGGCAGCGCACGGTGCGTGTCGTTCGCGCTGCGCGAGCTGGACGATCTCATCGGCGTGCTGCCGCGGCTTCTGTCCGCGGCGCAGGTCACGTCCGGCGCGCCGGGCTACACGCTGCTGGCGCAGGCGGAGGAGCTGGAAGCAGCATCTCATTTGGTTTACATAACGGAAAACACAATCCCGGACGCGGCGGCGCAGACTGCGCTGCGGCGGTTTGGGCGCGTGAGCATTTTGACCTGCGGCGATACCGCGCCGGATACCGGCGTCGTGTTCGACGCGGAACACTATGCGCAGCAGCTGCAAACGCTGACGATCTGAAGGGAGGGCGCAGCCCATGAAACAGACGAATATCGGACTGCGCCTGCGGGAAGCCCGGCGCGTTCCTGCACGCCCTGCCGCGCTGACGGAGCTTCTGCGCGGCGCGGCGCTGTTTCTGGCGTTGGACGGGCTTTTTGTGCACGCGGCGGGGCTGGATACGCTTGCGCCGCTGCGCTGGGCGCTGCTCGCGGCGGGGCTTTTGTGCCTGCTGCTGCGGATGATCGCGAAACTAGTTGGAAAAGCCGGGTATTTCACGCCTGCGGCGCTGCTTTTGGCCGCGATCTGTGCGGTCGCCGGGGGCTTCGCGCTGCGCGGCGGTCTGGCGCTGGCACAGAACGCGCTGCGCGATACGCTCTGCGCCGCGCGCGGCGTGCTGCTGCCGCTGGCCGATGCGGGCGGCGCGGGGGCGTTCCAGATGGGCTTTACCGGGGCTGTTTTGGGCGTACTTTTGGCGCTTTTGTGCGTGTTTTTCGCGCCGAACGGGCGTCTGGCGGCGCTTTTTTGCGTGCTCTGCGGCGTGCTGGCGGCGATTTTTCTCGCGCCGGATGCGCTCTGGCTGACGCTCTGCGGCGCGTGCGCGGCGGCATTTTTGTGCTTCGCCGGTCGCAGCGCGGACGGCGCACGGCGCAGTTCGACGGCTGTCTTCTGCGCGGTATCCATCGCGCTGGCGTTTGGGATCGCGTCGCTTCTGGATTTGCAGACGCTCCCGGCATCCACGCGCGCGGCGCTGCACGCGGCGCGCTATGAGACGGCTGCGTTGCAGCCGGAGGGCGACGCGTCGCGGGCGCTGACGCCTGTGGACGGGCGGACGATCCTGACCGTGACTGCCGACGTGCCCGAGACGCTCTATCTGCGCGGCTTCATCGGCGACCGGTATGACGGCGCGCGCTGGGTGGAGCTTTCTGCTGCCGACGCGGCGGCGGAGAAGGATCTTTTCTACTGGCTGCACCGCTCCGGCTTTGACGCGCAGAGCCAGTATGCGCTGGCGCGCGCGTGCATGGGCGCGGACGGGGAGAATACCGTCACGGTCGAAAACGCCGCGGCCTGCCGCGCGTACCGCTACGAGCCGTTCAGCGTGACGCAGGCGACGAACGGCGTTGCGGAGGATCGCCTTGTCCCGTCGGCGGTCAAAACGGCGGGGCTGCGCGGAGAAAAGGCGTATACGTTCACAAGCGCCCCCGGCAGCGCGGCGGATGTTGCCGCTTTGCTGGAATTTTTGCAGACGGACAGCTCCGCGGCCACGAAAGACTATTTGCAGATGGAGAGCGCATACCGCGATTTTGTGCGCACGTATGCGCTGGACGTGCCGGACGTGTTCACGGCGCAGTACGGCGAGCAGCTCGCGCGCTGTGAAGCGCGCAGCGCGCCTGCGTCTGTGGTGAAATTTTTGCAGGAAGTGTTCGGCGAGACGGCGGAGGACGCCTATGCCTACGCCGCCGTGCAGACGCTGGCGCTGCGGTACTATGGCGTCCCGGCACGGTATGTGGAGGGCGTGCTCGTCCCGGCGGAGCTGCTGCGCGGCGGGGCGGCCATGCGCATTCCCGATACCTGCGCCACGGCGTGGGCGGAGGTGTATCAGGACGGCGCGGGCTGGCTGCCGGTCGACCTGACGCCGGGCTTCGCGGCGCTCTCCGGCCGCGGCACGCAGGGCAGTGCGGCGGATGAGAGCACGCAAACGACGGACAGTGCGGCGGAGGCACCCATCCCCGAGGGCGCGGAGCAGAAGGACGAACCGGCTCAGTCGCAGCCGGACCGGCTGCCGCAGCAGACGGCGGCAAGGATCACGCTCCTGCCGCTGTGGCTGGCCCTTGCGGCTGTGCTGCTTGCGGCGCTGGCGCTGCTCGTGCGGCGGGTAATCGTCCTGCGGCGGCGGGCGCGGCAGCTGGCGGGACTAAACGATACGGACGCGTCGGCGGCGCTGTATGCCGACTCGGCGGCGCTGCTGGAGAAGCTTGGGCTCTCGCGCGGGCGCGGCTCGATGCAGCCGCTGTGTGCGGCGGCGTCAGAACAGCTCGGCCCTGACTACGGCGCGCTGCTGACACAGATGACGATGGTCAACGCACGGGCGCTGTTTTCCTCGCGCGGCGCGGGAGCGGACGCGCGGCGGCAGATGCAGCGACTCTATGACGAGACGCTCGCCGCGGTCAAGCGCCGCGTCGGAGCGCTCAAACGGCTGAAAATGAGGTGGCTGGAATGTCTTTACTGAAAACTCTGCGCCGGTTCGGCGTATTTGCGGCGCTGCTGCTGATCCTCTGCGCCGCCGCCCTGGCGGCGGACAACGCGGCCACGGGCACAATGTCCTTTACCACGGAGACGGGCGTTTCGCTCATTGTTGTGGACTCGGACGGTACGGTGTATGAGCCGACGCTTGCGTCCGGCACCCGGTATCGGTACACGCTGCCGGTCGGCGACGGCTACCGCTATATCGCGACGAAAGAGGATGTCTACCATGCCACCGCGCCCTTCACGGTCGGCGGGGGAAACGATGCCTACCGCGATACGATCACGGTGACGGCAGGGGACTGGCTGACGGATCTCAGCTTCCGCACGAATACGCGTACCACAGTCGGCAGTGCGCTGCCGCTGGATCGGGAATTCTCCTCCGCGGTGCACAGCTACAACGTCACGGTCCCAGATGCGGACTCGAGGGTGTGCATCTGGCAGAAAAACGAGACGAGTGTCTGCACCGTGCTCTATGAGACAATGACGTCCACAGGCGAGCCGGAGGCTGTGGAGGTCACGCCGAATAACAACAATCTGGCCGAAGTCACAAGCGGCAAAACGCTGGAGCACCTGCTGCTCTCCGGCAGCGCCTACGGCAACACCGCCACGGTGCGCGTGAGCCAGACGAGCGATGGCGTCACGCAGTACACCGACTACACCGTAAATTTTGTGCGCTCGCTGAGCCTGCGATCGCTGGGTGTTTCGTATGACGGCGGCGCGGTGGCGTTTGAGAGCGGCGAAAAATTTGACGGCGCGGTGAAAAGCTATACCGTTACCCTGCCCGCCGCGGCGCAGGAGCTGACGCTGAGCGTGCAGCCGCACACGGACGCGGGAAAATTTGGCGACCCGGACAACGGCTACTTTGTGCTTGTAAACGGCGAGACGGTCACGGCTGCGACGGTGCCGGTCGCGCTGAGCGGCACGGCGGAGACGGAGACCGTCACTGTCGGCGTGCGCAACCGCTATGCCGAGACACGAAAGACGGATTATACGATCACGGTCCAAAAGGCGGGCGCGGTGACGGTGCGGTTCAGCCTGGAGCCTGCGGACGCGGTGCTGTATCTGTATAACGCATCCACCGGGCGGCGCGTCCTGCCGCAGGACGGGGCGTATGCGCTGGACGAGGGCTTTACGTACCGCTATATGCTCACCGATCCGGACTATATCGGCCGCTCTGGCGCGATGCTCGCAAAGCGGGTAAACGGCACGGCAACGCTCACGCTCGGCGCGTGGGATGCAAAGGATCAGACGCTCACCAATGGCAAGGACTACTCCGTGACTGCGCCGGTGGCCCTGTCCCTGCTCCGCGCGGCGGAAAACACAACGCTGCAGCCGGGTCTCAGCGCCGCGTGGGCGGATTTTCGCGGCACGGCCTATGAAGGCGGCGAGCCGGCGGGAAGCACGGCGTACAGCAACAATGCCGCCGTTTCATTCCGCGCGCCGACCGATGCCGGGGACGGCACGCTCCTGTGGGCCAAAAAGCTCGGCGCGGCGTATGGCGCGGACGGAACGGCGGAGCCCGGCAAGGCGCTGAGCAGCCCCATTTTGGCCGACGGCGCGCTGATCGTCTACGCCGGGACGTCTATCTACCGTATCGACCCGGACACCGGCGAGACTCTGCTGGAAAAGCCCATGGCGGGCACGTCCAGCTTTTCCATCAACGGGCCGACGTATTACGGCGGCATGGTGTTTGTCGCGCTGTCCGACGGCCGCGTGCAGGCATTTGACGCCGTGACGCTCGACTCGCTCTGGCTGTACAAAAATGAACGCGGCGGGCAGCCGAACTGCCCGATCACAGTGCGGGACGGGTATCTCTACACCGGCTTCTGGAATGCGGAGACCGGCGCGGCCGACTTCGTCTGCCTGACGGTCACGGACGAGCTGCCCGGCCAGACGATGGAAAATAAGACCGCCGTCTGGCAGCAGACGCATACCGGTGGCTTTTACTGGGCGGGCGCGTATGCGGGCGAGGAGTTCGTGGTCGTGGGCTCGGACGACGGCGCGGGCGCCGGCGAGATCGGTACGTCCACGCTCTACCTGTTTGACGCCCGCACGGGGGAAATTCTGGACAGGGCCGCCTGCAGGGGTGACATCCGCTCCGCCGTGTGCTATGATGGGGAGGCGTACAGCGTTACCACCAAGGGCGGGTATTTTTACCGCGTGCGGGTCGTGCAGGACGGCGGCAGCTGGAAATTTGACGATCTGCAGGCGCTGGCGCTTGGCGGTGCGAGCACGTCCACGCCGGTCGCGGCAAATGGCCGCGCCTATGTGGGCGTGCAGGGCACGAGCCAGTTCGGGCAGAGCACCGGGCACCGCATCGCGGTCATCGACCTCGCGAGCTTTACGGTCGCCTACACCGTGCCGACGCAGGGCTATCCGCAGACGAGCGGGCTGCTCACCACGGCGTATGCGTCCGACGACGGGTACGCATGGAATTACGTCTATTTTATCGAAAACTACACCCCCGGCAAGCTGCGCGTTCTGCGTGACAGCCCCACGGCGACGGATGATCCCCGCCGCACGGCGGAAACGAGCTCCGACGGTACGATCCAAACGGCCTACGCGCTCTTTACGCCCGTGGGCGAGCACGCACAGTATGCGATCTGCAGCCCCATCGCGGACGCGAACGGCACGCTGTATTTTAAGAACGACTCGGGCTGTCTGATGGCGTTCGGCAGCGCGGCCGAGTCGCTGGAGCTGACCGCGGCCCCGAAAAAGACCGAGTATATCACCGGCGACACGCTGGATCTGACCGGGATGCAGGTCACGGCGACACTGAAAAACGGGCTGACGCGCGACGTCACCAAGCTGATCTCCGCGCCGGATTGCGCACTGACGGCTGCTGACACGGCGCTGAGGCTGACCCCGGCGGATGGCTGGGGGACGTATCACAATGAGCCGAGCGGGCAGACGATGCGTGCGGGCGTGTCGACGCTTTGGCCGTCGGTCACGCTGACGCTCTCGGTGACGGAGCTGGGAGAGAACGGGATGATCCTGTCGGATGTGGACGTTGTGAACGAGACGTTCAAGCTGCGCGTGAAGCCCGCCGTAACGGCGACGGTCGTCTGCGCGGTGTTTGACGAGAATATGCGGCTGCTGCAGCTGCAGCTGAAAACGGTCGAGAAAAGCGAGAGCGCAAAGAGTCTCGAGGTGAAGTTCTCCGCCGCGCTGCCGGAAACATACACCGTGCGCTGCTTTATGTTGAATGACAAGACCGCACCGCTCTGCAAGGCGCTGCAGCGGACGTTTGGAGGGTAAACGATGAACAACCGAACCAGGCGGCTCCTGCCGCTGCTGCTGGCGCTGATCTTACTGCTCACGGCCTGCGCCGCGCAGCCGAAAACGCCGTTTGAGCAGGCGGCGGCCTACGCGGTCAAGCACGCGCCGCAGCCGGAGGCCTGCGCGTCGGACTGGACGGTCATGGCGCTCGCGCGCGGCGGCGCCGACGTGCCGAAGGGCTATTTTGACGGGTATTATGCGAGCGTGGAGGGGTATGTCGCGGAAAAGGGCGGCGTGCTGCACGAGCGGAAGTACACGGAGTATTCCCGGCTCGTCCTCGCGCTGACGGCCATCGGCAAGGATCCGCGCGATGTGGCGGGCTATGATCTGCTGCGGCCGCTGGCGGACTTTGAAACGGTGAACCGGCAGGGCATCAACGGCACGATCTTCGCCCTGCTGGCGCTGGACAGCGGCGGCTATGACATGCCGCAGGACCCGGACGCCGCCGTGCAGGCCACGCGCGAGGGGTATCTGCGGTATCTTCTGGACGCGCAGACGGCGGATGGCGGCTGGACACTCGCGGGCGGGTCGGCGGACGCCGACCTCACGGCGATGGCGCTGTGCGCGCTCGCGCCGTATCAGGCCGACGCGGATGCCGCATCGGCGATCGGGCGCGGCCTTGCGTGCCTGTCCGCCATGCAGGCGGAGAGCGGCGGCTATATCGCCTACGGCGCGGAGAATTGCGAAACAGTGTGTCAGGTGATTTTGGCGCTCACGTCGCTCGGCATTTCTTTGGACGACGCGCGGTTCGTCAAAAACGGCCGGGCGCTCTCAGACGCGCTGGCGTGCTTTGCGCAGGCGGACGGCAGCTATGCCCACACGCCGGATGACGGCACGAACGCCATGGCGACGGAGCAGGCGCTGTGCGCCCTTGCAGCCCTCCGCCGCGCCGAAGGCGGGCAGAGCGGGTTTTATCAGATGAAAGAGTAACGCAAAAAGCACAGCCATCAGGCTGTGCTTTTCTGCGCGATGTTTCAGGTCTTGCTCTCGGTGCGGGCGCAGTTCGTGCAGCTCTTTTCGGGGGCGATGCACGAATTCTCCCGCGTGGGGAAGAACGCGTCGATGGGGAAGTCGATCTGGCTGAACAGCTCGCAGGGGCTCTGCGCGGCATCCACCGCACTGGGCGTGCAGGACTTCGTGGGGATGCAGTAGTCGAACGCCGGCAGGAGCAGCTGCGTGCTGCGCTGCATCCGCGTGATGGAGAACTGCCCGATGGTGACCTGCAGGCGCTTGTTTTCGCCCTGCAGCACGAGCTCGTCGTCAAAGCAGGCGAGGATGGCCTCGGGGATCTGCGGCGTGTCGGGCGGGCAGCAGCAGCTGCACACGTCGCACAGGCCGGAGCCGAGGATGATGGGGTCGACGACCTCTACGGCCACGGTCGGCACGCCGCAGTTTTCGATCTGCCGGCGGCTCTCGCAGCCGCAGTCGCGGCTGTAGTACGTTTTGGCGCTGCTCTCGCCGCCAAAGAGGATCAGGCGCTTTGTGAACACGGCAAGCCCCGAGATGGTGACCGGGCGGCCGCAGCCGTTCGACGCCTCGCCGAGCACACGGTAGTAATACGTGATCTCGGCGGTGTAATAGCCCGTGTTGTAGGGCACAGCCTCCACCTGGATGCACACGTGCATCAGCTCCACATACCGCGCCTTGGCGCTGGTGGACTGGTCGAGCACGCGCTGCGATTCCAGCGTTAAGTACACGCGCAGATCTTCTATGCAGTCCTTTGCCAGACAACTGTCCGTGACTTTATCCGTGTGTACGCAGACGGCTTCCTTGATCCCGTGCAGATCACAGACCGGCTTGACTGAATTGGTATCGGACATCGGATTACCTCCTGATCGAAAGATTAAGCATCAGCTTCAATGAGCGTAGGCTTTCATAACAGTTTATGCCGCCGCCCCGAAATGTGAAACTTCCGCGCCGCTTTTCTCGCGCGGCGATAGACAAAAGCGGGCCCGTGTGGTAAAATACGCCTGTATCCTGATAGTGTGACGAGGTATGCGTGCGTATGAAAACGGGAGTTCTGGGCCTGCGGTTCGATAACGTAACAATGGACGAGGCGCTCGCGCGGGCGCGTGAGCTGCTGAAAACGGACAGCGCGTCCGTTGTGGTCACGCCGAACGCGGAGATCGCCTATGAGGCGCTGCGCTCGGACGAGCTGCGCGCGCTGCTCAACTCCGCCGACCTCATGCTGCCGGACGGCAGCGGCGTGGTGCTGGCGGCGAAGCTCCTGAAAACGCCGCTCAAGCAGAAGGTCGCGGGCGTCGACTTTGCCGACCGCCTGCTCGGTGTGCTCGAGCAGACCGGCGGGAGGCTGTATCTGCTCGGCAGCAAGCCCGGTATCGGCGAGCTGGCGGCGGAAAAAATGCGCGAGAAGCACCCGAAGCTCACCGTCTGCGGCATCGCCGACGGGTATTTCAAGGATGAGGCCGCTGTGGTCAAAAAGATCAACGAGGCCGCGCCGGACGTGCTGTTCGTGTGCCTCGGCGCGCCGAAGCAGGAGCTTTTCATGCAGGCGCACCGGGACGAGCTGAACGTGCGGCTGATGGCCGGGCTCGGCGGGAGCCTTGACAGCTTTGCCGGGACGGTGAAGCGCGCGCCGCGCTGGATGATCCGCATGAATCTGGAGTGGCTGTACCGGCTCATCAAACAGCCCAGCCGCTTCGGCCGGATGCTCCGGCTGCCCAAATATATCTGGGCCGCTGTGTGTGAGCGCATAAGAGGAACAAAAAAATGGGAAAACTGATCGTATTCGAGGGGACCGACGGCAGCGGCAAGTCTACGCAGTTCGCGCAGCTCACCCACCGGCTGGAGACGGAAAAGCGCCCGTTCCGCAAGCTGCAGTTCCCGCAGTATCTCGAGCCGTCGTCGGCGCTCATCCGGATGTATCTCAACGGCGACTTCGGCGACTCGCCCGACGCGGTGAACGCCTACGCCGCTTCGGCGTTTTACGCGGTGGACCGTTACGCGTCTTATAAGCGCGTGTGGCAGAAGGATTATGAGGCGGGCGGGCTGATCCTGTCCGACCGCTACTCCACGTCCAACGCCGTGCATCAGGGCAGCAAGCTGCCGCCGGACGAGCAGAACGCGTTTTTCGGCTGGCTGTATGATTTTGAGCACGTGCGCTTCGGCCTGCCGAAGCCCGATCTCGTGCTGTGTCTGGATATGCCCATCGAGCTGACGGAGCAGCTCATGCGAAAGCGCGAAGCGCAGACGCAGACGCGCGCCGACATTCACGAGAAGGACGGGGCGTATCTGCGCCTTTGCCGCGAGACAGCGCTGCGGGCGGCGGATTACTACGGCTGGCACGTCATCCACTGCGCGCAGGACGGCCGCGTGCGGAGCATCGAGGATATTCACAACGAAATCTACGCCTGCGTGCAGGCGTGTCTGGAGGAGACTTAAATGGTAGCAATTTTACTTGGCACCGGATTTGAACCGATCGAGGCGCTCGCGCCGTGCGACATTCTGCGCCGCGGCGGCGTGGAGGTAAAGCTCGCCGCGCTGGAGGGGCGCGTGGTCGAGGGCGGACAGGGCATCCGCGTGGAGGCCGACTGCGCGCTCGGCGATCTGAACGAAGAAGCGCTTGAGATGGTCATGCTGCCGGGCGGGCTCGGCGGCGTGCACTCCATCCTCGCGTGCGAGCCCGCGCTGGCGCTGGTGCGCCGCGCGTATGAAGCGGGGAAGTGGATCGGCGCGATCTGCGCCGCACCGCAGATCCTGGCGAAGCTCGGCATCACCGACGGGCGGAAGGCAACGTGCTACCCCGGCGTGGAAGCCGTGATGGGCAATGCCTTGATGCAGGACGCGGGCGTCGTGCGCGACGGAAAGGTCATCACCGGCCGCGCCGCGGGCAGTGCCGAGGCGTTCGGTCTGTCGCTTCTGGCCGCGCTGCGCGGCGAGGAGACGGCCAAACGCGTCGCGGATGAGATCGTAAGCTGCGCCCGGTAAAGGCTTTTTGGTTTTTGGGGGTACTATGTCCGATTTTGACGAAAAGCTGCCGCAGGACGGCGCAGACGGCGGGCTGGACGGCCTGTCACTGGACGAGCTGCTGCGCAGCGCAAAGGAAGAACTGGCGCGCGCCGACCGGCTGATCGACGAGAAGGCCCCGGAGCCGGACACACAGCCGGAGCCGGAGGCGGCGGAGCCTGCCGATGTGCCGCCGCAGCCGCAGGCGCACCATGAGGACGACGAGCAGGCGCCCGTGCACCGCACGCGCCTGTCCGCGCCGCTGCGCGTGCTGCTGTATGTGTGCGTGGTGCTGTTTGTATCGGTGGGGCTGGCCGTGGGCGGCTGGCGCTGCGCGCAGGACGTGCTCGCGCTCACAAAGCCCGACCGCAAGGTCACGGTCACGGTGGCGGAGAATATGTCCATCGCCGACCTCACGCAGGAGCTGCACGACAAGGGGCTGGTCGACTATCCGTGGCTGTTCAAGTTCTACTGCTGGTATTCGCACGCCGAGGATAAGATCGACCCCGGCACATATGAGCTCAACAATCTCTATGACTATCACGCGCTGGTAAACGGTATGATCGCTTCGACCGGCGTGCGCGCGTCCGTGACGCTGACGATCCCCGAGGGCTACGAGTGCAAGGACATCTTCGCCCTGCTGGAGGAAAACGGCGTGTGCACTGCGCAGGCGCTGGAGGACGCGGCGGCAAGCTATGAGTTTGACTATGACTTCCTTGCCGACCTGCCGTATGGCGAAAAGAACCGGCTGGAGGGCTATCTGTTCCCGGACACGTATGAGTTCTACCTCGGCGAGGAGCCGGAGACGGCGCTTGACCGCTTCCTGCGGAACTTTGACCGCAAGGTCACGCAGGAGCTGCGAGATCAGGTGGATGCGCTCAACGAGCGCCTTGCGGCGCAGATGGCGGCGAACGATTTTACCGCCGAGCAGATCGCAAACAACCGCCTGACGCTGCATGACGTCATCACCGTGGCGTCGCTGGTGGAAAAGGAGACGGCGCGCTCGTCGGAGTCGGCAAACATCTCCTCCGTCATCTACAACCGCCTGTGCAGCAAGCTCTATCCGTGCCTGCAGATCGACGCGACGATCCAGTACGCGCTGGCCGAGCGCAAGGAGCAGCTGTCGAACGCCGACAAGGCGATCATCAGCCCGTATAACACCTATACGAACGCGGGCCTGCCCGTGGGGCCGATCGCAAATCCGGGCCTCAACTCTATCCGCGCGGCGCTGTATCCGGCGGAGACGGACTACTATTTCTATGCGCTCAGCGCGGACGGCGTGCACAAATTCTCCACCACGTATTATGAGCATCAGGAATTTCTGATCGCGCAGGGCGCGCAGGCGGACGAGCCGGCAGCGGACGCGCCTGCCGACCCGGGCGAGACGGGCGATACGGCTACGGAGGGCGGCAATGCGGAATAAACCGGAGCTGCTCGCCCCGGCAGGGGATATGGAGCGGCTGAAAATGGCCGTGGCCTACGGCGCGGACGCTGTGTATCTGGCGGGGACGAGCTTTGGTATGCGCTCGTTTGCCGGGAATTTCAGCCCCGACGAGCTGCCGGAGGCCGTGCGCTATGCGCACAGCCGCGGCGTGCGCGTGCACGTCACGGTCAACACCATGCCGCGCGGCGACGAGGTCGCGCGGCTGCCGGAGCATTTGAAGCTTCTCGACCGCGCGGGCGTGGACGCGCTCATCATCGCTGATCTCGGCGTTTTTACCATGGCGGGGCAGTACGCCCCCAACTGCGAGCGGCACATCTCCACGCAGCAGTCGATCGCGAACGCCCCGTGCGCGAGCGCGTGGCACGCGCTGGGCGCGCAGCGGGTGGTGCTGGCGCGCGAGCTGTCGCTGGACGAAATTCGCGTCATCCGCGCGCAGACACCGCCGTCTTTGGAGCTGGAGGTGTTCTGCCACGGCGCGATGTGTGTGTCGTATTCTGGCCGGTGCCTGCTCAGCAACTACATGACCGGGCGCGACTCCAACCGCGGCGCGTGCGCGCAGCCGTGCCGGTATGAGTATGCGCTCATGGAGGAAAAGCGCCCCGGGGAGTATTTCCCCGTGTTTGAGGACGAAAAGGGCACGTATATTATGAATTCGCGCGACCTGTGTATGATCGACCATCTGGACGATCTCATGGACGCGGGCGTCGACTGCCTGAAGATCGAGGGGCGCGCCAAATCGGCGTATTACGCCGCGATCGTGACGGGCGCGTACCGCCACGTGCTGGACGATGTGGCCGCCGGGCGGCCGGCCGCCCCGGTCTGGCGCGACGAGGTCGAGCACGTGTCGCACCGGCACTATGCCACGGGCTTTTTCTACGGCCAGCCGGGGCAGTATACGGAATCGTCGCGTTATCTGCGCAACTGGCAGATCTGCGCAGTGGTGGAGTCGTGCGATGAGCAGGGGAACGCCGTTTTGAGCCTGCGCAACAAGTTTGCACGGGGCGACACGGTGGAGCTCGTCGGCCCGGACTGCAAGCCGTTTTCGTGGACGGTTGGCGCGATGGAGGACATGGACGGCCTGCCTCTCACTGAGCCGCGTACCCCGCAGATGCGCTTCCGCGCCCAGCTGCCGCACTACGTCCCGCCCCTCTCCTTCGTCCGCCACGCCGTGGATCTGTCGGCTGAGTGAAGAAGAACCCAGACTTCTCGAATGAGGGAGCCTGGGTTTTGCTATTTTCTGTAATGCAGGGGGAAGGGCTTTACCCTCTCGCTGACATGTACCATCGTTCTTTTGCGGCAGCGCCGATTTGTAGGGGTGCCCTTGGCTTCCCCTGGGGGAAGCTGTCTGCGGAGCTTTGCTCCGCAGACTGATGAGGGCCGGGGAGCAGTTACGTTTAGCTGAGCATGCGAAGCTATGTTTCAGTGCTCCCCGGCCCTCATCCGGCTCGCTGCGCTCGCCACCTGTCCCTACCCTCTTTGTCCCTTCGGGACATTTCCCCCTGATAGGGGGAATCGGCCCCGAGGGGAAGGCAGTGGGTGCATCCCGCGCCGCGGTGCGTGCAAAAGCCACAGCTGCCAACCATTTAAAAGAGCCTTCCCCGAATGGGGAAGGCTCTTCCTCTTTTCTCAGCCGATGATGCGGCGGGCGCCAATGTATTTGTTGACGTAGTACGTCTGATCCAGCGAGTCCACACGCACGCCGGAGGACGGGGTGGAGGCGTGGACGAAGTTACCGCCGCCGATGTACATGCCGACGTGGTCGGCATAGCCGCCGTAGCCGAAGAACACGAGGTCGCCGACCTGCAGCTCGCTGCGGGAGACGGCCGTGCCCTGCTTCATCTGGCCGTCGGCCGTGCGGTTCATGGAATAGCCATACTGGCCGAGGCAGTAGTACATCAGGCCCGAGCAGTCAAAGCCCGTGGACGGCGATGCGCCTGCGTATACGTAGGAATAGCCGACGAACTGCATCACGAAGTTCGCGATCTCCACGCCCGCGCCGCTGCCGCTGACGTCGATGGTCTGCGACGCGCCGGAGCCGTCGCGCAGGTAGCCGCCGTGGACGTAGGCCACATGGCCCTCGTAGTTGATGCGGTACCAGCCGTTGGAGCACTTGCCGGTGATATTCACGGCGTCGCCGCGCGTGAGCGTGCCGACGGCGGTGCTGTCGGACGTCCAGGAGTCGCGGACATTCAGCCGGTCGGTGTCAACGTAGAGCGTGTCGGTGTAATCCTTGACGCTCACATCGTCGGCATCATATCCGTCGGCCTGCACCTTGGCGCTGAGGACGAGACCGTAGTAATATTCGTTCACGCCCTTGTACGCGCGCAGGAACATCGCCATGGCCTCCTGCCGGGAGGTATAGCCCGCGGGGTTGAGGACGCTGCCGCCGTCAACAGCGGTGCCGTAGACGTAGCCGCACTTGTAGCAGATGCGCGCCGCATCGTCCGCCCATGCGGAGACCTGCGCATAATCGAGAAACTTGGACATATCCGTCCCGTCCGCGCTCGGGCGGAACGCCGCCGCGTTGCAGAAGTTCAGGATGATCTGGAAAAACTCCTGCCGCGTCAGCTTCTGGTCAGGGCGGAACGTGCCGTCGGGATAGCCGGAGACGATACCGGCCTCATACGCCTGCAGGATGACGGTATCGCTCGTGTCGGAAAAATAATCCGTGCGGGAGGGCTCGATGGAGTCCTGCGTGATCTTTTCGAACGCGTGCACCGCCAGACGGCACATCTCGCCGCGCGTGATCTCCTTTTTGAGGTCATAGCCCGCAAACGAGTCCGGGATGAGTCCCAGTGTGTTCATTTCCGTAAAGTCGCCGGTGAACCAGCTGCTGTAGCCCGCGACGTTCACGCCGTAGCACACGCCCGCGAGCGAGCAGAGCATACACACGCAAAGCGCCAGCGCGCAAAGCCTTCGTTGCAGTTTCAACTAGAATTCCTCCTTCAGTTCAAGCCCCACCGGGCAGTGGTCGGAGCCCAGGATCTCGTGATAGATCGGCGCGGATGCGACGGCATCGCGCAGCCGGTCGGAGACGAGAAAATAGTCGATCCGCCACCCGGCGTTCTTCTTCCGCGCGTGAAAGCGGTAGCTCCACCACGAGTACGCCCCGGTGAGCTCCGGATTGCGCCAGCGGAACACATCGGTAAAGCCGGCGGCGAGCAGCTGCGTGAATTTTTCGCGCTCTTCGTCGGAAAAACCGGGGTTTCCGCGGTTGGGGCCGGGATTTTTCAGGTCGATCGGTTCGTGCGCCACGTTCAGGTCGCCGCAGGCGATCACGGGCTTTTTTGCGTCGAGCGATCGCAGGTGCTCGCGGAACGCGTCGTCCCACGCCATGCGGTGGTCAAGGCGTTTTAAGTCCTCCTGCGCGTTCGGCGTGTAGCAGGTGACAAGGTAAAAGCGGTCAAACTCCAGCGTGATGAGGCGGCCTTCGCCGTCCAGCCGCTCGTCGCCGATGCCGTATTGGCTGGACAGCGGCTCGTGCTTTGTAAACACAGCCGTGCCGGAGTAGCCCTTTTTCTCCGCCGAGTGCCAGTACTGCCGGTAGCCCGGCAGGTCGAGCGCCAGCTGATCCGGCTGCATTTTTGTCTCCTGCAGGCAGAAGAAGTCGGCATGCACGGTTTGGAAAAAATCGAGGAAGCCCTTGCCCATACAGGCGCGCAGCCCGTTGACGTTCCAGGAAATAAACCGCATGACGCACGCTCCTTTCTGCCGTGATGATCGGCAAAAAACTCCGAAATCTCTTTCATTATATCAGATTATGACAACCACGGCAAGAGAAAATTTGTTCACAATTCGTTCTCAATGTTGTAAAACGCCGCGGATTATGCTATAACATCTGCATGAAACTCAGAACGATCCTCGCGGTGGCGGCCTGTAAGCTCAGCCGCCGCATGATCCGGCTGCTCGGGCGCGGCGGCACGGATCTTCCGGGACGCATCGCGCTCAAATTGGATCCGAACCTGCTGGGAACGCTGGCAAAGGGCGTGACGACGCTGATCGTCACGGGCACCAACGGCAAGACCACGACCTCGCGCATGATCGAGCAGTCGTGGAGCGCCGCGGGAATCTCCTTCTTTGCTAACAAAACCGGCGCAAACCTGCTGAGCGGTGTGACGGCGGAGTTCGCCGCCAACAGTACCCTCACCGGCCGCTGCCGCTATACGCACGCGCTCATCGAGTCCGACGAGGCGGCGTTCAAGGCCATCAGCCGCTACGTGGATGCAAAGGGCGTGGTGGTGACGAACGTGTTCCGCGACCAGCTCGACCGCTACGGCGAGGTGACGCACACGCTGGAGAACATCCTCATCGGCATCCGCAACAGCAAAAACGCCGTGCTGGCGCTGAACGCGGACGATTCTCTGTGCACGTCCATCGCGGATCAGGTGGAAAACCGCGTGATCTTCTATGGCGTGGATACGCCCATCTACGCCACGCGCGTGGACGAGCTGTCGGACGCACCGTACTGCATCCGCTGCAAGCATGAGTATGTCTACGACTACGTGACCTACGGCCATCTCGGCGGCTACCGCTGCCCGGCGTGCGGCTATGCCCGCCCGCAGCCGCAGGTCGCGGTGACGGAGGTCGTGCGGTCGGACAGCGAGTGCTCGCAGGTCGTTTTCTCGGTGGACGGGCTGCGGCTGGACGCCACGATCTGCCTGCCGGGCGGCTACAATATCTACAACGCCTGCGCCGCCATGGCGGCGGGGAAGCTGCTGGGGCTGGACGCCGCGCGCACAGCAAAGTCGCTCGGCGAGTTCACCTGCGGCTTCGGCCGGATGGAGAAGTTCGTGCTGAACGACACGCCGGTGCGCATGAGCCTGATCAAAAACCCCGCGGGGTGCAATCAGGTGCTCAACTTCCTCACGCAGCAGAAAGAGCCGTTCGTGTTCGCCATCTGCCTCAACGACCGCGCGCAGGACGGGCGCGACGTGAGCTGGATCTGGGACGTGGACTTCGAGCGCCTGACGGCGATGGAGGGCGTTCTGCAGGAGATCTACGTCTCCGGCTGCCGGGCGGAGGATATGGCGCTGCGGCTCAAGTACGCGGGCTTCCCGGCGGAGCGGCTGCACGTGCAGAAGAATTACGCCGCGCTCATCACCGACATGACCGCGTCCAAGCGCCCGGTCATCGTCATGCCGACCTACACCGCCATGCTCGAGCTGCGCGGGACGATCAGCAAGCGGTACGGCTACCGCGAATTCTGGCAGTGAGGTGACGCGGATGGAACTGAAAATTTGTCATCTGTATCCCGACGTTTTGAACCTGTACGGCGACCGGGGGAACATTTTGTGCATGGAGCAGCGCCTGCGCTGGCGCGGGCTGGACGTGGAGACGACCGGCGTTCCCATCGGCGAAAAGCTGCACGCGGCGGACTTTGACCTGTTTTTCATCGGCGGCGGGCAGGATTTTGAGCAGGCAGTGCTGCTGGGCGATCTGGGGGGGGAAAAGACCGCTGAGATCAAGGCCGCCATCGAGGATGAAAAGCCGTTCCTCGCCATCTGCGGCGGCTATCAGATGCTGGGGCAGTACTATAAGACGTGGGACGGGCAGCAGTGCGATTTTACCGGCGCGCTGGACCTGTACACCGTCGGCTCCAAGCAGCGGATGATCGGCAATTACCTGTTCACCTGCGACGAGCTGAACGAGAGGATCGTCGGGTTCGAGAACCACTCGGGTAAGACGTATCTCGGCAGCGGCGTGCGCCCGATGGGCCGCGTGCTGGCGGGCAACGGCAACAACGGCGAGGACAAGACGGAGGGCGCGCGGTACAAAAACGTGTTCGCCACGTACTCGCACGGCAGCCTCCTGCCGAAAAACCCCAGGCTCTGCGACCACATCCTGCTGACGGCACTACGCCGCAAATACGGCGAGGATGTGACGCTGGCGCCGCTGGACGACACACTGGAAAATGCCGCGCATGACGTTATGTGCCGGAGATTGGAAAAATAAAAGAGAACCGGGAGAGAACATGTTCTCTCCCGGTTTTTTAATGCCCGTTCACTTTGACGTACGTATTTAGTCGTAACATAGGGAAGAAGCTTGCCTCTCCCGTTGGTACGCAGTATCGTTCCTTTGTTGCAGTGCCGGTTTGTAGTGGGCCCATAGCTTCCCCCAGGGGAAGCCAAAGGGCCCTCAGCAAATCGGCACTGCCCCAAAAGAATGGCGGCGCGTACCAGAGGGCGGAGTGCATGTGTGGAAAAATCAGGCAGCATTGCTGCCTGATTCTTTATCCCTGTTCATACACCTCCGGGCACACTTCGCGGATCTTGGCGCGCAGGCCCAGGAGGTCGCGGAAGGTGTCGGGGCGTTTTGTTTCGTCGCGCAGGAGGGCGGAGGGGTGATAGAGTGCCATGAGCCAGACGCCGCTTTTCTGCGTCCACTGGCCATGCTCGCGCGTGATGCGGAAGTCCTCGCGGATGAGCTTCATGGCCGCGATGCGCCCGAGGCAGACGATGATCTGCGGGCGGAGCAGCCGCACCTGCTCGCGCAGGTAGCCGATGCACGCCTCCTGCTCGACCTCCAGCGGGTCGCGGTTATGCGGCGGGCGGCATTTGACGATGTTGGCGATGTAGCAGTTTTTCGCGCGGTCCAGGTCGATGATGGAGAGCATATCATCCAGAAGCCTGCCCGCTGGGCCGACGAACGGCTCGCCGCGCAGATCCTCCTGCTCGCCCGGGCCCTCGCCCACAAACAGCACGCGCGATGTCTCACAGCCCACGCCGAACACAACGTTCGTGCGCGTCTGGCACAGGGGACAGGCGGTGCAGGCAAGGCACTTTTCACGCAGCTGTGCAAGATCCATCGTCATTCCTCCCGGTCATAGTCGCCGCGGTCCATGCGGTCGAGCTTGCGGCGGCGCAGCTCCAGCCATTTTTCCCGCTGCCGCTTGCGGCGGATGGCCAGCAGCACGAGCAGCACCAGAAACGCCGCCACGGCCAGCACGATCAGCACCACGAGCCATTTCCACCAGTTGTGCTGGATATACGACGCCGTCGACGCACCCGCCGCCGCGATCTCCGATTTGGCGACGTCCGTGATGGCGACAAGGTCGGTCGTGGCGTAGCTCTCGCCGTTAAAGAGGACCTCCGCCGTGCCGTGGCTGCTGCCGGCGGCGACCGGCGCGTCCACCGCCCCGGCGTCCAGCGTCAGCTTCGTCTCCAGCAGCGCGGGGTCGTAATTTTTCGGCAGCAGGATGCGGATCTCGTCCTTCGGCGCGAGGGCGACGTATTCCGAACCCGCGGAGTTGTTGATGGCGATCTGCGTAACGGGGTAGAGCGGCGAGAGCGCCGTGACGTAGGCGAAGTTGTCAAAGCCGTACTGGAACAGGCGGATGGTCTCGGGGAAGCTGCGCATGATCACATCGCCGCTCTCGGCCACCTCCGTCGGCGCGCCGCACACCACGCTCAGAAAATACATCCCGTCGCTCTTCGCCGTGGACACAAGGCAGCGCCCGGCCTGACTGGTATAGCCGGTCTTGATGCCGGCAGCCTTGCTGTAGTAAAAGCCGTTGCTCGTATCGTCGCGGATGAGCTGGTTCGTGGTGGTCAGCTCACGCTCGGCGGAGAGATTCGTGGCGGGCATAATGTAGGTGGCGGTGTTCGTGATCTGCTTGAAGGTCTCGCTCTTGAGCGCCGCCTGTGCGATGCGCACCATGTCGCGCGCGGTGGTGTAGTGGTCGTCGTCATGCAGGCCGTGGGGGTTGCAGAAGTGCGTGTTCTCACAGCCGAGCTCATAGGCGCGCTCGTTCATCATGCGCACAAAATCGGGGATGGACCCGGCGATATACTCCGCGGCCACATTGCTGGCCTCGTTGCCGGACATGAGCATCATGCAGTAAAGAAGATTCTCGACCGACAGCTGCTCGCCCACAAGAAGCCCCGCCGTACTGCTGCTGCCGTCGATGTCGTGGAAGGCGGACTCGTCGACCGTGACCGTGTCGGACAGGTTGCCGTTTTCCAGCACCAGCAGGCAGGTCATAATTTTCGTCAGGCTCGCGGGATAGACGCGCTCGTCTTGGTTCTGCTCATAGATGACGCGGCCTGTGTTGAGGTCGACGAGCATCGCGGCCTTTGCATCCACCGTAAACGGCTCGGAAGCGGCCTGCGATGCTTCGGCGGACGGCTCCGCCGCCGTGTCGTCGACAGCACAGACCGGCAGGGAAAGTACCGAAATGAGCATACAAAGCGCGAGAAGAAGCGGGAGAAGTCTGCATTTTTTCATAAGAATACTCCAAAATCCCCGGGCGGTCTTGCCGAACCGGGCTGAATTGTGTTAAAATAAATGAGCCGGCGCAGACGGTGCGCCGCGCGCCGGTTTCTGCTATTATATAACAGACTGCGGCGCTGTGTCAAATCGTGCGGAGGTGAGCGGATGTTCAGGCGTTTGGCGGCCTTTGTCATCCCGGCGCTGGCGCTGCTGACGTGCGGTGTGCTGCTGGGGATTTACATCACGCAGACGCGCACGCCGTATACCGTGAGCGTCCAGCGGCCCATTGCCGTTGAGGCGGACGATGCGCGCGATGCGCAGGACGACGGGCCGAAGCTGCTCGACCTCAACACGGCCACGGCGGAGGATCTGCAGGAGCTGCCGGGCGTTGGCCCGGCGATCGCGGAGCGCATCATTGCCTATCGCGAGATGTGCGGGCAGTTTCTCGACCCGGAGCAGCTTCTGGAGGTGGACGGCATCGGGCCGTCAAAATATGAAAAGATCAAGGATCTAGTGACAGCAGTGAGGATAACGCCATGAAAATACTGGTCGTAGACGACGAGGCTCTGCTCGTCAAGGGCATTAAATTCAATCTGGAAAACGACGGCTACACTGTGGTGACCGGCAGCGACGGCGAGCAGGCCGTGGAGCTGGCGGCCGCGGGCGGGATCGACCTGATCGTGCTCGATCTGATGATGCCGAAGCTCGACGGGCTGGGCGCGTGCCGCCGCATCCGCGAGTTTTCAAGCGTGCCCATCATCATGCTCACCGCCAAGGCGGACGATATGGATAAGCTCATGGGCTTTGAGCACGGGGCGGACGATTATCTGACGAAGCCGTTTAATATTCTGGAGCTCAAGGCGCGCATCCGGGCGCTCTTGCGCCGGGCAAAGCCCGCCGAAAAGGAGCAGCCGCGCGACGAGCTGCGCTGCGCGCACATCCGGCTGGACTGCACGGCGCGCGACGCGTGGCGCGGCAGCGAGCGCATGGAGCTGACGGCCAAGGAATTTGACCTGGCGGAGCTGCTCATGCGCAACCCCAACCGCGTTTACTCGCGCGACGCGCTGCTCTCGGCCATCTGGGGCTATGACAGCAGCAGCGACATCCGCACCGTGGATGTGCACATCCGCCGCCTGCGCGAAAAGCTGGAGCAGAACCCGGCCGAGCCGGAGCATATTATGACCAAATGGGGAGTGGGGTACTATTTCCGCTACTAAACGCCGGATGCTGCTGCCAAGCAGCTCGCAGCTGCGAAACGCGCTGGCCTATGTCGCCATCACGCTGCTGGCACTGCTGTTTCTGAATATCTATTCCGCGAGAAACACGCGCACGCTGATGTTTCAGGCCAAGTATGCCGCCGCGCAGGATAAGCTGCAGCCCATCGTGTCCGCGTTCGGCGGGCTCGACGCGCTGACGGCGGAAAACGTGGAGCAGGTCATCTCCGTTCTGGGCGACCTCAACGTCACGCGCGTCATCGTCACCGACTATGAGGCGCGCGCGCTGTATGACTCATCCGTGGGGCAGAACTGCGTGGGGCGCTATGTGCTGTTTGAAGAGGTGGCGCAGGCGCTCGGCGGCAACGACGTGTTTTACTGCGTGTATGACAGCGGCGCGCTGGAGAGCCGCGCGGCCATGCCCGTGCAGTCGGGCGACGTGGCCATCGGCTGCGTATACATGATGGAATACGACACGGCGCAGGGTAAGATCATCGCCGACCTTGAGCGCACGTTCCTGCGCGGCTCGGTCATTCTGGAGGCGGCGATCGTGCTGGCGTCCGTCTGCTTCTCCATCATCTCGTCCGGCCGGATGCGCAAGATCCTGACGTCCGTGCGGCTGGCGCGCGAGGGCGAGTATAACTACAAGATCCGTATGCGCGGCTCGGACGAGTTCGGCAAGCTCGCCGCGGAGTTCAACAAGCTCACCGAGCGCCTGCAGGCCTCGGAAAACGCGCAGCGGCAGTTTGTGTCGGATGCGTCGCATGAGCTGAAAACGCCGCTGGCGTCCATCAAGCTGCTGTCCGACTCCATTTTGCAGAACGATATGGACGCCGCCACGATGCGGGAGTTCGTGGCCGACATCGGCAGCGAGTCCGACCGGCTGACGCGCATGGCGCAGAAGCTGCTCACGCTCAACAAGACCGAGGCCGCCGTGGAGCTGGAGCATGAGGTCGTGGACGCGGAGGAGGTCGTCTCCCACGTATTCCGGATGCTCATTCCGCTGGCCTCCCGCCGCAAGATCCAGCTGACCGGCGATCTGGAGCACGGATGTCTCGTGCTCTCGGCGGAGGACGATCTGTATCAGATCCTCTTTAACCTTGTGGAAAACGGCATCAAGTATAACCGCGACGGCGGGAGCGTGCATGTGACGCTGCGGCGGACGGAGGACGACGTCACCGTCACCGTGGAGGACACCGGCATGGGCATCCCGCTGGAAGCGCAGGAGCATGTTTTTGAGCGCTTTTACCGCGTAGATAAGGCGCGCTCGCGGCAGGCGGGCGGCTCGGGACTGGGGCTTTCCATCGTGCGCGAGCTGGTCGCGCGCAACCTCGGCACGATCAGCGTCGCCTCCATCGAGGGCAGCGGCACGCGCTTTACCGTGGTGCTGCCGTATTTTGATATGGACCGGGAGGGCGGCGACGATGCTTCGTAGGATCACGCTCATCGCGCTGGCTATTTCGCTGGTGCTCTGCGGCTGCGCCGCCGCGCAGCCGACGTATACGAACCCCATCCGCTTTTACTATGACAGCGCCGAGGTCGCCTACAATCAGCCGGGCGGCACGCTGGCGTATGAGACGCGCGACCTGCTCAGCCGTCAGATCGCCATCGACGAGATCCTGGCACTGTATTTTGCCGGGCCGCAGGACGAGACGCTCGTCTCGCCGTTCCCGGACGGGACGGCCTGCACGGCGATGAGTTTGCAGAGCGGCGTTCTGACCATCACGCTGAACAGCGCCTACGCGCAGCTGACCGGCGCGGCGCGCACGTCCGCCGCCGCGTGCCTCACGCTCACGCTCACGCAGATCCGCAGCGTGGAGCAGCTGTGCATCGAGACGCCCGACGCCGTGAGCGCCGAGCAGCGGCAGGTGTATTACCGCGCGGAGGACTTTATCCTGCGCGACACGTCGGTCACGAACCCGGAGTGGACGGCCACACTTTATTTCTGCCGCGCGGGCGCGCAGCAGCTGCGCGCGGAAAAGCGCGCCGTGGCCTACCGCGCGCAGAGCGAGCTGCCACAGCTCGTGCTGGAGCAGCTTTTGAAGGGGCCGACGCTGCAGGACCTTGTCAGCCCCATCCCGCGCGGCACGCGCTGCGTGGATATGACGCTGTCCGGCGGCGTGTGCAGCGTGGTGCTGTCGGAGGAATTTACCGCATGTGACACCGACGCAGCCTCCGCCGCGCTGGCGGTGCACGCCCTGACGGCCACGCTCTGCGAGCTGCCGGACGTCGAGAGCGTGCGCGTGTCGGTCATCGGCGTGCAGGACTTCACGAATTACAGCATCCTCGAGCCGTTCACACCGGCGGATGATTGGTTTACATAACTGAAGGAAACAGAAAAATACGCGCCGCAGTCAACGGACTGCGGCGCGTTTTGCGATCTTAGAGTTTGAACTCGTCCGGGTCATGCTGCGCCAGCGGCGCGGCGTTCGGGCGCGCGGGGACGCGCTTGAGCGGGTCATACCGAAACTTGCGGCAGTGATGCTCCACGGGCACCACGCCGTATTTCTGGCAGATCATATGCTCGCCGTCCATCTTCCCGGCGAACTGGCAGTAGGTACAATATCGGTCGATCTTTCTGCGGAACAGCATCACGGTGGCCGCCTTTCCTTGTTCTTGCGACTATTATACACGCTTTTCGCGCAGATTTCCAGCCATTACTTTTCGGAAAAGCAAACAAATCATCCCAACCGCGCAGAGCAGCGCGGCCAGACGCACGGCCTCTGCCCGGCGGCCGAAGAGAAAGCAGGCGGCGGGGCAGCTGATGAGCGCCGCGAGCAGCCCCTGCAGGAGCTTGCCGCGCAGGTAGCCGCGTGTGCGGAGCCCGGCGTCCTGCATCACGCTCGCGACCTGCGCCGCCACGCCCAGCCCGCCGAATGCGAGCAGGAACGAGCACAGGACGAACGCCCCCGCGCGCGGCAGCGCCGCCTGCGCGAGCAGCGCCGTACCGCCGCTCAGCTCCAGAACGCCGGAGAGGAGAATGCGCAGCGCCGCGGGCAGCCCGGCGGGCAGGACGGTATCGAGCGCGCCGGAGAGCACGCGGAACGTCACCACCACGGTGCAGACTGTAAACGACACGCTCCCGGCAGCTTTGACCGCCTGCGTGAACGCCGCGGGAAAGGGGAGCGGCGGCGCGGCGGTCTTCTGCGCGCCTTCGGTCGGGCGCGGCGCGCGGTCGCGCAGGATGCGCCCCAAAAACGCCGCCGAGACGAGCTGGCACAGCCACAGCGCCAGCCCCGCGCCGGCGCTGCCGAAAACGCCCGCGCCCGCCATGGAAAAGACGAAGCCCGGGCCCGATTGGTTCGCGATCCGCGCCAGATGCTCCGCCTCCGGCGCGGACAGACGGCCTGCGCGATACTCCTGCACCGCACCCTGCGCCCCGGCGGGATAGCCGCCGAGCAGACCCGTTACAAAAACGGCCGCGCCCTGCGGGCTGACACCGAGCCACCGCGCCAGCGGCCCGCACACGGCGGCGGCAAGCTTTTGCGTGATCCCCAGCGCGCCGCAAAGGCCCGTGCAGACGAAAAACGGGAACAGCGCCGGGAGCACCGCGCCCGCGCAGAGCGACAGCCCCTCCGTCACCGCCTGCGCTGCCTGCCGCGGGCATAGCAGCAGAAACGCCGCCCATGCGGCCAGCCCCAGCGCCTGCAGAATGCGCCATGATCTGTGCTTCATCCGCCTCACCTCGGGACAAACGTATGTCCGGGCGGAAAGAATTAGTCCATCCGGCATAGGATAGAACGAAACGAGGTGGACAGGATGAATTTTGCGAAAAGAGCTTTGCAGGCCGTGTGCGCGCGGCTGGATCTGCCGGGGGACGCGGCGGGCGCGCCGTGCGTGACGCTGTGCGGGTTTACCGAGTGCAGCGTGGACTGCCCGTGCGCGATCGTGGAGTATGAGCCGCACGAGATCATCGCCGCGCTGCCGGAGGGCGCGGTGAAGATCGAGGGCACCGCGCTGGAGGTGCGCCAGATGCGGCGCGACCGGCTGTGCGTCACGGGCAGGATCCGCGCGGTGACGTATCTGGAGGACGGCGTGTAATGTGGGGCGTTTTGTGGTATGTGCTCGGCTGCTGCCGCGTGCGCGTGACGGGGGCGAGCGTGCAGTGGGCGCTCAACGAATTTGCCCGCCGCGGCGTCCCCGTGCGGCGCATCGCGTACCTTGACGAGCTGCATCTGGAGGCAACGATCCTCGCGCGCGACCTGCCGCGGGCGCGGCTCGCGGCGCAAAAGGCCATGTGCTCGCTGGAGCCGGTGCGCACCTGGGGGCTTTCCAAAACGCTCGCGCCGTTAAAGCGGCGCTGGGGGCTGTGCGTGGCGCTGCTGCTGCTCGTGCTCGCGGCGGCGGTCCTGCCGCAGTTCGTCTGGTTCTATGAGGTCAGCGGCAATGAGCGCGTCCCCACGCAGAAAATCCTGCGGGAGCTGGACGCCGTGGGCGTGGGCTTCGGCGCCTACGGACCGTCCATTAAGCCCCAGGAGGTCAAAAATCAGCTGCTCTGCCGCATCCCGGAGCTGCAATGGCTCACCATCCAGCAGCGCGGCGGCACGGCGGTGGTGGTCGTGCGCGAGCGGCCGGTGACAGAGCCGGTCAACGACCGGCGCACGCCGCGAAACGTTGTGGCCAGCCGTGCGGGCGTGCTGACGCGCGTGGCGGTGTATGAGGGCGGGAGCCTGTGCAAGGTGGGCGATGTCGTATCCGCCGGGCAGCTGCTCGTCAGCGGCTATCTCGACTGGGGCTACAAGACGCAGGTCGTGGGGGCGCTGGCGGAAATTTACGCCGCGACGTGGCGCAAAAGCTGCACCGTCCTGCCCGATACGGCGCTGCGCAAAACGCCCACGGGCGAGACACGGCGCAGCGTCAGCCTGATCGTCGGGCGGCGGCGACTGAGCCTGACGGGCTCCACGCGGACGACTGCGGACTGCGATCGCACGACGCGGCGGATACAAATTGCGCTTCCGGGCGGGCATTTGCTGCCGGTAGCTATTGAAATCAGCGAGCAAAACGTTTATGATACAGAGGAAATGCAGGCGCGCGAGCAGGATGTGCGCGCACTTCTGGAGCAGGACGCCATTCGCCGCGCCCGGCAGGACATGATCGCCGGGACCATCACCAAAAGCCGCCTGACGCTGCGGCACGAGGGCGGCTGCTGGCGGCTGTATGCGGCACTGGAGTGCGAGGAGATGATCGCCCGGATGAAAAACGCCGAAATTTTTAAGGATGGGATCACAAATGACTGAAAAGACCATCAACGCCGAGCGCGTGGAGTGCTTGATCGACGCATTCGGCTCGTTTGACGAGAATATCAAGCGCATCGAATCGGAATTCGGCGTGCGCATCACGAACCGCGGCACGGAGCTGAAGATCCAGGGCGACGAGGAGGCGGCGGATCAGGGCGCGCGGGCGCTGGAGGCGCTGCTGTCGCTGGCCGCCAAGGGCGAGGATATTGACGAGCAGAAGGTGCGCTACCTCATCTCGCTCGTCAAGACCGGGAACGAGCACAAGGTCAGCCAGATGGCGAAGGACGTCGTGTGCGTCACCGCGCGCGGCAAGCCCGTGAAGGCCAAGACCATCGGCCAGCAGAAATATCTGCGCGCCATCGAAAAAAACACCGTGACCATCGGCGTAGGCCCCGCGGGCACGGGCAAGACGTATCTGGCCGTGGCCGAGGCGGTGAACGCCTTCCGCGCTAAGAGCGTCAACCGCATCATCCTCACGCGCCCCGCCGTGGAGGCGGGGGAGCGGCTGGGCTTTTTGCCGGGCGACCTGCAGAACAAGGTCGACCCGTATCTGCGGCCGCTGTATGACGCGCTGTTCGATATGCTGGGGCCGGAGACGTACAACAAATATCTTGAGCGCGGCAACATCGAGGTCGCGCCGCTGGCGTATATGCGCGGCCGGACGCTGGATGACAGCTTCATCATCCTCGACGAGGCGCAGAACACCACGCGCGAGCAGATGAAAATGTTTTTAACGCGCCTCGGCTTCGGCTCCAAGATCGTCATCACCGGCGATGTGACGCAGATCGACCTGCCGGCCGACAAGGTCAGCGGCCTGAAGGAGGCCGTGCGCGTGCTCGAGGGCATGGAGGACATCGCCATCTGCCGCCTGACGGGCGCGGACGTGGTGCGGCACCAGCTCGTGCAGCAAATCGTTGCCGCCTACGAGCGCTTTGAGCAGGCACATCCGCCGGCACCCGCCGCGCCGGGAAAGAAATTTTCATACACAAAGAGGAAATGAGCATGGAGCATAAGATCGTCATCACCTGCGAACAGCGCGGGCTGTGGAGCCTGCCGGTCAAAAAGCAGATCCGCACCTGCATCCGCGCGGCGCTGCGGATGGAAAGGATCGCCGCGCCGTGCGAGATCAACGTTTTCATCTGCGGCGACGAGACCATCCGCGTGCTCAACCGCGAGAACCGGCAGATCGACCGGGCAACGGACGTGCTGTCGTTCCCGATGTTCGACCTCACGCCCGGCCAGCCCCCCGAGGACTGGACGGAGTACCGCGACCCCGGCGCGGGCCTTGTGCCGCTGGGCGACATGGCCATCTCCTATGAGCGCGCCTGCGCACAGGCAAAGGAATTTGGCCACAGCGCCGCGCGGGAGGTCGGGTATCTGACCATCCACTCCGTTTTGCATCTGCTGGGCTACGATCACATGGACGAGGGCGCGATGAAGCGCCAGATGCGCGCCCACGAGGAGGCCATCCTCGCCGAGGTCGCGCTGCCGAGAGACTGAGAGGATACACAAATGACATCAAAATCTGCCATGATCACCATTGCCGGGCGGCCGAACGTCGGCAAATCGACGCTTACGAACGCGCTGGCGGGCGAGAAGATCGCCATCGTTTCCCACAAGCCGCAGACGACGCGCAACCGCATCTGCGCCATCGTGAACCGGCAGAACTGCCAGCTCGTATTCGTGGACACGCCGGGCTTCCACCGGCCGCGCACGAAGCTGGGAGACTATATGGTGGGCGTCGTGCGCCAGTCGGTGGCGGACGTGGACGCCGTCATCCTCATGGTCGAGCCGATCGCGAACGTCGGCGAGCAGGAGCAGGAGCTGCTGGCGCAGATCAAAGCAGGCGGCGCGCCGTGTATCCTGGTCATCAACAAGATCGACACCGTGGAAAAAGAGGCGCTGCTGGCGGTGATCGCCGCGTATCAGAGCCGGATGGACTTTGCCGCCGTGCTGCCCATCAGCGCCAAATGGCGCGACGGCGTGGCGCAGGTTCTGGAGGAGTGCGAAAAATTTGCCCAGCCGGGGCCGCAGTTCTTCCCGGACGATATGGTCACCGACCAGCCGGAAAAGCAGGTCATGGCCGAGATCATCCGCGAAAAGCTGCTGTGGAACCTCGAACGGGAGATCCCGCACGGCACGGCCGTGGAGATCACGAAATTCTCCGAGCGGGACGACGGCGTCATCGACCTGGACGCGACCATCTACTGCGAAAAGGCGAGCCACAAGGGCATCATCATCGGCAAAAACGGCCAGATGCTCAAAAAGATCAGCACGCAGGCGCGGGCTGACTGCGAAAAATTCATGGGCACGAAGGTCTTTTTGCAGACATGGGTGCGGGTCAAGGAGAACTGGCGCGACAGCCAGTTCCTCCTCAGCAATTTCGGCTATCGCAGCGACGGCTGACGCGCACGTGCGAAAACTTCCAGCATAGCATCCGGCATTTCGACCATCCTAGCTTTGTAACGATCCGTTTTGGATGGGGAGGACGCTTTATGAACGCGGAGCTGCTCTGGGAACTGTTTTGCGACACCGGCGCGCCGGAGGTCTATCTGCTGTACCGGCAGGCGCTGCGCACGGCGCAGCCTGCTTCGGCGTGACGGCGTACATAGGAGTAAAAAATGTATCTGAAAACCGAGGGTCTGGTGCTGCGCGTAACGCCGTATCAGGAGGCGGACGCGATGCTGAGTGTCCTGACGCGCGAGCAGGGGCTGCTGTCGCTGCGGGCGCGGGGCGTGCGGCGGGCCAAGAGCCCGCTGAAGGGCGCGTGCCAGCTTTTGGCGTATTCCGAATTTACGATCTTTGAAAACCGCGGCTTTCACACCGTGAACGAGGCCGCGCCGCTGGAGATGTTTTTGCCCCTGCGGCAGGACCTTGAAAAGCTGACGCTGGCGCAGTATTTTGCGCAGGTGGCGGAGGTCTTATCGCAGGAGGACGCGCCGCAGTCCGGCATCCTGCCGCTGACGCTCAACGCCATCTACGCGCTGACAAAGCTCGATCTGCCGCAGCGGCAGGTCAAGGCGGTATTTGAGCTGCGGGCGATGTGCATCTCGGGCTTTCAGCCGGATGTGAGCGGCTGCGCCGTGTGCGGCGCGGAGGAGCCGGAGCGGTTCGACGTGTCGGAAGGGTGCCTTGTGTGCGCCGGGTGCGGCGGCAGCGGCATCCGGATGCCGCTTGGGCGCGGCGCGCTGGCCGCGATGCGCTACATCACGCTCTGCGAGCCGAAGAAGATTTTTTCCTTCCGGCTCGAGCCGCAGGCGCTGGACGAGCTGGCGGATATTGCCGAGGCGTACCTCATCACCAAATTGGAGCGGGGCTTTTCCACGCTCGATTTTTATAAATCACTACTGTTACTTTAGGAAATGGATATGGACGAACTGTTTGAAAAGTCGTTAAGAAAACTGGAGCTTGACAAGGTACTGGAGCTGCTGGCCGAGCAGGCGTCGTGCGCCGCGGCCAAGGAGCGCTGCCGGAAAACCGTGCCGCTGACAGGCGCGGACGAGATCCGCGCGCTGCAGGAGCAGACGAGCGCCGCCTGCAAGCTCATCTCCCTCAAGGGCACGCCCGGCCTTGCCGGAGCGCGGGACGTGGGGGCGTCGCTGCTGCGCGCGGAGCGCGGGGGCGTTCTGAGCGCGGAAGAATTATTGCAGATCGGCGGCGTGCTCAAGTGCGCGCGGCAGGTCAAAAATTACGCCGACGGCGACAGCGTGGAGACCGTGCTCGACGTGTGGTTTTTCCAGCTGATGGCGAATAAATATCTGGAGGACCGCATCTTTACTGCCATCGTCTCCAAGGACGAGATCGCCGACGCGGCAAGCTCCGAGCTGGCGGCCATCCGGCGGAAAATTCGGCAGCAGAGCGTAAAAATTCGCGAATCGCTGCAAAAGATCATCTCCTCGCCGTCGTATGCAAAGTATTTGCAGGAGCCGATCATCACCATCCGTTCCGACCGGTTTGTGGTGCCGGTGAAGAGCGAGTTCAAAAACAACATCCCGGGCCTCGTGCACGACGTGTCGTCATCCGGCAGCACGTTTTTCATCGAGCCCATGCAGGCGGTGAACGCCAACAACGACCTGCGCGAGCTGCTCATCGCCGAGCGCAAGGAGATCGAGCGCATCCTCGCCGAGCTCTCGGCGCAGGCCGCGGACTGGCGCGAGCATATCGAGACGAACTACCGCGTGCTCGTGCAGCTCGACTGCATCTTCGCGCGGGCGCGGCTGTCATTCGCAATGCGCGCCATCGAGCCGAAGATCACGGAGGATGAGATCATCGTTTTGAACCGCGCCCGCCATCCGCTCATCGACCCCAAAACGGTCGTGCCCATCACGCTGACGCTGGGGCAGGACTTTGACACGCTCATCATCACCGGCCCCAACACCGGCGGCAAGACCGTCACGCTCAAAACGATCGGCCTGCTCACGCTCATGGCGCAGTGCGGGCTGCATATTCCGGCGGACGACGGCAGCAGCGTGGGCGTTTTTACGCGGGTGCTTGCCGACATCGGCGACGAGCAGTCGATCGAGCAGTCGCTGTCCACGTTCTCGGCACATATGAAAAACATCGTGGAGATCGTCCGCGTGTGCGAGCCGGGGGCGCTGGTGCTGTTTGACGAGCTGGGCGCGGGCACCGACCCCGCCGAGGGCGCGGCGCTGGCGATGGCGCTCATCGAATACTGCCGCAAAAACGGCGCAAGGGTCGCCGCCACCACGCACTATGCCGAGCTCAAGGTCTACGCCATGCGGACAGACCGCGTGAGCAACGCCTCGTGCGAGTTCGACGTGGAGACGCTGCAGCCGACGTACCGGCTGCTGGTGGGCGTGCCCGGAAAATCAAACGCGTTCGCCATTTCGCGCAGGCTTGGTTTGCAGGCGGACATTCTCGACAAGGCAAAGAGCCTTGTCAGCCAGAACGACTCCGACTTTGAGGATGTGCTCTCGCAGCTGGAGCAGCAGCGCCAGCAGATGGAGCAGGCGCGCGCCGAGGCCGAGCAGCTGCGGCAGCAGACGCTCCAGCAGCAGCAGAAAAGCGAGGAGTATTTCGACCAGATCAAGCGCGAGCGCGACAAGGCCGTGCAGCAGGCCAGGCGCGAAGCGCAGTACATCATCGACGACGCGCGCCGCACGGCGAACGCCGTATATGAAGAGCTCAAGCAGCTGCGCCGCCAGATGAAGGACAGCGCCGACGTGCAGAACTCCAACGAGCGGCAGGCCGCGCTGCGCCACGCGCTCAATGAGGCGGAGGACCGGCTGGTCGACAAGCCGCAGGCGAAAAAGCGCCCCGCCGCCACGCGCGCCATCCGCGCGGGCGACACGGTGGAGCTGCTGAAATACGGCTCCAAAGCGACGGTGCTGAGCATCACGAAGGACGGGAGTCTCGAGCTGCAGGCGGGTATTATGAAGCTCACGGCAAAGCCCGACGAGGTCGCGCTGCTGGAAGATCAACCGCAGGGGAACGCGAAGAAGATCATAGAGCACAAGGCGCGCGAGCTGAAGGCCGCCGCGTCGCCGGAGCTGGACATCCGCGGTATGGCGGCGGATGAGGCGATGCCGGTGCTCGACCAGTTCCTCGACAGTGCGTACCTTGCGAATCTGCCGTCGGTGCGCATCATCCACGGCAAGGGCACGGGCGTGCTGCGCGCCGCGGTGCACGATGAGCTGCGCCGGTGCAAATATGTAAAATCGTTCCGCCTCGGCGTTTACGGCGAGGGCGAGACCGGCGTGACCATCGCGGAGTTCAAATAAGTATTGACTTTTTTTGAATTTTTGCTAATATTGTAAGCAAGAATGTGCACGAAAAAAACCTGAGGTAAAGAGCGGATTTATAAGGAGTGGCAACTATGTATATGCAGCAATCCATTGTCAAATGCGAGTCGGGGCTCTACAATCGCCAGGCGACGTACTTCATCCAGAAGGCGAATGAGTTCAAGTCCAGCATCTGGATCGAGGTCGAGGATCGCAAGATCAATGCAAAGAGCCTGCTCGGCGTTTTGTCCATGGGCATCACGAAGGGCACGCGCGTGAGCATCCTTGCGGAAGGCCCGGATGAGGAAGAGGCCGTCAACGCGCTGACGGAAATGCTCGTCAAGGAAATTTTCTGATCCACCGAAGGAACGCCGCCTCAAAAACCTTGCGTTTTTGAGGCGGCTTTATTTAGACCATGACTTTTGAAGAACTGAAGGACAAGGCGCTCTCCCTGCCGTTGGAGCCGGGCGTGTACCTGATGCAGGACAAGTCCGGGCAGATCATTTACGTCGGCAAGGCGAAAAAGCTCAAAAACCGCGTGAGCCAGTATTTTCAGGATTCCAGCGCCCACTCGCCCAAAACACGCAAAATGGTCAGCCAGATCGACCATTTTGACGTGATCGTGGCGGCGTCGGAATTTGAGGCGCTGGTGCTGGAATGCTCGCTCATCAAGCGGCATATGCCGAAATACAACATCCTGCTCAAGGATGACAAGGGCTATCCGTATCTGCGCGTCGATCTGCGGGAAGAATACCCGGTGATGGAGCTGGTCAGCCGCGTGCAGGACGACGGCGCGCGCTATTTTGGCCCCTACGGCGGCCGGTCCGTGACGCAGAGCGTCATCGACACGCTGCGGCTGTGCCTGAAGCTGCCAGGCTGCGGCAAAAAATTCCCGCGCGACGTCGGAAAGGACCGGCCGTGCCTGAATTTTCATATGAACAACTGCGATGGCTGGTGCCAGCCCTCGCGCTCCGCCGAGGACTACCGCGCGCGGATGGAGCAGGCCGTGATGATGCTCGACGGCAAATACGGCGAGCTGACGGCCGATCTGCAGCGGCAGATGGAGGAGGCGTCGGACAAGCTCGAATTCGAGCGCGCCGCCGTCCTGCGCGACCGGATGCGCGCCGTGCAGTCGCTCAGCCAGAAGCAGCTCGTCACGGCGGGCACGATGGCGAACACCGACGTCATCGGCTACTACCAGAGCGAGGCGCGGGCGTGCTTTGCAGTCCTGCACTATGTGGACGGGAGCCTGTTGGACAAGGACTATGAGCTCCTGCCCCCGGCGGATGAGCGGCAGGAGGCGCTCTCGTCGCTCGTGAAGCAGTATTATCTGGTGCGCGGCGCGGCGCCCAAGCAGATCCTGCTGCCGTTTTCGATGGACGACGCGGAGCTGTTCGAGCAGCTTCTTTTTCAGCAGCTGCACAAAAAGGTGCACATCCGCGTGCCGCAGCGCGGCGACGGTGTGCGCATGATGGAGCTGGCGCAGAAAAATGCCCGCGAGGAGGCCGAGCGCGTGACCACGCGCGCCGAGCGCCTGACGGGGGCGCTTTCGCAGCTGGGCGCGATGATGCATCTGCCGGAGCCGCCGCGCAGGCTCGAGAGCTACGATATTTCCAACACCGCCGGGACGGACATCGTCTCATCCATGGTGGTGTTTGTGGACGGAAAGCCGAGCAAGAAGGACTATAAGCACTTCAAGATCGAGGGGCTTTCCGATCAGGACGACTATGCGTCCATGCGCCAGACGCTGCACCGGCGCTTTGCGCACTATCAGGCCGGGGACGCCGGCTTTGACGCAGCGCCGGACGCGCTGCTCATCGACGGCGGGCAGGAGCACGCGCGGTGTGTGCGGGACGAGCTGGCGGCGATGGGGCTGTCGTTCCCGATCTTCGGCATGGTGAAGGACAACCGCCACCGCACGCGCGCGCTCGTCACGCCCGACGGCGCGGAGCTGAGCCTGACGGCGCAGCCGGCGGTGTTTGCCCTCATCGGGCGCATCCAGGAGGAGACGCACCGCTTCGCCATCACGTATCACCGGCTGCTGCGCAGCCGCCATGTGCGCACTTCGGCGCTGGAGAAGATCGCGGGCATCGGCCCGAAGCGGCGGCAGGATCTGCTGCGGTATTTTAAGTCCGTCGGCGCCATCCGCGCGGCGAGCATCGAGCAGCTGGCCGAGATCGTGCCGCAGAATGCGGCGGAGGCCGTCTGGAAGCATTTTCACGACGAGGAAGGGGAGACACAGCCATGAGAGTCATCACCGGTACCGCGCGCAGCACGCCGCTGAAAGCGCCGAAGGGGCTGGATACCCGCCCGACGCTCGATCAGGTGAAGGAGGGGCTGTTCTCCGCCATCCAGTTTGAGGTGGAGGGCGCGCGGGCGCTCGACCTGTTTGCGGGCTCGGGCCAGCTCGGCATCGAAGCGCTCAGCCGCGGCGCGGCGCGGGCGGTTTTTGTGGACTGCCGCCGCGAGGCGCTGGACGTGGTGCGTGAAAATCTCGCGAAAACGCGGCTGGATGGCCGCGCACAGGTCGTGCGGATGGACTATATGGCGTACCTCGCTTCCTGCCGGGAGCAGTTCGACCTTATCTTCCTCGACCCGCCGTATGCAGAGATTTTTCTGGAAAATGCATTAAATCGCATATCGCAAATTGACATTTTATCGCATCGTGGTATAATAATCTGCGAAAGACCGCTTGAAAAGCAGCTTCCGGAGCGCTTCGGCGCGCTGGCGTGTACCAAAACCTATCGCTACGGCAAAACGGCGGTGTCGCTTTACAGATGGGCGCCGGGGAGTGAAACGACATGAATACTGCGATCTATCCCGGCAGCTTTGATCCGGTCACGAACGGGCATTTGAACATCATCCGCCGCGCGGCAAAGAGCTTTGACAGGCTCATCGTCTGCGTGATGGTCAATCACGACAAAAGGCCGATGTTCACCGCCGAGGAGCGTGTGGAGCTGCTGCGGCGCGTGACGGCCGATATTCCGAACGTGGAGATCGCCCACTCCGACCGGCTGCTGGCGGAGTTCGCGCGTGAGCGCGGCTGCGGCGTGATCGTCAAGGGGCTGCGCGCAATGTCCGACTTTGAGCGCGAGTTCCAGATGGCGCTCATCAACCGTAAGCTCAATCCGGGGCTTGACACCATGTTTTTGACTGCGGAACACCAGTTTATGTACCTCAGCTCCAGCATTGTCAAGGAGATGGGGCGCTATGACGCCGATCTGCGGGAATTTCTGCCCGAGCAGATCATTGACGATTTTCGCTCCCGCCTGGCGGAGCTGAACAAGAAGTAACCGCTGATCCAATCGTCTGCGGTCATCAGCGGATCTTTTGCCCCAACTGTGCAGTTTGAAAAACGCGAAATACACAAAGTATTCCTGCGTTTTCCAAACTTTCATTTGAACCAAAATCTCTCGCTGATGCCTCTTGTCGATCGAATCAGCGGTTACTTGCAGTAAGGAGGACCAACTATGGCAAACGGAGTAGAGGAGATCATTACCACCCTGTATGAGATGGTGCAGGACGCGTGGAGCCTGCCGCTGGGGGCGGAAAAATGCGTGGTCGAGCGCGACAAGGTGCTCGATCTGCTCGATGAGATCAGCAACCAGCTCCCGGGTGAGCTGAAGCAGGCCAAGACCATTGTGGAATCCCGCAACGAGGTCATCACCAACGCCAAGCGCGAGGCGGAGAATATCCTGAAGCAGGCCGAGCAGCGCGCCAAGCAGATGGTCTCCCGTGAGGAGATCTACCGTCAGGCCGAGAAGGAGGCCAACGACATGATCCGCGCTGCGCAGCAGAAGATCAAGGAGCTGCGGCAGGTCACGAACGACTATGTGGACGATGCGATGAAGCGCACGGAGGACTCCATTGCGCAGTCGCTGTCCGATCTGCGCGAGTCGCGCGCCAAGTTCCGCGCGCTCGTAAATCCGCAGGCGGCCAAGCCGTCGCCCATCATCGAGGACGTCTGAGCGCGTCCATCCATACCGCCACAGGCTGGGATGAGGAAGAGTACGACTGAGATCTCCGTACAGAGAGAAGGCGTCTGGTGCGAGCCTTTCGGAGACTGTTCGGAACGTCGCCTCGGAGCCGCAGACTGAACAAAAGTAGGTCTTGCCGGGCGCTCCCGTTACAGAGCGAAGAGCGCCCGCAGTGCGGGAACTCAGGTGGTACCACGGAGCAAAGCTTCGCCCTGAACTTAATCGGTTCAGGGCGTTTTTTTGACGGCGAAGCCGGTTATAAAGAGAAAGAAAAGGAGCAGACAAATGCAGACAGAATATGTATTTGCCCCCAGCAATTACGCGATGGATCTGGAAGGCGAGCTTGCAAAGGCTTTGCAGGCGCGCACGGAGCTGGTCTCCCGCAGGCGCAACCCCAAGCTCTGGCGGCTGACCGATCAGATGCAGCGCTTTGCCGAGGAAGGCCCGCAGCGGAAGGAGCTGCAGCGGCGGCGGGTGATCGGGTACGTGATGACGGCGGTGCTGTTCATCGCGGCGGCGGCGCTGCTGGTGTTCGGCTTTCTGGAGCCGCGCGACCGGCGGATGATCGCCATCGGCGGCGTGTGTATGCTGCTGGCCCTGTCGCGCGTGCTGCCGCTCGTGACGGGCAGCTCCATCACGCGCTTTGCCAAGGCCGCGCACCAGCATCTGACGAGCCTGCGCGCGGCGGATTTTTCGCAGAAGCCGACCATCCGCTTTACGGAGGACGGCATGCGCATCCAGTCGAACCTCGGCGGCAAGGACTATGATTACGACACCATGGAGGCCTTTGTGGAGACGCCGCGGCTGTTTCTGCTGACGCACAGCGGCGCGGCGACGGTCTTGCAGAAGCAGGACCTGGTGCTCGGCACGCCGGAGGAATTCAAGGACTTTTTCCTGTCCCATGCAAAGCCGCTGTCTGCCGAATTAGTTTAAGAAATCAAATTTAGGAGATACACCATGAGAAAAGAATTACCCAAACAGTACGATCCCAAGCAGGTCGAGGGCCAGATCTACGAGATGTGGATGGAAAACGACTGCTTCAAGGCCACGCCCGATCCCGACAAAAAGCCCTACTGCATCGTCATGCCGCCCCCTAATGTGACGGGCCAGCTGCATATGGGCCACGCGCTGGACTCCACGCTGCAGGATATTCTGACGCGCTACCGCCGGATGCAGGGCTACAGCGCCCTGTGGCTGCCGGGCACGGATCACGCGGGCATCGCCACGCAGATCAAGGTCGAGGAAGAGCTGCGCAAGAACGAGGGCCTGACGCGCTACGACCTCGGGCGTGAAAAATTCCTCGAGCGCGTGTGGGCGTGGAAGGAAAAGTACGGCAGCCGCATCGTGCAGCAGCAGAAGAAGCTGGGCGTGTCGTGCGACTGGTCGCGCAGCCGCTTTACGATGGACGAGGGCTGCTCCAAAGCCGTGCGCGAGACGTTCTGCGAGCTGTACGACAAGGGCCTTATTTACAAGGGCAGCCGCATCATCAACTGGTGCCCGCACTGCATCACGGCGCTGTCCGACGCCGAGGTCGAATATGTCGACAAGCCCGGCCATCTGTGGTATATCCGCTATCCGCTGTCCGACGGCAGCGGCGACATCGTGGTCGCCACCACCCGCCCCGAGACGATGATGGGCGACACGGGCGTGGCCGTGAACCCCGAGGACGAGAAGTTCAAGCACCTCATCGGCAAGACGTGCATCCTGCCCATTATGAACCGCGAGATCCCCATCATCGGCGACGAATACTGCGAGATCGGCTTCGGCACTGGCGCGGTCAAGATGACCCCAGCGCACGACCCCAACGACTTTGAGGTCGGCCTGCGGCACAATCTCGAGATCATCCGCGTCATCGCCGACGACGGTAAAATCAATGAAAACGGCGGCAAATACAACGGCATGGACCGCTATGAGTGCCGCAAGGCGATCGTAAAGGATCTGGAGGAACAGGGCTACCTCATCAAGACCGAGCCGTACAGCCACAACGTGGGCACGTGCTACCGCTGCCACAACGACGTGGAGCCGCTCATCTCCGCGCAGTGGTTCGTGAAGATGGAGCCGCTGGCCAAGGAGGCGCTGCGCATCGTGAAGGACGGCGGCGTGCGCTTTGTGCCCGACCGGTTCACGAAAATTTATAACAACTGGATGGAAAACGTGCACGACTGGTGCATCTCGCGCCAGCTGTGGTGGGGCCATCAGATCCCGGCGTGGTACTGCGCCGACTGCGGGCACATCAACGTCTCCCGCGAGGATCCCACGAAGTGCGAAAAGTGCGGCAGCACGAAGCTCACGCGCGACGAGGACGTGCTGGATACGTGGTTCTCGTCGGCCCTGTGGCCGTTCTCCACGCTCGGCTGGCCCGACCTGGACGCTGCCGATCTCAAGTACTGGTACCCGACGACCGATATGGTCACGGGCTATGACATCATTTTCTTCTGGGTGGCGCGCATGATCTTCTCCGGCATGGAGCAGATGAAGCAGGAGCCGTTCAAGACCGTGTTCATCCACGGCCTGGTG
Organism: uncultured Oscillospiraceae bacterium; assembly: GCA_934631005.1. GTDB lineage: Bacteria > Bacillota > Clostridia > Oscillospirales > Oscillospiraceae > CAG-170. The sequence continues at coordinate 60,342 of CAKTXA010000010.1, forward strand.
CGCGACGACAAGGGCCGCAAGATGTCCAAGTCTCTCGGCAACGGCATCGACCCGCTGGAGATGGCCGACACCTACGGCGCGGACGCGCTGCGCTTTAACCTCATCACCGGCAACTCGCCCGGCAACGATATGCGCTTCTACGTGGAAAAGTGCGAGGCCATGCGCAACTTTGCCAACAAGATCTGGAACGCCAGCCGCTATGTGCTGATGAACCTGAGCGTGGACGAGCCGGGCCTGCCGGATGTTTCCAAGCTCGAGCTTGAGGACAAGTGGGTGCTGTCGAAGCTCAACACGCTCATCCGCGAGGTCACGGAGAATATGGACGCGTATGAGCTGGGCGTGGCGTCGGCCAAGGTGTATGATTTCATCTGGGACACGTACTGCGACTGGTACATCGAGCTGACGAAGGCGCGGCTGTATGACGCCGATGACGACAGCAAGCGCACCGCGCAGCAGGTGCTCGTGTATGTGCTCGATCAGCTGCTGCGGCTGCTGCATCCGTTCATGCCGTTCATCACCGAGGAGATCTGGCAGGCCATCCCGCACGCGGGCGACTTCCTCATCCGCGCCGAGTGGCCCACGCCGCAGGCGGCGCTGGACTTTGCCGCGGAGGCGGACGCGCTGGAGATGGTGAAAAACGCGATCTCGGCCATCCGCGCGCGCCGGGCGGAGATGAACGTCCCGCCGTCGCGCAAGGCGGCGCTGTATGTGGTGTCGGCGCACAGCGACTATTTCCGGCAGGGCGAGGGCTTTATCCGCCGTCTGGCCTACGCCGATCAGGTCGTGCTGTGCGACGCGGATCCCGCGGGGCATGAGGATATGCTCTGCGTCGTCACCGCCGACGCCAAGCTCTATATCCCACTCGATCAGCTCATCGACACTGAGAAGGAGCTGGCGCGCATCGCGAAGGAAAAGGAGAACTGCCTGAAGCAGATCGCGATGTTTGAAGGAAAGCTCGCAAACGAGAGCTTTGTGGCCAGAGCGCCGGAAAAGGTCGTAAACGATCAGCGCGACAAGCTCGCCAAGGCAAGAGCGCTGCTGGAGCAGCTGGAGAGCAGCGAAAAGCGACTGAAAAAATAAGTGCCGCGCCCGTTCGACGGGAAAATCACGGCAGAAAATCTATAATGGACACGCACACCGGGTGTGCGTGTCCATTTTTGTTTCCGGGAGGGTGTACCGATGAATCTGACAAGTTTTTTGCAGGAAAAGCAGCTGACCATCGCCCTGCGCGGCGAGATCGACCATCATTCCGCGCGCGATATTCTGCGCGTGGTGGGCAATAAGATCGACCTGTACCTGCCGCTGGCGTGCGTACTGGATTTTCGTGAGGTCACGTTTATGGACTCCAGCGGCATCGCCATCGTCATCTCGGCGCTGCGCAAAATGCGCGAGCTGAACGGCCGGCTCGTGCTGCGCGCCGTGCCGCCGCAGCCGATGAAGGTGCTGCGCGCCTCCGGCATGGAGCAGATCGTGGAAATTGAGGAGAGGAGCGTACCCGTATGAAGCCTGAAAACAGCATGAGCATCGAATTTCCCAGCCGGTCGGCAAACGAGTCTCTCGCGCGCGCCGTGGTGGCGTGCTTCGCCGCGCAGCTCGACCCCACGCTCGACGAGCTGGGCGACATTAAAACGGCGGTGTCCGAGGCGGTGACGAACTGCATCGTCCACGCCTACCGCGATACGATCGGGCCCATCACCATCCGCTGCCGCGTGCTGCCGGACAATGTGCTGGACATTCTGGTGAAGGACAAGGGGTGCGGCATCGCGGACGTGGCCGAGGCGCGAAAGCCGATGTTCACCACCGGCGGCGAGGAGCGCAGCGGCATGGGCTTTACGATCATGGAGAGCTTTATGACGAGCCTGCGCGTAACGTCCCGCCCCGGCAAGGGCACGAGCGTACATATGAAGCGCCGGATCGTCCGGCGGGGGCAGGCGGATTGAGTGCGGCTCTGGAGCAGCTGGTCCTGCGCGCGCAGGCGGGCGACCGGGACGCCGCGGAGCAGCTGGTGACGGAGAATTCCGGGCTCATCTGGTCGGTGGCGCGGCGGTATTTTGGCCGCGGCATCGACCCGGACGACCTGTATCAGCTCGGCTGCGTCGGCTTTCTCAAGGCCATCGCTGGCTTTGATACCGCCTACGGCACGCAGTTTTCCACCTACGCCGTGCCGAAGATCGCGGGGGAGATCCGCCGCTTTCTGCGCGATGACGGCAGCGTGAAGGTCAGCCGCAGCATCAAGGAGCGCGCCGCAAACATCAAGATGGCGCGCCAGCGCCTGACGGCGGAGCTGGGGCGCGAGCCGGGCGTTTCGGAGCTGGCGGCGGAGCTGGGCCTGACGCCGGAGGAGATCGCCTCGGCCGAGACGGCCACGGCCAGCGCCGAGTCCATCCAGCGGCAGACGGGCGAGGAGGGCTTTTCGCTGGAGGACGTTTTGTGCACCGACGGCATGGAGGAGCGCATCGTGGAGTCGCTTTCGCTGCGCGCGGCGCTCTCGCAGCTCTCCGGCCGGGAGCGGCTGGTGATCGACCTGCGGTATTTCCATGCACTCACGCAGGAGAAGGTGGCAAGGATCATCGGCGTATCGCAGGTACAGGTCAGCCGCATCGAGAAAAAGGCGTTGGCGAATCTCAGAAATTTTATTTAAGTATCGACAAAAAAGGCGGAATGTATTAAAATAGCGGTATCTATAGAGGTACAGGTGAACGCATGGATACAAGCTATGAACAGCGATTTCTGACCGTGCGGCGGGCCATCATCGCCGCGCGGTTTTCAAAACTCAACGATATGCAGCAAAAAGCGGTCCTCACCACGGAGGGACCGCTGCTTTTGCTTGCCGGCGCGGGCAGCGGCAAAACGACCGTGCTCATCCACCGCATCGCGAACCTCATCGACTTCGGCTGCGCGTCGGATTCGAACGAGATCCCCGATTTTGTGACGGAGCAGGACGTGGAATTTCTGGAGTCCTACCTGCGCACGCAGCGCGCTGCGGATATGCAGCGGGCGCACGCGCTGTGCGCCCTGCGCCCCGCCGCGCCGTGGAGCATCATCGCCATCACGTTTACGAACAAGGCGGCCAACGAGCTGAAGGACCGCCTGCAGGCCATGCTCGGCGACGAGGCGCTGGACGTGTGGGCGATGACGTTCCACGCGGCGTGCTGCCGCATCCTGCGGCGCGATATTGACAGGCTCGGCGGCTACACGGGCAGATTTACCATCTATGACACCAGCGACTCCGAGCGCGTGGTGAAGGACATCGTGCGCGATCAGTGTCTGGATGAAAAGGCATTCCCGCCGCGGCTGGTGCTGTCGCTTATCGGCAAGGCAAAGGACAAGCGCCAAAGCCCGGAGGATTTTGAAGAGACCGCCGCCCACTCCGGCGACTGGCGCATCGAGCGCACGGCGCAGATCTACGCCGAGTATCAAAAGCGCCTGCTGGAGGCAAACGCGCTCGATTTTGACGACATCATCCTGAAAACCGTGGAGCTTCTGGAGCAGTTTGAGGACGTGCGCACCTACTATCAGCGCAAGTTCCGCTATGTGCTCATCGACGAGTATCAGGACACGAATATGCTGCAGTATCAGCTCTCGTCGCTGCTGGCGGGGGGATATGAGAATATCTGCGTCGTGGGTGACGACGACCAGTCCATCTACAAGTTCCGCGGCGCGACGATCGAGAACATCCTCTCGTTTGAGCAGCAGTACAAGGGCGCGCAGGTCATCCGGCTGGAGCAGAACTACCGCTCCACGCAGTCGATCCTGAACGCGGCCAACGCCGTCATCGCCCACAACCGCGGGCGTAAGGGCAAGAACCTGTGGACAAAGAACGCCGCGGGCGACCGCATCCGCGTGTATGAGGCCCTGAGCGAGACGGACGAGGCCAATTATGTGGCCAGCAGCATCATCTCAAGCTCCCACGGGCGAAATTTTCGTGATTACGCGATCTTGTACCGCACGAACGCGCAGTCGAACGCCATGGAAAATGCCTTCAAGCGCAGCGGCATCCCATACCGCATCATCGGCGGCACACGCTTTTTTGACCGCGCAGAGGTGAAGGATATGCTGGCGTATCTGTGCGTCATCAATAACCGCGCCGACGATCTGCGCCTGCGTCGGATCGTCAATAACCCGCCGCGCGGCATCGGCGCGAAAACGCTGGAGATGGCCGACCGGCAGGCGCTGGCGGCGGGACTGCCGCTGTATGACGTGCTGCGCAGCGCGCGGGACTATCCGAGTCTGGAAAAAGCCGGCGCGAAGCTGGCGGCGTTCTGCGCGCTCATCGAGGAATGCGCAGAGCTTCTGAACACGCTCAGCCTGCCGGATTTTTATGAGGAGGTCATGCTCCGCACGGGCTATGTCGCCATGCTGGAGGCGAAGGACGACGTGGAGTCCCGCACGCGGGCGGAGAACGTCCGCGAGCTCAAATCCACCATCGTGCAGTACGCCGAGAGCACCGACACGCCCACGCTGGCGGAATTTCTGGAGCAGATCGCACTGTATACCGACATTGAGCAGTACGACGCCGACGCGGACGCCGTGGTGATGATGACGATGCACAGCGCGAAGGGATTGGAATTTGAAAACGTGTTCCTTGTGGGCATGGAGGAGGGGCTGTTCCCCGGCACGCGCTGCTTGGGCGAGCCGGAGGAGCTGGAGGAGGAGCGGCGGCTTTGCTATGTGGCCATCACGCGGGCGAAAAAGACGCTGTGCCTGTGCCACGCGCGGCAGCGTATGCTCTACGGCCGCACGAGCGTGAACCTTCCCTCGCGCTTTCTCGACGAGCTGCCGCCCGACTGCGTGGAGCGGCGCAGCGCCGGGGGAATGCCGGAGCGCCGCACGGGGTCGTATGAGCGTCCGCGGCCGTCGCTCTACGGCGAGGAGCCGCGCTATTTTGACCAGAGCTACAAGCCGCGCCCCGTGCGCGACCACTCAGTTCTCACCGCGCCGCGCAGCAAGAAAACCGCCGCGTGCCCGTTTTCCAAGGGCGATATGGTGATGCACAAGGCGTTTGGCCGCGGGATGGTGCTGACCGTGCTGCCCATGGGCGGCGACGCGCTGCTGGAGGTGGCGTTTGACGGCGTGGGCACGAAGCGCCTGATGGCGAACACCGCGGGCGTGCACATGAAAAAGTTATAATCCGCCCCGCCTCGTTCGTAGAATGCTACGAGAGAGGTGACGGCATGAATCGCAGACGAAGAGCCAGACGGCGCGCTGTTCTGATCGCGCTGCCGCTGCTGCTGATCCTGGCGTTCGTGATCTACTTCCGCTACACGCCCTATGTGCGCGAGGCGGCGCGGGTGCGCGTTGTGAATGCGGCGTCCGACTGGCTGGTGGATGCGATCAACGCGGAGCTGCGCAGCGGGCGCATCGACTTTTCGCACATGACGTATCTGGAAAAGGATGTGAACGGCAATATCACCGCCGTGCGCACGAATACGGCGGAGATGAACTGCCTGAAAAGCGAGATCATGGAGCTGCTGGGGGAGGAGATGCCGGAGCTGGACGCGCAGGAGCTGGGCGTGCCGATCGGCAGCATCCTGCTGCCGGACTATTTTGCCGGGCAGGGCGTGCGCCTGCCGGTGCGGGTGGTGGCGCTCAGCTCGTCGGATGCGTCATTTTCTACGACGTTCGAGTCGGCGGGGATCAACCAGAGCATACAGCGCGTGGTGCTGAACGTGCGCATCACGCTCACCGTGCTCTCGCCTGCGGGGACGCAGGAGATCGACGTGGATTCGGACGTCATCGTGGCGGAGACGATCGTGGTCGGCACGGTGCCGAATAGTTATGTAAACCTTATGTGAACGCGAAAGAGGGAATACGATGGACGTGAAAGCACGCATGGAGCAGCTCGCGCGCGAGCTGGAGCAGCACAATTATGCCTACTATGTGCTCGATAACCCCACCATCCCGGATTTTGAATATGACCGGATGCTGCGGGAGCTGGAGGAGCTGGAGCAGGCGCACCCGGAGTATGCCTCGCCCCTGAGCCCCACGCGCCGCGTGGGCGGGCAGGCGATCAGTGAATTTCAGAAGGTGCGCCACGCCGTGCCGCTGGAGAGCTTGCAGGACGTGTTTTCGTTTGACGAGCTGCGCAGCTTCGCGCAGCACGTTGTGGAGGCGGAGCCGGAGGCTGTGTGGTCGGTGGAGCCGAAGGTCGACGGCCTGTCGGTGGCGCTGGAGTATGAAAACGGGCAGCTCGTCCGCGGCGCCACGCGCGGCGACGGGCTGGTGGGCGAGGACGTGACGGAAAATCTCAAGACCATCCCGTCCATCCCCATGCGTCTGGAGGGCGCGCCCGCGCAGCTGATCGTGCGCGGCGAGGTGTTCATGCCCCGCGCGCGCTTTCATCAGCTGAACGACGCGCGCGAACAAGAGGGCAAGCCCCTTTTTGCCAATCCCCGCAACGCCGCGGCGGGCTCACTGCGGCAGCTTGACCCGAAGATCGCCGCCGCGCGCGGGCTGGACATTCTGGTGTTCAATTTGCAGCTGGCGGACGGTGTGACATTCGAAACGCACACCGAGACGCTGGACTTTCTGCGCCGCCTGCGCTTTAAGGTCATCCCGTATACGCTGTGCAAAACGGCGGACGAGGTCGTGCGCGCCGTGGAGGCCATCGGCGCGGGGCGGTATGATCTGGCCTACGACATTGACGGCGCGGTGATGAAGCTCAACAGCCTTGCCGGGCGCGCGCGCCTTGGCAGCACCGCGAAGTTCCCGCGCTGGGCGGCAGCGTTCAAGTATCCGCCCGAGATCAAGGAGACGGTCGTGCAGGACATTGTGGTGCAGGTCGGCCGGACCGGCGTGCTCACGCCGAAGGCGGTGGTTGCGCCGGTGTATCTCGCGGGCACGACCGTGACGAACGCCACGCTCCACAATCAGGATTTCATCACCGACAAGGACATCCGCATCGGCGATACGGTCAAGATCCGAAAAGCAGGGGAGATCATCCCCGAGATTCTGGAGGTCGAGCTGGACAAGCGCCCGGCGGGCACGGAGCCGTACCTTCTGCCGCAGACGTGCCCCGTATGCGGCGCGCCGGTCGTGCGCGATGAGGACGGCGCGGCCCTGCGCTGTACGGGCGCGGAGTGCCCCGCGCAGCTGGCGCGGAATCTGGCGCACTTTGTCTCGCGCGAGGCGATGGATATTGACGGCCTCGGCAGCGCCATCGTGGAGACGCTCATCGAGCACAAAATGCTCACGAACCCCGCCGACCTCTATCAGCTGGACTTTGAAGCCGTGGCCGAGCTGCCGGGGCAGGGCAAAAAATCGGCGGAGAATCTGAAAAACTCCATCGAGGCGAGCAAGCAGAACGACCTGTCGCGGCTGCTGTGCGCGTTCGGAATCCGGCAGGTGGGCACAAAGGCCGCCAAGACGCTGGCGGCGGCGTTCGGCTCGCTGGACGCCATCGCAGGCGCCAGCGAGGAGGAGCTGACGGCCGTGCCGGACGTCGGCGGCATCACGGCGAAGAGCATCCGCGACTGGTTTGACAGCCCACAGTCGCGCGACCTCATCGAGCGTCTGCGTGCCGCGGGGGTGAACTTTACCGCGCAGAAGCAGGCGACGGACGACCGCTTTGCGGGGCTAACGTTCGTGCTGACGGGTGCGCTGAGCCTGTTTACGCGCGAGGAGGCGACGGAGAAGATCGAGCAGTGCGGCGGCAAGGTCGCCTCGTCGGTGTCGAAAAAGACGAGCTACGTCGTGGCAGGGGAGAACGTGGGCAGCAAGCTCAAAAAGGCGAACGAGCTGGGCGTCCCCGTGCTCTCAGAGCAGGAATTTCTGGAGATGCTGCCATGAGGATCACGCTGGTATGCAACTGCGGCCTGCTGATCGAAGCGGGCGGCGCAGCGCTGCTCATCGACGCGCCATGCGGGCATCTGCCGCCCTTCGGCGCGTTCCCGGAAGAGGCGCTGCGGAAGCTGCTTTCGGCGCAGCCGCCGTATGGCCGGCTCGCGGGTTTGTGCTTTACGCATCGCCACCCCGATCACTATGACGCGGCGGCGGTCGCGCGGCTGTGTGCGGCGCGGCCCGAGGTGCCGGTGCTGCTGCCGGAGGGGGAGCGCGGCACGTTCGCGGCGGGAGCGTTTACGATCGAATATGCGCAGATCCCGCATGTCCCCGTGCCGGCGGAACTGATGTTGCCGCACTGGGCGCTGCTCGTGTGCGGCGGCGGAAGGGCGCTCTACATCACGGCCGACGCCGTCCCGGACGCCGACCGGCACCGCGCGGTGCTGGCCGGGCGCACGGCGGATGCGGCATTCTGGAACAGTCAGGTGCTTGCGCACGCAGAGACGCGGGCGCTGCTGAACGCCTGCGCGCGGCGCAATTTCATCTACCACATCCCCACCGACACCCCCGACCCCAGCGGCATCCGCCGCAAATGCGACCGCGACTGGTCCCGCTACAGCGCCGAGCTGCCAACCACGCAGCTTTTATACTGCGGCGGCGAAATAGAGGTGTAAGAAAACAGACGATGCACCGGCATCGTCTGTTTTCTTACACCTCTCGACAGTCCTCTGCATACAGTGTGAATGGGCGGTGATGCCCGATACATGATTTGGAGGGAGTTTTTGCATTGAACAATTGCACGCAGAATGCGCAGCAGCGCGCGGCGGTGCAGGCGGCGGCGAAGGCCGCCGACGATCAGACGCCGAGCACGCTCTATGTCTGCGCCGATCAGGACGGCAAGCTGCCGAGCTGTGCGCCGCTGGCGGTGCCGTTCGTCCCGTTCCAGCAGACGGGGGCCAACAAATACGCGCTCGATCTCGCGCTGGCGCGCGGGACGCTGTTTGAGGGACTTGATCTGCCGTATCTTAAGATGCAGAACGAGGCATTTACAAATCTCAGCGCCACGCGGCAGCTGCAGGCGCTCGGCTTTGCCATCAACGAGCTGGGGCTGTATCTCGACACGCACGCGGGCGACACCGAGGCCGTCGCGCTCTATGACCAGTACGCCGAGCTGTACGAGGAAGCGATCGAGCAGTATCAGCAGAACGGCAGGAGCCTGACGCAGCTCGCCTCGACCATGGGCGGCAGCTACAGCTGGCTGAACGATCCGTGGCCGTGGGACTATCGGGAGGAGGGCTGAGTATGTTTGTATATGAAAAGCGGCTGCAATACCCGGTCAGGATCAAAAACACGAACCCGAGACTGGCGTCTCTCATAATTTCCCAGTACGGCGGTCCAGACGGCGAACTCGGCGCGTCGCTGCGCTATCTCAGCCAGCGCTACTCCATGCCGTTCCCGGAGCTGAAGGGCCTTTTGACCGACATCGGCACCGAGGAGCTGGGGCATTTGGAGATGGTGGGCACGATCGTGCATCAGCTGACGCGCACGCTCACCGACGAGCAGATCCGGCAGGCGGGCTTTGACGCCTACTTTGTCGATCACACGGCGGGCGTGTATCCCACGGCGGCGTCCGGCTTCCCGTGGTCGGCGGCGTCGATCGGCGTGAAGGGCGACCCCATCTGCGACCTGACGGAGGATCTGGCCGCCGAGCAGAAGGCGCGCGTGACATACGACAACATCCTGCGTCTGTCGGACGACGCGGACGTGAACGACGTCATCAAGTTCCTGCGCGAGCGCGAGATCGTCCACTTCCAGCGCTTCGGCGAGGCGCTGGAGCTGCTGCGGCAGAAGCTGGATGAGAAGAACGTATACTACATGAACCCGGCGCTGACGCAGTGAGCATCAAAACAAAAAAGACCCGTCCCGAAGAATTTCGGGGCGGGTCTTTGGCGTTTTTCAGCCTTCCTGCAGATACTGAATGGGGGACATCTGCATCTGCTGGTAGAACGCGCGGTAGAACGAGGAATAGTTACCGTAGCCGCACTGATAGGCGACCTGCGTGATGGGGATGGTGCGCTTTTTTAACAGCGTGCAGGCGCTGCGGATGCGCACCATGGTGAGGTAGCTCTTGAACGACTGGCCCGTGGCGCGCTTGAAAACGCGGTAGAACGTCGCCTCCGAAAGAAAGACGCGATTTGCAAGGTCGCGGGCGAGCAGCGGCTCTGCATAGTGCTGCTTGATGTATAGTGACGGGCGCTTTCCGCCGTTTGAAAAGGATCTGCGCAGGAGCCTGCTCGCGGGGCAGAATGTGCTGCTGGCGCACTACCGTGCGGTCAGGCTCTTCCGCGAGATGGATATGGGCGGCAGGATCGGCGCGGTCAATGCCATCATCCCGGTCTATCCGGCGGATCTCCGCCCGGAGGACATGGACGCCGCACGGCGGCAGGCGCAGCTGCGCTTTGACATCTGGGCGGAGCCGATGGCCTACGGACACTATCCCGAGCGGTTCTTTGAAGAGTGCCCTGTCTATCGCGACGCCATGCCCGAGGGCTATGCGCAGGCGCTGCAGGACGCGTTTGCACCGGTCGATTTCCTCGGCATCAACTATTACGTCACCAGCCGCAGCGCGTATGACGCCGACGCGCCCGCGCGCTCCAAGCGCGTGCAGACGTTCTACACCCAGCCGGGACTCAAAAACGACGTGTACCCGGCGGGCCTGCTGGACAGCCTGCTGTATATGCGCGACCACTATCCCGATGTGGAGGTCTTTGTGACCGAAAACGGCCTGTGCACGCCGAATACAGGCGACGAGGACGAGGAATGCAATGACGACGTGCGCGTTTCATACCTGCGCGAGCATTTCCGGATGCTCTGGCGCGCGCTGCAGGCCGGCGCCAAACTCAAGGGCTATTACTACTGGAACGACGCCGACAGCTACGAGCAGCTCAGCGGCTATGATCAGCGCTTCGGCCTGACCTGGGTCGACCACAAAACCTTCCGCCGCCGCTGGAAAAAGAGCCGCTACTATTTCCAAAAGGTCGCGCAGAATCATATGGTGGATTGAACACGAAAAGCGTGGAAAAATAATCGGATTTTGCTTGACAATTGCCACTGCGCATGATATGATATTGCGGCAGTCGAGAGACGGCGCAATGCGCGAGTGGTGGAATTGGCAGACTCGCTAGATTCAGGTTCTAGTGTCCACTCCGGACGTGCGGGTTCAAGTCCCGCCTCGCGCACCAAACCAATATAATCCGAACCAAATCTTCTTAATCGGAGATGGGTTCGGATTATTTGTTTTCTTCGAGAAGT
>CAKTXA010000011.1 GCA_934631005.1 uncultured Oscillospiraceae bacterium
CTCACCTGAAACGTGACGTTATCCAGCGCCTTCACACCCGGAAATTCTTTCGTTATCCCTCGCATTTCGAGGATGTTCTGCTGCATGTGCATGACTCCTTTTCGTGGGAATCGGAGGGGGAACTCCCCCTCCGATCAGCTTGAAAGCCTGTTTGCTCAGCCGTAGACCTCGGCCTGCGTGTAATAGCCGACCTCTACGACATAGTCCACGTTGTCCTTCGTGATGAGCAGCGGATCGTAGGTGACCATCGGCACCTCGATCACATTGTTGTTGTACGTTGCGGAGGTCTCGAGCGTCTTGCCGGCCTTGAGCGTGTCAAACAGCTCGACCATGCGCTCAGCCAGCAGCGTAGCGTCGATGAACACCGTCATGGACTGCTTCCCGGCCACGATATTCTTGACCGCGGCAAGCTCGGCGTCCTGACCGGTCATCAGCGGGAAGGGGTTCGCGGCGTCGCCGTAGCCCATGGACTCCAGCGACGAGATGCAGCCGATGGTCAGGCAGTCGGACGTGGCAAGGCAAATATCCAGATGGTCGTCGGTGTAGAAGCCGGAGAGGAGGTTATCCATACGCGCCTGCGCCTTGGCCGAGTCCCACGACTGGATGGCCGTTTCGGAGGCGGTCTTCTGGCCGGATTTGATGACGATCTTACCGGCGTCAATGTACGGCTGGAGGACGCGCATCTGGCCGTTGAAGAAGATGACGGAGTTCGTATCGTCCTGCGAGCCGGAGAAGATCTCCATGGTGAACGGGCCGTCGACATTGTCGAGATCGAGCGTATCCACGATGTACTGGCCCTGCATTTCCGCGAGGCGGTCATAGTCGCAGGTCACGTAGTAATCCACGGCGGCGGTGTTCGTGATGGCGCGGTCGTCGGCAATGACCCAGATCCCGGCGTCCTTGGCCTTTTCGCACGCGTCGGTGAGCGCCGCGCAGTCAACAGCTGCGATGACGAGCGCGTCCACGCCCTTGGTGATCATGTTTTCGATCTGCATCGCCTGCTTGGCGGAGTCGTCCTCGGCGTACTCGATCAGGATCTCATAGCCTGCCTTTTCCAGCGCCTCCTGCAGGCGCGTGCCCTGCATGGTCCAGATGGTCTGCTCCTTCGTGGGCATGCACAGGCCGATGGTCTTGATGTCGGTCGCGCCTGCGGCGGCGGGTGCGTCTGTCTGCGCGGGCGTTTCAGCGGGCGCGCTGCACGCGATCAGGCCAATCAGCATGATCGCGGCGAGAAGGATCACAAGTGCTCTTTTCATTTTTCAATTTCCTTTCGTCATGATTTTTTATATGAACTGCCGCGGCAGCTCAAACACCGATCCGCTGGAACACGATGCCGTTCTGGCGGCAGTATTCCGCAAGCTGCGCCGACACGTCGCCGTAGCCGATCATCCAGTGGTGGCCGCAGCCGCGCTCGATGATCTGCGCGCTGATCTGCCACACGGGCTTTTGGAAGCGCACGCGCATCGGCGTGCCGGGGAACTCCATGGCGCAGTCGATCGCCTCGCCGGTCAGCACCGACATCCGCAGCTGGTCGCCGTGACCCACCAGATCGGCCAGCGTCACGGGGCCGGTCTTCGGCAAAAAGCGGCAGCACACGCCGCGCTCCATCAGCCGCACCGGCGCAAGCTTGATCGTCTCCCGCGGCTTTGCAAGTGAAAACCCGGTGCCGCCGCAGTGCGAAAAGAGCGCGGAGTTCGTTTTTTCGTCGGGATAGAGAAAATCCGTATGGTTCACGCACTGCCCGGTGAGGTCGGCAAGGATGCGCATCATCACGGCGTTCGTCACGTCTCCCTCGCAGCTGCACACGATCCCCTCGTCCGACAGCAGCGAATAGCCCAGACACACCAGGCCCATATAGCGTGTGTAGCATTTGACCGCCAGGCCCTGCAGGTCATAGCGCCGCACGAGCGCCTTCATCGCAAGATAATACCGCAGCCCCTCGTCGATGGCCGCGTCATCCGACAGCCGCACGAAGCGCTCCTGCGCCAGCTTTTCCCGCGCGGCGGCAAGCTCTGCGTCCGTCACGGCGTTTTTGAGGTCGAGCAGCTCCGTCTCGCCGATCGGTACGATCAGCGCGCCGCACTTTTCCAGCAGTGCAAATTCGTCATGCGCGATCTCCGTCATGCCCTGTACGCGGCCGCCGCCGACGGCGCCAATGGTCATGCCCCCGCGCCGCGCCGCGGTGACCGGCTTGGCCCGCTCCAGCGCGCGGCGGACGTGCTCCATCGCATCCGCGCTCCCCGCCTCGGCGCAGAAGCCGGTAAAATCGGGGTAGCGCACATCCGTCAGGACAGACGCGATCTGCTGCACCGTGCACAAAGAGCCCGAGTCGATCGACGGATAGGCATGCAGGATCGCCGGGCAGCGCAGGCTCTGCAGCAGGCGCAGGATGTGCTGATCCTCGCTCCATGTCGCGGCGCACACCAGCAGCGCATCCACGGTCTTTCCATGTAAAAACGCCTGCGCGCGGCGCAGATCGTCCGGTCCGGTGATGATTACGCCGGTATCCAGTACGTCATATGTATCCGTCAGCGCGCGCACCGTCTTTTCATACAGCGCCGCCGCGTGCTCAAAGCCCATCTCCGTCCGGCATGCCAGCCCGACCGCCGCGATCCGTTTTTTCATAGCAGGCCCCTCCTGTCGCTCTCGTTGTTCTGATTGTAGACCTTTCGCGGAGCGGTGACTATTCGCGGGATACCCAAAGATCGGCGCTGATCAGCTTATTTTTGCGTGTTGTTCAGATTTATACGTTCTTTTTGATGAAACGCAAGTTCTTATAAAGTTGTTCACCAAACATTCTGTGAACTGAACAGAAGTTGTACGAAATATCCGGTTTCTTCCGCAGATTTCACTTGCAATCCGATGTTTTGCCTGATATAGTAGAAAAAAAGTTCTGTGGAGGAATTCCCATGGAAAAGATCAGCATCCGCCGGATCGCCGAGATCGCCGGCGTCTCGCCCACAACGGTCTCCTACGTACTCAACGACCGGCCGGGCGTCAGCCAGAAAACACGCGACCGCATCCTGCGCGTCATTGATCAGGAGCATTACATCCCCAACACCCGCTCGCAGGCCGCGCTGGTGCACCGGAGCTTTAATATTTTCATGGTGGTGGACGAGATGGCGTCGTTCAGCAACCCCTTTTACTCCACCATCCTGGATGCCATCGCTCTGATCGCCACAAAATACGGCTATAACATCGTCGTATCCAGCAAGCCCGAGTCGTTCCGCACCTCGGACGCCGCCAAGGCGATCAAACAGGGCAACGCCGACGGTGTGGTGCTGCTGCACGACCCGGATTCGGAGACGCTGCTGTTTCTGCGGCAGGAGAACGTGCCGTTCGTGGTGGTGGACTCGCACACAAAGCACCCCAGCTTTTCGCGTGTGGGCGTGGACTATGAGCTGGCGGCGTACACGATCACAAAGCATTTGATGGAGCTCGGGCATACGCGCATCGGCTTTCTGGGCCAGCAGTCCGTGCCGGATTTCTACATTGCCAACTTTCAGGGCTACTGCCGGGCGCTTTCTGAGGGGCACCTGACGCTCTACCCCGACTGGATCCAGTCGGAGGCGAATGATTTCGAGTCCGCGTTCCACGGCACCGAGGCGATCCTGCGCTGCAACGAGCGCCCGACGGCTATCTTCTGCTCCAGCGACTACTTTGCGCAGGCGTGTATGCACTGCATCCAGAAAAACGGCTTTTCCGTGCCTGGAGATTTCTCTGTGGTCGGCATCGACGATCTGCACAGCTCCAGCATCTGCTATCCCCCGCTGACCACCGTGCACGTGGACTACCACGACATCGTGGCCAAAGCGGTGGAGTATCTCGACCGCATGATCCAGGAGCAGAACCCCGCGCTGGAAGAGTCATATATGATCAAGTCTGACGACATCGTCATCCGCGGCTCCACCGGCGCGCCGCGCAGTGACCCGCAAGTGTAAAAAATATCAGCGGCGGCCCGAGGGCTGTCGCTGATTTCAGATTTCGATACACAAAACGCACAGTTTGTGCTATACTGGTTGCAAAACGTGCGAAAGGAGTGCGGGGTGCGGGATGGACGCGGCGTATGAACAGCGGGGGTATCTGCATGAGGACTGGCGGCTGTTTCATCTGAGCAGCGCTGTGCCGGAGCCGCCCGACTGGCATTATCACACGTTCCACAAGCTGATCGTCTTTCTCGGCGGCCCGGCGGGCTACGGCGTGGAGGGGCGGAGCTATCCGCTGGAGCCGGGCGACGTGGTGCTCGTGCCCAAGGGGTGCATCCACCGGCCGGAGCTGGCGCCGGGGGCGGCGTATGAGCGCGCGATCGTGTACATCTCCCCCGACTTTCTGCGGCGGCGCAGCACGGCGGACTGCGATCTGGAGACGTGCTTTCACCGCGCACGGGAGCGGTTTGAATTTGTGGTGCGCCCGCGCGGCGGGCGGGCGGAGCTTTCGCGGCTGCTGGCCGCGCTGGAGCACGCGGGCCGGGAGGATGCGTTCGGCGGAGCGCTTTTGCAGGACGCGCTGTTTCTGCAGCTGCTCATCACGGCCAGCCGCGCGGCGGAGCAGCCCGCGCAGCCGGTGCACGCGCGCGTGCGCGATGAAAAGGTGGCGGCGCTGCTGCAGTATCTCGCCGCGCACCTGACGGAGCCGGTGAGCATCGACGCGCTGGCGGCGCGGTTTTATGTAAGCAAATACCACATGATGCGGCGCTTTAAGGCCGAGACGGGCTACACCATCCACAGCTATCTCACCAGCAAGCGCCTGATGCTCGCGCGCGAGCGCATCGCCGCCGGGCAGCCGGCGACGGAGGTGTGCTTTGCCTGCGGCTTTCGCGATTATTCGACCTTTGCCCGCGCGTACCGCAAGCTGTTCTCCGAGCCGCCGCGGGCGGCCAGACTGGACGGCGGCGGGCCCATTTTATACACTGAGGAGGAGCTTTTATGAACATCGTCGTTTTGGACGGCTACACCGAAAACCCCGGCGACCTGCGCTGGGACGGCCTGGCCGCGCTCGGCACGCTGACGGTCTATGACCGCACCGACCCGCAGGACGAGGGGCTGATCGCCCGGCGCATGGCCGGGGCGGAGCTGGTATTTACGAACAAGGTGCCCATCACCCGGGCCGCCATCGACGCCTGCCCGCAGCTGCGCTTCATCGGCGTGCTGGCCACGGGCTACAACATCGTGGACTGCGCGTATGCGCGCGAAAAGGGCATCCCGGTGTCGAACGTCCCGGCCTACGGCACGGCAGCGGTCAGCCAGTTTTCCATCGCGCTGCTGCTGGAGCTGTGCCACCACATCGGCCACCACGACCGCGCCGTGCACGCCGGCCGCTGGCAGGCTGCGCCTGACTGGTGCTTCTGGGACTATCCGCTCATCGAGCTGGCGGGCAAGACCATCGGCATCATCGGCTTCGGCCGCATCGGGCAGGCCGAGGGGCGCGTGGCGAAGGCGCTGGGGATGCGCGTGCTGGCGCATGATATTCACCCCACCGACGCCGGACGCGAGATCGCGGAATACGTCGAGCTCGACACGCTCTACGCGCAGGCGGACGTCATTTCGCTGCACTGCAATCTGACGCCGGAGAACACGGGGCTGATCTGCCGGGAGAGCATCGAAAAAATGAAGGACGGCGTGCTGATCGTGAACAACGCCCGCGGGCCGCTAGTTGACGAAGCGGATCTTGCCGCGGCACTAAACAGCGGCAAGGTCGCCGGCGCGGCGCTGGACGTCGTGTCCACCGAGCCGATCCGCGCCGATAACCCCCTCCTGCACGCCAAAAACTGCATCCTGACCCCCCACATCTCCTGGGCCCCCAAAGAGAGCCGCCAGCGGATCATGGACTGCACCGTGGAGAATGCAAAAGCGTTTCTGAATGGCGCGGCGGTGAATGTGGTGAATTGAGGGGGACGGTTTTTGTCGTAACGTCGGGTGTGCGTTCCTAGTCGTAACGTAGGGGCGGGGCTTGCCCCGCCCGCTGGTACGCGCCGCCGTTCTTTTTGCAGCAGCGCCGATTTGCTGAGGCCCCATAGCTTCCCCTGGGGGAAGCTGGCTGCGGAGCGCAGCGGAGCAGACTGATGAGGGTCGGGGAGCATTCGCATTTAGCTGAAACTGCAAAGCTATCTGTAAGTGCTCCCCGGCCCTCATCCGCCCCCTTCGGGGGCACCTGTCCCTACCCTCTTTGTCCCTTCGGGACATTTCCCCCTGATAGGGGGAATCGGCCCCGAGGGGAAGGTATGGGGTGCATTCCGCGCCGCAGTGCGTGCAAAAGCCACAGCTGCCAACCGGCGGGAGGGGCAAGCCCCTCCCCTACATTACGACTAAGAAATCAGTGCGGTCGAAAGGGCCGATGTGGTCATCGGCCCCTACTTCTTCACTATTCACTATTACCTATTACTTCCCGCCAAAAAAGCACAGCCTGTCCTTTTGGACAGGCTGTGCTTTTTTGGCGGAGTGGGTGGGATTTACTGCTTCGCAGCATAAACTTCGAATCCCGCCCCCTCCGTGGTCACGATCCATAAAAAAACACCCACCCCGTTAGGGTGGGTGTTTCTTTATGGCGGAGTGGGTGGGATTTACTGCTTCGCAGCATAAACTTCGAATCCCGCCCCCTCCGTGGTCACGATCCATAAAAAACACCCACCCCGTTAGGGTGGGTGTTTCTTTATGGCGGAGTGGGTGGGATTCGAACCCACGGTACCGTTGCCGGTACACCTGATTTCGAGTCAGGGCCGTTATAACCACTTCGATACCACTCCGTGCGCCCGATCATTATAGCAGGCGGGCGGCAGAAAATCAAGCGGCGGTTTGGGCGGCGGGAAAATTTTTCAGCTTTTTCCGGTTTTTGCGCAACCGGCGGCAGTTTTTTTCGTCTGGAAAGGCAGCGGCAGAAATTCTTAAAGAATTCTGAAAACGGCACAGAAGGCTTCCCATTTTACCGCTTTCATGGTAAGATGGATTGAACGGTCAGACCCATCACAGACAGATCGGAGGAATATGGAATGAAAAAACGCATACTCGCGGGGCTGCTCGCGCTCGTAATGCTGCTGGGCGTGCTTGCCGGATGCAGCAAAAAGGGCAGCGACACCGCAACCCCCGGCAGCACGGACGCCGTGACTCCGTCCGGCGGCAAGCCGACCGCGCAGACCACACCCAAATACGGCTGGAAGATCGACACTGTCGATCTCGATCTTGACGAAGGCATCAGCTATATGTCGTCGGTGCTGCTGAGTACCGATGCGCTGTACTTCACCAGCGACATCATGACCGACCCCGGCAGCGGCGACGCCTTCCTGGAATACTCCGAGTCGGAGCAGTACGCCCGCGAGGTGGCGGCCGTCGCAGCGGACGCGCCGGCGGATCAGGTCGCGGACGTGCTGGAGGACGCAGCCGCCGCAGACGAGGTCTCGGATACGCCCGTTGCGGAAGAGCCGATGCCCGACCGGGAATATATCCCGCCCACATACGAAACGCAGCTGTTCAAGATCGACCTTGCCACCGGCAAGTCCGAGCAGCTGAGCTGGTTCCAGGCGCCCACCGTCCCGGACGGCTACGAGGGCTGGACGAACATCACGCTCCTGCGCGCGGACGCCGACGGCTCGCTGTGGGTAGCGGACCGCACCGGCACCTACAAATACGACCTGCCGGAGAATTTTGACCCGAACACGCAGAACCAGTACGATTTCTACGTGCAGGGTCCGACGACGCGGCACCTGTTCCACTACGCCGCCGACGGCACGGTCATTCACGAAGTCCCACTGCCCGCCGAGACAACGGAGGGCGACGGCAGCTCCATGGACATCATGCTCGTCGATGAGCTGGGGCAGGTCTATATGACGGATTACACCACCGTCACCATCATGGACGCCGACGGCAAGACGCTCAAGACGCTTGAGACAGACGGTAACAACAGCCCCACGGCGTTCTGCGGCAAATTTGCGATGCAGAGCTGGGGGGAGAATGCTCAGACCATGCGCATCCTTGACCCCAAGACGCTGGAGCTGGGCGACGCGATCACGATGCCCTACAACGCATGGAACTACTACGCCTCCTACGATCCCGCGTTTGATTTCTATTACATGAACTCCGGCGTGCTCTACGGCTACCGCACACAGGAGCAGCAGTCGGAAAAGGTGCTGGACTGGATGGACTACGACATCGACTACAGCACCGTCAACCAGACCGAGCCGCTCGCCGACGGGCGCATCCTCGGCATTTCGCAGACCTATAATGACGATTATACCCAGACGTCCTACTCCCTGCTGCTGTGCTCGCCGGTCGATCCGGCCACGCTCCAGCAGCGCAAAACGCTCAGCATCGCCTGCCTGTACATAGACTATGACCTGCGGCAGGAAATTCTGAAGTTCAACAAGAGCCAGCAGGACGTGCGCATCACCATCAACGACTACTCGCAGTACATGGACGAGAACGGCTATCAGTCGGCGCTGACGAAGCTCAACACCGAGATCCTCTCCGGCAAGGTGCCCGATCTGTTTATGACCAACGGTCTGCCGATCGAGCAATACGCCGCGCAGGGCATTCTGGTCGATCTCAAGCCGATGCTCGACAGCGACCCCGAGCTGAGCTATGACCAGCTGATGACCAACGTCGTAGACGCCGCCAGCGTAGACGGCAAGCTCTATCAGGCGTTTTCCGAGTTCTCCATCGTGACGGTGGTGGCGCTGAGCAAGGTGGCGGACAATTTCCAGAGCTGGACGCTCGCCGATGTGCACAGCGCAATGGATATGCTGCAGCCGGGCGCGACGGTGTTCGGCACGGGCTATACGCGCGACAATGTGCTGCAGTCCTGCGTGGGCAACTCCATGGCCAAGTTCGTGGACTGGGACACCGGCAAGTGCTCGTTCGATTCGCAGGAGTTTAAGGATCTGCTGGCGTTTGCCAACGAGTTCCCGGAGACCTTTGACTGGCAGAATTACGACTACTCCAGTGAAACCGACAGCTACACCGCCATGCGCAACGGGCTGCAGCTCATGCTGCCGACCAGCGTCTACTCGCTGGAGGATCACCTCTGGACGCTGGCGGCGCTGAACGCGGATGCTTCGTTCGTCGGCTATCCCAGCCAGGACGGCAGCGGCAGCACGTTCGTGCTGACGGGCGGCGTTGCCATCTCCTCCGCGTGCAGGGAGCAGGACGCCGCGTGGTCGTTTGTGCGCAAGCTCTTCACGGCGGACTATCAGCGCGGCCGGATGTATTACGGTATGCCGTCCAACGCCGCGGTCTTTAACGAGCGGCTGAAGGACGTGATGACCGTGAGCTATCAGACGGACGAAAACGGCCAGCCGCTGCTGGACGAAAACGGCGAGAAGATCGTCGAGCCGAAGGCCACCTACTGGGGCAATGACGGCGAGCAGTTCTCGATCGACGCCATGTCGCAGGAACAGGCGGATCAGGTGATGGCGCTGTACAACAGCATCCACGCCCTGAACGGCGGCAACGATGCCATCTATAACATCATCACCGAGGAGGCCGGCGCCTACTTCGCCGGACAGCGCTCGCTGGACGACGTAGCCAGCATCATCCAAAACCGCGTCGGCCTCTATGTGGCGGAACAGAAGTAAAAGACAGCCCCCGGGAGAGATTGGCTCTCCCGGGGAGTTCTTTTATTCCAGCTCATCCAGCGTCAGGCGGAAGGCATCCAGGCAGTGCTCCATGAAATAGTCGAGGCACGGCAGGTGCATTTGCTCGAGGGCCTGCCGGGTCTGGCGGGCGGCGGAGTCGAATTCGGCGTTGCCGGCCTTCAGCTCCTCCAGACATTTGATGTGCGCCGAGAGCTTGTCGGCGGCCTTGACGATGCGCGTGACCTGCTCGTCCGACTCCAGCAGCAGCGGGCGGTAGCTCGCCCGCAGCTCCTCCGGCAGCAGCGCCAGCAGCTTTTCGCAGCTGATGGCCTCCACCTGCTTATACGCCTGCTTGATGGCGGGGTTATAATACTTGATCGGCGTGGGCAGGTCGCCCGTCAGGATCTCCGACGCGTCGTGGAACAGCGCCGCCGCCGCGCAGCGGTCGGGGTCGGCGGGCTCGTGCAGGATGTCGCGCTGGATGAGCGCCAGCGCGTGCGCCAGCACGGCCACCATGTGGCTGTGCTCCTGAATATTCTCCTGAAACGTATTGCGCATGAGCCCCCAGCGCCCGATGTAGCGCATCCGGGAGATGAGCGCGTAAAACCGGCTTTGCACGGCAAGATCCTCCTACATTATAATATTATCGGACAAGCGATCTGGTTTTCCATGTCCCGCGAAAATAGTGGCAGTAGCAGAACACGAGCGTCACGACCCACGCCAGCAGCTGGCTCCACCAGATGGCGGCCACGCCGAACAGCGCCGTTTTGATGAGCAGATACGCCAGCGCCACACGCACGCCCAGCGCCAGCGCCGCGCAGGCCGTGGCATACAGCCCCTCGCCCGCGCCCTGCAGCAGCCCGTTGCAGGGGAAATACACCGCGAACACCAGCACAGCGCACGCCGCCAGATGCAGATGCTGCGCGCAGTACGCCGCCGCCTGCCCGCTGATGGCAAAGAGCGAGATGATCTGCGGCGCGAGGAAATACGCGGCCGCGCTCAGCGGCAGCGTGATGCAGATCGCAAGCCCAATGACCTGCCGCAGCCCGCGGCTCACGCGGTCGGGCCGCTTTGCGCCGATGTTCTGGCCGGTGTAGGTGGCCATGGTGCTCTGGAACGAGAGGGTGGGCAGGATGAGATAGTTTTCGATCCGGCTGCCGACGGTAAACGACGCGACCATATCCTCCCCGCAGGAGTTGACGAGCCGCTGCATGAACATAAAGCCGCACGACACGACCGACTGCTGCACCGCCATCGGCGCGCCCACGGCGAGCACGCGGCCCGCCAGCGCCGGTTCAAAGCGGAGCTGGCGCACGGAAAAGCGCAGGAATTCATATTTGCGGTGCATATACCAGAAGCTCAGCACACACGACAGAAGCTGCGAAAAGACCGTGGCGATCGCCGCACCGGCCACGCCCAGCTTGACTACCGCCACCAGCAGCAGGTCGAGCACGACGTTCAGCAGCGACGAGGCCAGCAGAAAGTAGAGCGTGGCCTTACTGTCGCCGATGGCGCGCAGGAGCGCGGCGGCGATGTTATAGCCGAACTGGAAGATCAGCCCCGCGGCGTAGATCATAAAATACGTGACGGCCATCTCCAGAAGCGCCGCAGGCGTCTGCAGCAGGCCCGCCAGCAGCGGCCTTGCCAGCACCGCGCCGAGCACGCTCATCACCGCGCCCAGCGCCAGAAACAGCACGATGGACGTGGCGGCGTAGCGCCGGACCTCACCCAGCTTCTGGGCGCCAAAATACTGCGCGGCCAGCACGCCCGCGCCGATGGAAAAGCCCAGCGCCAGCGCCGTAAAGAGCATCGTCAGGCTCGTGCACGAGCCCACGGCCGACAGCGCATGGTCGCTGACGTAGTTGCCGACGATGATGGTGTCGGCCGTATTATACAGCTGCTGCAGCAGGTTCCCCAACAGCAGCGGCAGCGCAAACCGCAGCGCACCCTTCCACGGCGTGCCCTGCGTCAGATCGAGCGTCATATTCCTTCCCCCTCTTAATTATAATGATAGTATCACACAGGGCCGGGAAAGTAAATCGACGTTTTTCGCCGTGTGACAAACTGCCCAATTTTCTTTTTGATTTTTGTGCAGTTTGCCGATTTACAAATGAGAATCATTCTTATATAATTAACTTGCAAATGATAATTATTATTGATTTGGAGGGATGCCGATGGCCGTTCGAAAACACAGCCGCAAGCGCGACGCCATTTTGGACTGCGTGCGCAGCACGACCACGCACCCGGCCGCGGAATGGGTGTATTCGCACCTGAAGGACGAATTCCCCGATCTGAGCCTTGCCACGGTCTACCGCAACCTCGCCATGTTCAAGGACGAGGGTCTGGTCGAATCGCTGGGCACCGTCGGCGGCATCGAGCGCTTTGACGGCAACACCGCCCCGCACGACCATTTCATCTGCACCGCGTGCAACGCGGTCATCGACTTTGAAGCCCCCGCGCTGCCGGATGCACTTTTGGAGCAGGTGCAGTCGCAGCTCGGTGCAAAGCTCTCCGGTTACCGCCTGCACTACTATGGGCTGTGCCGGGACTGCAAAAGCAAAAAAGAAACAGTTCACTGATCACAAGAATAATTACAATGGAGGTAACAAAAATGAAGAAGTTTGTATGCAAAGTCTGCGGTTACGTTTACGAGGGTGAGGAAGCGCCTGATTTTTGCCCCGTCTGCAAGGCCAAGAAGGAAATGTTCGAGGAGGTCAAGGGCGAGATGAAGCTGGCCGCTGAGCATGAGTACGGCATCTACGCCAAGACCGTCAAGAATAACCCCGACATCTCCGCCGAGGACAAGAAGTATATCTTCGATCAGCTCATGGCCAACTTCAACGGCGAGTGCGGCGAGGTCGGCATGTACCTGTGCATGGCACGCATCGCGCACCGCGAGGGCTACCCCGAGATCGGCCTGTACTGGGAGAAGGCCGCCTTTGAAGAGGCGGAGCACGCCGCGAAGTTCGCCGAGCTGCTCGGCGAGGATCTGGAGGCGAACATGAAGGCCACCACGAAGGATAACCTCAAGTGGCGCGTGGACTGCGAATTCGGCGCCACCGCCGGCAAGTTCGAGCTGGCCGCCTGCGCCAAGAAGAACGGCCTGGACGCCATCCACGACACCGTCCACGAGATGGCGAGAGACGAGGCCCGTCACGGCCGCGCCCTCAAGGGCCTGCTGGAGCGGTACTTCAAGTAAGCGCCGGAGGACGAGGCGATGGAAAAATACGTCTGCGACATCTGCGGCTACGTCTACGACCCGGCAGTCGGCGACCCCGACAATGGCGTCGCCCCCGGCACCCCGTGGGAGGAAGTCCCCGAAGACTGGACCTGCCCCCTGTGCTCAGTCGGCAAGGATCAGTTCAGCCCGGAAGAATAAAGCGGAAGCGGAGAAGGCTCCGTGCAAAAATGCCCCGGAATGTCATACACATTCCGGGGCGCTTTTATCTTAATCGTATGAATTGGCGGTTGCGGCTGTATTGCTTCCGAGCTCCCAATTGAACTGCTCCCAGCCGGTTCCGTCCAACTGGACACGGCAATAATGATAATGGAAATTGCTATAATAAGCATAATACAGATACCCGTCGCCCGGATAATCCAACTGCACCGCGCCATCACTGTTAATATCTGTCAGCGTCCCATTCTGATAAAGTCTCAAGCCGGCCCCTAGTCCCGGAATCCAGTAGCTGTATACAAGGGTTTGTCCGTCCAGAACAAGCAATTCTCTGATGAGTCTATCTCTCGTCTTCCTAGCAGCTTCTTCTTCCGTAAATAGCTGAATCGGAAGCTCCTCTGGCAAATAGCTATTTTCAGGGCTGATACGGTACAATTTTTCATCGCATTCCGCCAGATAGGAGCCCGTTCCTGTCATGTCATCATAGAAAACTTTCCTTATCGCCTGTAATGCTTCTGGTGCCACAATGGGTGCATCTGCTCCGTATTCGTAAATCAGCAGCACAGGGTTTCTCTGATCCTGACTGAAGTCCATCAGAAGCAGGCTCTTTTCATTATAGGAGCAAATAATCAGATTCATGCTGGAGCTAGTAGAGTAGGTCTGATATAACTCCGTCGCCACACCGGTGTCCAGCTGATAACAGTATAAAGTCGATGTAAAGTAGTACTCTTTCGCGCTGCGTCTTTCGCTCGTCATACAGGATAGATAAAGTTGATCACCTATTACCGCAAAGGTGTTGCGCTCACTATCATCCGTGGCCAGTATGTCTGTTATTCTTTCCAGGCCCGTTCCATCCGTCCTGAGACGCCACAACGAATTGATGTTATAAGGAGCATTGCCTTCTTCATCGGTTCTTATATATATCCATTCTCCGACGGCCTGAATTTCCAAAATTTTGTTACTCCCAGTAAAGTCTCGGTCAAGAAGGACCTTGGCACTATCGACACCGCCGCCCAGCGGTATCTTTGCAAGCCGTTCTTGAGACGCCAGATAAATCGTATTTCCCTGCCTGATCGCGCTGTAAGACTCCTCTGCATCATCGCCAGTTCGAAGTCGGTGTACCGAGCGCGGATTCCAACTTTCACGTTCCTCTTCCGACGGCGCGTCAGTATTGTCTTCATTTACAAGCTCAACTTCCGCCGGTTCCGCTGCAGCTATTTCTTCCGGTTCCGCTGCGGCTGTCTCTTCCTCTCCACCCACACTTTCGACGCTTGCCTGTCCAAATTCTTCGGTCATAGGCGCTTCTTCGCTCTTTTCGCAGGCGCAGAGCAATATCGCCAAGAGCAGCGCCACTGCGCATACCAGTTTCTTTCTCATGTCCATTCTCCTTCCTAAAATTAAGTGCCGTGCTTCCTGTTATTATGCCATCGTGCTTCCTTTTTGTCAAGCAAAACAGGAACTATAATTCCTATATTGGGTAATATAGGAGGAAAGTCATGCTTCTCTTTGACACACAGCAAATCGGAAACCGGTTGCTTACCATCCGCAAAAGGCTTGGACTGACACAGGCGGAAGCCGCCGAACTCACAAATCTCTCTGTTCGGGCTTATGCGGATATTGAACGCGGAAGCGTCAATATGCACGTGGACACTGTTCAAAAAATCTGCCACGCTTTCCACATTACGCCTGATGAAATACTGACGGTTGATCATTCTCCGCTTGCGTCCCGGCAGGAGGCCTTGATCGAGCGGCTCAACACCTGCCGCCCAAAGGAGAAGGAAACGGCACTTGCCCTGCTGGCAACATATCTGCAATCCTTGACGCAGGAATAACTCCCGGAGATGTTGTGAAAAGCGCCCATTTGCATGGGGCGCGTGGTTTGTGGTACACTACATCTATATAAAGGAGGATGCTTTATGAACGAATATGAGCTGCTGATCGAGACCATCAACCCCTGCGGGGGCGAGGCGCACAGCAAGAAGGACTTTCTGGAGATCGAGGCCGCCAGTCCCGAGGCATACGTCGCGCAGAACGCGCACTATCCGGTGATCGACAGCGGCAAAAACGCCGCCGGCGACACCGTCATCACCACCGGCGACGGCAAGGGCACGCTGGTGCGGTATACGTTTACGGAGTAAGGCAATCGCAGCTGCTCCCCCACTTCGTCGTAACGTAGGGGAGGGGCTCTGCCCCTCCCGCTGGTAGGCAGCTGTGGATTTTGCACGCACCGGCGGAAGGAATGCACCCCTTGGCTTCCCCTGGGGGAAGCTGGCTGCGGAGCGGCAGCGGAGCAGACTGATGAGGGTCGGGGAGCAGTTGCGTTTAGCTGAAACTGCAAAGCAAACCGTAAGTGCTCCCCGGCCCTCATCCGCCCCCTTCGGGGGCACCTTCCCCGAGGGGAAGGCAAGGCACTTCTGCAAATCGGCACTGCCACAAGAGAACGATAGTACGTACCGGCGGGAGGGGCAAGCCCCTCCCCTACATTACGACGAAATAATCACTTATTCACTATTCACTTTTACTTTTTACCTATCCTGCCCCTACGCCATCGTATATATAGATCTGCACGTCATCCTCGCCAAATTTCTTTTGTTCTGGCGGGGGAATTTTTTGTGGTTTTTTGAAAGAAAACTCTTGCATTTACTGGAACGAGCCGCTATAATAGTGAACTATAAAAATGCTCTTGCCGTGAACACTCGTCCGTGCTGTGCGGACACTCCGGTGAGGACATCCACCCACCCGCAATTTGTGGCTGCCATGGCAGCCGAGAAGGAGGAAAACCATGAAAAAGCTTCTTGTACTGATCCTTGTATGCGCGCTGGCGCTGAGCCTGCTGGCAGGCTGCGCGAGCAGCAAGCCCGCGGCTGACGCCTCTGCCGACGCATCCCAGCCCGCCGCCGCCGCCGAAAGTGGCAACAAAGTCGTAAGGATCGGCGTGTATGAGCCGCAGACCGGCGACAACGGCGCCGGCGGCAAGCAGGAGATCCTGGGTATGCAGTACGCCAACTACGTCCAGCCCACCGTGGAGATCGGCGGCGAGACGTATGACGTCAAGCTCGAGATCGTCGACAACCGCACCACCGCCGAAAACGGCCCGTCCGCCGCGGCGGAGCTCGTGAACCGCGATGTGTCCGTCGTGCTCGGCTCCTACGGCTCCGGCGTGTCCATTGCCGGCGGCAAGGTCTTTGCCGAAGCGGGCGTGCCCGCCATCGGCGTCACCTGCACCAACCCGCAGGTCACCGCGGACTGCGATGTGTACTACCGCATCTGCTTCCTCGATCCGTTCCAGGGCACCGTTCTTGCCAACTACGCCTACAAAGAGCTGGGCGTGACCACCGCGTACACGCTCGCGATGCTCGGCTCCGACTATGACCAGGGTCTGGTCTACTACTTCTCCGAGGCGTTCAAGGCGCTCGGCGGCACGGTCGTGTCCGAGGACTTCCCCGAGGGCAACGCCAACTTCGTCTCCTACATCAACAACGCCAAGAGCGCGGGCGCAGGCGTCATCTTCGCGCCGGTCTCCACGAACTACGCGCAGCTCATCATCGAGGCTGCCGGTGCGCAGAGCTTTGACGGCCACCTGCTCGGCTCCGACACGTGGGACAACAACATGGTCGTCGAGTCCGCCAAGGGCAAGGCCGTGAACGTGGAGATCACCACCTTCTATCAGGAGGGCGGCAACGCTGAGTTCGACTCCGGCATCAAGGAGTGGATGAACGCCAACGCCGATGCACTGACCAACAACGGCGGCAACGACATGGTCTCCGCCGTGACCGCGATGGGCTATGACGCCTACTTCACCGCCCTCGAGGCGATCAAGGCCGCCGGCTCCGCCGCGCCCGCCGATGTGCTCAAGGCGCTGCCCGGCGTGAGCTACACGGGCGTTTCCGGCCTGATCGAATTTGACGACATCGGCGATGCCAAGCGTGACGCGGCGTACATCAAGGCCGCCGACACCGAAAGCGGCGTCTGGACGTTCGTCAAGGTCCAGGGCGTCGACTGATCCGGCGCAGCTTCTGCATCATCTCCGGCATGGCGGGGTCCTCCCCGCCATGCCGTCGCCCGTTCTGATACGCCGCCCGTTGAGAGGGGCAGACCGCAGATGCCTGTTTCTGTCAACGGCTGGCGTTTCTCAAAATGCACCATCGTCCTATAAAAAGAACTCTGGAGGTTCCTCATGCAAGGATTGCTTCCCTATTTTATCAATGGCATTTCCGCCGGCGGTCAGTACGCGCTGATCGCCATCGGCTACACGCTGGTCTACGGCATCCTGCGGCTGATCAACTTCGCCCACGGCGATGTGTTCATGGTCGCGGGGCTCATCATGGTCTACGCCTCCGCGTCCATGCCGATGTACATCGCGCTGCCGCTCGTGCTGGTGGCCACATCCGTTTTGGGTTTTCTCATCGAGCGTGCGGCGTATAAGCCCCTGCGCTCGGCGCCGCGGATGTCGCTGATGATCTCCGCCATCGGCGTCAGCTATCTCATCCAGAATCTCGCGTTCTACCTCACCGGCGGCCTGCCGCAGCCGGTCACGAATCCCATTCCCTGGATCTCGGATATGACCACGGTGCTCGGCGTGAGCACCAAGCGCGTGACGCTCGTTACGCCGGTGCTCACCGTGCTGCTGGTGCTGGCGCTTTTGTGGCTGACCAAGAAAACCAAGGTCGGCCTTGCGATGCGCGCGGCGTCCAAGGATTTTGAAACGGCACAGCTCATGGGCGTGAAGATCAACTCCGTCATCTCCTTCACGTTCGTCACCGGCTCGTTCCTCGCGGCGGTCGGCGCGCTGCTGTACTTTACGAACTACCCCAACGTCGGCATCACCTCCGGCAGTATGCCGGGCCTGAAAGCCTTTGTGGCGGCGGTGTTCGGCGGCATCGGCTCCATCCCCGGCGCGGTGGTGGGCGCGTTCATCATCGGCCTGTGCGAGGAGATCATCAAGGGCATCCAGCCCACGTTCTCCGACGCGTTCACGTTCGTCATCCTGATCGTGGTGCTGTGCGTGAAGCCGACCGGTCTGTTCGGTGAAAAGGTCACCGACAAGGTGTAAGGAGGCGTGGATATGAAGAAAAATAACCGTCGCGAAAGCTTCATTCTCGCGCTGATCTTACTCATCGTGCTGGCGGCCGCCATTTTCCTCGACGCAAAGCTCCCCAGCTATCATATCGCCATCAAGGTCATCAAAAAGGCGTGCGTGTATTCGCTCGTCGCCGTGTCCATGAACCTGCTCAACGGCTTTACGGGCCTGTTCTCCCTCGGGCAGGCGGGCTTCATGCTGCTCGGCGCGTATGCCTACGCCATCCTCTCCATCCCCGTCGCCAAGCGCGCGGGCGTGTATCAGTATTTTGACGGCGGCATCGTCAAATTCTCCCTGCCGGAGGTCTTTTCCGGCATCTTCGGCGAGTCGGCCGGGCCGATCGTCGGGATGCTGATCGCGCTGCTCATCGGCGGCCTGATCGCGGGGCTCGTGGCCTATCTCATCGGCCTGCCCGTGCTGCGGCTGCGGTCGGATTACCTCGCCATCGCCACGCTCGGCTTTGCCGAAATTCTCCGCGCGCTCATCCAGTGGAGCGCCCTCGGCCCCCTCACGAACGCCTCGAACCTGCTGCAGAACTATCCGGAGCTCGGCGGTGCAACGGCGTATCTGCTGCTGATCGCCGTGTTCATCGGAACGATCCTGCTGCTGGTCAACTCCACCTACGGCCGGGCGTTCAAGGCCATCCGCGACGATGAGGTCGCCGCCGAGGCCATGGGCATCAACCTTGCGCACCACAAGCGCACGGCGTTCATCATCTCGTCCTTCTTTGCCGGCATCGGCGGCGGGATGCTCGCGATGTACATGGGCACCGTGCAGGCGCTGTCGTTCAAGAGCGCCATGACGTATGAGATCCTGCTCATCGTGGTCATCGGCGGCATCGGCTCCATCACCGGGTCGGTCCTCACGAGCTTTTTGTATGTGGCCAGCCTTGAGTGGCTGCTGCGCGGCCTTGACTCCGGCGAGTTCCTCGGCATCCAGGCCCCGGGCGTGTTCAAAAACGGCTTCCGCATGGCGGTCATCTCGGTCATCATCATGGTGGTCGTGCTGTTCTTCCGCAAGGGCATCATGGGCGACCGCGAGCTGACGGATCTGCTGCGCCGGCGCGGCGCGAGACGGAAAGGAGATCGTGTGGAATGAAGCCTGTTCTGAAACTCGAAAATGTGACCATGCAGTTCGGCGGCGTCATCGCGGTCAACAACCTCTCGATGGAAATTGGCGAGGGCGAGATCGTGGCGCTCATCGGCCCGAACGGCGCCGGAAAGACCACCGCCTTCAACTGCGTTACGGGCGTGTATGAGCCCACGAACGGCAAGATCAAATATAACGGCGAGGTCATCGCCGAAAACCACCCGCGCGGCAAGATGAAGCGGCTGTACACGGGTGAGAACGCGGGGCTGTATACCCGCTCCGTCTCCCTCACGCCCGACGCCATCACGCGCCGCGGCATCGCGCGCACGTTCCAGAATATCCGGCTGTTCTCGTCCATGACGGCGTTTGAAAACGTTCTGACTGCCATGCACGTCCGCCGCACCAGCAATCTCTTCACCGCCACGTTCCGCCTGAACCGCAAGGAGGAGCAGGCGCAGCGCGAAAAGGCGCTGGAGCTGCTGCGGATCGTGGGCCTGGAACGCGAAAAGGACGAGCTGGCGACCAGCCTGCCCTACGGCAAGCAGCGCCGTCTGGAGATCGCCCGCGCGCTGGCGACGCAGCCGAAGCTGCTGCTGCTGGATGAGCCCGCCGCGGGCATGAACCCGCAGGAGACGGAGGAGCTGACGGCGTTCATCCGCCGCATCCGCGACGAATTCGGCCTGACGGTCTTTCTGATCGAGCATCACATGGATCTGGTCATGGACATTTCCGACCGGATCTACGTCATCGACTTTGGCAAGCTGATCGCCGCGGGCGTCCCGGCGGAGATCCAGAACGATCAGCGCGTCATCGACGCATATCTGGGGGTGGATGAAGAAGATGAATGACCCGAGAAATATTCTGGAGATCCGCGGCCTCGTCGTGTCCTACGGCGGCATCGAGGCCGTGCGCGGCATTGATCTGGACGTACCGAAGGGCAAGATCGTCACGCTCATCGGCTCCAACGGCGCAGGCAAATCCACCACGCTCAAAACCATCGCCGGGCTCGTGAAGCCCAGGAGCGGCACCGTGGAATTTGAGGGCGCGACGCTCACCGGCAAGTCGTCCGACTTCATCGTCTCACAGGGCGTTACGCTCGTGCCCGAGGGGCGGCGCGTGTTCGCGAACCTCACGGTGGAGGAAAATCTGCGCATCGGCGCGTATCTGCGCAAGGACAGCTTAAAGGACGATCTGGCGAATGTCTACAGCCTGTTCCCGCGGCTGAAAGAACGCGAATGGCAGCTGGCCGGTACGCTCTCCGGCGGCGAGCAGCAGATGCTCGCGGTGGGCCGCGCGCTCATGGCCCGCCCGAAGCTCATTATGATGGACGAGCCGTCGCTGGGTCTGGCGCCGATCGTCGTGAAGGGCATTTTCGACATCATCCGCGAGATCAATAAACAGGGCATCACGGTGCTGCTCATCGAGCAGAACGCCAACATGGCCCTCAAGGTCGCCGACCTTGCCTACGTCATCCAAAACGGTGCCATCCTCATGCAGGGCGCCGGCCAGGAGCTGCTGGAAAACGAGGAAGTCAAGGCTGCGTATCTGGGCAGCACGAAGAAATAAGATATAAAAAAGACGTCCCAACGGGACGTCTTTTTTACTGTTTATCCGCACAGCCCGCGCCGCCGTGCTTTTGGGGCAGTGCCGCTTTGCTGAGGGCCCATAGCTTCCCCTGGGGGAAGCTGTCGCCGTAGGCGACTGATGAGGGCCGGGGAGCAGTTACGTTTCGCTGCGCATACTAAGCTATTCATAAGTGCTCCCCGGCCCTCATCCGCCCCCTTCGGGGGCACCTTCCCCGAGGGGAAGGTAAGGGGTGCATTCCGCTCGCTGGTGCGTGCAAAAGCCACAGTTGCCAACCAGCGGGAGGGGTAAGCCCCTCCCCTACATTATGATGAAATCAGTTCATCATCTTCGCGATCCACAGGGCTTTTGCGGTATTTTCTGCGGCGCAGAGGAGGGCGGCGGCGTCTTCGAGGGTGGTGGAGGCGCTGACCGCGCCGTGGCCGCCGAGGAGGCAGACGGGGCACTGCGCCAGCGCGTTTTCAATGCCCTGATGGATCTCATGCGTGCCGGGCCGCCCGTAGGGCAGGCACACCATGCGCGGGAAAAAGCCGCGGATCGACGCCGTCTCCGGCACGACAAGGTCCTCATACCGCAGCGCATAGGCCGTAAGGTACGGGCAGTGGCTGTGCACCACGGCGCTGACATCCGGCCGCACGCGGTAGATCGCCTCGTGCAGGAAAAACTCGCTCGAGCGGCGGCCGTTTCCGCCGATCTGCTCGCCCGACGCGTCCACCACGCAAATATCCTCCGGCGTGAGCAGCAGCTTCATCCGCCGCGAGGGCGTGATGAAAATATGCCCCGTCTCGCGGTCGATGGCGGACACATTGCCCTCAATGCCGGTCAAAAGCCCCTTCTGCTCCAGAATGGCGGCAAATTTTGCGACTTCTTCGGCGTAATTCATCATCTATTCCTCCAAACTCCAAAAATTCTACAGGCAGTGTACCGCCCCGCGGCGCGGCTGTCAATCCCCTTTCGCACAGAAAAACCGGTGGGGGTACGCAGAAAAACTCCGCGGGGCTGGTCTGCGCCCGTCCGGCGGCGGCATAGGATAGAGCGGGGGTGTTTCTATGATCCGATTTATCCGGCAAAATGCGCGGCTGCTGGCGGTCGCGCTGGCGGTGGTGCTGTTCTGCGGCGGCGTGTCGGCAATGTTCGGCCTGCCGCGCGCGATCGAGACCGGCTCGTGGGGCCTGAGCTTCCGCGAAGACGGCAAGGCGCCCGTGGGCAATGCCGACGCGGCGGCGCTGCGGCAGTATGACGCGGTGTATCTCGGCGATACGAACGACAAGGTGCTCTACCTGACCTTTGACGCAGGCTACGAAAACGGCTGCACAGCGCAGATCCTGGACACGCTGAAAGCGCACGGGGCGAAGGCGGCGTTTTTCGTGGTGGGCAATTATCTGGAGAGCGCGCCGGAGCTGGTGCAGCGCATGGCGGACGAGGGCCATCTGGTGGGGAACCACACCTGGCACCACTACGATATGTCCCGCATCGCGGACGAGGACACGTTCCACACGGAGCTGGAGTCGGTGGCGGAAAAATACCGCGAGCTCACCGGGCAGGCGATGAAAAAATTCTACCGCCCGCCGCAGGGCATTTACAGCGAGGACAATCTGCGCATGGCGCAGTCGCTCGGCTACCGGACGGTTTTCTGGAGCCTTGCGTATGTCGACTGGCTGCAGGACGATCAGCCCACGGCGGAGGCGGCGTTTTCCAAGCTCCTGCCGCGCACGCATCCGGGCGCGATCGTGCTGCTGCACAGCACGTCCTCCACGAACGCCGCGATTCTGGACACCCTGCTCACCCGCTGGGAGGAGGAGGGCTACCGCTTCGGCTCGCTGGAGGAAATATTTGCGCCGGACGCACCGTTTTGAGACTTCCGCATAACATGGAATGAGCGGGCGAGATTCGCTACGACATTATTTCAGGAGGTTTCGTTATGTCTTGTAATTCTTCCGGCATCTGCGCCTTTGGCAACAGTTGGTGGTGGATCATCATTCTGGTCATCATCTTCGTGCTCGGCAACGGCGGCAGCGGCTGCGGCTGCGGCTGCGACAGCGGCTGCTAAACGCATACATGGGTAACGGGGAGCGGCTCACCGCTCCCCCCTGAGCATTTCAAAAATAAATTTTTGAAATGCTCTCAAACGAAAACCGCTTCGCTGGGTTTCCGTTTGAAAAGGCTTACACTGCGCTGCGCGCATAATTTTTGCGCAGGCGCAAAAATTCCACGCTCCGCTCCGTGAGCAGTATTTTTGCCGACGTACACGCCGCCGGCAAAAATGATCCAAATCGCTTTCGCCGCTGCGACGGCGAAACTCTGCGAGGCTTTTTGGCGGGCGCAGGAAAAAGGCGTTGCATTTTGCATTCAACGTGCTATAATAGCCTGCGTTGCCGCAGGGCGGCAAACTTTTTCAGAAATCGCAGGATAAGCATATGCAGATCTTACTTTCCCTGTCCGTCGCCATTCTGGCGGGACTTTTGATGACAAGGCTGGCAAAGCCGCTCGGGCTGCCGTCGGTCACGGCGTATCTGGTCGCGGGCGTGCTGATCGGCCCGTTCTGCCTGGGCAGGCTCGGCATCGAGGGCCTGGGCTTTACCACCATGGCGGAGGTGGAGCAGCTGAGCCTCATCTCCGACGTGGCGCTGGGCTTTATCGCATTTTCCATCGGCAATGAATTCCGGCTCTCGCAGCTGCGGCAGACCGGCAAACAGGCCACCGTCATCGGCATCGTGCAGGCGCTCTGCGCCACGGTGCTGGTGGATCTGGCGCTGCTGGGCTTCCATCTGCTGTTCCCGCAGCTTTTGGACGTGGAGCAGGCCATCACGCTCGGCGCCATCGCCGCCGCCACGGCCCCGGCCGCCACGCTCATGGTCGTGCGGCAGTATAAGGCCAAGGGCCCGCTGACCGATCTGCTGCTGCCCATCGTCGCGCTGGACGACGCGGTGGGTCTGGTGGTGTTCGCGGTGTCGTTCGGCATTGCCAAGGCGATGCACGTGGGCTCGTTTGACCTTGTGTCCATTCTGGTCAATCCGCTGGTGGAGATCGTTTTGTCGCTGGGGCTGGGCGCGCTGATGGGCGTGATCCTCACAAAGATCGAAAAGCTCTTCAACTCCAACACCAACCGTTTGAACATGACCATCGCGTTCGTGTTCCTCACGGTGTCGCTGGCGAAGCTGGAGTTTCACATCGGGCCGGTCACGATCGGCTTTTCGTCGCTGCTGGTGTGCATGATGCTCGGCACGATGTTCTGTAACCTCTGCCCGCTGTCGGACGAGCTGATGGAAAAGGCCGACCGCTGGACGTCGCCGCTGTTTGCGCTGTTTTTCGTGCTGAGCGGCGCGGAGCTGGAGCTGGACGTGTTCGCCGATCTGATGATCGTGCTGCTGGGGCTTTTGTACATCGTCGCGCGCTCGGCGGGCAAGTACCTCGGCGCATACTGCAGTGCCCGGGCGCTCGGCTGCAGCCGCAGCGTGTACCATAACCTCGGCATCACGCTCCTGCCGCAGGCGGGCGTGGCGCTGGGCATGTGCGTGACCGCGCGCGAGCTCGGCGAGGCGGGCGAGCTGATCTGCAACATCACGCTCTTCGCCATCCTCATCTACGAGCTCGTCGGCCCCATGCTCACCAAGCAGGCCCTGCAGCGCGCCGGCGACATCCAGCCCATGAGCGAGGAGGTCCTGAACCGCCGCCAGATCAAGCTGCAGAATGCGGAGAAGAAGAAATAGGAGCAACAAACCCCTCTCCGGGCCGACGGCCCGGAGAGGGGTTTTTAGTCAGAAAAGACGTGAAGCGTGAAGAAGTACATGCCCGGCTGCCGTATCCTTGACGCAGGGGCGGTTTGCACGGTCCCCTTGGCTTCCCCTCGGGGAAGCTATGGGATGCCTACGTTTCGTCTCTGCGTCGGGGATTCGGCAGTCTCATGCTTACTTCTTCACTATTCACTCTTCACTATTCACTATATTCACTTTCTCCCCGTGGAGCCGAAGCCGCCGCGGTCCTTTTCTGACAGCTGGTCGCATTCCTCGAATTCGATCGCGGGCTGGGTCTCGAAGATGCGGAACTGACAGATGCGGTCGCCCTTTTCCAGCACGGTGTCGCGCGTGGCGTAGACGGGGATCTTCCATTCGTCGTTCGTGCCGCAATAGCTGTTGTCGATGACGCCCACAGAATTGGCCTGCAGGATGCCCCAGCGCTTAAATGTGGACGAGCGCGGCGCGGTGCGCGCCTCATACCCTGCCGGCAGCTGCATCGAAACGCCCAGCGGCACGAGCGTGAAATCGCCCGCGTGCAGCTGCATCGTCTCGGCGCAGTACAGGTCGATCCAGTCGCCCTTGTCGGTGATCTTCAGCCGCGGCGCGTCGGGGGAAAAATAGTGGATCTTGATCTTCAGCATAATACTCTCCTCACTGCGCCTCGTCCCAGAGGACGACGGCGCCTGTTTTTAAGGTCTGCGGCATGTCGATGAGCCGCTGATTTTCCGACCCGCGGAAGCGCAGCGTCAGATTTTTCTTTTCCGCGATGAACGGCCCGTCCACCAGCACGTCCAGAAGTCCCAGCAGTTCCTGCGTCACGCCCGCGACCTGCGGAAGATTTTTGCCGTACACATAGCCCGTGAACGACCAGACGGTCTTATCCGGATAGGCTGCGCGGAGCCTCTGCGTCAGCCGCAGCAGCGCCGGCTGGTTGCGCGGGTCAAACGGCTCGCCGCCGAGATACGTGATGCCGCGGATGTAGGGCTTGCCCACAAGCTCCAGAATGTGTTCCTCCACGGCCTCGTCAAACGGCTCGCCGTAGTCAAAATCCCACGTCTCGGGGTTAAAGCAGTCCTTGCAGTGGTGTGTGCAGCCGGAGACGAACAGGCTCACCCGCACGCCCGGGCCGTTGGCAATGTCCCACGGCTTGATGCTGGCGTAATTCATGCGCCCGCCCCCTTTCCTCCCGGCAAGTATAGCACGCTTTTGCCCCGCGTGCAACTGCCTTTTGCCGTGAAACACAAGATATTGTGTTTCACGCAAAATTCCCACGCAATATCTTCGCGCTGCCTCTTGACATCCTCCGGCTTTTCCTGTATAGTTTCAATTGCAGCGGCACAAGATATTGTGGTCACTGCGCAGATCAATTTCTATATTTAGTATCAAATTGTTACTGTTTCTGTTTTGTACAGGGAAGAGAGGAGTATACGACCATGAAGATCATCAAGCGAAACGGCTCGGAGGCGACGTTCGATCTGATGAAGATCATCTCCGCCGTGACGAAGGCGAACAACGTCGTGTCCGAGGAGGACCGGCTCACGCCCATACAGATCCGCCGCATCGCCGAGAGCGTGGAGCTCTCATGCCAGTCGATGAACCGCGCGCTGAGCGTGGAGGAGATCCAGGATCTTGTCGAGCACCAGATCATGGCGCACGGCGCGTATGAGGTCGCCAAAAAGTACATCACCTACCGCTACACCCGCACGCTCGTGCGCAAATCCAACACCACCGACGACAAGATCCTCACCCTCATCGAGTCGAACAACGAAGAGGTCAAGCAGGAAAACTCCAACAAAAACCCCACCGTCAACTCCGTCCAGCGCGACTATATGGCGGGCGAGGTATCCAAGGATCTGTCCAAGCGGCTGCTGCTGCCGCAGGACGTGGTCGAGGCGCATGAGGCCGGCATCATCCACTTCCACGACGCCGACTATTTTGCCCAGCATATGCACAACTGCGACCTCGTGAACCTCGAGGATATGCTGCAGAACGGCACCGTCATCTCCGGCACGCTCATCGAAAAGCCGCACAGCTTCTCCACCGCCTGCAACATCGCCACGCAGATCATCGCGCAGATCGCGTCGAACCAGTACGGCGGGCAGTCCATTTCGCTGACGCATCTGGCGCCGTTTGTGGACGTGTCGCGGCAGAAGATCCGCAAGTCCGTACTGGAAGAGCTGTCCGCCTTCGGCGTGGCGCCGGACGCGGCGGCGGTGGATAAGGTCGTGGAGGAGCGCCTGCGCGACGAGATCCGCCGCGGCGTGCAGACCATCCAGTATCAGGTCGTCACCTTGATGACCACCAACGGGCAGGCCCCGTTCATCACCGTGCTCATGTACCTCGGCGAGGCGCGCAATGAGCAGGAGCGGCACGACCTGGCCATCATCATCGAAGAGACGCTCAAGCAGCGCATCCAGGGCGTAAAGAACGAAAAGGGCGTGTGGATCACCCCGGCGTTCCCCAAGCTCATCTATGTGCTCGACGAGGACAATATCCACAGGGATTCGCCGTATTGGGAGCTGACGAAGCTCGCCGCCAAATGCACCGCCAAGCGCATGGTGCCGGACTATATCTCGGCGAAGAAAATGCGGGAGCTGAAGCTCTCCAAGGGCGAGACGCCGGGCCACGGCGACGTGTACACCTGCATGGGCTGCCGCAGCTTCCTCACGCCCGACCGCTCCGGAAACGGCTGGAACAATGTCGCGAACGCCGGCAACTATGAGCCGGGCAAGCCCAAGTACTACGGCCGGTTCAATCAGGGCGTGGTCACCATCAACCTGCCCGACGTGGCGCTCTCGTCCGGCGGCGCGCTCGATAAGTTCTGGAAGATCTTTGACGAGCGGCTGGAGCTGTGCTACCGCGCGCTGATGTGCCGCCACAACCGCCTGCTCGGCACACTGTCGGATGCCGCGCCCATCCTGTGGCAGTACGGCGCGCTGGCGCGCCTGCCGAAGGGCGAGCCGATCGACAAGCTGCTCTACGGCGGCTACTCCACCATCTCGCTCGGCTACGCGGGGCTTTACGAGTGCGTCAAGTACATGACCGGCAAGTCGCACACCGACCCGGCGGCAACGCCGTTTGCGCTGGAGGTCATGCAGCACATGAACGACGCCTGCAAGCGCTGGAAGGAAGCCACCGACATCGACTTCTCCCTCTACGGCACGCCGCTGGAGTCCACCACGTACAAGTTTGCGCAGTGCCTGCAGAAGCGCTTTGGCGTGATCGAGGGCATCACCGATAAGAACTATATCACGAACTCCTACCACATCCACGTCACCGAGCATATCAACGCCTTTGACAAGCTCCAGTTCGAGTCGCAGTTCCAGGCGCTCTCCCCCGGCGGCGCGATCAGCTACGTCGAGGTGCCCAATATGCAGGGCAACATCGACGCCGTGCTGGAGGTCATGCAGTTCATCTACGAGCATATCATGTATGCCGAGCTGAACACGAAGTCCGACTACTGCCAGGTCTGCGGCTATGACGGCGAGATCGAGATCCGCGAGGACGTGGACGGCAAGCTCATCTGGGCCTGCCCGCAGTGCGGCAACACCGACCAGTCGAAGATGAACGTCGCCCGCCGCACCTGCGGCTACATCGGCTCGCAGTTCTGGAATCAGGGCCGGACACAGGAGATCCGCGACCGCGTGCTGCATCTGTAAGCCCGCGCGCGCCGCATTTCGGAATTTCATATCGGAGGAGCTCTTATGTCCTTTTACAAGCGCAAGCCGGACATCATCATCAAAAACGGCACCATCGTGGACGGCACCGGCGACCTGCCCTATTTTGCGGACATCGCCATCATCGGCGACAGGATCGACTACATCGGCGATCTGCGGGGCGTGGACGCGCCGCTCGTCATCGACGCACACCATAAATACGTCACCCCCGGCTTCATCGACCCCCACACGCACTCCGACTGGTCCATCTGGGCCAACCCCGAAGCGCAGAGCTCCGTCCGTCAGGGCGTCACGACCGAGGTCCTCGGCAACTGCGGCTACTCCATGCGCCGCCCGTCGATGGACACGCTGACGTTTGACCCTGCCGGAAGCGGCGTGTTCAGCGTCTATGACCGCGGCTGCATCCCCGCGCCGCGCGGGGCCATGGCCGCCGTGCTGGATAAGATGGACGCCATCGGCGCATCCATCAACACCGTCTGGCTGTGCGGGCACAACTCGCTGCGCCAGCTCGCGGGGCTCTACACCCCCGACTATACGCCCGAGCAGTTCGAGACCATGGCCGCCCTCCTGCGTGAGGCGATGGAGGCGGGCTTTGCCGGCTTTTCGACGGGGCTGGAGTTCGTCCCCGGCATCACCTCCCGCCCCGAAGAGATCGAGCGGCTGGCGATGATCGCGGCGGAATACGACGCGAACTACTCCACACATATGCGCGACGAGGGCACGTATATCTTAGAGGCCATCAACGAATTCTTGAACGTCATCCGCAAAACAGGGCTCCGCGGCACCGTTTCGCACCTCAACGTCAAATATGACAACGGCATCCCCGACGACTACCTGCAAAAGGGCATGCAGATGCTCAAGGATGCGCGCAGCATCGAGCATCTGAATGTCCTGTGCGATATGCTGCCCACGTGCTTTGCCACCGGCGACGCGCTGGCGATGATGCCGCCCTGGCTGTATGCAAACGGCTGGGACGAGGCGCGCAGGACGCTCCGCGACCCGGCCGGGCGCACGCGCGTGAAGGGCGACATGAACCGCTACTGGCGCTTCCTCGCCGCCGGGCAGTGGGAAAGGCTTCTGTATGTCCAGCCGCCGTATCAGCCCGAGATCGCGAACACGCTCTTTGCGGACCTTGCCAGGCAGCGCGGCCGCGCGCCCGACGATCTGTTTTTGGACATTCTGGCGGACGCGCCGACGCTGGACGCGGCGCAGTCGATCCTGATGCAGGGCACGGTGTTCCGCGAGCAGACCATGATCGACAGCGTCGTGACCGACCCGATCTATATGTGGCAGAGCGACAGCACGACCACCGTGGAGACGGGCGAGCTGGCCCGGCAGACGGCGAACGTGCAGAACTATATGTCCATCACGTATTTCTTTACGCGCTACGTCCGCGACCTCGGCGCGATCTCCATCGAGCAGGCCGTGCGCAAGGCCACGTCCATGCCCGCGAAGCACTTCCATCTGGACGGCCGCGGCGTGCTGGCTGCCGGGAACTACGCCGACATCAACGTCTTTGACCTGAACGCGCTGAAGATCCACTCGACGTTTACCGATGTCTGCCGCTGCTCCAGCGGCATGGACTATGTGCTCGTCAACGGCGTGCCCGTGATCGCAAACGGCGGGCACACCCACGCCCGCGCCGGCAGGACGCTCCGCCATCTTCCCAAAAAATGACCGCACATAAAGATCACCCCGGCAGGACAGTCGTCCTGCCGGGGCGTTTTTATGCCTTCAAAACCCGCACGGCGCTTTGTGCCCGCCGGGGATGGGATCAGTCGGTGAGCTTGCGGCAGCTCTGCTGGATGGACAGATGGTGCGGCAGCTCGATGCGTACGGGGTCGGTGTGCTTGCCGTCCATGCGGTCGTTGAGCAGGATGGCCGCAAAGCGGCCCAGATCGTACTTCTGCATATTCACCGTGGTCAGCTGCGGCTCGATGAACGAGCTGAGCTCCACGCCGTCGTGCCCGGCCACGGAAATATCCTCCGGGATGCGGATGCCGTTGCGCTTGAGCGCGCTGATCGTGGCCACAGCGCAGCTGTCGGTGGAGCAGATGATCGCGTCCGGCAGCCGTACGCCTGAGGCGAGGAACCGTTCGATCGCCTCATAGGCGCACTCGGCGGTCAGCTCCACGTTCAAGCACAGCTCCGGCTCCAGCGGCAGGCCGTGGTGCTTGAGCGAGTCGCGGTAGGCGTCAAAGCGGGATTCGTTGATGACCGGGCCGTTCTTTTTCGGGATCACGCCCAAAAACGCGATGCGCCGGTGGCCGATGCCGATGAGATAGTCCATTATGTCGCGAATGGCGTGGTAGGAGTTGCACACGACCTGATCCATCGGAAAGTCCAGCGGGTTGAGCCCCGCGTAGACGATGTTGCGCGTGAGCGTGTGCAGAAAGCGGATCTTCTCCTGCGAGATACGGCCGAGGAGAATGATGCCGCTGTAGCGCGAACACTCGGTCTCCAGCGCGCGGATCGACTCGTCGATGCCGACGGCGGAGAGCATCTGCGCCAGACGGCAGTTGTATTTCTGCAGCTCCATCTGGATGCCGCGCATGATCTCGGCGTAGACATAATCGGAATACGTATACGCCTGCCCGGACAGGATACACAGGATCTGCCGGTTCGGCTGTACCACCGCCTCCGGCGCCGCGCCGCCGTAATAGCCCAGCTGCGCCGCCGCCTGCTGCACACGCTCGGCCGTGGCCTTGCTGGCGGGCTTACGGGTGTCGTGGCTGAGCACGCGCGATACCGTGGACACCGACACCCCGGCCAGCGCCGCGATCTCATAGAGCTTGATGCGATCGCCCATTTCCAATCACTCCAAAATTCCAAAAATATTTCACAAAAACAGAAAATGCTTTTTATGCAATTATTATAGCCAAATAATTTGGATGTGTCAACCCGTGAAAATCCATTGACAATGTACAAATTCTTCTGTAAACTCAGGCTATGCACCGGCTATTTTTGTACCACTTCACAAAAGCAGCCGTGCAAGCACAATTACCGTTATCCAACAATTTTGGATAACAAGGGAAAATTAGGAGGACACGAAATGAAAAAGAGTACAAAGATCCTGGCAGTTCTGCTGAGCCTGATCATGCTGATCGGTATGCTGGCAGGCTGCGCCGGCAAGAACGCCCCCGCTGAGACCCCCGCTGCCGCGGAAACGCCCGCTGCCGAGGCCCCCGCCGCCGAGACCCCGGCCGAAGGCACTTCGGAAGAGCCCGCCGCCACCTCGCTGGGCCTGACCCCGCTGGCGGAGCGGACGACCATCGACCTTGGTTACTTCTCCGGCGCGCTGTACAGCGCGATCGTTTACGGCGCCGACCAGAAGGGCTGGTTCGACGAGGTCGGCATCGACCTGAACTATCAGTCCTTCAGCGCGGGCCCCGCCATGATGGAAGCCAACGCCAACTGGGACATCGGCCTGGCCGGCGGCCCGGGCGCGCTGAGCGGCCTGGTGGGCTATGACATCCACTGCATCGCCGTGGTCGACCACGAGGTCGAGCAGCGCCTGTATGTCCGTCCCGACTCCGCCATCGCGCAGTCCGGCAAGGGCCACATCGAGGGCTATCCCAATATCATGGGCACCCCCGACGACTGGAGAGGCACCACGTGGATCATGCCGGTCGGCACGACCATCTATAAGGTCTTTGTCGACACGCTGGGCAAGCTCGGTCTGACGCTGGACGATGTGACGGTCATCAACATGGACGTCTCCAGCGCGAAGTCCGCGTTCCTCGGCGGTCAGGGCGACGGCATCGGCTGCTGGAACACCATCTCCTTCGCCGTGGCCGACGAGGGCTACCCCATCGCCGCCAGCTCTGAGGACGGCAGCATCCTGCCCTCCACCATCGTGGCAACGCAGGACGGCCTGACGAACAAGTTTGACGCCATCGAGAAGTTCCTCGAGGTCTTTGTGAAGGCGCAGGACTATTTCTCCGCGCATCACGACGAGTACGCCGCCTATAACTACGAGACCTGCAACGAAGAGGGCGTCACCTGCACCGAGGACTCCTCGGCCCGCTTCATCGAGACCTACGCCTTCATCCCCGGCGACGAGATCATCAAGAATGCTCTGACCATGGTCGACGACGCCAACGGCAGCGGCCAGGTGTCCGTGATGGCGTCCGATCTGCTGGGCATGATGGACTTCTTCATTGAGCTCGGCACCTACACCAAGGAAAACCGCGCACATATCCTGGACAACAACCTCATCGACAGCAGCGTTGCGCAGGCTGTCGCCGCCGACCTCGGCATCCAGTAAGCACGATCCCGGCAGATACCCCGCGAATTCCCAGCAAACGAACATCCTGCGCTCCTTGCGGAGCGCAGGATGCTCCCGCTGATCACTCCGCTCTGAGAGGTAGTTCATATGAACAAGAAACAACGGAACAACAAAACCGTACTGCATCGCGGCGACAAGGCGAGCCCCTATACCTACGCCATGCTGTCGATCGCGGGCGTGCTCTCATTTCTGCTTTTGTGGCAGATCGTCACCGACACCGGGCTGGTCTCGTCCCGCTATCTGACGCAGCCCGTTGAGCTGGTCAAGCTGTTTTTTGCAAAATTCACGGACACGCAGCCCGAGGGCGCAACGCTGCCGATGAACATCGCCGCCAGCTTGAGGATCGCCGTCATCGGTCTGGTGCTGGCCATCGTCATCGGCGTGCCGATGGGCTGGCTGATGGGCTGGTATCCCAACATCGACGCGTTCGTGAAGCCTGTATTTGAGATCATTCGCCCCATCCCGCCCATCTCGTGGATCCCGCTGACGATCGTCTGGCTTGGGATCGGCATCGGCGCCAAGGCGTTTATCATTTTCTTCTCCGCGTTCATCCCCTGCGTCATCAACTCCTACACCGGCATCAAGCAGACGAGCCCCATCCTCATCAATGTCGCCAAGACGTGCGGGGCCTCGAACTTTACCATCTTCCGCAAGGTCGGCATCCCCTCGTCGCTGCCGGTCACGTTCGCGGGCATCCGCGTGGCGCTCGGCAACTCCTGGTCTACGCTCGTGGCGGCGGAGATGCTGGCGGCCAACGTCGGCCTCGGCTACATGATCCAGATGGGCCGGATGTTCGCCCGCCCGGACATCATCATCCTCGGCATGGTCGTCATCGGCGCGCTGGGCGCGCTGTTCGCCGTCATCCTCGGCGCGCTGGAAAAGTGTTTTGTGAAAGGACGGAACACGAATGGCTAAGCAAACGAAAAAGCTCTCGGATAAGAAATTTTTGAGTAAGGACCGGCTGCTGCGCACATTTTTGTCGCTGCTGTCGCTGGCGCTGCTCGGCTTCCTGTGGTTCTATGTCTCGTACCACTATCCCAAAATGATCCCCACGCCCGCGGCCGTGTGGGC
This sequence comes from uncultured Oscillospiraceae bacterium, assembly GCA_934631005.1. Taxonomy (GTDB): domain Bacteria; phylum Bacillota; class Clostridia; order Oscillospirales; family Oscillospiraceae; genus CAG-170. The sequence goes on from CAKTXA010000011.1 coordinate 33,483, forward strand.
CAAGTTCCTCAACGTGCTGGAAAAGCCGATCATGCGCGTTTCCTATTGGGGTCACATCCTTGTGAGCCTGCGCCGCATCCTCATCGCGCTCATCTGCAGCTGGGTGCTCGGCATCAGCTTCGGCACGCTCATCGGCTGGAACAAGAAGATGAACGCCTTCTTCGGCTCCATCTTTGAGATCATCCGCCCCATCCCGCCGCTGGCGTGGATCCCACTCATCACGATCTGCTTTGGCATCTCGGAATTCCCCAAGATCCTGATCGTGTTCATCGGCGCGGTCATGCCGGTGGTCATCAACTCCCGTGCCAGCCTGCAGGGCGTGGACCGCGCGTATCTGGACGTCGGCGTCGCCTTTAACGCGACTGAGGCGCAGATCATCAAGGAGATCGCGCTGCCCGCCGCGCTGCCGGTGATCTTTGCCGGTATCCGCACATCCACCAGCGTCGCGTGGACGGTCGTTCTGGCGGCGGAGATGGTCGGCGCGAACGCCGGCGTCGGCTTCCTGGTCGTCCGCGGCATGGACGGCGACGATATGGCGCTCGTGCTGGTCGCCATGATCACCATCGGCGTGATCGGCGCGCTTTTGTCGGTGCTTACTTCGATGATAGAAAGGATCATTTGTCCATGGATGGAAGAACTGTAATGCTGAAACTCGTCAATGTCAGCAAGACATTTGACAACAAGGGCACGCCGCATCCGGTCGTTCAGGACGTGAGCCTCGACGTCTACGAAAATGAGTTCGTCGTTTTTCTCGGCCCCGGCCAGTGCGGCAAGACCGTGATGATCAACATGATCGGCGGCCTGCTGCCGGCAACGGACGGGCAGATCTTTGTAAAGGACGAGCTGGTCACGGGCAGCGACCCGCGCGTGGGCATGGTCTTTCAGTCCACGTCGCTGCTGCCGTGGAAAAACGTGATGGATAATGTCGACCTGGGGCTGAAATTCCAGGGTGTCCCCAAAAAGGAGCGCCGCGAAAAGGCGCAGAAAAACATCGACCTCGTCGGTCTGAGCGGCTTTGAAAAGGCGTATCCGCGGCAGCTGTCCGGCGGCATGAAGCAGCGCGTGGGCATCGCCCGCGCCTACACCTACGACCCGGAGGTGCTGCTGATGGATGAGCCGTTCGGCGCGCTGGACGCGCAGACGCGCTATGCCATGGAGGAGGAGCTTGCCCGCATCTGGCAGAGCCAGAAGCGCACGTGCGTGTTCGTCACGAACAACATCGAGGAGGCCGTGTATCTCTCCGACCGGATCGTGCTGTTCAGCGAATGCCCCGCCCGCATCAAGAAGATCTACGAAAACCCGCTGCCCAGACCGCGCGACATGATCTCCAGAGAGTTCATCGAATTCCGGAAGCTCGTTTCGGACAACACCGATCTGGCGCTGTGATAAGGAGTAGCTATGCAAAGAGACGATGACAGAAAAGTAAAGGTCCGCGTCCAGAACCTCACGAAGAAATTCGGCGACCTTCTGGTGCTGGACAATGTTTCCTTCGATATTAAGCAGGGGGAGTTCGTCTGCGTCGTCGGCCCGACCGGCTGCGGCAAGACGACCTTCCTGAACCTGCTGACCAAGCTGATCGAGCCGACGTCGGGCTCGCTGACCATCGACGGCGAGCCCGCGAACCCCAAAAAGCACAACATCGCCTTCGTATTCCAGGAGCCGTCGTGCTACCCGTGGAAAAACGTGGAGGAGAACATCCGCTTCGGTCTGGAGCTGAAAAAGCTCCCCAAGGCCGAGATCGCCGGGCGCGTGGACCGCATCCTCAAGCTGCTCGGCATGGAAAAATTCCGCAAGTCCTATCCCAACGAGCTCTCCGCCAGCTCCATGCAGCGCATCATCATCGGCCGGGCGTTTGCCATGCAGCCGGATCTGCTGCTGATGGACGAGCCATATGCGCAGATGGATCTGAAGCTGCGCTTTTATCTGGAGGACGAGGTGCTGCGCCTGTGGCGCGAGATGGGTACCACGGTCGTATTCATCACGCACAACGTGGAGGAGGCGGTGTACCTCTCCGAGCGCATCCTGGTGCTCACGAACAAGCCCGCCGGGATCAAGGAGAACATCGTCAACACCCTCCCCTATCCGCGCGACGTCACCTCGCCGGAATTCATTGAACTGAGAAAACACGTAACCGAACAGATCAAATGGTGGTAAAGGAGTTTTGATCATGGAAAACAAGTATGCAGGTCTTTTGCAGGGACAGGTCGCGCTCATCACCGGCGGTGCGCAGGGCATCGGCGGCGCGGCGGCCACGGCATTTTCGATGGCGGGCGCGAAGGTCTTTATCGTCGCCCTCGGGCAGGACGCGATCGACAAAAAGGTCGCCGAGATCCGCGCAAACGGCTTTGAGGCCGCGGGCTATGAGTGCGACGTGACCGACTACGAAGGGATGCAGGTAGCCGTCCAGAAGTGCGAGGCGCTCTACGGCAAGCTCGACATCCTCTACGCAAACGCGGGCGTAGTGCTGCAGCGCAAGAGCATTCTCGACAGTGACGTCGCCAGGTGGAAAAAGACCATCGAGATCGACATGATCGGCGGCTACATCACCGCCAAGGCGGCGCTGCCGCTGCTGCTGAAAAACGAAAACGGCGCAAAGATCCTCTTCACCGGCACGGGCCGTGGCCGCCGCGGCGGTACGGACCTGTCCGACTACTCCTGCGCCAAGGCGGGCCAGTGGATGCTGGCGCGGTGCCTGGCGATGGAGCTGCGCGAGCACAATATCTGCGTCAACGAGATCATCCCCGGTCCCGTCGACACCGCGCTCAACAAGACCGACGACGGCACGGTCGCCAACAAGGACCTGACCTCCAGCGGCGAGATCAACAAGTCCCCGGAGGCGCTGATGGACATTATGATGTTCGTCGCCACGCAGTCGAACGTCACCGGCCCCACGGCGCAGTCCTTTGCGCTCAACCGCCGCGAGATCTGAGCGGCTGCACATTTCATCAGGATATGAACCTGCTGCAACTACTGAGCACCGGCATGGCGCTGTTCGTGTCCATGTCCATCGAGTGCATCACAGGCTTCGGCGGCGCCGTGCTGGCGATGCCGGTTTTGACGATGTTTCTGGACGTGGACAGCGCAGTGGCCCTGATGGCGATGATCTCCGGCGTGAACGGCGCGCGCATCTATCTGCAAAACCGCGGAAAAACAGATCGCGCGATCCTGCGCACCGTGCTGCTGTTCGGCGGCTGCGGGCTGCCGGTGGGAATGCTCCTGGGGGGCATTCTGCCCGAGCGCACGCTCAAGGTCATCCTCGGCGGCTTTGTGGTTGCAGTTTCCTTAAACATGCTGCTGCGGCCGGGCGATCCGGAAAAAGCGGATGAGCCGTCCGCGCTGCGGCGCGTGCTGGAGCGGCTGTCGCTGTTCGCGGGCGGTATTTTCCACGGCGCGTTCAGCTGCGGCGGCCCGCTCATTGTCATCTACGCCGGGCGGCGTCAGCGCGACAAGGCGCTGCTGCGCAACACGCTCACGCTCGTCTGGTTCCTGTTCTCCGCGGCCATTCTTGTGAAGGATCTGGCCGTGGGAGGGATCTTCACGCGGCCGCTGCTCGTGCAGTTCGCGTGCGCGCTGCCGTTCTGCATCGCGGGCGCGTTCGTGGGTGGGTGGCTGCATAAGCGCGTCTCCGTCACGTTTTTCGCGGCGCTCACGCGGTTTCTGCTGCTCCTGTCCGGCGCGATGACGCTTATTACGACCTTACTCAAATAGAAACGAGATTTTACCTATGAACGATCATACATCCGAACTGAACGACCTCATCCGCATCTCGCGCTACGCGGGGATGCGGGAGGATTATGTGCAGTCCAGCGGCGGAAACACCTCCGTCAAGCTCCCCGACGGCACCATGCTCATCAAGGGCCTCGGCATCCAGCTGGCAGACGTCAGCGAGACCTTCGGCTGGGCGCATATGCGCTGCGACGTGTTCCTGGAGCACTTTTTAAGCAGCGAGGGGCCCAGCTGCGGCGCGCGGGAGGAGGCGGAGCTGCAGGAGCGTGCGTTCCTCTCCGGCTGCCGCCCCGCCATCGAGACGTATTTCCACGCCCTGACCGGGCCGGTCACGCTGCACACGCACCCCACGCTCGTCAACGTCCTCACCGCCCGCAAAGGCGGGATGCAGACGCTGCGCACGCTGTTTCCCGACGCGTACTTTGCCGACTACGCCCCGCCCGGCCTGCCGCTGGGCGTTGCGGTCTGGCGGGCGCTGAAAAGCGCGTTCCAGCCGGGCGGCCACGGCGTAAACGGCGTCATTTTCCTGAAAAATCACGGCGTGATCGTCAGCGGCCACACGGCTGACGAGGTCATCGCCCTGCATGAGCGCGTCATGGCCGTCATCACCGCGGCGCTCGGCTGCGACAGCCGCGCCGACGATCTGGCCACGGCGCTCTACACCGCGCTGGAGCGCGCCGGGATGGCGCAGAAGATCGTCCTGCGCGCCACGAACGCCACGGTGCTGCGGAACCTGCGGTATTTGGAGCAGTCCTATGTGTTCTGCCCGGACGCGCTGGTGTTCTGCGGCTGGTCGGCGCTGCGGCTGGACGAGGCCGACCCCTGCCCGCAGCTGACGCGGTACGCGGCCGAGCACGGCTTGCCAGAGCTGCTTCTGTGGCGCGATCAGCTCTACGTCACAGCAGACAGCGTCAAAAAGGCCAAGGAGATCGAGAGCGTGGCCGCGTTCTGCACAGAGGTGCTGCGGCTGAACGGGGGGTATGAAATGGACCTTCTCAGCGCGGACGACTGCGCGTACCTTAGCGATTGCGAATCGGAAAAATATCGGAAAACAATGCAGTAATGCAGGAGCTTTGACTATGAAGCATTTATTTTTGAATCTCAAGCGCTTTGACGTCCTGCCGGAATACGGCGGGGTGAACCGGCTGGCCGATGCGCCCGGCTGGGGCGCTTACATCGTCAGCCGCACGCAGCAGGCGCTGCGCGAATTTGCGGCCGAGGACGCCGAGTTCGTCCAGTTCTTCCCCGAGGCGCATCTGCTCGGCGCGGCGCAGGCGCGCACGCCGGGCAGTCCCGTGCAGCTCGGCTGTCAGGGCGTTTACCGCGCCGACACCGCCCCCGGCGGCAACTTCGGCGCCTTCACCACAAATCTGCCGGCATCCGCCGCCGCCATGCTCGGCTGCGGCTACACGCTCATCGGCCACTGCGAGGAGCGCGCCGACAAGGGCGGCATCCTCGCCGAGGCGGGCGTGCAGGACGCCGCGGCCATCAGCCGCATCCTCAATCAGGAGATCCTGCGCGCGCAGGATCGCGGCCTGAAGGTGCTGTACTGCATCGGCGAGACGAGCGAGGAGCAGCCGCACTGGCAGGATGTGCTGGGCGAGCAGCTGCGGCTGGGGCTGCAGGGTGCCGACCGCAGCCGGATCGTCATCGGCTATGAGCCGGTGTGGTCGATCGGCCCGGGCAAGACCCCGGCGGACGCGCCGTATATCCGCAAGATCGCGCAGTTCGTGAAGCACGTGACCGGCGGGCTGGATGTGGTGTACGGCGGCGGGCTCAAGCGCGACAACGCCGCGATGCTCGCCGGGATCGAGGAGATAGACGGCGGCCTGATCGCGCTGACGCGCTTTCAGGGGCAGATCGGCTTCTACCCGGAGGAGTACATCGAGATCATCCGGACGTATCTGAACAAATAAGGAGTAAAACATGAAACTGGAATTTGAATATGGCACGGGCCTGATGGCGGCGGAGCTGCCGGACTCGACCGATGTGTTTATCCCCGGCGAGACCGTGCCGGATCCCCCCTGCCTGCCGCAGGACTGGGACAGCCTGTACGCCGCAACGCTGGACTCCATCCGCCACCCCTACGGGATGCCGCCGCTGCGCGAGCTGGCCGCGCCGGGAAAGACGGTCGTGTTCGTCATCCCGGACATCGTCAAGGGCGGCTGCCAGGCAACGTCGCACCGCAAGGTCGCCATCCGCGCGTGCCTCGATGAGCTGTACGCCGGAGGTGTTGAGAAAAAGGACATCCTGCTGCTCATCTCCAACGGCCTGCACCCCCGCGCCACCGTGGCGGAGATGAAAAAGATCCTGGGCGACGAGCTGTTCGGCGAATTTTATTATACCGGCCAGATCACCAGTCACGACTCCGAGGATCCGGAGCACATGGTCGATCTCGGCCGCACGGCCCGGCACAACGCGCCGGTGCTGATGAACAAATACGTCTTTGAATGTGACATCCCCATCCTCATCGGTCACACGCAGGGCAACCCCTACGGCGGCTACTCCGGCGGCTACAAGCACTGCGCCACCGGCATCACCCACTGGCGCTCCATCGCCAGCCACCACGTGCCGCAGGTCATGCACCGGCAGGACTTCACCCCCGTCTCCGGCCACAGCATGATGCGCACGCTCTTTGACGAGATCGGCATGCACATGGAAGAAAAAATGGGTCATCCCTTCTTCTGCTGCGATGCCGTGCTCGACACCTACTCCCGCCAGCTTGAGATCAACTCCGGCTACGCCGCCGAGATGCAGCCGAAGTCGTGGGTGCTGGCAAATAAACGCACCTACATCCCGTGGGCGGAGAAGAAATACGACATCATGGTGTTCGGCATGCCGCAGGATTTCCACTACGGCAACGGCATGGGCACGAACCCCATCCAGATGATGCAGGCGCTCTCAGCGCAGGTCATCCGCCACAAGCGCGTGATGTCGGAGCGCTGCGTCATCATCTGCTCCACGATCTGCAACGGGTATTTCCACGACGAGCGCTGGCCGTATCTGCGCGAGCAGTACGAGCTGTTCCAGCACGACTATATGCAGACCCTGCCGGACATGAATCGCTACGGCGAGTATTTTGCCACGAACGAGGAATACATCCGCAAATACCGCTTCTGCAACGCCTTCCACCCGTTCCACGGGTTTTCCATGATGTCCTGCGCGCACATCGCGGAGATGAACACCGCCGCGATCTACATCGTCGGCGCGCAGGAGCCGGGCATCGCGCGGAGCATGGGTCTTAAGACCCGCGCCACGTTCGAAGAGGCGCTGGCCGACGCGATGAAAAAATACACCGGCCCGAACCCCAACATTCTGGCTCTGCCCAAAACGTTCAAGCTCGGCGCGGTCCATCTTTGCATGAAGGATGACGACCTGAGCGCCGTCTGAGAAAAGGAGAACGGATATGAAAAAACTCATCATCGGATCCGATAAATCCGGTTTTTTGCTGAAGGAGGCCGTGAAAAAAGCGCTCAGCGAGGACGGCTGGGAGCTGACCGACTGCGGCACCGCCGATCTCGAGCATGGCAAGCCGTACTTTGCGGTCGCCGCCGCGCTGGCGCCCCGCGTGGCCGCGGGCGAATTTGAAAAGGGCATCCTCATCTGCGGCACGGGCGCGGGCATGGCGGTCGTGGCCAACAAATACCGCGGTGTGTACGCCGTGGTCTGCAACGACCCCTACGACGCGCGGATGTGCCGCGCCATCAACGGCGCGAACGTGATGACCATGGGCGGCTGGAAGATCGGCCCCGAGCTTGGCATCGAGATGGCCCGCACATTCCTGAAAACGGACTTTTTGCAGGGTCTGGAGCCCTGGCGGCAGACGTTTTTGCAGAACGCCGGCGAGCAGGTGCGCGCATTGGAAGAGATGATCTACGGCGGAGGGCAGCAGGCATGACAGAGCTGGAACTCAAACGCTTTGCGGTCGACATCCGCAAAAAAACGATCGAGACCATCGCAGCCCTCGGCGTGGGGCATCTGGGCGGCGCGCTGTCCATCGCGGACGTGCTGGCCGTGCTCTACGGTAAAGAAATGCGCATTGACCCCGCCGACCCCAAAAAGGACGACCGCGATCTGCTCGTCGTCTCCAAGGGCCACGCGGGCCCGGCGGTGTACGCCACGCTCGCACTGAAGGGCTATTTCCCGCCCGAGCAGCTCAAAACGCTCAACCGCCCCGGCACGAACCTGCCGAGCCACTGCGATATGAACCGCACCTGCGGCATCGACATGACCACGGGCTCGCTCGGCCAGGGCGCCAGCTCCGCCGTGGGCATCGCCTGCGGCAACCGCCTGAAGGGCTATGAAAACGACACCTATCTCATCCTCGGCGACGGCGAGATCGAGGAGGGGCAGGTCTGGGAGGCGGCCATGTTCGCCGCCGCTAAAAAGCTCGGCCACCTCATCGCGTTCGTGGACAACAACGGCTGCCAGATCGACGGCTATGTGAACGATCTGTGCGCGCTGGGCGACATCGCGGGCAAGTTTGCCTCCTTCGGCTGGTACGCGCAGGACGTGGCGGACGGCAACGATGTCGGGCAGATCGTCCGCGCCGTGGAAAACGCGAAAAAGCAGACCGAACGCCCCTCCGTCATCGTGCTGCACACGGTGAAGGGCAAGGGCTATTCCAAGATCGAAGGCAAGCTCAGCTGCCACAATATGACGCTGGACGAGCAGACGGCGGCCGAGGCGCTGCGGGAGCTGGACGCGCAGCTGCGCGCCCTGACGGAAGAACAGGAGGGTATGGCACAATGATCGCAAAGGAACACGCCCCCGGCGCAGTGGAGCTGCGCAAGGTTTTCTGCAATACCCTTCTGGACATGGCGCGCGCGGACGCGCGCGTGGTGCTGCTGGACGCCGATCTGATGAACGCGGCGGGCACCATCCCCTTCCGCACCGAGTTCCCCGAGCGCACGTTCGACTGCGGCGTGCAGGAGGCCAACATGATCGGCACGGCGGCGGGCCTCTCCTCCCGCGGGTTCATCCCGTTTGCGCACACGTTCGGCCCCTTCGCCGCGCGCCGCGCGTGCGACCAGATCTTCATGTCCTGCGCGTATGCAAAGCAGAACGTGAAGGTCGTCGGCTCCGACCCCGGCATCACCGCCGCGCTCAACGGCGGCACGCATATGCCGTTTGAGGATCTGGGCATTATGAGCACCATCCCCGAGATGACCGTGGCCGAGCCGTGCGACGCCGTCTCGCTCGAGCGCATCGTGCGCATGGCGAAGGACACCTACGGCACGTGGTATCTGCGCCTGACGCGCAAGCAGGCGCCCGTCATTTATGAAGAGGGCACCGAGTTCACCCTCGGCAAGTCCATGCTCCTGCGGGACGGCACGGACGCCACGGTCTTTGCCATGGGCTATCTGGTGGCCGAGGCGCTGAAGGCCGCGGACATGCTGGCGCAGGAGGGCATCCACATCCGCGTGGTCGATATGTGGTGCCTGAAGCCGCTGGACGAGCAGGCGGTGCTGGACGCCGCGCGCCAGACCGGCGCGATCGTCACGGCGGAAAATCACAACGTGAAAAACGGGCTGGGCTCGGCGGTCGCGTCCGTGCTCGCGCTGCATCAGCCCGCGCCGATGGAAATGGTCGGCGTGCAGGATGAATTCGGCGAGGTCGGCCCCGTTTCGTATCTGGCCGAGCGCTTCCATCTCACCGCCGACGAGATCGTCCGCAAGGTAAAACTCGTCATCGGCAGAAAGGACGCGCGCGTATGAAAAACCTGTACTGGAAGCTGCCTGAGACGGGGCGGCTGGTGCTGGACGAAGAGGAGCTGCGTGCATTGCAGCCCGACGAGGTGCTGGTGCGCATGGAATACTGCGGCATCTGCGGCTCGGATATGCACTTTTTCACGAACGGCTGCATCGGCACGCGCAAGGCTCCCGCGGACTTTATCCTCGGCCACGAGGTCTCCGGCACCGTGGTGCAGACCGGCGGCGCGGTCGAAACGCTCGCCTGCGGCGACCGCGTGGCGCTGGAGCCGGGCATTCCGTGCGGCAAGTGCGAATTCTGCCGGAAGGGGCTGTATAATCTCTGCCCGACCATCCGCTTTCTCGCCTCCGCCGCGCCCCCGACGCACGGCGCGCTGCGCAAATACATGATCTATCCCGCCGAATGGTGCTACAAGCTCCCGCAGAGCATCTCCACGCTGGAGGGCTGCATGATCGAGCCGCTGTCCGTGGGTATGCACGCCGCCTACCGCGGCGAGGTGGGGCTCGGCAAAACGGTGTTCATCATCGGCGTGGGCACGATCGGCTATATGACGATGCTGGCGTGCAAAGCGATGTCCGCCTCGCGCGTCATCGTCTCCGACGCGCTGGAAAACCGGCTGGCGCTGGCAAAACAGGCCGGGGCGGACGCCGCGATCAACGTCAAGACCGAGGACGCGCTGCAGCGCGTGATGGAGCTGACGGACGGCCGCGGCGCGGACGTGGTGTTCGACGCGGCGGGCAGCCCCTTCACCCTCGCCTCCACATGGAAATACGTCAAGCGCGGCGGCGTGGTCGTGAACGTCGGCAACGCCGGCGGCGAGGTGCCGTTCCTGTTTGACGAGATGGCCCGCAAGGAGGCCGACATCCGGCAGGTCTGGCGCTACCGCCACATCTACCCCGTCGCCATCGACGCCCTCGAGTCCGGCAAGATCGACCTGTCGGGCGTAAATCCCCGCATCTTCCCCTTTGCCGAGGCCGAGCAGGCGTTCCACTTTGCCTTTGCGCACCGCAATGAGGTGCTCAAAACTGTCATCGACATTCAAGACGACCAGAGGGAGAACGTATGAACTGGGAATACATCCAGCCGGTCACGATCCGCTTCGGCGAGGGCGTGCTGGCCGAGCTCAAGAGCATTGCCGAGCAGGCGGGCTACCGCCGCGGGCTGCTGGTCAGCGACCCGTTCTTTACAAAAAGCGGTCTGGCCGGCAGGATCGTGCAGGCCTGCGGCGGGCTCATCCGCGCGGTCTACGATCAGGTCTCGCCGAACCCGGAGACGGCCGAGGTCGACGCCTGCGCGCAGAGGCTCCGCGACGAGCAGATCGACTTTCTCGTCGCCCTCGGCGGCGGCAGCGCGCTCGACTGCGCCAAGGCGGCGGGCAGCGTCTGCTTCACAAACGACTCCATCCGCGCCTATCACGGCACGGGAAGGCCCCTGCCGCCCGAGCATCTGCTGCTGCTGGCCATCCCCACCACGGCGGGCACGGGCAGCGAGGTGACGTGCGTGTCCGTGCTGAGCGATCACGCGCTGGGCAAAAAGGGGCCGATCGTGTCGGAGAATTTTTACCCCAGGCTCGCGCTCATCGACCCGGAGCTGACCTATACGCTCCCGCCGCACATGACGGCGAGCACCGGCATTGACGTGCTGTGCCACGCCGTGGAGGGCTACTGGAGCAAGGGTCACCAGCCCATCTGCGACGCGCTGGCGATCTACGCCTGCAAGAGCGTGTTCGACTACCTGCCGCTGGCGTTCCGCCAGCCCGACCACGTGCTCGCGCGGCGGAAGATGGCCGAGGCGTCCGTGATCGCGGGCCTTGCCTTCACGCTGCCCAAGACCACGTCCAGCCACGCCTGCTCGTTCCCGCTGACGAATCTTCTGCACATCCCGCACGGCGAGGCGTGCGCGCTGACGCTCGACCACTTCATGCGCATCAACGCGGACGCCGACGGCGGCCGTGTGCAGGCGCTGGCGCGGGAGCTGGGCTGCGCGGACGCAAACGCGCTGGCCGGCCGCATCCACGCGCTGAAGGTCGAGCTGGGGCTGCTGACCGATCTCAAGGCCTACGCGCTCTCGGACGCGCAGCTCGCAGCCCTTGTGCAGGCCAGCCGCCACCCGAACCTCTACAATAATCCCATCAACATCACCGACGAGATGCTCGACCGGATGTACCGCTCCATGTGCTGACAGCGCATGACCCCACGTCCCCCGGACACGCACCGCACCCGCTGCCGCAGGCGTCCCTTCCTTCCGAACCGTGCAGCATTCCATCACTCCTCCAAAGTAACCGCAGATGATTTCATCAGCGGTTACCAACTGCGCCCGCGGCCGCGCCGCGGGGCGTGTCCGTCCCCCTTTCAGGCCGCCCCGGAGAACCAAACGGTTCTCCGGGGCGGCTCTTGCGTGCGGTCGCAGGGTGTGGTATACTAAGCAGGTTAAAAGGGGAGGTGGGTCTGTTTATGCGGAATGTGCTGGAATATCTGGAGCGTTCGGCGGCGCGGGTGCCGGAGAAGATCGCGTTTGCGGATGAGACGCACGCGCTGACGTTTTCGCAGCTGCTCGCGGGCTCGCGGGCGCTGGGAACGCTCGTGGCCGGGCGCGCAGAGCCGGGCCGCCCCGTGGGCGTGCTCGTTGGGCGCGACGCCTACACGCCGCTGGGCTTTTTCGCCGCGCTGCAGGCGGGGTGCTGCTATGTCCCGCTCGACCCGCAGATGCCGCAGGCGCGGCTGGACACCATTCTGCGCCAGCTCGACCCCGCGGTCGTTTTGTACACGCAGGAAAGCGCGAAAATCGCCGCGCAGCTCGGCTGCCCGGTTTTAAGCATCGAGGACAATCTGGCGGCGGACGTTGACGGCGCGCTGCTGAAAACGCGGCGGAGCGCCGTGCTCGACACCGACCCGGTGTATATCATCTTCACCTCCGGCTCCACGGGCGTGCCCAAGGGCATCGCCTGCCACCACCGGGGCGTCATCGACCTTGCCGACTGGCTGGCGGGCGCGGCGGAGTTTTCGCCGGACGACGTGCTGGGAAATCAGGCGCCGTTCTACTTTGACGGCTCGGTAAAGGATCTGTATATCTGCGTGGCCTGCGGACTCACATGCCACATCCTGCCAAAAAAGCTGTTTTTATTCCCGAAGCTGCTGATCGAAGCGCTGAACGCGCACGGCGTCACCGTGCTGCAATGGGCCACGTCGGCGTTCCATCTGGTGGCAGCGTCGGGCGTGCTGGAAAAATACCGCCCCGAAACAGTCCGCAAGGTGCTGCTCGGCGGCGAGGCGCTGCTGGCCCGCGACGTGAATCTCTGGCGCGCGGCGCTGCCGCAGGCGCAGTACTATAACCTCTACGGCCCGACGGAAGCCACGGTGGACGCGCTGTGGTACCGCGTGGACCGCGAATTTGCCGATCACGAGGCCATCCCGGCGGGAAGGCCGTGCGCAAACAAGGACGTATTCCTGCTGGACGAGCGGCTGCGCCCCGTCCCGCAGGGCCAGCCGGGCGAGATCTGCATCCGCGGCACGGGGCTGGCGCTGGGCTATTACAATGACCCCGAAAAGACTGCCGCGGCGTTCATTCAGAACCCGCTGCAGAAAAGCTACCCCGAGCGCATCTACCGCACGGGCGACATCGCCGTGCAGGACGAAAACGGCCTGTTCATCTTCCAGTCCCGGCAGGACGGGCAGGTGAAGCACATGGGCTACCGCATCGAGCTGGGCGAAATTGAGCGTGCGCTCGCGTCCTGCCCCGGCATTGCCGACGCGGCGTGCCTGTTTGACGGGCGGAAGGACGCCATCGTCTGCTGCTACGCGGGCGAGGCGAAGCCCGCGCAGATTTTGGCGCACCTGCGCACGCTGGTGCCGAAATATATGTTCCCGAACGTTTTCTGCCCGCGCGAGCGGCTGCCGCACAACCAAAACGGCAAGATCGACCGCGCGGCGCTCAAAAAGGACTGTCTCGATGGATAAGCTCACCGATTTTTCCGCCCTGCGCGCCGCGCAGACGGCCTGTCTGCGGCCGGGGCTCGTCACGAACTGTGCGCTCTCCGCGCAGGCGCTGCAAGATCTTTGCGGATCGGGGCGGCTGTATGCCGAGCGCGCAAGCGGCGGGCTTTTCCTGCTGGCGCGCGGGACGCCCGACCGGCTGTATTTTTACGTCACCGACCCCGAAACCGCGCCGCGCGCGGCGCTGCCGGGCGGCACGGTGTGCGAATACCCCTACGCGGGCATGCCCGCGCTGCCGGATGCGTTCTTCACCGCCCTCGGCTTCCGGCCGGTCCTCACGCGCGAGCGCCGGACGCGCCCGGCGGGAAACATCCCGGACGGGCCTTTCCCGGAGGAAACGATCTCCGCGCAGGCGGCGCTGGATATTCTGGCGGCCTGCTTCCCGCCCGACACCGGGTGTCTGCCCGCGCTTTCCGCGCTGGAGGCCGCCGTGTCCGAGGGGCGGCTGCTCGCCCGGTTTCAAAACGGCGCGCCCGCCGCGGTACTGCACGCGCAGCCGGAACGCGGCGGGATGGAGCTGCGGCACCTCGCGGTGCTGCCCGCATACCGCGGGCAGGGACTGGCCGGTCAGCTCGTGCGGGAATTTACGGTGCGCTTCGGCGCGCGGCTGTGCCGCGTCTGGGTGGCGCAGGACAACGCCGCGGCGCGGCGCATTTATGAACAAAACGGATTTTTGCCGGACGGGCGCAGGGCGCAGGTCTGGCGGACAGAAAGGACAGACTGATACCATGAAGCAGCTTTTGGACATTTTGCAGCAGACGTGCCCTGGCATCGACTTTACCTCGTCCGATCACCTGATCGACGACGGCATCCTCGACTCGCTCGATCTCGTCACGATCGTGACGGTGCTGATGGACGAGTATGATGTGGAGGTTTCGGTGGACGATCTGGTGCCGGAGAATTTTAACTCCGTGCAGGCGATCTACGACCTCATCGAGCGCGCGAAGAGCTGAGTTATGTCCTTTACGTCGCTGACCTTCCTCGCGTTTCTGGCGGGGCTGATCGTTTTATATTACGTCCTGCCGCGGCGGCTGCAGTGGGTGCTGCTGCTGGCGGCGAGCTGCGCGTTTTGCCTGTGCGGCGGGGCAAAAACGATCGGCTACCTCGCCTTCACCGCCCTGACCACGTATACGGCCGGGCGGCGCTTGGGCGTTCTGAACGCGCGGTGGAAGGCGCTGGGGCCGGAGGAGAAAAAGGCGCAGAAGCGCGCGCACGACCGGCGGCGCAAGGGGGCCGTGTGGGCGGTGTGCCTGGCGAACTTCGGCGTGCTGTTCGCGCTCAAGTACTGGGCGTTCCTTGCTGACGCGCTCTCGCGCCGGACGGGGCTTTCCGTGTTCGCGCCGGAGCTGCTGATGCCTGTGGGCGTGTCGTTTTACACGTTCCAGTCCATCGGCTACGTGGTGGACTGCTACCGCGGCAAGGTGCAGCCGCAGAAAAATTTTGCGAAATACGCGCTGTTCGTGTCGTTTTTTCCGCAGATCGTGCAGGGCCCCATCGGGCGGTACAACGCGCTCGCGCCGCAGCTGCTGGCGGAGCACCCGCTCGACTGGGAGAATATCCGCGGCGGCCTGCAGCTGGCGCTGTGGGGCTATTTTAAGAAGCTGCTGCTGGCCGAGCGCACGGCGGCGCTGGTCAGCACCGTGTTTTCCTCACCGAAGAGCTACGGCGGCGCAGTGCTGATCCTCGGCGTGTTCGGCTACTGCGTGCAGCTGTACTGCGATTTTTCCGGCGGCATCGACATCTCGCGCGGTGCGGCGCAGATGCTCGGCATCACCATGGCCGAGAATTTCCAGCGGCCGATTTTTGCCCGCAGCCTGACGGAATACTGGCGGCGCTGGCACATCTCGCTCGGCAGCTGGATGCGCGACTATGTGTTTTACCCGCTGGCGCTCTCGCGCCCGTTCCGGGCGCTGGGGTCGTTCGCGCGGAAGCATTTCCGCGGGATGCTGAGCAAAATTTTCGCCACGTCCATGGCCACGTTCGTGGTGTATTTCATCATCGGCATCTGGCACGGGGCAAACTTCCGCTATCTCGCGTTCGGCCTGTATAACGGTGTGCTCATCACGGCGGCGCTGCTGCTGGAGCCGCTGTTCGTGCGCATCCGCGAAAAGCTCCCCATCCGGTGGGACGGCTGGGTGTGGCACGGCGTGCAGATGCTGCGCACGGGCGTGATCGTGTTCATCGGGCGCTACATCACCCGCGCGCCGCGGCTCATAACGGCGCTTTCCATGCTGCGGCAGTCGGTGACCGATTTTTCGCTTTCGCAGCTGCGCGGCGGCGCGCTGTTTTCGCTCGGCATGACAAAGGCCGACTGGCTCGTCGTGCTGGCGGGGCTTTTTGTGCTGCTGGCGGTGGAGGTGTATCAGGAGCGCGGCGGCGTGGCGCGGCGGCTGCTCGCGCGGCAGAAGCCTGCCGTGCAGGGGCTCGTGACGCTCGTCTGGCTGGCGGCGATCTTACTGCTCGGCGCGCTGGGCGGCTACACCGGCGCGGGCTTTATTTACGCACAGTATTGAGGGGAGGCATATCCGGATGAAGGCTAAAAGCTGGGTCGTGATGTGCCTTGTGCTGGCGCTGCTGCTGGTGCTGGCGGTGGCGGCGGTCAACTTTTTCGTCGACCCGTTCGGCGTATTCGGGCAGGATGTGTGGTATTCCTACGCCGAAACGCTCAACCCCCGCGTGGGCAAGACCGCGTACCTCATGCAGCACGCGGACGAATATGACTCCTACCTCGTCGGCTGCTCGTCCACCAGCTCGTACCCGGCAGAGGTGCTGAACGACTATCTGGACGCAAAATTCTATAACACCATCGTCTACGGCGCGGATATGCAGGACACGCGCCTGACGGTGCAGTGGCTGTTGGAAAACTGCACTGTTAAAAACATCGTGCTGAACGTGTACATCGACAACGGCCTGTCCTACGCCACCGGGGAGGACTCGCTCAGCTTCAAGTTGCACGAGTCCGTGAGCGGCGCGGGAAAGCTCGGCTTTTACGGCAGCTATCTGCTGGCAAGCCCGCAGTACGCGCTCGATAAGCTGAAGGCGCAGCAGGACGGGCTTCTTCTGCCGCAGAGCTACAATGTGTTCGACGAAAGAAGCGGCGCGTATGACAAGCGCGCGCGGGATGTGGAGAACATCGGCTCGCTCGCGCGCTATTATGAGAGCTACCCTGTGTTCCAAAACTACCCCACCGGCCCGTCGCAGCTGGGGTATACGGACGCGTGCATGCAGGACGTGGCGGCGATCGTCGAGCTCTGCCGGGACGCCGGGGTGCAGCTGTATGTTGCCTGTGCGCCGGTCTACCGCGACTATTTTGATGGCTACAGCGCCGAGGCGGTCACGGCGTTTTACACCAAGCTCGCCGCCGTGACGGACTACTGGGACTTCTCCTACAGCTCCGTCAGCTGCGACCCGCGCTACTTCTACGACGCCACGCACTTCCGCAACGACGTCGGCCGCATGGCGCTGGCGCGGATGTTCGGCGATGATTCCGTCTACATCCCGGACGATTTCGGCGTCTATGTGACGCCGGAGAACGCGGACGCGCACGCCGCCTCGCTCTGTGCGCACGGTGCGGCTGCCGACACGGCGGCCTATACGAAAGACCTGCCCATCCTCATGTACCACGATCTGCTGGCCGAGGACGACGGCACGGGCGCGATGACCGCCGCGATCTTTGACGAGCAGCTGCGCGCCCTGCGGGACGCGGGCTATGAGACCGTGAGCCTTGATGCGGTGTATGACTACGTCTGCCATGGCGGCGCGCTGCCGGAAAAGCCCGTGCTCATCACGTTTGACGACGGCTATCTCAGCAATTACGAGCTGGCGTACCCCATTTTGCAGAAATACGGTATGAAGGCGGCGATGTTCGTCATCGGCGTGTCAGTCGGGCGGGATACGTATAAGGACACCGGCGCGCCCATCACGCCGCATTTTTCCTATGCGCAGGCGCAGGAGATGATCGACTCCGGCCTGATCACCATCGGCAGTCATACGTATGACCTCCACCAGTCGCCGCAGCTCGACGCCGCGCCTGTGCGCGAGACGGCGGGCATTTTGCCGGGCGAAAGTCAGGCGGACTACGCCGCCGTATTCTCCGCCGATCTGGCGCAGTCAATGTGCGGGATCGAGGAAAACACGACGCAGCGCGTCACGGCGCTGGCCTATCCCCAGGGCGTTTACACCGCCCTCTCACAGACGCTCTGCCGCGCGGCAGGGCTGACGGCCACGTTTTCGACCGAGCCGCACAGCAATACGCTCGTGCGCGGCCTTGGCCAGTGCCTGTACGCCATGGGGCGCTACAGCGTGACCCCCTGCTCCGGCGAGGCGCTCACGGCGATGCTGGAGAGCGCCCGCTGAGCCGTTCGCGGGCCGCCCGAGGGCGGCCCGCTTTTTTTGCGGAAAACATCCGTTGACTTTCCTGTTTTCCTGCCGTATACTGAACTTGAAGAAGAAAAAAGGAGGATCTGTTATGGTTCGTTCGATCTACAAAAAAGCGTTTGCCGTCCTGAAGAAAAAGCCGGTCACGCTGTGGGGCATCTCGCTGCTGTGCGTGCTGCTGGAGCTCATTGCGCTCGTCGGCTTTGGGATGCTCCCCATCGGCGCGTTCATCGTGAGCATCGCGCTCGATGCAGGCATGGCGATGATCTACCTCAACAGCTACCGCACCGGTCTGAAGCCCAAGAGCGCCTACCTCTTTGCCGCGTTCAGAAAGGACCGCTTCTGGCGCGTGGTGGGCGGCATGGCGTGGATGTCGCTATGGGTCTTTTTGTGGGCGCTGATCCCGTTCGCGGGCATCGTGTTCGCCGTGATCCGCGCATATGAGTACCGCTTCACGCCGTACATCCTGATGACGCGCGACGATGTGAAGGCGACCGAAGCCATCAAGCTCTCCAAGCAGATGACCATGGGCTACAAGGGCAAAATGTTCTGGGCGGACATGCTGGTCTGCCTGCTCTATCTCGCTGCGGAGCTCGTGCTGGCGCTGTTTTCGCTCATCCCGTTCATTGGCATTTTGTTCCGCGTTGTAAACTTACTGCTGAGCATCGCGTTCAGCCTGTTTGCGCCGCTGTTCCTCGGCATCGTGCAGGCGGCGTTCTACGTAGAGACCCAGTCCGCCGCTCCCGCTGCGGCCCCCGCCCAGCCGACCATCCCCGCCCCCGCCGCACCGGCGGAAGATACCCCGGCAGAGGAAGCCCCGACCGAAGCGGCCCCGGCAGAAGAGACCCCGGAAGCTCCCGCGGAGGATGCTCCCACAGAAACGCCCCCGGAAGCGTAAGATAAAAATAGAACCCCGCTGCGCAAAGCGCAGCGGGGATTCGTTTTTCGTCGTAACACAGGGAGCTTGCCCCCTCGCTAGTACGCAGCAGCGGATTTTTTCGGCAGTGCCGATTTGCGGAAGTCCTTTGGCTTCCCCTCGGGGAAGCTGGCTGCGGAGCGACAGCGGAGCAGACTGATGAGGGTCGGGGAGCAGTTGCGTTTTGATGAAACTGCAAAGCTATCCGTCAGTGCTCCCCGGCCCTCATCAGTCGCCTGCGGCGACAGCTTCCCCCGGGGGAAGCTATGGGGTGCATTCCGCACCGCGGTGCGTGCAAAAGCACCAGCTGCCCGCTTTACGATCATTCACAATGTCAGCCCATACCCCACGCAGCTGACTGCTGCTACCAGATTCACGCCGGTGGCGGTCAGGACCGGCAGCTCCCAGGCGACCTCGCGGCGGAGGCGGCCGTGGGGGCGGACTTGCAGGGCGGCGATGGATACGAGGTACAGCACCGGCAGGAAATAGCGGCCCTGCAGGCCCATGATAGTGTCATTTCCCGGCGTGGTCCACTGGATATACAGCGCCGTGCAGGTGAGGAGCATCACGCCGAGGGCGGACACGAGCGCCAGCCACACGTCCCGCCGCTGCAAAAGCGTGCTGCCGCCCTCGCGGCGGGAGAAGATCGCCGTCAGCACGATGAGCACGAGGTAGCCGTAGGTCAGGAGCCTGCTGTTGCGCACGCCGCCCACGCCCATGCCGATGCCCATCATCTGCTCCAAAAGCGTCCGCCCCTGCACGCGCAGCGTGCGCAGGAGGATGCGGCAGTAGCCGAACGGATCATGCAGAATGGCCGCGGTCTGCGTGCCGCTGGTGGAATATCCGGCGGCAAGATACCGCGACGAGATGGCCAGCCACCCCAGCCCCGCGCCGACGGCCAGCACGATGAGCCCCGCGAGGTTCCAAAAATACCGTTTTCGGCTCCCGAACCGCTCCGGCGAGAGCACAAAGAAAAACAGGCACACCGGCAGATACACGATCTTGCACTGCGAGAGCATCAGAACGAGCAGATACAGCGGCACGAGCTGCCGCGTGCGCAGGCGCCCCTGCGCCGTGTACTGCAAATGCAGCACATACGCCAGCCACAGCGCCACCACCGCCAGCGTCAGCCCGTCGGCCGACATCGACCCCGCCTTGTGCACATAGATCGGCGTGAGCAGCAGCAGCGCGGGCAGCGCCTTGGAAAACGGGAACAGCTTCACCGCCAGCGCGCAGAGTATCGCCACTGCAAGCAGATTCGCCGCCCGCCCGGCGTAAAGAATGACGACTGCCCGGTCAGTCAGCAGATTCGCCGCCGCGATGCCCGCCGCGTGCGGCAGATAGCTCAGCGGCGAGTAAAGCGCCGACCCGGGGAAGTCATACGGCACGGGATGCGCCCGGTCGATGCGCGCGTCCCACGCGGCGCGGATGTCGTCATAGCCCGTTGCGGCGTAGTCTGAAAGCGGCTCCGGGATCAGCCCGTCCGGGAGAAAGTCCCCCACGCTGCCGTCCGGCAGCGTCTGCGGCGTGCGGAGCACGGCGATCTCATAGCTGCGCAGAAAATGCTGCGGCTCGTCCGACACCTGCAAAATGGGCACGGCGGCGAGATACAGCAGCCCGCAGACGAGAAACGCCGCAAAAAACACCCGGTGCGCCCGGCGCGGCGCGCGCAGCACGAATATGCTCAGCGGCGCGAGCACCGCCGCGGGCAGCAGCGCCCAATACCAGTGCGCCAGCATCCCATAGCGCCGCAGCGCCAGCACGGCGAAGCCCGTAAACCCCAGGATCAAAACGCCCGCGGCGATCTCACGCCACCGGCGGCGGAAAAAGCTCAATTCCCTCACGTCCCTTCTGCGCGTATCATATCATATCCCGCCGCCGGACGCAATCGCGCGGGGGGCTGAAAAACTCTTTGCTTTTTATCATATTGCCTGTATAATGTAGAGAGGATCGAAAAAGGGGGGGCGGAGGACCTGAAAACGCTTGTCATCATCCCGGCGTTCAACGAGCAGGCGGCGATCGTGCCGTTTGTGGAGGAATTAAAGGCGACCTGCCCCGCGTGCGATTTTGTGGTCATCAACGACTGCTCGCGCGACGAGACGGGCGCGCTGTGCCGCGCGCACGGCTACCCCACCGTGAACCTGCCGGTCAACCTCGGCATCGGCGGCGCGGTGCAGACGGGGTATCTCTACGCGCTGGAAAACGGCTATGATGCCGCCGTGCAGATGGACGGCGACGGCCAGCACGACCCGCGCGACCTAGAGGCATTGCTCGCCCCCATCGCGCGCGGCGAGGCCGATCTTGCCATCGGCTCGCGCTTTGTGACCGGCGAGGGCTTCCAGTCCACGGCCCTGCGGCGGCTGGGCATCGCCATTTTGCGCGGGGCCATCCGCCTGCGCACCGGAAAGACCGTCACCGACCCCACCAGCGGCTACCGCGCGGCGAGCCGCCGCGTCATCGAGCTGTTCGCGCACGACTACGCGCAGGACTATCCCGAGCCGGAGTCGCTCGTCACGGCGCTCAAGTCCGGCGCACGCGTGTGCGACGTCCCGGCGCGGATGCGCGCCCGGCAGGGCGGCGCGTCCTCCATCAGCGAGTGGAAGTCGGTCTATTACATGCTCAAAGTCACCTTGGCAGTGTTATTACACACGCCGCACGCAAAGCTCTGAAAGGGGTGCATCCATGTCTCCGACGCTGCGTCTGGTCCTCATCCTCGCCATGGCGGTGTATTTTACGGTGCTGCTGCTGTTTGTCCGCCGCCGGGGGCTGAATCTCAAGTATTTTCTCCTGTGGCTCGTGATGGGCGCGGCGCTGTTCGTGCTCATCCTGTTCCCCGGCATCCTCACGGCGATGGCGCACCTTCTGTGCATCCAGAGCGAGATGAACGCGCTCATCTCCGCCGTGTGCTTCTTTATCATCCTGCTCGAAATTTCGCTCACGGCCATCGTCTCCCGCCTCAATGACAAGCTCACCCGCACCATCCAGCAGACGGCGCTGCTGGAAAAGCGCATCCGCGCACTGGAGCAGGCGCTGGCAGAACAGGAGAAGGACGCATGATCGCACTGTTTGCAGCGTATCTGCTGTTTTCCGTAGGCGGGCTGGTGCTGTTTAAGCTCGGCACCGCGCACGCCGCCGTGCCGTTTCTGGAGCGGCTTTTGCATCTGCGGCTGAGCTGGGTGAGCATCGGCGGCTGCTGCTGCTATGTGGTGAGCTTTCTTTTGTACCTTCTGCTTGTCAGCCGGAGCGAATTGAGCATCCTCTTCCCCATCGCCACGGGCGTGTCTTGCATCCTGGTGCTCGCCGCCTCGGCCTTCATCCTGCGCGAGACCGTCTCCCCCCTCAACTGGCTCGGCGCCGCCATCATCGTAATCGGCATCCTCCTCGTCAACCTCGGCCGGCACTAAAAGTCAAAACCTCCGGCTAAGCCGGCGGCTTGAAGAACCCCCTCCGGCTGATGCCGGAGGGGAATTTTAGGCAATATAGCGAAGAGATCTGTAGGGGCGGACGACTCTGTCCGCCCGCAGTACACCGCTGCAAGTCAGAATGCACCCCGGCGAACACGTAAAATTCCCCAACATGAACGTAGGGGAGGGGTTCTACCCCTCCCGCTGGTTGGCAGTTACGGCTTTTGCACGCACCGCGGCGTGGCATGCACCCCTTGCCTTCCCCTCGGGGCCGATTCCCCCTATCAGGGGGAAATGTCCCGAAGGGACAAAGAGGGTAGGGACAGGTGCCCCCGAAGGGGGCGGATGAGGGCCGGGGAGCACTGACGGATAGCTTAGCAGTTGTGCCAAAACGCAACTGCTCCCCGACCCTCATCAGTCGCCTACGGCGACAGCTTCCCCCAGGGGAAGCTATGGGGTGCCTACGTTTCGTCGGTGCGTCAGGGATACGGCACATCCTTCATGCAAACACATCCGTATCCTTCATCCCTTCCACGTACCAGCCGTCGTAGCCGCTCCGCTTTTCCAGCTCCAGGGTGCCCTGGATGGCGGTTTCGGTCTCGAAATCGGCCATGGTCTCGCGGTCGGTGCCGGTGAGGTAGAGTTTGGTGCCGGCGGGGAGGGTCTGCTGCGTGCCGTCGCGGAGGGTCACGTTCAGCGCCGTGCGGAGCGTCAGCGCTTCGCCGCGCTCCAGCGTCCAGTAGCCGTCGAGCGCGGAAAGCTCGCCGCCCACGCCGTAGAACATCGCGCGCGCCGTATATACGCCGCCGGGGAGCGCGGCGCTGTCCGCGATGGTGACGATGCCATCGGCGTCGATCTGCTCGATCCGGCCCGCCACGCACGCGCTGCCGTCGGCGTCCTTCGTGCGGATGTCCTCCGCGATCGGCACGCTCTCCAGCCCGTTTTCGCCCAGCTGCCAGCCGTAGGTCAGTTTATCGCCGGACACGGTGTCACCGCTGACATACAGCTCGGCCACATTGTCGCCGTTCAGGTCGGCGATCCAGCAGCGCGCGTCCAGCAGCGTCATGTTCGCCTCATACACCGCGCCGCTCTGCGTCACGCGGAGCTTCGCGAGCGGCGTCACGGCCAGCTCGCCGGTCTGCTGCGAAAACGTCACGGTCTCCTTCTGGCCGTTGCCGCTGAGGTCATAGTGATACGCGCTGCCCGCGGTCAGCTCCGCCGCCGCGAGCGGCACGGCGTAGTGCAGCAGCTGCACGGATTCCTCCGCGACGCCCTGCCGGTAGATGCGCGTGGGGACGATCAGGCGGCGCTCGCGCTCGCCGAATTCATCCTCCCAGCTCACCTCCAGCTCCGCCTGATCCGCCGGGGCGTTCATCACCAGCAGCAGCAGCGTGTCCGGCTCCCACTGCTCCATCCACCAAATGCGCTCGGTGCGCACATAGTCCTGCGCCGCGTCGTCGTATTCTACGCGGCTGATCCAGAGCTTCGGCAGCGCACGCGTCGTGCGCAGCACGATCTCCTCGCCGTCCGGGTCGACGCTCACGCGCATCGCCCCGGCAGGCGCTTCGCTTACCCACTCGCCGCTGAGAAAGTCCGTCTCCGGCTCCGCGGTCTCGGCGGTGTCGTCCGCCGGCGGCGCTTCGCCGTCCGGCTCGGCCGTATTCGTATCCGGCTGCGTATCCGCCGGGTCTGTCTGCTCCACCGGCGGGGGCGTTACCGCGTCGAGCATGTCCTTCGGCAGCTTTTTGCTGCACGCGGCGAGCGTCAGCATCGCCAGCGCTAAAAATATCAGGATCCACCTGCGCATCGTCTGCTCCTTTCCGCCCGTGCCGGGTTACCCAGGGGGCGCGGGCGCCGTTTGTTTTTTCCAGCATAGCGAACAGGCGGTGTTATGTCAATCGAATCGGGCGGAAATTCAGAAAAAGTTCAGAATTTCCCCGCGTGAAAAATATTTCCGAATTCCTATTGAAAACGGCGCAAAAACCGCTATAATGACCAGTACACTGCCGAAAAGGAGGGCGGAATATGGCACATACCGCAGGCGCAAAAACAGTTTCCCTGACCGAGGGCTCGGTCTGGCGCGGGATGCTGCGCTTTTTCCTGCCCATCATGCTCGGCACGGTCTTTCAGCAGCTGTATTCGATGGTGGATGCCGTCGTTCTGGGCCGGTACGTCGGCAAGACGGCGCTGGCCGCCGTGGGCGGGTCGGATTTTGTCATCATCAACCTCATCGTAGGTTTTTTCGTGGGGCTGTCGTCCGGCGCGGCGGTGGTCATCTCGCAGCACGCCGGCGCGGGTGAGCAGGACGCCGTGTCCCGCGCGGTGCGCACGGCGATGCTGCTGTCGTTCTGGATCGGCGCGCTCGTCACCTTCCTCGGCATCGCGCTGGCCAGTCCCCTGCTGCGCGCGCTCGGCACGCCGGAGGAGACCATGCAGTACTCCATGGACTATCTGCGGTGGTACTTCGCGGGCATGATCCCGTCCATGATCTACAACATGGGCAGCAGCGTCCTGCGCGCGTTCGGCGACGCGAAGCGGCCGCTGTACTTCCTGCTCGTCTGCGCAGCGGTGAACACGGGGCTGGACCTGCTGTTTGTCATCACGTTCCAGATGGAGGTCGCCGGGGCGGCCATCGCCACGAGCGTTTCGCAGCTCGTGTGCGCCGCGCTCGTGCTCGCAACGCTCCTGCGCCTGCCGTATCCGCAGCGGCTGCGGCTGGACACGCTGCGCATGGATCGGCGGCTTCTTGGCCGGATGCTCACCATCGGCCTGCCCGCGGGCATCCAGTCGATGCTCTACTGCGTGACGAATCTGTTCGTCCAGCGCGCGACCAATATGCTCGACACCGACACCGTGGCCGCCTGGGCGGCGTTCTGGAAGCTCGACGGCGTCTACTGGCCGATCTCCAACGCGCTCGGCATCTCCGTGATGACGTTCGTGGGGCAGAACTACGGCGCGCACCGGCGCGAGCGCATCTTCCAGTCCATCCGCGCGGGGCTCATTCTGCATCTGCTGATCTCGGCGCTGTTCGGGGCGCTCATCTTCGTGCTCCGCCGCCCGATCATCCGCCTGTTCTGCGAGGAGGACGCGGTGATCGCCCACGGGCTGCAGATCGTGACGTATCTCGCGTTCTGCTACCCGCTGTTTTCGCTGACGGAGGTGTTTTCCTCGGCCATGCGCGGCGCGGGCAACGCCGTGAAGCCCACGGTCATCACGCTGCTCGGCGTGTGCGTGCTGCGTATGGCGATGCTGTTTCTCATCACCTTCCCCCACCCGAGCAACCTCACCATCGCCATCTGCTACCCCGTCACCTGGACGGTCTCGTCGCTCATGTTCCTGATCTACTACAAATTCGGCAAATGGCTCCCCGCGTGGAAGGAAAAAGCGCAGCCGCACACTTGACAAACCGTATAGAATAATTATAATATAATTATGGAAACACTAAGGTTCGAATGGGACTCCAACAAAAATGAGATCAACAAGCGAAAGCACGGCCTGTCCTTTGAGACCGCGCGAGAGGTCTTTTACGATGAGCTTGCGCTTTTGTTTGATGATCCGGATCATTCGTTGGAGGAAGAGCGTTTTCTCATCATCGGAACGATCGGAACGGGCAAGGTCTGCATTGTCAGCCACTGTTATCACGACCGCGAAAACGTCATACGTCTGATCTCCGCCAGAAAAGCGACGACCACAGAGCAGCAAGTGTATTTTGAGCAGAACGGAAGGTGATTTTTATGAGGGACGAATACAACATCAAGGACCTGCATCCGCGGAAGAATCCGTATGCGGTGCGGCTGAAAAAGCAGATCACCATCAATATTGACGACAGCACCATCGACTATTTCAAGGCGCAGTCGGAAAGCGCCGGGATCCCGTATCAGACGCTGATCAACCTGTACCTCCGCGACTGTGTGGAAAACCGGCGCGAGCTGCGGATCAGCTGGCAATAAAAAATGCGCGCACGGCCTGCGGCCGTGCGCGTTCTTTTTATTTTACCGCACCGCGTCGGCTTCGGCGTTCTTGCCAAGCCGGCGGAGCATGGTTTTTTTGACGGCGCGGAAGATGTTTTGATAGCCGGTACAGCGGCACAGGTGGCCGGAGAGGAGCTTGCGCAGCTCGTCGTCGGTGTACTCCACGCCCGCGTTCACGATCTCGGTGGCTGTGAGGATAAAGCCCGGGATGCAGAAGCCGCATTGGATGGCCGTTTCGTCCATGAACGCGCGCTGCACGTCGGAGATGGAGCCGTCGGGGTTCATCAGGCCCTCGAGCGTGATGATGTGCTTACCCTCGGCCCACACGGCCAGATACAGGCAGGTGTTGATGGCCTCGCCGTCGATGAGCGCGGTGCACGCGCCGCACTCGCCGACCTCGCAGCCCTTTTTGACCGACGTCAGGCGGAAGTCGTTGCGCAGCATATCCGTCAGGCTGGCGCGCACGTCCACGATCTGCTCGACGTCCTTGCCGTTGATGTTGCATTTTACAAGCTGATACTGTGCCATTACACGTCACCTCCGCAGCGTTTGACCGATTCGATCAGGCAGCGCCTGGCCATTTCCACCGCGATGTGCAGGCGGAAGGCCTTGCTGGCGCGCCAGGAATCACGCGGGTTGATGTCCTCCAGCACCTTGCGGGAGAATTCCTCGATGTTTTCCATCGTGATGGGCTTGCCATTGATGAACTCCTCCGCCGCCGGGGCGCGCATCGGCACGGGGCCTGCCACGCCGTAGGCGATGCGCACGCGGTCAAACGTCTTTTTGTCCGCGGACAGGCGGCAGTTGACCGAGCAGCCGGTGGTGGCGATCTCCATGGCGTTGCGCATACCGTATTTCAGGTAGAAGCCATACGTATTTTCATACGACGCCTTCGGGATGAGGATGGCGGTCTGGATCTCACCCTCGGCAACGTTGATGTCCACCGTGCCCGCCTTGATGTAGAAGTCCTTGATGGGCAGATACCGCTTGCCGTTCACACCGGTCAGCTCCACGATGGCCTCCCACGCGTGGAGCGTGGAGGCGGAGTCCGCCGACGTCACGCCGTTGCAGGTGTTGCCGCCGATGGTGCCGGCGTTGCGGATCTGCGGGCCGCCGACCATGTCGACGGCTTCGCCCAGAACGTTGATCTTTTCGATGATGATGGGGTCATGCGTGATGTGCGAGAACGTGGTGAGCGAGCCGATGCGGATATTCTCCTGCTCGTCGATCGTCACGCCGCGCATGGCGTCGATCTTCTGAATGGAGATCAGCTCTTTTCCGGCGCGGCGGCCTTCGCGCATCTGCACGAGCACGTCGGTGCCGCCGGCGATGATCTGCGCTTCGGGATGCTCCAGCCGCAGCTTCACGGCTTCCTCCACGCTGTATGCCTCATAGAGGGCTTTCATATCATACATGGCGCTGTCCTCCTTCAGTCTTTGATCAGCCCGGCCTTGGTGAACTCCGCAAACAGCACGTGCGGCGTGATCGGGCAGCGGTCGATGGCCACGCCGGTCGCCTGACGAATGGCGTTGCGGATGGCGGGTGCGGGCGAGCACGCGGGCGGTTCGCCGAGCGCCTTCGTGCCGTAGGCCGAGGTCGGCTCATAGTTTTCCACGAACTCCGCGTCCAGGTTCGGATGATCCATAAACGTGGAGAGCTTGTAGTCCAGCAGGTTATTGTTGAGCGGGCGGCCGGTCTTTGCGTCGAACAGCAGCTGCTCGGACAGGCCGAAGCCGATGCCCATGGACATGCCGCCGTGCACCTGCGCCTCGGCCAGCGCCGGGTTCACGAGCTTGCCGCAGTCGTGGACGTTCACGATGTTCAAAAGCTTCACCTTGCACATCGGAATATCGACCTCGACCTCGGCGAGCGTGCAGCCGAAGGAGTAGGCGTTGTTGCGGATGGTGTATGTAGACTCGGCCGTCAGGTGCTCGGAGTGCACGGGGTTATACTGCGCGGTCATCGCCAGCTCCGAAAGGCTCATCAGCACGCGCCCGTCGGTCGTGCGCACGATGTTGGAGCCGATGATGTCCATATTATACGTCGCCTGCCGCGTGACCTCGCAGGCGTAGTCCAGGATCTTCTTTTTGAGCAGCTCCGCCGTCTGCCGGATGGAGAAGCCCGCGGTGAAGGTCTGGCGGGAGGCGTAGGCGCCAAGGCCGGTGGGCGTGATGTCGGTATCCTGACAGGAGATGACGTGCACCTTTTTATAGTCCGACAGGCCCATCACCTCGGCGCACATCTGCGCGTAGGCGGTGTCGGCGCCCTGGCCGATCTCCGTTTCGCCGACCTGCAGGTTGATCGTGCCGTCCAGATTCAGCTGCAGGCGGCAGGACGAGGTCTCCAGCGAGATGGGGTACACGGCGGTATTGTACCAGAACGTGGCCAGGCCGATGCCGCGGCGGATGGGGCCGGTCTGGTTCTGATATTTCCTGCGCTTTTCCTCGTAGCCGATGGCCTGCATACCCTTTTCCATACACTCGCGGAACGAGTCGGTATACAGCTCATTGTGCGAGAAGCCGTCGACATACCCCTTTTTCATCAGGTTCTGCCAGCGGTAGGCCAGCGGCGTCATGCCGACGGCCTCGGCGCACTCCTCGGCGTGCGACTCGTCGGCAAACGAGGCCTGCGGCATACCGTAGCCGCGCATCGCGCCCGCCACGGGGCGGTTTGTGAACACGGTGTAGGCGTCGCCCTCAAAGTTCGGGCAGGGATAGTGCTGATTGAACGAGCCCAGCGCCTTGGCCACGATCGAGTGGCCGTGGGACGCGTAGCCGCCCTGATTGGAGAAGCACTCCACCTTTTTCGCGGCGATGGTGCCGTCCTTGCGCAGCCACGAGATGATGTGGATGCGGATGGCGTGGCGCACGCGGTTGGAGACGAACGTCTCCTCGCGGGAGCAGTCCAGCTTCACCAGCCGCCCGCCGACCTGCGTGCAGCACCAGGCGCACAGCGGCTCATACAGCGCGTCCTGCTTGTTGCCGAAGCCGCCGCCGATGTAGGGCTTGATGACGCGGATGTCGCCCCACGGGCGGCCGAGCGCCTGCCCAACGATGCGGCGGATGATGTGCGGGATCTGCGTGGACGACGTGACGACCAGCCGTCCGTTCTCCTCATGGCAGAAGCAGCCGTGGTTTTCGATGTGGCAGTGCTGTACGGTGGGCGTGTCGTACCAGCCCTCGACCTTGATGAGGCCCGGCTCTTTGATCGCCTCGGCGTAATTGCCGGCGGCCATCGACGAATGGTTCAGAATATTGTTGGGGTAGTTTTCATGCAGCTGCGGCGCGCCGGGCTGCATGGCCTCCTGCACGTCCAGCACGAACGGCAGCTCTTCATATTCCACCTGAATGGCGCGGATGGCCTGACTGGCGGCGACCTCGTTATCCGCAATGACGGCGCACACATCGTCGCCGTAGTAGCGCACGTGGCGGTTCAGCAGATGCCGGTCGCGCACGTCCTGATGGTGCGGGTCCATCGACCACGGGTGGCCCGCGGTGGGGAACGGGATGTCCGGCACGTCGAAGCACGTGAGGATCTTCACCACGCCGGGGATCTTCTCCGCCTCGGTCTTGTCGATGGACTTTACAAAGCCGTGCGCGATGGTCGAATGCTTGACGCGCACGAGCAGCGCTTCCTTCGGCGCCAGATCGTCATAGTATTTCGTCCGCCCGGTCGCCTTGTCAAAGGCGTCCACGCGCACCTCGCTGGTTCCCACGATGCTCATGTCTGAACCTCCATTTGTTCTGGGAAGTCTCCCGGATACCGGCATTTTGCCGGACGGCAGGTCAAAAATCCGCCGCATTTCAGTAAGTTTGTATCATTATAACACCGAAAAAATCAAAGCGAAAGAAAAAGCTTGATTCTAGTTTCAGGATAACGAATGTTTTCGAAACTGTCGAACGTTTCAAAATTTGATTGGCTATTTCCCCAAAAATCGGGTATACTGTTTGGAGAAAATGACAGGAGGCGGAAGCAAATGGAGCACGCGGACGGGCTGCGCATCGGCTGCGTCGTGATGGCGGCGGGCAATTCCAGCCGTTTTGGGAGCAACAAGCTGCTGCACCGGCTGGACGGCCGGACGTTCATCGAGCGCGCGCTGGACGCCGTGCCGCCGGAGCTGCTGGAAAATACCGTGGTCGTCACGCAGTATGACGCAGTGGCGGCGCTGGCGGAGCGCCGCGGGCTGCGCGTTTTGCGGAACGAGCACCCCGACTGGGGCGTCAGCCATACCATCCGCCTCGGCACGCAGGCGCTGCAAAGCTGTGACGGCATCTTATATCTGGTGGCCGACCAGCCGCACCTGACGCAGGCGTCGGTCAGCCGGATCGTGCAGACGTGGCGGGCGCACCCCGACCGCATCACGGGTGCGGCGCACGGCGAACGGCGCGGCAACCCGAATCTGTTCCCCGCGGAATTTTTTGACGAGCTGTGCGCATTGGAGGGCGACCGCGGCGGCACCCGCGTCATCCGCGCCCACCCCGAACGCCTCCTCACCGTCCAGATTCCCGAAGCAGAGCTTGCCGATCACGATGACCCCGACAAACTCGGCGGGTCATAGGAAAAACAGAAAAAATAGACCGCGCCCCTCAATTATTCATTATTCAATATTCATTTTTCATCATTCATTACGTGGGGTCAATGAATAATGAATGATGAAGGATGAAAAATGAAGAATGTTTCGTTTTTCGTCGTAACGTAGGGGAGGGGCTTGCCCCTCCCGCCGGTACGCGCCGCCGTACTTTTGGGGCAGTGCCGATTTGCTGGAGTCCCCTTGGCTTCCC
Source organism: uncultured Oscillospiraceae bacterium (assembly GCA_934631005.1). Classification (GTDB taxonomy): domain Bacteria; phylum Bacillota; class Clostridia; order Oscillospirales; family Oscillospiraceae; genus CAG-170. The sequence goes on from CAKTXA010000011.1 coordinate 64,362, forward strand.
CTCGGGGAAGCTGGCTGCGGAGCGTTAGCGGAGCAGACTGATGAGGGCCGGGGAGCACTGACGGATAGCTTAGCATGCTCAGCAAAACGCAACTGCTCCCCGGCCCTCATCCGGCTCGCTGCGCTCGCCACCTTCCCCGAGGGGAAGGCAAGGGGTGCATCCCGCGCTGCGGTACGTGCAAAATCCACAGCTGCCAACCAGCGGGAGGGGCAAGCCCCTCCCCTACGTTACGACGAATTACTTACTTCTTCACTATTCACTATTCACTCTTCACTAAAAAAACGCCCCCTCGGGGGCGTTTTTTCATTCTTCCAACTTCCGCATGAGCCACGGCAATGCCTGTTCGAAATCGACGCCGTACCAGTGCTCCGGATCGTCCAGGGTGCGGCGGATGGACTCCAGCGTAAAATCCGCGGCGAGCCTTGCGGCGGAGAACGCGTCCTGCCCGCGCAGGTACGCGCCTGTGAACGCGGCGGCAAAAACGTCGCCCGTGCCGTGGCAGACGCGCTCCACGCGCGGGTGGGTGTAAATCTCCAGCTTGTCCCGCGTCCGCACGGCCACGCCCGTGGTCTGATCGTCCCGGCGGACGCCGGTGAGCACCACGGTCTTTGCGCCCTCATCCAGCAGCGCGTCCGTGAGCATCCGTGCATAGCCCGCATCGCACACCGGTCGGTACGGAAGGCCCGTCAGAATCGCGGCCTCGGTGAGATTCGGCAGGATCACGTCCGCCGAAAACGCCAGCCGCGCCATCGCGGGCACTAAGGCCTCCGAAAGGCCGGCGTACAGCCGCCCGGAGTCTGCCATCGCGGGGTCGACGATGCGCAGCCCGCCCGGCAGCAGAAGCGTATCCATCACCGCCAGCACGTCCTCCACCTGCCGCGCCCCGCTGAGATAGCCGGTGCAGGCGGCGGAAAAGCGGATGCCCTCCCGCTCCCAGTGCGCGCGGATGGCGGGGATGTCGTCACCCAGATCGCGGAACGTATAGCCCGTGAAGCCGCCCGTGTGCGTGGAGAGCACCGCTGTGGGCAGCACCGCCGTCTCCAGCCCGCACACGGACAAAATGGGCAGCGCCGCCGTGAGCGAGCACTGCCCCACGCAGGAAATATCCTGCACGCTCAAAATACGCCGCCCGCGCATCACAGCTTTTCCAGCAGCCCCGCGTTTTTGAGCGCCGGGCGCAGCGCGGCGTACAGGATGGGCGCAGCGATGAACGCAGCCACGGCGTTGATGAGCGACGCCGGGAGCTTGGAGAGCATCGTGGCCCAGGTCGTATCCATCGGATAGCCGTAGACAAAGCGCTGGTAGACGAACGTTTTGAGCATATACAAAACGACATAGCTCAAGGCGCCCACGACGCTGCCGAGGATGACGCGGCCGTGCAGGCCCTTGCCCTCCTTTTTCGGCCGGACGATCATCACGCAGATCCATGCCATGGCAAATTTCGACACAAACGTGATCAGGCAGTTCGCAAGGTCATACCCGCCGAACAGCGCGTCATACAGCGCCGAGCCGAGACCCGCTGCCAGCCCGCCGAACACCGGCCCCAGCAGCATGCCCGACAGCAGGCACATCGCGTTCGCAAAATGCACCTTGGAGCCGAGCAGCGGGAAGCGCAGGAATGTGACGACGCAGACGATGGCCGCCATCACGGCGGTAAACGTGATCCTGTAAATACTCCGATTTTCTTTTCTCATAAGAATATCCTCCCTGCGGGGCGGGCCTCGCTCACTTGACAAACCCGCCCCTTGTGTCTATGATTATAGCGGAAACTGGCATTTTAGAAATTGCCAAAATTATAATATTTTACAGGGTCAGTTTTATGATACGTACCTATGAACTCGAGCACAGCGGCAAGACGCCGCTGTATGAGCAGCTTTACCGCGCCATCCGGCAGGAGCTTCTCTCCGGCGCCATCGCGGGCGGGGAGCGGCTGCCGTCCAAGCGGGCGCTGGCGGAGCATCTGTCCGTCAGCAAGATCACGGTGGAGACGGCCTACGCGCAGCTGCTCGCCGAGGGCTACATCACGGCGCGGCAGCGCTCGGGCTATTACGCCGAGCATCTCGCGCCGCTCGCCCCGGCGGCGGCCCCCGCCGTGCCCGCGCCGCAGCCCGTCCCGCCGGAGACGGCCGAGACGCCCTCGGCAGCGCTGTTTCCGTTTTCCGTCTGGGCGCGGCTGATGCGCACGGTGCTGCTGGAGGATCGCCCGGCGCTGCTGCAGAGCGTGCCCGGCGCGGGCGTTTGGGCGCTGCGCTGCGCCATCGCGGAGGAGTTCGGCAGGCTTCGCGGCATGAAGATCGCGCCGGAGCAGGTGTTCATCGGCTCCGGCACGGAGTATTTCTACAATCTGCTCATCCAGTTTCTCGGCCGTGACCGCCTGTACGGCGCGGAGCTGCTGGGGCACCGCAAGCTCGCCCGCGTGTACGCCGCGAACGGCGTGCGCGTCTGCCCGCTGGAGATGGACGGCGACGGCGTTGTGCCGCAGGCGCTGCAAAAAAGCGGCGCGCAGGTGCTGCACATCTCGCCCGCGCACCAGTACCCCACCGGCGCGGTCATGCCCATCGCGCGGCGGCGGCAGATTTTGCGCTGGCTGGCGGAGGACGCGGAGCGCTGGGTGATCGAGGACGATTTTGACGCCGAATTCCGCTTTTCGGGCCTGCCCATCCCGCCGATGCAGAGCATGGACCCCTGCGGGCGTGTGTTGTATCTCAATACGTTTTCCAAAACGCTCTCGCCGTCGCTGCGCATCAGCTATCTCATCCTGCCGCTCGGGCTGCTGCCGCGCTGGCAGCAGATGATGGGCTTTTACAGCTGCACCGTGCCGTCGTTCGAGCAGTTCACGCTGGCGCGGTTTCTGTCCGGCGGGTGGTTTGAAAAGCACCTGACACGGGCAAAAAAATATTACCGCACCGTGCGCGAGCAGCTGCTCTCGCAGCTGTTCGCACCGCCGTGCGCGGGGCGCTTCGAGGTGCTCGGCGCGGGCGCGGGACTGCATCTGCTGCTGCGCGTGCGCACGGCCCTGCCGGACGCGGAGCTGTCGCCGCTTCTGCAGCGGGCGGGGCTGGAGGCGGAGCTTTTGAGCTCGTTTTACCTCCAGACGTCGCCGGACTCCGCCCGCGGCTGCATCGTCCTCCACTACGCCGACCTCCGCCCGGAAACAGCCGCCGCCGCCCTCAAAAAGCTGTGCGCCCTGCTCCCGGAGGGGGCGTAGTTTGCCGCAGCATAGGCGCGTTCGTTTTTCGTCGTAACGTAGGGGCGGGGCTTGCCCCGCCCGCTGGTTGGCAGCTGTGGATTTTGCACGCACCGCAAACTCGTAGGCACCCCATACCTTCCCCTCGGGGCCGATTCCCCCTATCAGGGGGAAATGTCCCGAAGGGACAAAGAGGGT
>CAKTXA010000012.1 GCA_934631005.1 uncultured Oscillospiraceae bacterium
CTTACTTATTCACTATTCCCGGCTATTACAAAACCCCCGTCCTTCTGTTCAGAAGGACGGGGGTTCTTTACCCTATTCAATCCTTATTGAAGATCTTAAAGATCTCGTCAATATCATCAATATCCTCATTGATGACAGGCTTGGCCTTTTCGCCGGCGGCGGTGTAGGCGCCGATGCGGTTGGCGGGCTGGGCGGGCTTTTTGGTGTCCTCAAAGCCGGTGGCGATGACCGTCACGCGCATTTCGTCGTCAAACGAATCGTCGAACGCCGCGCCGAAGATGATGTTGGCCTCGGGGTTCACGGCCTCCATGACGATATTCGCCGCGGTCTCCACATCGTCCAGACCCAGCTCGCTCGAGCCGGTGACGTTGATGAGCACGCCGCTCGCGCCGTTGATGGATGTCTCCAGCAGCGGGCTGGACACGGCCGCCATGGCCGCCTGCTCCGCCTTGTCGCGCCCGGTCGCCGTGCCCACGCCCATGTGTGCGTGACCGGCGTCCTTCATAATGGCGGACACATCAGCAAAGTCGAGGTTGATGATGACGTTCTCGGAGTAGCCGACCAGCTCGGAGATGGACTTGACCGCCTGCTTGAGCACATCGTCGGCGATGCCGAAGGCGTTGGCAAAGGTGATCTTCTGGTCGGTGACGAATTTCAGCCGGTCGTTCGGGATGATGATGAGCGAGTCGACCTTGCCCTCCAGATTTTTGATGCCGGTCTCGGCCTGACGCATCCGGTTCGCGCCCTCAAAGCGGAAGGGCTTTGTCACGACGCCCACGGTCAGGATGCCCTTGTCATGCGCCAGCTGCGCGATGATGGGCGCCGCGCCCGTGCCCGTGCCGCCGCCCATACCGGCGGTGATGAACACCATGTCCGTGCCCTCGAGGACCTCGGAGATGGAGTTTTTCGATTCCTCGGCGGACTTTTCGCCGATCTCCGGCTTGGAGCCTGCGCCCATGCCGCCGGTGAGCTTTTCGCCGATCTGGATCTTGTTCTTGCACTTGGACTTGTTGAGGTCCTGCTTATCCGTATTGACGGCGACAAAATCCACGCCCTGAATGCCGGACGCGATCATGCGGTTGATGACGTTATTGCCGGCGCCGCCAACGCCGATCACCTTAATGGATACGACTTTTTCTGCAAAATCAGCCATGAAACTTCCTCCTATGTAAGCGCCTTCGATCACAACGCGCACTTCTGTGCATAGTATTTCATATATTTTATACTGAAATGCGCCCGCGGTCAATAGGATTGTGCAAATATCGCGGAATTTCTTTCATTTTTGCCCGGAATGCTACGCACGCGGGTGGAACCGCGCCACATCGTCGCCCGTGAGCGTCAGGTCGATGGTGCCCGCCTGATACTCGCTGAGCTGCTCCAGAATGGCCAGCAGGTACTGCACCTTGTAATCGAGCTTTTCCGTGCCGCCGAGTTGGATCTCGTACTGATCGTCGTACCAGACGACGATATTATAGTCCTTTTCCACGTTGATCGACGCCACGTGGCCCAGAAGGCCCGTCCCGTCGAACTCCGCCAGCACCGCCAGCGCCGCGTCCAGCGCCGCCTGATTCACCGCAGTCACCTGCGACCCGGCGCTCGGGTTCTGCACCGTCACGCCGAGGATGTAGGGGATCCCTGTCTGCGCCAGCGGGCTGGCCGCGTCGCCGGTCTCCCGCTGCGCCGTCTGCGCCGGGGCGGTATCGCCGTCCGCGGCGGTGTCCGCGGACGCATCCGCCGCCTGTATGTCCGCCGCAGGCGTTTCTTCCACCGGCGTCTCCTCCGCCGGGGCTGTATCCGACGGCGTCGTGTCCGCCGGGGGCGCTTCCTCCGCGGGAGCGTCCGCCGTCTGTGTCTCCGCGGCGGCATTATCCGGCGTCTGCGCCGCAGGCGCAGACGCGTCCGTCATGCCGTCATAGCGCTCGAGCGCCTTGCCGCTGCTGCTGATGAGCCAGATCACGTTCGTGTCGCTCATCACCGCGAAGCGCGCTGTGCTTTCCTGCACCTCCAAAATCACCGCGTCGGGCATACTGCGGCCCACGCTGACCTTTTCCACATACGGCAGCTGCGTGATGATATTGCCCGCGACGGTCGCCTTGTTGAGCGTGAGCAGATTGTCGCCGGTCTCGATGCCGGAGGCCTGCACGACCTGCTCGGCGGAGTACAGGCTGTTGCCCTGCACCTCCACGCGGCTGACCTTGAAAAAGACCGCCACGCCGAACACGACCGCCGCCACCAGCGCCAGCATGATGACGAGCTTTCCCGCGATATTGCTCGCCGGGACGCGCCGCCCCGCCTGACGTCTGGCAGCGCGCCGGGATTCAGTTTTGCGTTTTGGCTGCGCCATATGTCTGCTTCTCCTTTGTAGGGCCATACAGGCTTACCGCGTATTATACACCGTTTGGTCCGGGATTTCCACATATTTTATGTCGGCGCCCAGATCTTGCAGCTTTCCCGCCAGAGTATCATACCCACGCAGGATGTGTTTTACCCCTGCGATCTGCGAAGTTCCCTCCGCCGCCAGCGCCGCGATGACCAGCGCCGCGCCGCCGCGCAGATCCTCCGCGCGCACATGTACGCCGTGCAGGGCCGAAACGCCCTCCAGCCGCGCCTGCCGCCCCGAAAATGTGACGGCTGCGCCGAATTTGCGCAGCTCGGCGATGTGCCGGAAGCGGTTTTCAAAGATCGTCTCCAGAAACTCCGTCCGCCCCCGCGCGCGCAGCAGCGCCGCCATCACGATGGCCTGCGCGTCCGTCGGAAAGCCGGGGTACGGCGCGGTCTCGATGCGCCCGGGCGCATGCAGCGCGCCAGGGCTTGCAAGGGTGATCGTATCGCGCCGCCGCGCGACCGTGCAGCCGCTCTGCAGCAAAACCTCGATGACCGGCTCCAGCGTTCCGGCGTCGGTGCGCGTCAGCTCCACCGCCCCGCCGCACGCCGCCGCGGCGCACAGATATGTGGCCGTCTCGATGCGGTCGGGCATGACGGTAAACGTCGTGCCGTGCAGCGGCGCGCCGCCGCGGATATGGATGGTGCCCCCGCTTTGCCCGATCTGCGCGCCCGCGCTGCGCAAAAAGCGCACCAGATCGCCGATCTCCGGCTCGCGCGCCGCGTTTTCGATCACCGTTTCGCCGTCGCAGCCCACGGCTGCGAGGATGGCGTTTTCCGTGGCGCCCACGCTTGCAAACGGCAGGCAAATGTGCCCGCCGTGCAGGCGCTCCGCGCGGCACTCGGCAAAATGCTGCCCCACTGCCACCTGCGCGCCCAGCTGCCGCAGGGCGAGCACGTGCAGGTCGATGGGCCGCTTTCCCAGCGGGCAGCCGCCGGGCAGGGCGATGCGCGCCCGCCCCGCGCGCGCCAGAAGCGCCCCGAGGAACAAAACGGACGACCGCAGCCGCCCCGCATACTGCTGCGGCACCTGCCAGCCGTTAAGCGCGCCCGCGTCCACGACCGCCGTGCCGCCACGCTGCTCGGCCCGGCAGCCGAGACAGCGCAGAATCTCCAGTGTATCGCCCACATCGCTGATGTCCGGGCAGTTATGTAACACGCATACGCCGCGGCACAGCGCGCACGCGGCCAGGATCGGCAGCACGCTGTTTTTCGCGCCGCTGATCGGGATGCTTCCCCGCAGCGGCGCACCGCCGCGCACGGTCAGGATCTGCATACTCATTCCTCCGCATGATCTGGGATTTTCCCCATCCTATGCGAAGGACAAAATTACCGTGTCTGCGCCAATTCCAGAACTGTTTCGTAGATCTGCTCCGCCGAATCGACCACCGCCATCCGCGCCGCCGCGGCCGCCATCGCGCGCCGCCGGTCGGGATCGTTCAAAATTTCTTTCGCCGTGTCATACAGCACCTGCCCGGTGCACTGCGCCTCGCGCAGCACGGCCGCCGCGCCGCGCGCCTCCAGAACGCGGGCGTTCTTTTCCTGATGGTTATCCGTCACGTTCGGCGACGGCACCATGATGCACGGCGTACCGGACGCCGCCACCTCCGCGATCGTCGCCGCGCCCGCGCGGCAGATGACCAGATCCGCCGCCGCCATGACGAGCGGCATATCGTAGATGAATTCGCGCAGCTCGATCGCGTCCTGCCCGGAAAGCGCCACGCCCTGCTCCTTCACATACTCCGGCATCCACCGCCAGCCGAACGAGCCGCAGGCGTGGATATGCCGGAACGGCAGGCCGTCGGCCATCTCACAGGCAAAAAACTGCGCGATCTTTTTGTTCATCTCCCGCGCGCCGAGACTGCCCCAGTACGAAACGATCAGGGGCCTGTCATCCTCGATGCCGAGCGCGCTGCGCGCCTGCGCGCGGTCGGTATACAAAAACTCCTCCCGCACGGGCGTGCCCACCACGCGCACGCGCTCGGGCGCAGAATACTGTGCGCGGCTCTCCTCAAAGCTCACAAGGATCGCCTGTGCGCTGCGCTCGACCATGCGCGTCGTCAGCCCCGGCACGGCGTTCGATTCGTGCACCGCCGTGGGGATGTGCTTCCGCGCGCCCATCTTGAGCGCCGGAAAGCTCGCGTAGCCGCCCGTGCCCACGATGACGTCCGGGCGGAATTCGTCGATCAGCCGCCCGGCCCTGCGCAGCGACGCGCGCATATGCAGAAGCGTCGTCACATTGTGCCACATGGCGGCGGGGGTGAATTTTCGCTGATAGTTTGAAATTTTCAGGGTCTCCAGCCGGAAGCCCTCGCGCGGGACGAGCTTTGTCTCCATGCCGTCCTCCGCGCCGATAAACAGGATGCCGCAGTCGGGTCTCCGGCTGCGCAGCAGCTTCGCCACGGCGATCGCCGGATAGATATGCCCGCCCGTGCCGCCGCAGGTGAAGATGACATTCATCCCGAAACCCCTCCACTAAATGAGTTTATTATCGTTCTGCCGCGAAACGCTTAAGATCACGCCCATCTCAAACAGCTGGATGAGCAGCGCCGTGCCGCCGTAGGAGAAAAACGGCAGCGAAATGCCCGTTGCGGGCAGCAGATTCGTCACAACGCCGATGTTGAGGAACACCTGCAGCGCCAGCAGCGTCGTCAGCCCGCCCACGACCAGCATGCCAAACCGGTCACGCGCGTGCAGCGCGATCCAATAGCCGCGCATGATGAGCAGCAAAAACAGCAGCAGCACCACCATCGCGCCCACAAAGCCCAGCTCCTCGCACACGATGGGGAAGATGTAGTCGTTGTGCTCCTCCGGCAGGTACAGATACTTCTGCCGGCTGCGCCCGAGGCCGAGGCCCATCAGGCCGCCGGAGCCGATGGCGTAGAGCGACTGTACGATCTGATAGCCGCTGTCCGACTCGTCCTCAAACGGGTGCAGCCACGCCTGGATGCGCCCGCCGGCATAGCCCTTTGTGGCAAGGTAGATGGCGATGAACACCGCCACCACGGCAAGGCCGGCCGCAAACCAGCGCAGCTTGACGCCGCCGAGAAACAGCATCGCCGCGCTCACGCCGAGAATGATGATGATGGCCGACAGATGCGGCTCCAGCACGAGCAGGCCGCACACGATGGCCAGGATCACCACGAACGGCAAAATGCCCTCGCGGAACGACTGCATCCGCTCGCGGTAGTAGGAGATCATCGACGCGAACGTCAGAACGATGCCGAGCTTTGCCACCTCTGAGGGCTGAAAGCTCGTAAAGCCAAGATAGATCCAGCGCTTTGCGCCGTTTTCCTCAATGCCGATGAGCGGCACGAGCAGCAGAAATACGATCGCCGCCGCCAGAACAAAAAATGAAACGCTGCGCCAGATCTGATAGTTCCAGGTGCTGAAAAACAGCATGATGCCGATGCCCACGATGGCGAACACCGCCTGCCGGGCAAAGTAGTACGTCGCCTTGCCCTCCGTGGTGTACGCACGGGCGTAGCTCGCGGAGAACATCATCAGAACACCGATGAGCACCAGCAGCACCGTCAGCACCAGAAACGGCACGTCCAGCAGGCCGCGCTCGTCCAGAATGACGCGCCGCCTGCCCGTCTGCGGGTCGGGCAGGCGCTCGCCCGCTCGCGGCTGCGCCGCCGTGCTGTCGGGGTATACCGTTTGCTGCATAGTCTACTTCCCTTCCAAACCTACATCGCGCGCGGGGCAACGCCGAGGTACGCCAGCACGCACATCAAAACCGTCACGCCCACGAATACGGCAAAAATCTTCGTCTCGCTCCAGCCGCACAGCTCAAAATGATGGTGGATCGGCGTCATCTTAAAGATGCGCCTGCCGTGCGTCAGCTTAAAATACGTCACCTGCAAAATGACCGACAGCGTCTCCAGCAGATACACAAGCCCCACCAGAATGAGCACCAGCGGCATATCCAGCGCAAAGGCCAGCCCGCACACCGCGCCGCCGAGGAACAGCGACCCCGTGTCGCCCATAAATACCTTCGCCGGGTGGAAATTATAGATCAAAAAGCCGCCGAGCGCGCCGAACAGCGCCGCCGGGAAGATGGCCAGCGTCGTCTGCTTCCAAAGCCACGCCGTGATCGCGAAAAACGCCATCACCGGCATCGTCACGCCGGTCGCCAGGCCGTCGATGCCGTCGGTCAGGTTCACCGCGTTGACGCAGCCCACCAGCACGAACGCCGCGAAGATCATGTACACGATCCAGTTGATCTGGAACGTCACCTGGAAAAACGGGATATACAGGTCGCACGTCAGGCTGCCCGTATAGCGCAGCAGCGCCAGATACGCCGCCGCCGCGGCCAGCTGCAAAACGAGCTTCTGCAGCGCCGTCAGGCCCTCGTTCTGCTTGCGCCTCACCTTACAGTAGTCGTCCAGAAAGCCGATGAGGCCGTAGACCAGCGCAAAGGCCAGCACGATCAGGTGCGTATAGTAGCCGCCGCGCATCGCGTGCCAGCCGCCCGCCACGGTGCAAAGCCCCGCCGCGAGAATGAACATGATGCCGCCCATGGTCGGCGTACCGCTTTTGCCCTCATGCCAGCTCGGTCCGACCTCGCGGATCGACTGCCCCGCCTTGAGCGCACGCAGCGCGGGGATCACCAGTTTTCCGAATATGGCCGAGAGCACGAACGCGCACACGGCGATGATGCACAGTTGCATGGGTCTTCCTCCGATTATCACTTGTCGTCTTTCAAAAACAGCTCCAGCACGCGTTCCATCTTCATGCCGCGGCTGCCCTTGATGAGCAGCACGTCGCCCTCGCTCACACGCATTTTGAGCATACGCGCCAGATCCTCATGGGTGTCAAAATGCTCGGTATTCTTGGGGTTCATCCCGCCCGTGATCGCGCCCGTCACCGTGCGCACCGAGTGCTCGCCGTACACAAACAGCATGTCTGCCTTCCGCGCGACCAACCGCCCGATGCGGTAGTGCTCCGCGCTGCTGCGGTTGCCGAGCTCCAGCATATCGCCGAGCACCGCGATCTTGCGGCCCTTTGCATGGTAATTTTCCAGCACGTTCAGCGCCGCCTGCATCGACTCGGGCCCCGCGTTGTAGCAGTCCACAATGATCGTTACGCCGTTGTGCTCCACGATCCTCTGCCGCATCCCGGTGTTGTGGAACTGCCCGAGCTGATGCTGCAGCACCTCGGGCTTCACATCCAGCAGCAGCGCCGTGGTGATGACCGCCAGCGCGTTATACACCATATGCCGCCCCGCTGCGGGGATGTACATCTCAAAGTTCTGCCCCATGCCGCGCACGCGAAAGCGCATCCCGTCCGGCAGCTCCGCAATGTCCTCGGCGATGACGTCGCAGGCCGTATTTTCGATGCCGTAGTAGAATTTTTTGTGCCCGCCGTCGCTGCGCACGTTCCAAAGAAGCGGCTCGTCGCCGTTGAAAACGCCCACACCCTTGCGCGGCACGCCCTGCAAAATTTCGAGCTTCGCGCGCAAAATGCCCTCGCGGCTGCCGAGATGCTCGATGTGCATGGTGCCGATGTTCGTGATGATGGCGATGTCCGGCTGCGCGATGGACGTCAGATACGCCATCTCACCGAAATGGTTCATGCCCATCTCCAAAACCGCCACGTCCACGTCCTCCTCCAGCGCCATGATGCTCATGGGCAGGCCGAGGTCGTTATTGTGGTTTCCCTCGCTTTTCGCGGTGCGGAACGCGGGCGCGAGCGCGCAGGCCATCATTTCCTTCGTGGTCGTCTTGCCGACGCTGCCGGTGATGCCGATGACGCGCGTGTGCAGGAGCTTGCGGTAGCCTGCTGCCAGCGCGCCGTAGGCGCGCAGCGTATCCGGCACGCAAAGCTGCAAAATGGGCGCGTCCACCTTATGCCTCACCAGCGCCGCCGCGGCGCCGCCCTCCGCCGCGCGGGCCACAAAATCGTGGCCGTCCACCCGTTCGCCCGGCAGGGCGATGAACAGATCGCCGGGCTTGATCTCGCGCGAGTCGGCGCACACGCCGGTGATGCGCACGCTGTTATACGCCTGCGCCGTCGGCGCGCCGCACCACAGCGCGATCTGATTGAGCGTCAATTCCTTCATTTCTGTCTCTCCAAATACTCCGCAACGACTTCCCGTTCATCCAGATGCCGTTTGTGATGGTTGATCTCCTGATACGTCTCATGCCCCTTGCCGCACAGCACGATCACGTCGCCGGGCTTTGCGATGTCCATCGCCCGGCAGATCGCCTGCTCGCGGTTTTCGATGACCTCATATTTTGCACCCGTGCCCTGCATCCCGGTCACGATCTGCCGGATGATCTCGTTCGGGTCCTCGGTGCGCGGATTGTCGGAGGTGACGATGCTGAGGTCGGCGTTTTCCGCCGCGATCTTGCCCATCACGGGGCGCTTAAAGGGATCGCGGTCGCCGCCGCAGCCGAATACCGCGATGGTCCGGCCCGTGCAGAAGCCGTTCACGGTCTGTAAAATATTCTCCAGACTGTCCGGCGTGTGCGAATAGTCGATGAGTACCGTATAGTCCTTGCCCGGCGTGGGCACGACCTCGGCCCGGCCCTTCACACCCTGTGCCGTTTTAAGCGCCGCAGCGATCTCGGGAAGCGGAATGTCCAATGCCATCGCCGCGAGCGTCACCGCCAGCGCGTTATACACGCTGAACGCGCCCGGAATGCGCAGCTCGAGCCTGCAAATATCGTTGCCGGTCACCACATCCGTCTCCACGCGGTCGGGCCGCAGGCGGATGTTCTTTGCCACGAGGTCCGCGGCGTTATCCTTGACGGAGTACGTCAGAATTTTGCACGACGCCTGCCGCCGGATGCGGTCGCAGTACAGATCATCCAGATTGAGAACGCCCGTATCGCACATCGTAAACAGCTTCGCCTTCGCGTCGCAGTACTCCAGCATCGTCTTGTGGAAGTCCAGATGGTCCTCCGTCAGGTTCGTAAAAACGCCCACGGCAAACCGGATACCGTCCACGCGGTGCAGCGCCAGCGCGTGGGAAGAGACCTCCATCACCACGTGCGTGCAGCCCGCGTCGTGCATTTTTGCGAACAGTGCCTGCAATTCCAGACTTTCCGGCGTCGTGCGCTCCGTTTCCAGCACCGCATCGCCGATCATGTTCTGGATCGTGCCGATCAGGCCGACCTTGGCGCCCAGCGTTTTTTCCAGCACGGTCTTGAGCAGATACGTGATGCTCGTCTTTCCGTTCGTGCCGGTCACGCCGATCATCGTCATGCTCTTCGTGGGGTGGCCGTACCAGTTATCCGCCATCTGCGCCAGCGCGGCGCGCGTATCCTCCACGCGCACGTAGTCTTTGCCGTCCGCCGGCTTTTTCTCGCAGATCACCACCGCCGCGCCCTGTTCGCGCGCCATGGGGATGAATTTGTGCCCGTCGGCGGTAAAGCCGCGCACCGCCACGAACGCCTGCCCGGGCGTCACGGCGCGGGAGTCGTAGCTGATCCCGCTGATCTCCTGTTCCAGATCGGCCGCAGCCTCCAGAACGGGAATGCCCTGCAAAAGTGTCTGAAGCTTCATAAGTATATCCTTTCTCCGCGGATCAGTCCAATGCGGTATGATCGGTAAATTCAACGCCCACCGTCGTGCCACGCTCGACCATCGTGCCCGCGGGAATATCCTGATAGGTCACCGTGACGTAATTCTCCGTCAGATCCGTGCCCTTGGCCTGCACGTAAACGCCCGCGTTGTTCGCAAGCCAGTTCACGTCCGCCGGGGCGTAGCCCACAAAGTCCGGTACCTCCACCAGCTCGGTCGATTTTTCCGCGCCCATGTAGAGGATGACCTCGGAATCGCCCGGGACTGCGGCGTCCGCCGCCGGGATCTGATCGGTCACGAGCGCACCGCTGCCGATGACGCGGTAGCGCAGGCTCTTTTTACTCAGCGCCTCCGACGCCTCCTGCTCGGTCATGCCGACGAGCTCCGGCATCGCCACGTTCACGCCGCGGATGTCCTCGGAGGTGTAGTCCGGCTCAATGCCGAGATACGGCAGGATGTCGGAAAAGACATCGCGCACGGTCGGCGCCGCCATCAGGCCGCCGGAGATGTAGTAGTTATTGGGGGTGTAGCTCGTGCCGGGGATGGACTTCGGCGTGTCCAGCGCCACCAGCACCACATATTTGGGGTCGTTGATCGGCGCAACGCCGATGAACGAGACGATCTTATCCTCCACGGGGTCGCCGTTTTCGTCGTAGGTGTCGATCTTTTCCGACGTGCCCGTCTTGCCGCCCACGCGGTAGCCCGGCGTGCGCGCGCCCTTGGCGGTGCCATCGGTGACGACCTTTTCCATCAGATCGCGCATCGTTGCCGACGTCTGCGCGCTGATGACCTGCCGCTCCACGGTGCGGCTGTTTTCCTGCACCACGCTGCCGTCGGCGCTCACGACCTGTGAGACCACATGCGGCTCCAGCAGATACCCGCCGTTCACGATCGCCGCCACCGCCCGCACGAGCTGCATGGGCGTGATGCGGAACGTCTGGCCGAACGAGGCCGAGATGAGCGAGGCTGTGCTTGCGCCGTTCAGCTGGTCGCGCGCGAAGAAATAGCCGCTGGCCTCGCCGGGCAGGTCGACGTCGCTCTTTTCCAGAAAGCCGAACGACGCCACATAATCATAAAACCGGTTGCCGCCGATCTGCAGGCCCATATGCGCCAGCGCGATGTTGCAGGAGTTGCCCAGCGCCTCGCCGGTGGTCTGCGTGCCGTGGCCGATGGTCTTCCAGCACGAAAGCGTCTGGTCGCGTCCCTGAAAGTCCTCGTGCCCGCCGCAGAAGTAGCTCGACTGCGTGGTAAAGGCGCCGCAGTCCAGCCCCGCGGCCAGCGTGACGAGCTTGAAGGTGGAGCCCGGCTCATAGCCGTCGGACACGCAGCGGTTGCGCCACTGCTTCAGCCGCGCCGCCGCCACGGCATCGTTATACGCCGTGCGCTCTTCTTCATACGCCTCGGTGCCCTTTTTCATCGCCAGCAGGTTCTGATACTGCCGCTCCAGCTCCGCCTCCTGCGCGGGGTCGTAAATTTCCAGATAGTTGTTCGGGTCGTAGCTGCCGAGCGTCGCCATGGCGATGATGTCGCCGGTATTGACGTCCATGACGATGCCGAACGCGCCGTTCTGGATCTCGTAGCGCTCGATGGCGTTTTCGAGATTCTTTTCCAGCATATACTGCACCGACGTGTCAAGCGTCAATACCAAGCTGTCGCCGTCGGACGCGTCGTAGTATTTTTCGTAGGTGTAGAGCATCTCCGAGCCGCCGTTGCCGCGCGTGGTCACGATCTTGCCGCTCGTGCCCTGCAGGTCGCTGTCGTAATACGACTCGATGCCCTCCGTGCCGCGGTTATCCTCGCTGATAAAGCCCAGCACCTGCGCCGCCAGCGACGAATACGGGTAATAGCGCCGTGCGTCCGCCTCAAGGTTCACGCCTACGATGCTGTTGTCGCTGATGAACTGGCGCACCTGATCGGCCGTCTCCTCGGGGACCTTTTTGGCGATGACCTTGTACTGGTACTTCGTGTCCTCCGCCTGCTTGTAGACGAACTCCGGCGTCACGTCCTCCAGGATCTCCGAGAGCCCCGTGGCGATCTTATTGAGAAGGTCGGGGTCGGGCGAGTTCTTGTCGCTCATTTTTTTCGCGATCATATTGGGGTCGATGAATACCGTCTCCACCGTGGTGGACGCGGCGAGGATATTCATATTGCGGTCATAGATCAGCCCGCGCTGCGCGGGCAGCGCCATATTGCGCGTCTGGTTGCGGATGGCCATTTCCTCATACTGGTCGTGGTCGACGATCATCAGCTTATACAGCTGCGCCGACACCGGCAGAAAGCCCACCAGCAGGCAGATCGCCATCAGCACCAGCATCCGCCGGCGGACATTGCGGTTGGCCTGTTTGCCGCCGCCGGAGCGCGGCGCGCGTTTTTTTTCGATCCGGTCGCCCGGACGGATCACTCTCAATGCCATAGAAAAACCTTTCCCGATGAGAAGAACAAGGACGGTCAAATCGTATCCGACCGTCCTTGCCAAACTCTATTTGTGCAGCCGGTCACCCTGAAAGTAGCCGCTGAATAAATCGTCTGCGGTCGTCGGCGGATCTTTTGCCGACAGCTCTTGCCGATTTCATCATCGGTTACTAAAAACTATGCTGCCGCCGGGCGAAGATATGCGATGAGCTCGGAAATACTCTGCTCCACCGCGCCGATGATCTCTCCCAGCACACTTGTTTTTTCCTCGTGATAGATCTCCGCGCGGTCCGTGCCGGACAGGTTCAGATACACGGTCTGCTCCGACGACGGCAGGCGCAGCCCCAGCTCGCCCGCGCGCTTTTCGATCTCGGCGAGGTCGATGCGGCCTTCATACTTGCTTTCCAGCACGGCGTGCTGCTGCTGGAGCGACTGGAGCTTTGTCTCGAGCTTCGCCACATGGTCGCTCGCCTCAAACAGCTGCACATAGCCGAAGATGACCAGCACCAGCATACACACCGCCGCCACCACACCCAGAAGCGTGAACGGCGCCACGGCCGTTTTGGCCTTGACACGCTGCTCGCGCTGCGGCAGCGGCCGCTCCTCCGGCAGGCCCTGCGGCTGCCGCGGAAGGGGCCGGGCGGTATTGTTGTTATAGGGAGAGTAGACGTCGTAGGCCGCCGCGCCGCTCGTTCTGTAATAGCGCTTTTGACCGTCAGCCATGTACGTTCCCTCCCTTTCCTATCGTCTCAGATCTTTTCCGCCACGCGGAGCTTCGCGCTGCGCGCGCGGGGATTTTCCTCCAGCTCCTGCGGGGAGGATGTGATCGGCTTGCGGCTCAAAATGCGCACCTGCGGCGTTTTGCCGCATACGCACACCGGAAATTCCTTGGGGCAGGTGCAGCCCTGCGCTGCCTCGTTCATCGCGTTTTTTACGATGCGGTCCTCCAGCGAGTGGAACGTGATGACCGCCAGCCGTCCGCCGGGGTTTAGCCGCGCCACCGCGGCCTGCATCATCCGCTCCACCGCGCCCAGCTCGTCGTTGACCGCGATGCGGATGGCCTGAAAGCTGCGCTTGGCCGGGTGCTGCTTTTCGCGCAGCGCCGCCGCGGGCATCGCGCTTTTGATGATCTGCACCAGCTCGCCCGTCGTGTCGATGGACCGGTCGGAGCGCGCCCGCTCGATGGCCGCCGCAATGCGCGCCGCGTAGCGCTCCTCACCGTAGACCGACAAAATGCGCCGCAGCTCCTCCCGCGGGTATTGGTTCACCACATCGTGCGCCGTCAGCGCGCTCGTGCGGTCCATGCGCATATCGAGCGGGGCGTCTGCCATGTAGGAAAAGCCGCGCTCCGCGTCGTCCAGCTGCGGGGACGAAACGCCCAGGTCGAACAGCATGCCGTCGACTGCCGGGATACCCAGCCGGTCGAGGACCGCAGCGAGGTTTTCAAAATTATCGTGCACCAGCGTCACGCGGTCGGCGTATTTCCGCAGCCGTTCGCCCGCCGCCTCCAGCGCCACGTCGTCGCGGTCGATGCCGATGAGTCGGCCGTGGGGCGAAAGGCGTTTGCAAATTTCCAGCGAATGGCCCGCGCCGCCGAGCGTCCCGTCCAGATAAATGCCGTCCGGCTGGATGTTCAGCGCCTCGATGCACTCGTGCAGCAGCACGGAGGTATGTTCAAAGTCCATCAGAAGCCCAGCTCCTCCATCGCCGCCGTCAGGTTCTCCGGCGTGAGCGTCTGGCGTTCGAGCTCGTCATAAGCCTCGCTGTCCCAGATCTCGGCGTGACCGCCCTGGCCGATGAACGTGACCTCCTGCTGAAGCCCGGCATACTGCCGCAGCTCCGCGGGGATGAGGAAGCGCCCCTGCTTGTCCGGCTCGCACTTGGCGGCGTTGGCAAACAGGAACCGCATCTTGCGCGCCTGTGAAATGGGCAGCGCGTTGTACCGGTCGAGGATGCTCTGCCAGCCGCTCTCGGTGTAGACGGACAGGCAGTGATCCAGCCCCAGCGTGACATAAAACGCATCGCCGAGCTCCTCGCGCAGCTTGGAGGGAACGAACAGACGACCCTTCGGGTCGACCGTGTGCTTATACTTGCCGAACATTTCCTCTCACCCCGCTTTTGCTCCACTTTGGTGCACAGACACACCACTTTGCTCCACTTCGTTTCTATAATATCCTTTGCCCGGAAAAATTGCAAGCCCTTTTTCAAAAAAACCACGTGGAATTTTTGCCTGTTTTTCAGGCATTTTCCCTTGATTTCGCAATTTTAGAACGCCTGTTCTAGGTTCACATAATCCTCTTGTTTTGGCGCTCCGAGCACACCCCAACATGTAGTGTGCCGGGGCAAAAATTGCCCCGGCACACCCAAATCCTCAAAAAAGCCTCGCAGAGTTTTGCGCCCGCAGGCGCAAAAGCGATTCAGATCATTTTTGCCGGCGACATGCGCGTCGGCAAAAATACTGCTCACGGAGCGGAGTGTAGAATTTTTGCGCTTGCGCAAAAATTATGCGCGCAGCGCAGTGCAAGCCTTTTCAAACGAAAACCCAGCGAAGCGGTTTTCGTTTGAGAGCGTGTCAAAAATACTTTTTTGACGCGCTCAGTGTGCCGGGGCAAAAATTGCCCCGGCACGCCGCTTTCTCCCATGTCGAAAAAATTTTACGTCTCTCCGTCCGGCGTCGGATCTTCTTCCACAACGAGCGCGCCGTCCCCCGCGCGGACGAGCGTGCGCTTCCCCTGCCCGCGCAGCAGCAGCTCCGCCGCAGGCTCCTCCACCTCCGTCTGGATACGGTGGCGCAGCGTGCGCGCCCCGCCGTCAGAGCGCAGACACGCCCGCGCCAGCTGGGCCGCCGCGTCGGGCGCGATGCGCAGGCGCATCCCCTGCCCCGCCGCGCGCTGCGCAACGGCATCCAGCTGCTGCTGCGCGATCTGCGCCAGCTCCTCCTCGCTCAGCCGCGCAAACTGCGCGATGCAGTCGATGCGGCCCAAAAGCTCCACGCTGAAGTGCTCGCGCAGCACGCGCTCGCTCGCCGTCTGCGCGTCCGGCGGCGTAAAGCCGAGTCCCGGCTTTCCCACCTGGGCGCTTCCGGCGTTGGAGGTCATCACGATCATCGCATGCTTAAAATCCACCGTCCGCCCCACGCAGTCGGTCAAAATCCCGTCGTCCAGGATCTGCAGCAGCAGCCCCGTCACGTCGCGGTGCGCCTTTTCGATCTCGTCCAGCAGCACCACGCAGTACGGCCTGCGGCGCACCTTTTCCGTCAGCACGCCGCCCTCGTCGTGCCCGATATAGCCCGGCGGCGCGCCGATGAGGCGCGAGACGGAGTTCGGCTCCATATACTCCGTCATGTCGATGCGCACCAGCGCGTCCGCGCTGCCGTACACGCACTCCGCCAGCGCCTTGCACAGCTCGGTCTTCCCAACGCCCGACGGGCCCATGAACAGCATCGACGCCACGGGCCTGCGCGCGTCGGCAAGGCCCGTCCTGCCGCGCAGCACCGCCCGCGCCGCGGCGCGCACCGCGCGCTCCTGCCCGATGATCCGCCCGCGCAGCGCGTCGTAAAGCCCCAGCAGCCGCTCACGCTCGTCCTGCGTCAGCCGCCCCGCCGGGATGCCCGTCCGCTCGGCCACCGCCTGCGCCACATCCTCGGCGTCCAGCGCCCGCCCGCGCAGATGCTGCGCCGCCGTGTGCTGCCGCCGCAGCATCCCCTGCAGCTGGTCGCGCAGCACGGCCGCCTGCTCATACTGCCCCGCGGCCACGGCCTGCTCCAGCTCCTGCGTGAGGGCCTGCTTTTTGCGGTCGAGCCCGCGCGGGGCGCTTTTTTCATGCAGCAGCACGCGTGCCGCGCTCTCATCGAGAAGGTCCAGCGCCTTATCCGGCAAAAACCGGTCGGTGATATACCGGCACGACAGCTCCACCGCCGCGCCGATCGCCTCCTGCGTGATGCGCAGCCCGTGGTGCCGCTCCAGCCCCGGGCGAAGGCCCAGCAAAATCTCCTCCGTCGCCGCGCGGCTCGGCTCGCGCACGATCACCGGGCGAAAGCGCCGCTCCAGCGCGGCGTCCTTTTCGATATACTTGCGGTATTCCTCCAGCGTGGTCGCGCCGATCATTTGCAGCTCGCTGCGCCCCAGCGCGGGCTTTAAGAGGTTCGCCGCGTCGATGGCGCCCTCGGCGCTGCCCGCGCCCACGATGGTGTGCATCTCGTCCACGAACAAAATGACGTTGCCGCAGCGGCGGATCTCCACCAGAATGTCGCGGATGCGCTCTTCAAATTCGCCGCGGTATTTTGTCCCCGCCACCACGCTCGCCATATCCAGCGAATACAGGCGCTTGCCGCGCAGTGCCTCCGGCACCGCACCCGCCGCCAGCCGCTGGGCAAAGCCCTCCACGATGGCGGTCTTGCCCACGCCCGGCTCGCCGATGAGCGCGGGGTTATTCTTGTTTTTCCGGCTGAGGATCTGCATCAGCGCGCCGATCTCCGCCTCGCGGCCGATGACGGGCTCCGCCCGCTCCGCCTTTTCCAGCATATTCTCGCAGTAAAGCTCCAAAAGTCTCGTATCCGTGTCCCTCCTGTTCTGTGGCTCCGCCGGGCGGCGCAGGCTGTCATAGGCGTCGGAAAATACGCAGTTTAAGTCCGCCCCGCCGCTCACCAGCAGCTGCGCCGCCGTGCACTGCGCGCGGCGGCTGATGGCCAGCAGCAGATGCTCCGGCTCGATGCGCCGCATCCGCAGCCGGTTCGCATCCGCCCGCGCCTGACGCAGCACCTGCCGCGCGTCGTCTGTCAGCCCCTGCGGCATCGGCAGCCGTGCACAGCCGCACCCCGTCCCGGCCGCGAGGAGCCCGCGCAGCGCCGGCGCGTCCCAGCCGCCGCGCGCGAGGATGCGGCAGCAGGCCAGCTCCCGCTGCTGCAAGATCGCCAGCAGCAGATGCTCCGTTCCCACGTAGCTGTGCCCCAGCCCGCGCGCCAGTGCGCCCGCCTCACGGATGAGCTGCTCCGTCTGCGGGGAAAAGCCTGCCTTTTTCATGCCTGCACCTCGTTTCCTGCGGGTAATTTTCGCCGCCGGGGGCGGGGTTTATACGCCCCTGGCGAACAATTTGCACTTTTCCCCCCGATTCTTATAAATACCATTTGCATTTTTCAAAAAGCATGATAGAATTGGGGTGGATCACAAAACTATGGAGGTGCAATCATGGCTCATGTCATTACCGACGCCTGCGTCAAGTGCGGCGCTTGTGCGGATGCGTGCCCGCTCGGCATCATCACCGAGGGCGAAGACAAGTACGTCATCGACGCCGATCAGTGCGTTGACTGCGGTACCTGCGCGGCAGAGTGCCCGAACGACGCGATCGTGGAAGAGTAAGATCGTACATTGCAAACGGCCTGTGCGCTGCACAGGCCGTTTGTGTTACTTCAAACAAAGCCCGCTTCGCTGGGCCTTTGTTTGAAAAGGCTTACAGCCTGCGGGCGCAAAACTCTGCGAGGCTTTCTGGCAGCTCATCGGGCTGCCGGAGCGTATTCTGAAATAAGACCTATGACTGAACAACTTCCCAACGGCGTGACGCTCACCTGGAGCGGGGCGCAGTTCCGGCCGGGCACCGATTCCATGGTGCTGGCCGATTTCGCCGTGCCGGGCAAAAATGCCCGCGTCTGCGACCTCGGCTGCGGCTGCGGGACGCTGTCGCTGCTGCTGCTCGCCGTGCATCCGAATATCCGCCTCACCGGCATTGAAATTCAGCCGGACGCCGCCGCCATGGCGCGCGAAAACGCGGCGCAGGCCGCGCTCTCCGGCCGCTTTACCGTGGTCGAGGGCGATCTGCGGGAGCCCTCGCTTCTGCGCGCGGGCGCATTCGACTGCGCGGTGTCGAACCCGCCGTATTATCCGCTCGCGTCCGGCTACCCGGCGCAAAGCGCCGCGCTGCGCGCCGCCCGGACGGAGGAGCACTGCTCGCTTTCCGAGCTGTGCCGCGCCGCGGCGCGGCTGGTGCGCACCGGCGGGCGATTTTTCCTTGTCCACAAGCCCGAGCGGCTGACGGACCTGTTCTGCTGCCTGCGACAGGCTTCGCTGGAGCCGAAGCGGCTGCGGCTCGTCCGGCACCGCGCGGACGCGGCGGCGAATCTCGTTCTGCTCGAGGCCGTGCGCGGCGGCAGGCCCGGCCTGCGCCTTATGCCCGATCTCATTCTTTACACCCCCGGCGGCGCGCTCACGCCCGACGGGCGGCGCATCTATCATCAGGAGGACTGACCCATGCCCGGTATGCTTTGCCTTGTTCCCACGCCCATCGGGAACCTCGGCGATATATCCCCCCGCGCCCGCGCGGCGCTCTCGGACGCGGATTTCATCGCCGCCGAGGATACGCGCGTCACGCGCAAGCTGCTGAATTATCTGGAGATCAAAAAGCCCCTCGTCAGCTATTACGAGCACAACAAGCACGAGAGCGGCCCGAAGATCGTCGAGCGCCTGCTGGAGGGCCAGACCTGCGCGCTCGTCTCCGACGCGGGCTCTCCCGCCATCTCCGACCCCGGCGAGGATCTTGTCCGCCTGTGCGCGGACGCGGGCGTGACGGTCTGCGCCATCCCCGGCCCGTGCGCCGCCATCACGGCGCTGAGCATCTCGGGCCTGCCCACGGGGCGGTTCTGCTTTGAGGGCTTTTTGTCCACGAACAAAAAGAACCGGCAGGCACACCTGGACGGCCTGCGGCAGGAGCATCGCACGATGATCTTCTACGAAGCGCCGCACAAGCTGCGCCAGACGCTCGCCGATTTGGAAGGTGCGTTCGGCCCCGACCGGGCGGTCTCCCTCTGCCGGGAGCTGACGAAGCTGCACGAGGAAGTCGTGCGCACCACGCTCTGCGGCGCGCGGGCGCTGTATGACGCGCAGGAGCCGCGGGGCGAGTTCGTCCTCATCGTGGCGGGCGCGGCGGAGCAGGCGGCGGAAGCGCCGTCGCAGGCGCAGCTGCTCGCCCTTGTGCAGGAGCAGATCGCGCAGGGCCTGTCCCGCAAGGACGCCGTCAAGGCCGTCAGCAAGCTGACCGGCTGCCCCAAAAACGCCCTCTACGACGCCGTCCTGAAAGCCGAAAATACCTGAATATATACAAAAACCGCTGACAGTGCATCCTGTCAGCGGTTTTATGCTTCTAAAAAAGCCTCGCAGAGTTTTGCGCCCGCAGGCGCAAAAGAAATTTGAATCATTTTTGCCGGCGACATGCGCGTCGGCAAAAATACTGCTCGCGGTGCGGAGTGTGGAATTTTTGCGCCCTGCGCAAAAATTATGCGCGCAGCGCAGCGCAAGCCTTTTCAAACGAGAGCCCAGCGAAGCGGGTCTCGTTTGAGAGATTTTCAAAAATTCATTTTTGAAAATCTCAATTATCCTTTCTGCAGTTCCTTCATGCAGGCGGCGCAGATGTTTTTGCCCTTGTAATT
This sequence comes from uncultured Oscillospiraceae bacterium, assembly GCA_934631005.1. Lineage (GTDB taxonomy): Bacteria > Bacillota > Clostridia > Oscillospirales > Oscillospiraceae > CAG-170. The sequence goes on from CAKTXA010000012.1 coordinate 19,742, forward strand.
CGTCACATTTCTGGCGTTGCCGCAGAAAATGCAGGACGGCTCGTATTTTTTCAGAATAATCGAGGACCCGTCCACATAAATTTCGATCGTGTCCTTCTCGGCGATGTCCAGCGTGCGGCGCAGCTCGATCGGCAGCACGATGCGCCCGAGCTCATCGACCTTGCGAACGATACCAGTAGATTTCATAATAGTGTTTCCTCCTTTGTGGTCCGCCGGCCTGCAAAAACAGACGGCATTTCCTATATTTTGTAGCTTATCGACATAACAGTATCATCAAGTTATGTCTAAATTTTGAACGATTTGATATTTTCTCACGGTATTATACAAAATTTTGAACGATTCGATTTTTTCTCAAGGTATTACACGAAAAGTATGAGGTGAAGCGCCATGGCGATGGCTTTTGTCTGGACAGCGATGCTTGCACTGTCCGTTTTATTCAGCATTTTGAATGACAGCGCTGCAGCGGTCAGCGCGGCGGCGCTCACCGGGGCGCGCGCGGGCGTGGAGGCGACGCTCGCCATCGCGGGCGCGATCTGCCTGTGGAGCGGGCTTGGCAAGGTGCTCGAGCGCTCCGGGCTGGCGGAGGGGCTCACCCGTCTGCTCGCGCCGCTGCTGCGCAGGCTCTTTCCGGCGTCGTTCCGCGACCCGGCGGCCGCCGCGGCGCTCAGCGGCAACTTTGCCGCGAATCTGCTCGGTCTCGGCAACGCCGCCACGCCCATGGGCGTTGCGGCTGCGCGGCGGATGCAGGCGCTCTCCGGCTCCGACCGGGCGAGCGACGAGCTGTGCCGTCTCGTCGTTCTGAACACCGCCTCGGTGCAGCTGCTGCCCGCCACGGTGGCGGCGCTGCGCGCAGGGCTGGGCGCGCCGCGGCCCATGATGATCCTGCCCGCCGTATGGCTGTCGTCGCTGCTGTCGGTGGGGGCGGGGCTCGGCGCGGCGGCGCTGTTTGCGCGGGGTGCGCGGCGATGACGGAGCTGCTGATCCCGGGGCTGCTGCTGTTCGTGTCGCTCTGGGCGCTTTCTAAAAAGCAGGATGTCTACAGCCAGCTCCTGCTCGGCGCTCAGGACGGGCTGCGGCTGCTCGTGTCCATCGCCCCGGCGCTCATCGTGCTGCTCAGCGCCGTTTCCATGCTGCGCGCGAGCGGGTTTCTGGACGCGCTGTCGGCGTTTCTCGCGCCGGTCTGCCGCGCGGTGGGCATCCCGCCGGAGGTGGTGCCGCTCATGCTCGTCCGCCCGCTCAGCGGCAGCGCGGCGCTGGCGGTGGGGTTGGAGCTGATGCAGGCGCACGGCGTGGACTCGCGCGTGGGCCTGACCGCCGCCGTGATGCTCGGCAGCACGGAGACGACGTTTTACACCATCGCCGTCTACTTCGGCGCGGCGGGGATCAAACAGACGCGCTACGCCGTCCCGGCTGCGCTGTGCGCCGATCTGGCGGGCTTTCTCGCCGCCGCGCTCACCACGCGCCTGCTGCTCGCCCCGGCGTGAAAAAAACTCCTGTTTCCGCTCTTGACAAACCCGGCTCCATTCACTATAATAGCCAAGTCACGGGGTGTGGCGAAGTTTGGTATCGCGCTTGGTTCGGGACCAAGAGGCCTCGGGTTCGAATCCCGACACTCCGACCACGTCGTCGCGGACTGCACTAGTTCGCGACGACTTTTTTATGCTTTGCATCAAAAAGTCATCGCTCACCCGCTCCGTCGCTCCTCCTCTCAAAATCGTAACCGCTGACGCTGGGTTACGATTTTGTTTTTTCTGATTTGACAGCTGAGCCGCACAGTCGTAAAAAGCAAGCTCGGCAGGTTTTTCACAAAGCCTGCCGAGCCGCCTTTTTGCGTTTCACCGCACAGCTGCATAGGAAACCGCCGCCTGCCGGAGAGTTTGGCAGGCGGCAGTTTTGGGTTTTGGGGGCTGCCGTCAGTGCAGGTCGCCGGCGGCTTTGATCTTGACGCGGTTGGTATTGCCGGGATAGTACGCCAGCGGGACATCCTCCATCTCGATGATCTCAACGGTCTCGCGCACGGCGCCGGCCTCCACGGCCAGCTCGATGGCCTCGTTTCTGGCCTTTTCCAGCGACTGCTCGCGCGGCAGCTCGTCGTAGTTCATCAGCTTTTCATACGTGCCGCTGACCTTGGAGATGGCGGAGCCGATGGCGTTGGCGCAGCCGAAATGCTCCGGCTTCCAGACGGACGCCGCACCGCCGATCTTTTCGGGCAGGATGATGGAGCCGCCGCCCACAAGGATCAGGTCGACATCGGCGTTTGAGACCTTCATCGCGTCCACACTGTCCTCCACGAGCGCGCGGATGGCGTTCATGGCCTTTTCGGCGAGCGCCTGCGGGATGCCCGCGGCCTTGGAGCTGTCGCCGAGCTGCACCATGCCGAGACGCACGGCGATGTCCGTCGCGGTCATCACGTCGCCACCGAATACCAGGGCCTTTTTCGTGATCTCATAGCCCACGCTGTCGGGCCCGACGCTCACGCTGCCGTCAGCCCGGACGCGCACGATGGAGCCGCCGCCGAGGCCGATGGAGATGACGTCCGGCATCCGGAAGTTCGTGCGCACGCCGCCGATGGTGACGGCCACGCTCGACTCGCGCGGGAAGCCGTTCTGGATGACGCCGAGGTCGGTCGTGGTGCCGCCGACATCCACGACGATGGCGTTTTTGAGCGAGGACAGGTAGCTTGCGCCGCGGATGGAGTTCGTCGGGCCGCAGGCGACCGTGAGGATCGGGTAGCGGCGGGCGTGCTCCATGGTCATCAGCGTGCCGTCGTTCTGGCTGAGGTAGACGTCGGCGTTCGTGATGCCCTCGTCGCGCAGGCTCTTGGCAAAGCCCTCGGTAAAGCGCTCGGCGACCTTCCAGAGCGCGGCGTTGAGGATCGTTGCGTTTTCGCGCTCGATAAGGCCCATGGAGCCGATCTCGCTGGAGATGGAGATATGCACGCCCTCGCCCATGACGGCACGGCAGAGCTTTGCTGCTTCGAGCTCATGGTCATTGCGGACGGTGGAAAATACGCAGGAGATGGCGATGGACTGAACGCCCTTTGCCTTCATATCCTCAAAAAATGCCTTCGCCGCGGCGGTATCCAGCGGAGCAAGCTCCCGGCCGTCATACTCAAAGCCGCCGCCGATGATGGCGCTGCCGACGGCGATCCTGCGAATATCCTCCGCCCAGTCGACCATGGGGCGGATGCCGGTGGTCGCGGGCGCGCCGATGCGCAGGATGCCGATGGGAGCGAGATTTTTGCGCTCGACGATGGCGTTCGTACACTGCGTCGTGCCGAGCATCGCCTGCCGGATCTGTTTGGGGTCCACACCGGAGACCTCCAGCACGGTGCGCATCGCGCCCAGAATGCCACTGTAAATATCGGCCGAGGTCGGATATTTAATATCCGCCGCCACGGCCCGGTTTTCATCCACCAGAACGGCATCCGTATTCGTGCCGCCCACGTCGATCCCGAGTTTATACATCGTCAGTTCCCTCCCTTGCAGCGCTCTTCGAGCGGAATGTAGTCGGTATCCACGCCGAAATAGCGCGGCCCGACCAGCTCCAGACCCTTTTCCGTACGCCAGAGGTGGAAGCACTTGAGGCCCACCACCATCACACGCTTGCCGTACTTGAGCGCGTCGGTCGTAACGGGGAGGAAGGTCTCCGTATCCACGAGCGAGATGAGGTCGGGCGTCGTGGCGAGGATCTCGCCGTCCACCGTGGCGGTCAGGTTTTCATTCTGGAACTCCACATACGCCGTGCGGCCTCTGTAATCGCCGATGCCCTCCAGCACGACCTTGCCGAAGTTGAAGCCGGCACGCGTCTCACGCAGCACGTCCGCGATCTTGCCCTTAAAGAGCCGGAAGCCCTCGGACAGCGCGAGGAAGTGCTCCTCCGGCGTCCTGTCGCCGCAGTCCTTGATGGTGCGGATGGCCCGGCCGAGCTGCTCGCTGCGCGTCACGATGCCGTGCACGCCGAACTGCTTCATCTGCTTTCCGCTCATGGGATAGAGCGATACGGAGACGGACGCGCCGCAGCTCATCGTGACCGCGCGGGCCAGCTCCTCCGTCCACTTGTTCGTGATGGTCTCAAAAATGCAGCTGTTGCCCTTTTCGTCCACGAGCGCCATGGGCGTGGCCTTCATGCCGCCGATGGTAAACGTGACCATCTGCAGCTCCGGGAACGCGCGGCCCATGCCGTCCACGTCCACCATGGGCATATGCAGCCGGGCCGCCGCCGCGATGGGCAGCATGGAATTGACGCCGCCCGCCTCGATGGGCATGAAGGCATAGATCTTCTGGCCGAAGAACTTGGAGACCATATCAAACAGCTTCTGATATTCCGTGCCGCCGATGGCCTTTTCCGCCAGCACCGTGGGCGCGCCCATCATGGCGATGGGGACGATCAGCGCGTCGTCCGGCACCTCCTCGGGATCGAGCAGCGTCACGGGGCCGCACTCCTGCACCGCACCGATGGCTACGAGCTTGCCCACATACGGGTCGCCGCCGCCGCCCGCGCCCAAAAGCGCCGCGCCGGTGGCAATATCTTCAATTTCCGGGATACCGATCTTTCGCATTACAATACTCCTTATTTGTGACCTCGGGGGCATGGGCCGCGCCCATGCCCCAGATGCTGATTACTTGTTTTTCGCGGGGAACAGCTTTGCCAGGATCACGTAGAACACCAGTGACACCACGATGCCGTTGACCGGGCCGACAAAGAACGGCCAGTTGAGGAACGGCAGCGCCTCCACAAGGCCCGGGAAGCTCGCGAACGTCCCGCCGGTGATGCAGGCGAAGATTGCGCCCACCGCGAACGAGATCACGCCCACGGCGGAGAAGCCGCCGCGCACCGCGAAGTTCTCCTTTTTGCCGCGGCCCACGATCCAGTACGACGCGATCAGCACGCCCGCCAGCGGCGGGATGAGTGCGGACATGAGCGACAGGAAACTCTGGAACGCGTTCAGCAGACCGAACGCCGCGAGCAGCGTGCCGATGCCGCCGGCCACGCCGGTCGTGATCTTGAATTTGCTCTCGTCAAAGCCGAGCAGGTTGCTCAGCGCCAGGCCGCCGGAGTAGGCGTTCGTGACGTTGGTCGTCCACGTGGCGAGCACGAGGGCGATCAGGCCGATGAACGGCACGCCGAGCGAAGCGAGGATGGCGGAAATATCATACTGCCCGGTGACGATGCTCATCAGCGCGCCGGTCATCAGCATGAACAGCCCCGCCGGGATCACGCCCACGAGGGAGGACTTGACCACGTCGCCGCGGCTTTTTGCAAAGCGGCAGTAGTCCGCGGAGATGACACCACCGAGGGCGAAGGACGCCACGACCATCGAAATGCCGAACACCATGCCCATGGACGTCTGCGGCGCGTAATTCGCGATGGCGCTGCCGCCGTCGTTCGACACGATCCCGGCGATCAGGCCGTACAGGCAGACGATGACCAGCAGCGGCACCGCGATGTAGTTGAGCCATTTCAGCCCCTTAAAGCCGCCGCAGGCCGTCACCAGCATGATGACGCCCCAGACGATCGAGCTGACCGTCACGAACGCGGGCGACGCCTCCGAGCCGAGCATATTGGCGACCATGCTCGCGAACGCGCTGCCGCAGGTGGCCGACTGGATGCCGAACCAGCCGACGCAGGCGATGGCCAGCAGTGTACTGATAATGTACCGCGCGCCCTTTTCGCCCAGCGCGCCGGACGCCATCACCGACACCGGCAGGCCCGTGTCGCACGCCTGCATCCCGATGAAGATCATATAGGCGCAGATGATGCCGTAGCCGATCAGGATGGACAGAACGATCTGCCCCAGGCTCAGCCCGCCGCCGGCCAGCACGCCGCCGATCATCAGGCACGGCACGCAGATCATGCCGCCCGCCCAGACCGCCGCGATCGAAAGCCAGCTCTGCCGCTGCGATTCTTCGATCTTGAATCCGTTTGTTTTTTCGCTCATGGAAATTGCTCCTCTCTTTTGAGAAATCTCTTTGGTCTCAAAGATTGGTGCAATGATACCACTGCAAATCGTAAAAGAATACTGTCGAAACGGCAGAAAAAAGGCTTCATGCTTTGTCCGAACGGACAAAGCATGAAGCCCTGCTTATCGCGGTCATTCGCGCAGCTCATGTGGCCGGGGCGTCCATGTTGAGCAGCCGGTAGATGGCGGCGCTGCGGTACAGGCCGATCGTCTGCGGCATTTTTCCGAGCCGGAAGCCCAGCAGGTCGGAGATGCGCTGCAGGCGGTACTTGATGGTGTTCGTGTGCAGAAACAGCGCCTGCGCCGTGCGGGAAACGCTGCCGTCGCAGTCCAGAAGGTACACGCACGCCGTGTTCAAAAGCTCCGGATACTCCCGGTCGGCCTGCAGAACGCTCAGCGGCAGCGTCCGCCGGACGGCGGCGGCTTCGCCCTCGCCGATCCGCTTGCGGCATGACGCGGCAAATTCCAGATCGCCCTGCAAAAAGATTTTCTTGTGCGGGAAGATGTGTTTTGCGTCGTCCAGATTCTCCAGCGTCAGCAGATACGCCTCGCGGCAGCTTGTCGTATTGGACAATCCGCCGCAGCGTACCAGAACGGCCTCCGGCGCGCGCTCGCGCGCCTTTTGCAGGATGTCCTCCATCACCCGCTCCGTGTCGCGCAGGGAGCGGGGCGTGCTCAGGCTCATCACGGGCCGCCCGTCGTAGACCGCGCCGATCACCAGCTCCGCGCACTGCCGCGCCGCGGCGGTCAGCTGCTCGATGGGCACGCCGGGCGCGTCCTCCAGTCCGCACAGCACCCAGATCTCATGCAGCGCCGCGACGTCCACATGGAAGATCTCGGCCAGCCTGCGCATTTTGAGCGGCTCGTCCTGCAAAATGGCGCGGATGAGCTCGTGGATGGCAACCGCGCCGTGCTGTCTGCCCCAGATGTTGATGCAGATGCGCACCGTGTCCGCCGCCTGCTCGGCGAGCGCGGCGCTCAGCGGCGCGCCGACCTTGATGAGCGTCAGCTGCAGCGGCTGCGGCAGGTCCGCGCGGATCGGCTTGCACACCAGCGCCGCGTCCGGCAAAAACGGGCACGGCCCCGCCTGCCCCTCCGCCAGCGGCAGGCACTGCTCAAGCCCCTCGCGCAGCTCGTCCTCCGTGCCGGTCGGCCAGGCGGCAAGATTCAAAATGCGCCCCTCGTGCGTGCTCAAAGCCGCCGAGCAGCCCAGCTCCGCGCAGAGCATCTGCAGCGCCGTGCCCACGGTCTGCTGGTGGTGCGGCGCGGTCGAGATGCGCGCCAGAATGTCCGACACCAGCGACACCGTCGCCGCCCGGTCGCGATAGATGCACTCCGTCACGTCGGTGATGAGGTCGCTGTAGCGCAGGTGGCGCTGCCCCTCGGGCATGCAGATGAGCACAAAATCGTGCGCGTCCGCGATCTCGATCAGGCGCGGATCGACGCGCGGCAGATACACCCCGACGTAGTACAGCACCAGCCCCACCTCGCCGCCGTCGATCAGCCGCAGCAGGTTGGAGCATTGCAGATCGACATCGTCCGCGCAGTTGAGAAAGCCGGTGATGACGATCTCGCTGCCGGAGTATTTGTTGTGCGGAAACACCTCGTGCACCAGCACGCCCGGGTCGACCGACTCGAGCACCGAGATGGACGAGACCGTCCTGCTCAGCCCCCGCGACCCGCCCAGCACCTTCGCCTGCCGCAAAGACGGCAGCTTCAAAAGCTCCGCCACTGTGACGCTCATACGCTCACCGTCCTTTCTCTGCGTTCCTGTTTGTTCGATCATATCATAATTCCGCATAAATCGCTACCGGCAGAGGCTCAAAAACCTGCCGGTTTTTTCATTTTCCGGAAAGAAAGGGCTTTCTATTTCTTTAATTATAGTATATAATGGGAGCGTTAGAAGCCGCTGGGGGGGATGGGAAGGTCCGGCCAGTGGGGTATCAAGGGGAGCATGCTCCCCTTGCCCTTCGTATACGAAGGGGCGCGGCCTGCGGCGGCGGGCGCGCGCGGAAGAATACACGCAGGAGGTATGACGATGAAGAGGAGATCATGGGGCGTTCTGGCAGCGCTGGTACTGACGCTGCTCCTGCTGACCACAGGGGCACTGGCGGCTGACCACGAGAATCATGCGCTTTGCACGCACGGCAGCTCGTGCGAAGTCTGCCCGGCTGACGCTAAGAGCAATGTGGCATGGACGGCGTGGGACGGGGCCAGTGCCATCTCGTATGGTGAAACCTCAAGGACCGCCTATGTCTATCTGTCAGGCGAGGTGACACTGGACTCGACCCTTAGGGTCAAAAACGGTCACACGCTCTATCTCTGCCTGAACGGCCATAGCATCACGAAAACCAGTGACACAAGTGATTCAGCGGGCGTCATCACAATCGAAGATGGGGCAACCTTCACGCTGTGCGATTGTCAGGGCGGCGGCAAGATCACCCACGGAACGAAAGCTGACGGCACAAAGTGTACCGGCAGAGGCGTAAGATGCGGCGGACCCAGAGGGGGCGCGACCTTCACCATGTTCGGGGGCGAGATCAGCGGCAACCATGCAGGCACCTCCACACTGCCTCAAGACGGCGCCGGTGTGGAGATGCAGCGCAGCACATTCACCATGTACGGCGGCAAGATCACCGATAACCATGTTGATGTGAAACGGAACAACGGTGGTGGCGGTGTGTGTTTGCACACCGATGCCAGCTTTACCATGTACGACGGCGAGATCAGCCGCAACACATCGGCAGAAGACGGTGGCGGTATCTCTGCAGTAGCTGCTTCTTTCGTCATGCAAGGCGGCACCATCTCCAACAACGAGGCCACCGGATGCGGCGGCGGTTTGGCCCTTTATAACGACGCATTCAATCTGTCCGGCGGCATCATCAGTGGCAATACGGCGGCCAACGGCGGCGGTGTGTATGGTAGCGGCTGTTCCCTGAGCATTTCCGGTTCGACGGAAATCAGGGACAACAAAGCTGAATATGGCGGCGGCGTTTATGTGTACAGTGGCACAGTCAATATGTCCGGCGGTGAAATCACCGGCAATAAGGCATACAGAGTGTTTAGCGTCAGCGAAGGTGGCGCGAATGCTTCCGGTGGCGGTGTGTATGTGCATGGCGGCACATTCACAATGTCCAACACGGCCAGTATCACCGGCAATAATGCCAGCGAGAACGGTACGGGCGGCGGTGTCTACGTTGGTGGTGGTTCATTCACCATGAACGGCGGTGAGATCAGCCGCAACACCACGGATGTCAACAATGGCAGCGCTGGCGGCGTGTGCCTGAATGGCGGCAGCTTTTTCATGCGCAGCGGCAGCATCACCGGCAACTCTGCCGGAAATGGTGCCGGTGGTGTGTATGCAGCGGCGGGCACCTTCACCATGACCGGCGGCAGCATCACCGGGAACTCGGCCACCAGCGGCGAGGGCGGTGGCATCTATGCCGGTATCGTGCTCAACATGTCCGGCACACCGGTCATTAAGGACAACACGGTTGGCGGCAAGTCGAACAACGTCCAGCTGACCGAAAATAATGTCATCACTCTCACGCGAGCACTGAAAGATGGCGCGGAAATCTACGTGACTCCGGCGTCTGAACCCACTGAGGGCAACCCTGTGATGATCGCAGAGGGCAAATATGGCAACTACAACGCAGAAAGCTCTAACACAGACAAGTTCCATAAAGACGACGCGGACGCAGCGTATGAGATCACCTACATCGGGGGCGATTACTACAGCAGTAAGATCGTCATGCGGATCAAGCCGCATACGCACAAAGTCTGTGTCGGCACGGACTGTGCGGACAGCAGTCACGACGAAGTGACTTGGAAGGGCGTTTCCAGTCTCACCGCTGGCATGGCCGCGGATAACTACTACCTGACCACGGACGTGAAGCTCAGCACCACGTGGACGCCTGCGGACGGCACGGTGCTTGACCTCAACGGGCACAGCATCACGATGCAGGAAGAAGGAGCCGTGATCAACGTCACCGGCAGCTTCACCCTGACCGACTGCAAGGGCACCGCCGGCAAATACGGCAAAATCACCCACGCCGCCAATACGGATGGCCGCGGCGTACACGTAGGGCAGTCAACAGGTGAAGCCGCCACCTTCACTATGTACGGCGGCAGCATTGACGGCAATACGGTCTCTGACCACGGCGGCGGCGTCTACATAGTTAAGAACAGCACGTTCACCATGTACGGCGGTGAGATCACCGGCAACAAAGTGCTCAACAGCAGTGTCAGTGTCAGCAACGGCGGCGGTGTGTACGTAGGCGGCGGCAAATTTGAACTGTCCGGCGATGCCATCATCAGTCAGAATCAGACTGCCAACAACGGCTGGGGCGGCGGTGTGTATCTGTCGGGCGGCACGTTCACGATGTCCGGCAATGCGACAATTGCTGAAAACACGGCTACCCGCGGCGGCGGTGTGTACATGAACGGCGGGCCCAACTTCACCATGAACGGCGGCAGCATCTATAAAAACACCGCCAGCGGCGATGGCGGCGGCGTATATATGCTTTCCGGCACATTCACGATGAACGGCGGCAATATCTACGGCAACACGGCCAGCAACAACGGCGGCGGTGTGTACGTAAACGGCACGTTTACCATGACCAATGGCACGATTGGCGGCACGGGAGCTGACGACGGCAACATGGCCCTAAATGGTGGCGGCGTGTACATTGGCGGCGGCACCTTCCATATGGAACAGTCTAGTGATTCCATTGTTCCTTCTGTCTACGGAAACGGCCTCACCAATCCGACTAACGGCCACGGCGGCGGCGTGTATGTGAACGGCACATTCGAAATCGCCGGGAATGTGCATATCGACAACAACAGTGATAATGTCTATCTCCCCGGCGACGAGGTCATTTACATCACCGGCGATCTCAAAGAAATTACTCCCATTGGTGTAACGTTGGCGTCCATGCCGGCAGGAACCACCCCGATCACCATTGCCATTGCGCGTGCTAACGTCACGCTGACCAATGAGGATAGAGCGCATTTCTTTGCTCAGGGTGATTTCTACCAGAAGACTTATACTGTCCAGCTTGAGGACAATTCTCTCAAGCTCTACCTCGGCCAGCCGCATAAGCATCCAGTTTGCGTCGGCACGGGCGAAACGGGCTGCTCGCACACCGATGTGTCTTTCAGAGCGCTGACCTATGGACACAACAACTTAGTCAGCGGAAATGCGCTGAGCTACAATGGGAACGCCGTCACGAGCAGCAGCGGCCTTTACGCTATTTCCAGCAGCGCCAACCTGTATCTGACCGATGACATCCAGATCGACGGAACGATCCAGATCAACGCGGACGTCACGCTCTGTCTGAATGGGCACAGCATCATCTCGACGGTGAACAAGGATGTCATCGAGGTCGCCGCAGGCAAGACCCTCACCCTCTGCGACTGCCGCGGCGGTGATGCCACCAAGCCCTACGGCAAGATCACCCATCAAGCAGGCCGCACCGGCCGCGGCGTGGTCATGCGCTCCGATAGCGACACTACCTTCACCATGTACGGCGGCAGCATCAGCGGCAATACGCTGAGCGGAAATTATGCCCCCGGTGCGGGCGTGTACGTCCCCACCTCTGCCACCTTCACCATGTATGGCGGTGAGATCACCGGCAATATACTGTCCGGAACGGGCTCCACGGGCGCTGGCATCTACACCGAGGGTTATACGACTATCACCGGCAATGCAAAGATTACCGGCAATGAAATCACTGACTCCAATGGCAAGGGCGGCGGCATCTATGTGGCCAAAAACGCCCTGAGGCTTGGCGGGAACGCGGAGATCAAGAACAACACGGTCGCAAGCTACGGCGGCGGCATTTTCGTGAGTGAGAACGCGTCAAATCTCTATATCTCCGGCAACGTCCAGGTGACCAGCAACGGCAGCAGCAATGTCTATCTCAGTTGCGACACTACTTATCAGAGAATCCCCAGCATCTCCGTCACCGGCGTGCTGGGCACTGCCAGCATCGGCGTGACTGTGGATGGTAGCGCGCTCACCGACACCAGCAAGCTTCCTCTGACCATTGCAACGGTCGATTCGGTAACGACGGCTTCCAACTGGATCAAAAACGACAGCTTTACCAGCGACAGCACCCTTTACAAGGTGACCGCGTCTGCTGACGGCACGACCGCCGTGCTCAACGTGCACGATAACCACACCTGGCGCGTGCAGAAGAAGTCGGACGCGGACAATGTCCTCACAGAGTACTGCGAATGCGGCACATACGGCGGCACGCTGACGGTGACAATGACAGGCGGAGCCTACACCGGCCAAGCCTACACGCCGACGCTGACGTATTCCGATGACTGGCACAGTGAGAAGAACCACACGATCTCCTATGCGAAAAAGATGACCGGCGAAATGTACGATCTCGTCAGCGAAGCCAAAGCATGGGGCGATTACAAGGTCACAGTTCAAATCGGCACAGCGAAGGTCGAAAAGACATTCACGATCACACCGCATACTCTGAGCGCCGGTGACTTTGAATTCAAAGAGCCGACCGACCTGACCTATGACGGCCAGCCCAAAAAAGTCACGGTGACGACTGATAAGACTGGCGTCGGCACCATCACCGTGAAGTATTATGACAAGGACGGCAATCTGATCAAGGATGCAAGCAGCAACCCCGTCACCGATGTGACCGATGCCGGTACCTACACGGTGGGAATCGACATGGGGGCCAGCGACGCTTACGCGTCACAAACCAACATAACTGATTCCACGTGGACGTTCACCATCCTGCAGGATACGCAGGAGCTGTCCTTCGGCCAGACGGGCACTGTGGAAAAGGTCTACGGCGACGGCATCTTCACGATCACTGCCAGCCACACCAAGGGAGACGGCCGAATCTCCTATGAAAGCAGCGATCCTTCTGTTGCGACTGTAGCCGCTGACGGCACGGTGACCATCGTCGGTGCAGGCACGACCACCATCACTGCCACGGCTGGGGGAACGACGAACTACCAAGAAGCCACCGCGTCCTACACGCTGAAGGTGGCGAAGAAGGACGTGACCATCATTGGCCTTTCGGCACAGAGCCGGGCCTACGATGGCACGGACACTGCCACGGTCATCGGCACGGCCGTGATCGACGGTCTCGTGAACAACGATGATGTAACAGTCGATACGGCGAACGCCACCGCAAAATTCGCGGACGCGAATGTGGGAACGGATAAGGACGTTACCTTCAGCGGCTATGCCCTCTCCGGCACGAAAGCGGCAAACTACAAGCTCACCGCCCAACCCGCCAGTGTGACAGCTGACATCATCACAGCCACCATCACCGTGACCCCGAAGGCCGGTCAAAATAAGGCCTACGGTGCAACAGAGTCCGCGCTGGCCTATGACTTCACCACTGCGGTAAATAACGAAGTGCCCGCCTTTGACGGCGCTCTGGAAAGAGAAACGGGTGAAGATGTTGGTGAATACATTATCTGCAAGGGTTCGCTGACGCTGAAAGACAACGGTACCTTCAAGGCCAGCAACTATGAGCTGGTATTCAGCACAGCGGAAGTGAAATTTGCCATCACTCCGGCCACCATCACCGTGACCCCGGATGCAGGCCAGAAAAAGGTCTATGGCGAAACTGACCCCGAGCTGACCTACACCTACACCGGTGCGATGAATGGCGAAGAGCCTGCCTTTGAGGGCGCTCTGGAGAGAGCCGCAGGCGCGGATGTTGACAGCTATGCCATTGGCATCGGCTCGCTGAAGCTGAAGGACAACGGCTCCTTCACGGCCGCCAACTACACGCTGGTGTTCAGCGCCACGCAGGTGTATTTCACCATTGAACAGGCAGACCCGGAGCTGAAATTCGCACAAGACACCGTGAGCATCACCTGGGGCGATTCCTTTGGTGGAAACCAGCTCACCAACAAGGGCGATGGTGCAGTCTCCTACACCAGCAGCGATGAAAAGGTTGCGACCGTAAACGCCACGACCGGTGAGGTCACTATTGTTGGTGCAGGTGAAACTACCATCACAGCTAGCTCCGCTGCAACGAAAAACTACAAAGCAGACACGGCGACTTACAAATTGACCGTCGGGCGGAAGTATATTGAACTTGACATCAAGCTTTCCGCCGATACGTTCGTGTATGACGGCAACGCCAAGACGCCCGGTGTCACCGTCACCATTCGCGGCACTACGACTACCCTGGATGCGTCGGAATATCAGGTCGTCCACTCCCCCATCACGAAGGCAGGCACGGCCAGCGTGACGATCAAGGACACTGGTAGCGGCAACTATTCCTTTAGTGAGACCTATGTCAATTTCACCATCAAGCAGAAGGAACTGACGCTTCCGAACGCGAGCGTGACCGCAAAGACCTACGACGGCACGGCTGGCACGACAGTCACGCCCGGTGCGCTTGTTGGCATCGTCAACAATGATGTTGTCAGCGTGTTGGAGACTTCGGTCAACGGTACCTTTGACACTGCGTATGTGGGCACCGGCAAGTCTGTGACATTCTCGGGCTTCACGCTAACCGGTGACAAGGCAGGCAACTACACGCTCACGCAGCCGACTGTGACCGGCACGATCAGCGCAGCGAATCAGAACCCCAGCATCACCGCGACGGCGAACGTCCCGCGCGGCGGCAAGACGCTTGATCTGAGCGGTCTTGTGACCGGCGTGAAAGAGAACGGCAACGTCCACTTCGCGATCAGCGCAGGCGGCGAATACGCAACCATGAGCGGCAGCACGCTGACCACGAATAACGACGTCGGCACCGTGAAGATCACCGTCACGATCGACGCGGTCGATCTGAACGGCGACGGCAAGGCGGAGTACAACGCTTACAGCCGCACCGACGCTATCATCGTCAGCGTCACGCTGAAGGAGAATTCCACCGTCACCGACGCGCCAAACGGCATCGACGGTCTGGTCTATGACGGCGATGACCAGACGCTCATCACCGCAGGCACCGCCAACGGCGGCGAACTGCAGTATAAGCTGGACGACGGCACGTACAGTGCAGCGCTGCCCACCGCGAAGAACGCGGGCGACTACACCGTCTGGTACAAGGTCGCCGGCGACGCTGATCACGAGGATTCGCAGGAGTACTCCCTCACCGTGACCATCGGCAAGGCGTCCGCCACCGTGAGAGCGCTGGATCGGCGGATCACGGCGGGGCAGGCGGCGCCGGATCTGACGCATCCCACGGAGGGCGTGGACTACACGGTCTCCGGCCTGATCGGCGCGGATACGCTCAGCGGCACGGCGAGCATGGCCTACTATCAGAACGGCAGCCCCGCAACGCCCGACACCGGCAAGTCCGGGACGTATGACATCGTGATCTCCGGCCTGAGCAACAGCAACTACGATGTACAGTTTGTCAGCGGCACGCTGACCATCGACCCGAAGCCCGCGCAGCGGCTCGGCATCGACACGCCGGAGCGCACGCCCGGCGGCTCGTTCGAGCTCACCCCGAAGAACGCCAAGCCCGGCCAGACCGTGACCATCAAGGTCACGCCCGACGATGGCTATGAGCTCGGCGATCTGATCGTGCGCGATGTGGGCGGCGAAAATATCCCGCTCACCCGCGAGGATGACGGCGAATTCAGCTTCGTCATGCCGAAGAGCAGCGTGAGCATCTCCGTCTCGTTCGTGCGCGAGGGCGACGACGGCTGGTTCGTCGACGTGCCCGGCGGCGCGTACTACTACGACGCCGTCAAGTGGGCCGTGGAGCAGAACGTCACCAACGGCACCGACAAGACGCACTACAGCCCCGACGGCTTCTGCACCCGCGCGCAGATCGTCACGTTCCTGTGGCGTGCGGCGGGCCGCCCGGAGCCCGCGAGCCTGAGCCGCTTTGTGGACGTCCCCGCGGACGCGTACTACGCCAAGGCTGTCGCCTGGGCAGCCGAGCAGGGCATCGCCCGCGGCATCGACGCCACGCACTTTGACCCGGACGGCATCTGCACCCGCGCACACGCCGTGACGTTCCTCGCCCGCGCGGCTGAGGCTGCATCGGGCAGCGGCAAGACGCCGTTCACCGACGTGTCCGAGACGGCCTACTACGCACCCGCGGTGAAGTGGGCGGCGGCAGGCGGCGTCACCGCCGGCGTCAGCGCCACGCGCTTCGCGCCCGACCGCACCTGCACGAGAGCGCAGATCGTCACCTTCCTCTACCGCTTCTACACTCTGGCGTGAGTTCGCACAACTGACAAGCGGCCCCCGGCATTCGCCGGGGGCCGCTTTTGCGTCATGCAGCCCGCTGAGTGACGGGTTTTGCGATATTTTTGCGTTAAAACGCAATGTGCCGTACCTTTTGCAATGCTATAATGAAGAAAAAACACAGTATGGAGGGCTCCATGGAATATATCTCCTGCAACGACGAACGGGTCTGGGGCGCGGACGACGCGCAGACCATTCAGAACGCGATCGACCTCGCGCACCGCGAGGGGCTGGATCAGGTGCTGATCCCCCGCCGCAACCGCCGCACCGGCGAGGCCGTCTGGCACATCGGCCGCAGCATCGTCCTGCCGAGCTCCATGACCGTCATCGTCTCCGGCGCGTATCTGCGCGCGGCGGACGATCTGCCGGTGCACGTGTTCTGCACTGAGCCGCAGCAGGAGGAGCTGCACGACATCCGCATCCTCGGCGTGGGCGAGGCCGTGATCGACGGCGGCCGCTGGACGCGCGAGAACCGCCCGGAGTACTATCACGAGCAGGCGCCGGACAAATACCCCGACGGCTGCGATTATGACCTCATCTCGCTCTTTAACGTCCGCAATTTCGAGGTGGCGGGGCTTTGCATCACGAACGCCAAGCACTACTCCACGTGCTTTACCTTCTGCCGCTTCGGCCGCATCCACGACCTGCACTTCCGCAACTACGCCACGGTCGAAAATCAGGACGGTATCGACCTGCGCTACGGCTGTGAGTTCATCACCATCGAGAACATCACCGGCGTCACGGGCGACGACACCGTGGCCCTCAACGCCATCGACGAGCTGGAGACGAACCGCCTGCGCGTGACGGGCAAGACCATCGACATCCACGACGTCACCATCCGCAACATCATCGCCTCCACGCACGCAAGCTCGCTCGTGCGGCTTTTGAACACCGACGGCGCGAAGCTCTATAACATCACCATCGAAAACGTCAAGGATACCGGCAAGACCATCAGCATCTGCGCCGTGTTTTTCGGCACGCCCGCGCCGGTTTGGGCGCGCCGCCGGATGCACACGGAGGACGAATTTTACAACATCACCATCCGCGACGTCACGACCTGCGCCGCGTTCGGCATCCGCTTTGCCGAGAGCTGCCGCGACGTGCTGGTGGAAAATCTGCACACCTACGGAAACTGCGCCGTGCCCATCCAGTTCAGTAAGCCGTTTACCTGCCAGAACTTCACGCTGCGCGACGTGTACCTCCGCTCCGAAGCGCCGCTCAAGGCGGCCATCGCCGTCTCGTGCGAGCCGGAGAAGCTGCGGAATTTCCGCATGGAGCGCGTGTATGTGGAAAACGCGGACTACATCTTCGCCGTGCAGGAGCTGCCCGTTGCCGATCTGACATATGAGCCGCCGCACAAGGGCTGGCTGACCGCGGAATTTGAAAAAACGCAGCTGCCCTACTATGGCCGCTACTTCAAGCACTCCCTCGGCAAGGTCATCGAACACAGGACCCCCGACAACCGCTTCGGCGGCACCACGCCGCCGGAGGCGGATTTCTAAGACCGAAAAATCGCCCGCTGTTCTTACGAACAGCGGGCGTTTTTTATTTCAGTTCGGCAATAAAATTGATCGTCCGGCCGGTCACGGCGGCGTGAATGGCGCCGTGGTGGGCCTCGGCGATGCTCCGCGCGATCGACAGGCCGATGCCGAAGCCGCCGGTGGCGGCGGTGCGGGACGCGTCGGGGCGGTAGAACCGGTCAAACAGGCGGTCGGGGTCGCCCGCCGGCGGCTGGACGCATTCGTTCGCCGCCGTGAGCTTCACGCCGCACCTGGTGCTCTCCAGCGTCAGGCGGATGGCCGTATCCGGCGCAGCATACTTGACGGCGTTATCCAGCAAAATCGACACCAGCTGCCGCACGGCGGCTTCGTCGCCGCAGTAGCGCAGGCCCGGCGTGATGGCCGTCTCCAGCGGATGCCCCCCGGACGCGGCCAGCTCCGCGAACGACTCCGCCGTGTCTGCGACCGCCGCGCTCACGTCAAACACCTGCGGATGCAGCGGCGAGGTCTCCTCGTCGTATCTGCAGAGCGTGATGAGCGCCTGCACAAGCTCGCGCAGCTTTTCCGTCTGCGCGCGCGCCTTGTCGATCCACTTCTGCTGCCCGACCTCCATCTCCAGCACCTTCAGGCTCGTGCCGATGACGGTGATGGGCGTTTTCAGCTCATGGCCCGCGTCGGTGATGAACTGCTTCTGCCGCTCGGATGCGCGCACGACCGGGTCGATGGCCCGGCGCGAGAGCAGCACGACCAGCCCGTAGACCAGCGCCAGACACACCACGCAGGACACGCCCGACCAGAGCGCGAACTGCCGCGCCGCGCGCAGCGACTGGTAGCAGTCAAGGAACACCGCAGTATAGCCGCCGTCGGCTTCCGCCACCACGCGGTATTTATAGTGCGAGGCGTAATAGCCGCTGCCCGCGCCGCGGCGCAGCGCCGCCTGCGCATACTCCGCCGCGTCGTCCTCCGCCACGGCGGCGATGTGCGAAAAGTCGCTGCGGATGATCGCGCCGTCCACGTCCAGACGCAGGTAGAAATAGCGCGTGGAATACGGCGTTTCAGCGGTGAAGGGGCCTTTCGGGGGCTCCGGCTCGGCGGACGGCTTTTCCGGCGGGACGCCCGGCGGCGTGCCGGGCATGCGGTCCGTGGGGATGGTGCCCTGATTCTCGCAGATCATGGCGAGCGTGCGGTCAAGATCGCGGTTCGTGGCGGCGAAATTCGCCGCGTTCACGATCAGGCACAACAGCAGCAGCACCAGCGCGACCGACAGCATCGCGATGCGGATGAATTTTGTGCGCAGCCGTCTGATCATTTCGCCGCCTCCAGCACATAGCCCAGCCCCCGGCTGGCGCTGATCTGCGCGCCGGAGCCGACGGCCTTGAGCTTTTTGCGGAGGTTCGAGATGTTCACCCAGATGACGCTGACCTCGGCCTCGCTGTCCCAGCCCCAGATCTTTTCCATCAGCCGGTCGGCGGAAAACAGCATCCCCGGCGAGCGCAGAAACAACTCCATCAGCTGAAATTCCCGCCCGCCAAGGCGGACGTGCCGCTCGCCGCAGCTCAACTCGCCCGTGCCGGGGTCGAGCGTCAGATCGCCCGCCCGCAGCACGCTCGGGCGATAGGAGTCGCTCCGCCGCAGCAGCGCCCGCACGCGCGCGAGCAGCTCGTCGGGGTCAAAGGGCTTGGGCAGATAATCGTCCGCGCCCAGATCCAGCCCCTCCACGCGGTCGCGCGTCTCGCCGCGGGCGGTGAGCATGAGGATGGGCGTTTTGTCCCCGCGCCCACGCAGCGTGCGCAGCGCCGTGAAGCCGTCCATATACGGCATCATCACGTCCAGCACGATCGCGTCGTACGCCCCCGTCTGCGCATAGTCGCACGCGGCGCGCCCGTCGTGCACAACGTCCACCGAAAAGTGGTTTTTCTCAAAAAATACGCCGAGCGCTTCGGCAAGGTCCTCTTCGTCCTCCGCGATCAAAAGCCGCATGGCAAACGCACCTCCGTCCCGTTTTGCCTATTATACAGGTGTTTTTCGGAAGCTGCAAGCGTCACGTCACAGCGCGTCGCGGCTGCCCATGCGCGCGCAGGAAATGTTCAGATTCCCGTTGCGGCAGCGCACCTCGTCAAAAAACGCCTTGCTCGGCTGTGCGTCCCGGAACGTCACGCGGTACTGCAGCTCAAAAAGCGTGCCCATGTTGCTCGTTTTCACCTGCTCCAGCGTGCAGGTGCGCAGGTATTTTTCAAAAATGTCGGCAAACAAACCGTCATAGTCCAGATTTTCCGGGATGGTGATCTTCAAAACGCGCTCCGTGCCGTCGCCCTCGCCGAATTTCAGCGCCGTCAGCGCCAGCAGCACCGCCGCAAAGACCGCAAAAAACAGCGCCGCCAGCACCGGATACTCCATACCCGTGGCCAGCCCCAGCGCCATGGCGCAGAAGATCGCCGCGATCTCCCGCGCGGAGCCGGGCGCGGAGCGAAAGCGCACCAGTCCGAACGCGCCCGCGCCGAGGTTGCCGTTGACGAGCATAATGACCATCTGCACCGCCAGCGGCAGCAGCGCCACCGTGATGCAGAAGCTCTGCGAGCTGCGCGCGCCGCGCGTGGCGACGAGCGCCGTTAAAATGCCCAGCACCACCGACGCCGCCGCGCACAGCAGAAAAACCTTCAGGGTGATCTCCCCGGTAATGATCGACTCAAGCACAGAAAGCTACCTCCTTCCGAATTTGCCGCGCCGCGCACGGCAGGATGTATCTGCGGTAGCATTCGCCGTATTTGGAAAACGACGTGGGGTAGATCGCCAGCTCCGAGAGCGCGCGGCTGAGCCACAGCGGGCACACGCCCGGAAGCTTCACCTCCATCAGCACCGCGTCCTCCGGCAAAAGCGCCTGCCCCCAGTCGCCGCGCGCCAGATCCAGCGCCGTGTCGCGCCAGCGCAGCCCCGTGTCGAACGTCACGCGCACTTCCGCGTCCTCGATCCCGGCGAACGCCGTGCGGTCGTAGGCGATCAAGACCTTCGGCGCGGTTTTGCTGCAGCGCTGGAACCAGCGGATCTCCCGGCCGATCTGCCCATACGCGTCCGCATCCGTCTGCCCGCTCAAAAACGGCGCGGCCTGCCTGAGCGGCACGGTGATGCGGCGCTTGTAGACCACGCCGTCAAATTTCTTTTTGAGCTCCACGAACACCCCGTCGTCCGCCCCCGGCACGCCGTAGCTGCGCACGCGCAGCTTTTCCTTGTAGACCGGCGCGTCGATCGACGCGCGGATGAGGCGGTAGTCGTCGGTATCATAATATAGATTGCAGATCGTGTAGACCGGATAGGCATCCGGCGTCAAATACCCGCCGATGCGCGCAAGCAGCGCATCGCGCTGCGCCCGCGTGAGCATATACTTCTTTTCATACCGTTCAAAACAGAACTGCGTTCCAACCATCTGACATTCCTCCTTGACGCCTCAAGTATATCAGCCCCACCTTAAGCCAGCCTAAAGAAGATCGCTTTTTTCTTTTAGGTACGATTTAGGCGCGGGGTGTATATTGGCGGCACGATGGGATCGGAAAGGATGATCTGACATGACAAAA
Organism: uncultured Oscillospiraceae bacterium; assembly: GCA_934631005.1. Lineage (GTDB taxonomy): Bacteria > Bacillota > Clostridia > Oscillospirales > Oscillospiraceae > CAG-170. Next base: position 40,973 of record CAKTXA010000012.1, read on the forward strand.
TCACAAAAACGTTACCTGATCGTTGCCGCGCTGGCGCTGGTGCTGGCGGCGGTGGTATTCCTGGCCGTGCGGAGCGCGGCGGCGGACGCCGGACGCACCGCGAGCGCCGCGGATGAGGCCGCAAGCACAGAGACCATCCCGGCGGCCGATACCGCGGACGAAGCGGCGGACGGCGCGGCGGAGCTCGTGTTCTCCGACAGTGCCATCACCGCCTCCGGCGGCAGCGGCTATACGATCAGCGGCACAGCGCTGACGATCGACGAGCCGGGTGTCTACACCGTCTCCGGCACGTGCACCGACGGCTCGATCAAAATTAAAAAGGGCACGATGGGTGTGACGCTCGTGCTAAGCGGCCTTGACCTCACCAGCGCGGCCACCGCGCCCATCACGTGCGGAAAATCCTCGGAGGTCACGATCGTCGCGGCAAGCGGCACGGTCAACGCTCTGTCTGACAGTGCGCAGAATAACGACGACACCTACCCCGAAAACACCGACGCCGAGAACGCCGTGATCAAATGTAAGGACGGCTCCAACGTCACGCTCTCCGGCTCCGGCACGCTGAACATCACCGCAAACGGCAAAAACGGCATCAAGTCCGGCGCCACGACCGAAACGGAGGGCGAAGCCTCGCTCACCATTCAGGAGTTGACGCTGAACATCACGGCGGCGGACGACGCCATCCACGCCGACTACACTCTGACCATCGGCGCGGACGGCACGGACGGCCCGCGCATCACCGTCACCGGCTGCAACGAGGGTCTGGAGGCCGCGTCGCTGAGCATTTTCTCCGGCAGCATCGACATCACGGCGACAGACGACTGCCTGAACGCCGCGAACGCCGACCTTTCGGACTATGACTTCACCATGACCATCTCCGGCGGCACCATCCGCGCCTACACCTCCGGCGGTGACGGCTTCGACTCCAACGGCAACCTGACCATCTCCGGCGGCGACATCGCCGTCTGGACGGCAAGCACCGCCGACAATCAGCCGCTCGACGCCGACGGCGCCATCACCATCACCGGCGGCACGATGCTGGCCGCGGGCGGCAGCAGCGGCATGGGCATGAACCTCTCGGCGGCGCAGGGCTATGTCCTGTTCGGCAGCGATACGATGGGCGGCATGGGCGGCTTCCCCGGCGGCGGGATGCAGCCGCCGAGCGGTGAACGCCCCGATGATGCGGCGGCCCGCCCGGATGGCACACAGACGGGCGACCGGCCCACGCCGCCCGGCAGCTTCGGCGGCGCGGCGGGCTCCGCGAGCGTCACGAAGGGCAGCACGCTCGCTATCCTGAGCGGCGACGATACGCTCTTCTCCGCGGACGCGCCGTGCGATGTGCGCTTTGTGTTCTTCTCCTCCCCGCTCCTGACCGACGGTGCGAGCTATACGCTCTGCGCCGGCGGCGAGAGCGTGGAGAGCGCCGAAGCGCAGACCGGCGGCACGCAGACGGGCTTCGGCAGCGGCCGCCCGAACGGCGACCCGCCCGCCATGCCCGACGGCGCGACGCCGCCCGAAAAGCCGGACGGCGCGGCCTTTGACGGCGCGACGCCGCCCGAAAAGCCGGACGGCACAGCCGAAAACGGTCAGCCGGGCACGCCCCCGGCGGGCGATCCCCCCACCGGTGCGCCCGGTGATGCCGCGCAAGGCGCTGGCAGCGGCGACCTCTGAGCTTCCTCCTTTGGGGACATCCCGTCCCCGTCCCCTCTCTTTTCCCCCGGCGGCCTGCTCCCATGGGCCGTCGGGGATTTTTTATCCGTCCGGACTGCCCTCCTGCACAAAAATGACTTGACATTTGCACGGTTTCTTATAAAATGAATATAAATAGTTAACTCAATTAGCAGAGTGTGCCGATTCTGCGCGGGCGGCTTTTTGACCGCAGCTGTGTCAACACCTGCCGGGACGCGACCGGCAGTGAAACTTGGAGGTAAGGACTATGAAAAAACGCATCACGGCGCTTTTGCTGGCGTTTGCCATGCTGTTCACGCTGAGCGCGGCGGCACTGGCGGCGGACGAGAGCGCGCTTTTGCCGGAGCCCGCAGCGGCCGAACCGGCAGCCGAAACGCCCACGCCGCTCCCCGAAGCGGCCGAGGACAAGGCAGAAGCCCCCGCCGAGCAGCTCGCCGCCCCGCGGCCGGTGCTGCGCGCGGTGGAGACTGCAGCCACGCACGCCGTGCACCACCCCTACTGCGGCGATAAGACGTGCGAAGATCACAGCGAAGCCATCACCGATTGGACTGACCTGAACAAAGTCCCCGCAGGCAGCACACTTGAGGCTGGTAAGGCATATTACCTGACGGATAATCTGAACGTCAGCAAATCGTTCATTGTGGATGGTGGCGAGATCACGCTCTGTCTGAATGGATACACTCTCGCCAATTCCTCCGGCACAGCGTATCAGCGCGCACTGGATGTGCGTAACGGCACGCTGCGCATCTGCGATTGTAGTCAAGACGCGACCGGTGCAATCACCAGCAATACGCCTTGCGATGGCTCGGCGCTCTTTCTGCGCTACACAGCAGGCAAGACGCCCGCCGCTGAACTGTATGGCGGCACGATCATCGGCACAAACACCGCAAATAGTGGTGGTGCGGTCTGCCTGGCGACCGGAAAATTCACTATGTACGGCGGCAAAATTGCAAACAGCCGTTCCAAAATGGGCGGCGGCGTTTACGTCAGCAGCGGCACATTCCATATGCACGGCGGCACGATCACCGGCTGCACCGCGACTGAAAACGGCGGCGGCGTGTATCTGAACGGTGGTACGTTCATAGTGTCCGGCGCCGCCACGATCACCGGCAACCATGTCGGCGAGGCGGACAATAACGTCTACCTGCCCGCAGGCAAGACCCTCGCCGTCTCCGGTTTGACGTCTGGGGCGCAGATCGGCGTGACGGCGGCATCCGCGCCTACGGCCATCACCGGCGCAAATGATGCCGACATCCACAACTATTTCACCAGCGACAACAGCGCCTACGAGCCGTGGAACGGCACGGACAACGCCGTCGTGCTCCGCACGGCGCGCATGACCCCGACCTGCAACGCGCCCAGCGGTCTGACCGCCGTTTACGGCCAGAAGCTCAACGAGATCGCGCTGACCAGCCCGGAGGGCAACACGCCCGGCACATGGACGTGGGAAAACGGCGATCAGGACGTCGGCGATGTGGGCGGCCACACATTCAAGGCCACCTTCACCCCGACTGACGGGGACAGCTACAAGACCGTGACCGGCATTGACGTCACAGTGACGGTCACACAGGCCGTGCAGACCATTACGATTGACCCGGGCGAGCATAGCATCATCCGCAACGGCGTAGCGCAGTCTATCGACTTTGCACACGCCCAAGGTGAACTCACCTATTCGCTGGAAAACGAAATCGCGGGTGTTTCGCTGGACGCGGACGCCAAAACGCTGACCGTCCAGCCCGCGGTCGAAGCGGACACCGTCATCACCATCCGGGCGACCGCCGCGGCGACGGAGAATTATAAGGAAACATACACGACCTTCGTTGTAACGGTCGCCGCGAAGTCGGATATAGAGCTGACCATTACCATGGAGGGCTGGACCTATGGCGAAACGGCAAACACGCCGACCTACACGAAGCCGGAGTCCGGCGGCACCGAGACGGTCACCTACGCCGTGAAGGACACGACGGCGTTCAGCAATATAGTCCCGACCGACGTCGGTGAGTATGTCGTTAAGGTCGTGTACGAGACTGACAACACTATCTACACCGGCACTAAAAAATTCACCATCGCCAAGAAGCAGATCACGCCGCCCGCAGCGGACAGCCGCACGTTCACTTACACCGGCGAGGATCAGACCTACACGCTGGCAACGTCCACGTATTACGACATTTCGAACAACGCCACGCAGAAGAACGCGGGCACGTACACCATCATCGTCTCTCTGAAAGACACCAAGAATACCTGCTGGGATGACGGCACGATGGCGGCAAAGAACTATACCTTCAAAATCGAAACGCTGAAGATCGACGTCCCGACGGCGGACAGCCGCACATTCACCTACACCGGCGAGGAACTGACCTACAACGTGGGCGGCTTCAACGAGACGTACTGCGAAGTCAGCGGCAACGTGCAGACGGCTGCGGGCGACCACACCGTGACCGTCTCGCTGAAGGACGCGGCGAACACCGAGTGGAAGACCGGCGGCACGGCGGACGTGACCTTCACCTTCCACATCGGCAAAGCCGATGTGCCCGACTTCAACAAGGAGGTCACGCTGAACGTCATCAACGATCTGGAAGCCACCTACACCGTTGACCTCCCCGAGCTGCCGGAGCTGGCGTCTCCCAAGACCTATGGTGGAGACCCCGTATATTCGGTGACTGCCGTGAGCCTGGACAACGGCTACACTCTATTCAATTCGGCAAAGGTTGAAAACGGCAAGCTGATCCTGCCCATCAACAAGAATTCCACCATGACGACCGGCCCGAGCGGCTACGTCCACGTCAAGGTCACGACCGACAACTATGAGGATGTCATTCTCACCGTGAACCTCAACGCGGTCAATAATCCCGCACCGCACACCGGCTACAGCGAGCAGGTCAAGAAGCAGAGCGAGGAATTTGAGGCCAAAAAGCGCGGCGAGCTGCCCGAAAGTGACAGCGCGTTCCGCGATGTGGCCGAGGACGATTACTTCTTCGACGCTGTAAACTGGGCGGCGGAGAACGGCATCACCGGCGGCGTGAGCAGCACGCGCTTCGGCCCGGGCCTCGACTGCACGCGCGGCCAGACCATGACGTTCCTCTGGCGCGCCATGGACGAGCCGGAGCCTGAGACGCTCGCGTCCTCGCTCACCGACGTGATGTCGGGCAGCTACTACTACAAGGCCGTCCTGTGGGCCATGCAGGAGGGCGTGACCACCGGCGTGGGCAGCGGCCTCTTCGCGCCCGACAAGACCGTCACGCGCGGCCAGTTCGTGACGTTCCTGTACCGTCTGGCGAACGCGTCCGGCAGCGGCGAGCATCCGTTCACGGACGTTCCCGCGGGCTCCTACTATGAAGCCGCCATCGCCTGGGCCTACAGCGAGGGCATCACCAGGGGCACCGGCAGCACGACCTTCTCCCCCGACGCCCCCTGCACCCGCGCACAGATCGTGACATTCCTCTACCGCGCGTTTGCGGAATGAGGCAAATCAAAAACGCATCTCCCCATTGTGGCAGACCCAAATCAAAAACGCATCTCCCCATCGGGGAGATGCGTTTTTTGCTTATTTGTGGGCCTTCGCGGCCAAGAATTCGGCGAGCAGCGCCTGCTGTTCCTCGTCCGGGGCCGTGCCGGTCTGGGCGGTGCAGCGTTCGGCGGCGTCCTGCGCGTCGCGCGCGCCATCCGCTGCGTCGGCTGCCGCCGTCATCTGCGCGGCATAGGCCGCAAATTCCGCCCGCGTATAGATCCCGTGGTGCGCCGGGACGTACCAGTCCGCCTTCAGCGCCAGCAGCTGCCGCAGCAGCGCACGCGTGCGCGCGGAGGTGCGGTACCACGGCTCGCGATCCATGTTGAGATACAGACAGTCGCCGAGGAACACCACGCCCGCCTCCGGCAGATACGCCGCGCAGCAGTCGGGGCTGTGGTCGCTCGCGACCTGAAACAGCCGCACCGTCAGCCCGCCGAGGTCGAGATCATACGCCCCCGCAAACGTCTGCGCCGCCGTGGGAACGTGGATCTCGCGCGGCTGCGTTGGATATTCGATCTGAATATTCTCGCGGCAGAAGTCCATCTCCGCCCCCGCCGCCACGCGCGCGGCGAGGGCGTCGTCATCCCACGAGAGCGTGCGCATCCAGTCGAGCCTTGCCGCGGTCTGCGCGCACGCGATGACGGGCAGGCCGGTGCTCACCGCGCCGAAGCAGTGATCCCAGTGCCAATGTGTGAGCAGCACGGCCCGCAGCGGCGGCGTGTGCGCTTTGGCAAAGGCCAGCAGCGGCGCGACATGAGCGGGCGAATTGCCGCCGTCAATGAGCACCGCGCCGCGCGTCCCCGCCGCAAGACCCAGCGCCGGCCGGTCGCCCGCCTGCACGGGGTCGGTGTACCACACGCCCGGTGCGAGCGCGTGAATATTGCCGCTCATACCGCGCCCGGCTGCATGGCCTCATGCAGTGTGTCGGTGATGGCGCTGCGGAAGATGCTCACGGCGTTGCCATTGAGCACATTGAGCGCCGCGGCGGCGTGGCCCAGCGGGGTGTTGCCCTCCATATACAGGTCGAGATCCAGCAGGAACACCCGCTCCTCGGTCGTTTTTTTCGTGGTGTTTTCCGTCCGGCGCATCACGGCGGGCGCGCTCTTGATGTTTGCCTTCGCCCCGCCCGGGACGCTGAGGGTGGCCGTCTGCTCAAGCTTCGCGAACGCGCCGCCCTGCACATCCTCCGACGCCATCAGGCCCAAAAACTCCGGCGCGATCAGCTCGCGCCACGCGCAGTCCTCCAGACCCAGCATGGCGCGGCGGAAGAAATTGATGTACCGCAGGCCGACGCGCGAAAAATACGCCGGCTGATAGATACGGATAAAGTCGGCCAGCACCACGTCCAGCCGCCGGGCAAAGTCCTCCCACCGCGTGTAGCGGTGCGTGGACAGAGCGATGAAGCCCTTGGCCAGACTCACCTTCCACTGCCCGTCCTCAGAGATGAACTGATAATTGTTGACCGTCCCCTGCGGGATCATCTTGCCGTTTTGCTGCACGGGCGGCAGCTGCTCGACCTTTTTGGCGTACTGCGGATAGCTCCCGCGCACGGCGTCCTGAAATTCAAACGGCTCCTGCGCTTCGATCTTCAAAATATCCGGATACCGGAGCTGGCAGATCACCTCCATGATCTGGTTCCGGCCGTATACGCAGCGTTCTTCCTGTGAAAACATGCTTCCGCCTCCTGCTTTCATTTGCCCCCAGTATAGCTGTTTTTGCGGAAAAAATCAAGCTGCGCATTGGCTTTTGCCGCCGCGTGTGGTATACTGTGGGCAAGTCCAAACACGCTTTCAGGAGGCTGCCCATGCGGTTTTTGTATGTTCTGGAGCATCTGCGCCGTCCGGCGCTTGACGCCTTCTTCTCCGCCGTCACGTACTGCGGCGATGAGCTGGCGTTTCTCGTGCTCGCCTTTGCGCTATTCTGGTGCGTCAGCAAGCGCGGCGGGTATTACGCGTTTCTCGTCGGCCTGTTCGGCACGCTCGGGAATCAGTATTTGAAGCTGCTGTGCCGCGTGCCGCGGCCATGGGTGCTCGACCCCGATTTTACCATTGTGGAAAGCGCCCGCGCCGCGGCCACGGGCTATTCCTTCCCCTCCGGGCACACGCAGAACGCCGTGGGCACGTTCGGGGCGATCGCAGTGACCGCAAAGCGCCGCTGGGTGCGCTGGGTGTGCATCGCGCTCATCGTTCTGGTGCCGTTTTCGCGGATGTATCTGGGCGTGCACACGCCGAAGGACGTGGGCGTTGCGTTCGCGCTGGCGCTTCTTCTGCTCGCGGCGCTCTGGCCCGCCTTCCGCTCAGATGACGCACAGGCGAAGGCCATGCCGTGGCTGCTCGGCGCGGCGCTCGTGCTGGCCATCGCGTTTTACGGCTACGCAAGCGGCCTGCGCGTGGACGCCCCGGACACGGAAGCGGCCTCCAACATCACGCACGGCGCGCAGAACGCGGCCAAGCTCCTCGGCGCGATCGCGGCGCTGCCGGTGATGCATTTTATCGAAAAGAAGTATATACGCTTTGACACCCGCGCCGTCTGGTACGCGCAGGCGCTCAAGCTCGTGCTGGGGCTGGCGCTTTTGCTCGCGGTCAAGTCCGTGCTCAAGGCGCCGCTGCTGGCGATCATGCCGGAGGGGCTGGCCGGGGCCGTGCGCTATTTTATTCTGGTGCTGTGCGCCGGGTGCGTCTGGCCGCTGACGTTCCGCTTCTGGTCAAAGCTGGGGAAGAAACAAAAATGAAAGCACCTGCAAAGATCTTGGCTGCCGCTGCGGCGGTCTTTACCGGCACGGGGCTTGCCGAGCTGTGCTACGCAGGCGCGCCGGAGCGCCATACGGGCGAGCTGACCGGACAGGCGCTGCGCGGCACGACCTACGCCCATTTTTCCGACGCCGTCCTCATGGGCGCGGGCTGGATCACGCGGCAGCAGACCACGCCGCTGCGCGTGATGAGCTACGACGGCAAGTGGCTCTCGGCGGAGTTTTTGCCGTGCGAGGACGCCGTGGGGACGATTTTGCTGTTCCACGGCTACCGCTCGTGCGCGCTCTATGACTTCGCGGCCTACGCGCAGTTTTTGCACGGGCAGGGCTACGATCTGCTTTTTTGCACGCAGCGCGCGCACGGCGCGTCCGGCGGGCAGTTCATCACCTTCGGCGCGCGGGAGCGCTATGACGTTTTGTCATGGGTCACGTATCTTTCGCAGATGCTGGGGGCTGATCATCCGATGTATCTGATGGGCGTGTCGATGGGCGCGACGAGCGTGCTGCTCGCGTCGTGCTTCGACTTCCCGGCGAATGTGCGCGGCATCATCGCCGACTGCGGCTTTACCTCGCCGGACGCCATTTTGCGCCATGTGGCGCGGCAGCGCTTTCCGAAGCTGCCCGCGGGCGCGGCGCTTTTTCCCATGCGCGTGCTCGCTCCGGTGCTGGCGGGCTACCGGCTTGCCGGGTGCAGCACGCCGGAGGCGCTGCGCGCGGCGAACTGCCCGGTGCTGTTCATCCACGGCGAGGCGGACACGTTCGTCCCCAGCCGGATGTCGGAGGAGGGGTATCTCGCCTGCCGCACGGAAAAGGAGCTGCTGCGCATCCCCGGCGCGCGGCACGCGCAGAGCGCCCTTGTCGCGCCCGAGCGTGTGCTGACCGCCGTGGCGGCATTTCTCAAAAAGCATCTGAATGAAAAGGAGCGATGATCCATGCAGCATGAAATCCTGACCGCCGCGCCCCTGCTCGACCGCAGGGGCGACCTCGCCGAGCCCGGCTGGGCGCGGAGCCTGCTCCCCGTCTACTGCCGCAGCGACATAAAAGCGGGCAGCCTGCGCATCAAGGAGTGGGACTATTACCTCGTCACCGACGGGCACATCGGTCTGGCGCTGACCATCGCCGACAACGGCTATATGGGTCTCGACTCCATCTCGTTTTTGAACTTTGACGAGGGCTGGGAGCAGACGAAAAGCCCCATGCGCCTGTTCCCGCGCGGAAAGACGGGCCTGCCCGAGACGTCCGTTGACGGTGCGAGCGAGATCGCCCGCGGCGGCTACGCCATGGCATTTTACCACGACGATGGCGCCCGCTGCCTGACGTTCCACATGGACAAATTCCGCGGCAAGGACGCCATTGAGGGCATCGTCCGCCTGACGGACGAGCCGCGCGAGAGCATCGTCATCGCCACGCCGTTCGACAAGCCGAAGCATTTTTACTACAACCAAAAGATCAACTGTCTGCGCGCCGAGGGCTGGATCGAGCTGAGCGGCCAGCGCTGGGAGCTGACGCCCGACCGCTTCTTCGCCGTGCTCGACTGGGGCCGCGGCGTGTGGACGTATCACAACACGTGGTACTGGGGCAGCGCCTCGGGACTGCTGGACGGCGTGCCGTTCGGCTGGAACATCGGCTACGGCTTCGGCAACACCGCCGCCGCGTCGGAAAACGCGCTGTTTTATGACGGCGTGCTGCATAAGCTCGGCCGGGTCACGTTTGAGATCCCGGAGCGGGACGGCAAATACGACTATCTCGCGCCGTGGAAATTCACCAGCGACGATAACCGGTTCTACATGGACTTTACGCCCGTCCTTGACCGCAGCGCGTGCATGAACGTGGGCGTTCTCAAATCCGACCAGCATCAGGTGTTCGGCCGCTTCACCGGCCGCGTCACGCTGGACGACGGCACCGTCCTCCCCGTCCGCGATTTCTTCGGCTTCGCAGAACGTGTGGAAAACAAGTGGTAGACAACGAAAAACCGCCCCGTGTGCCTTGCACACGGGGCGGTTTCTGTTTATATCAGTCCTGTTCTGAAATGGCGTAGAGCATCTTGGCGACCTCGGCGCGTTTGACGTTGCCGGTGGGGTTCAGGCGGCCGTTGGAGCCAGTGATGATGCCCTTCTGCACCATCTGCGCCAGCGCCGACTGCGCCCACGAGGCGACCTTGCCGCGATCCGGGAAGGCGTTCAGCGCGGACGTGTCCGCATCGTCGCTCAGATCCTGCGTGCGGGCGATGATGACCATGGCCTCCTGCCGCGAGATGGGCGAGGTGGGGTTGGCGTAGAGCTTTCCGCCGGAGGATGAGCCGCCCATATAGCCCAGATCATACGCCGCCATCACGGCGTTCTGCGCCCACGAGGCGACCTTGGCGCGGTCGTCAAACGGGAGCGTTTTGCCGCTGTAGGCGTCGGTGTCGACCTCCAGCAGGCGCATGAGCGCCACCACGAACTCCTGCCGCGTCATGGGATCGTCCGGGCGGTAATACGTCTTGCCGTCCTTGCCGGCAGAGCCCGTGAGCACGCCCGTGAAGTAGAGCGTATTCACATAGTCCTTCGCCCAGTGCGTTTTCATATCCGCAAACGGGTTCGCGGGGCTGACGGTGACCTCCGCCTCCGCGCGCACGTCGCCGCACTCGGCCACGATCTTGCCCGTAACGGCCTTGCCCGCCTCGGCGGCGGTAAAGACGCCGTTTTCGCTGATCTTGCCGATATTCCCGGTGACCGACCAGTCATAGCAGCTGTTCTGCGCGCTGACGGCCATGCCGTAATACAGCGCGTCCACGCTCAGCTCCGTCTTGGAGCCGCCGGCCAGCACCGTGCCGCTAAGCTCCCTGTCGGAGCCCTTTTTGTGCAGCGTCAGGGACGTCGGCTCGTCGATGACACGCGCCGTCGTCTCGCCGCTCGCGCCGCCGCCCTTCACGCGCACGCTCACGGAGCCCGCGCGCGTCCCGGCGGTGAACACGCCGTCCTCATCCACATCGCCGGAGGAGGACGAATACGTCACATCGTCCGGCACGTCCGCCGCGGCGTAATTCTTATCGGCGGCCTTCGTTGTGAGCTGGATGGATGTCCCCGGCAGCACCACGGCGTTGTAGGGGTACAGGAACAGCTTATCCGCGCTGAAGGCCCGCGTGGGCTTGCTGCGCACAAGATAGATAAAGTTCGCGCACGGGCGCAGGCTGCCGTCGGACGGCTTATTGACCGTCGCCGCGGCGTCATAACCCGGATACTGCGCGCCGAGCGCCGTGGAGCCGCCGCCGTCGAGATTCAGCGCCGTGACGCACTCCAGCTCCTTCATGCGCGCCGCCAGCTCGTCGAGCGTCAGGCCCGCGGAGCCGTTTCCGTTGTCGGCGGTGTAGAGCACGAGCGTGCCGTCGCGCTTCAAACCGACCGCCGTGCGGGCGGTGGGCTTGTCGGCCTTATCCAGCGTAAAGTCGCCGCAGACGCGGCCGTTTTCCACCAGCAGGTCCCCGCCGCCGCAGGCGTACTGCACGTCCTTCCACTCGCGGTCGGTGGAGGAGGTGATAGTGATGCGGTCGCCGACCTCCAGCGCCTGCATCTCGTCGAGCGCGGAGGCGTAGATGGTCTTTTCGGCGATGGAGAGCACGAAGCCGTCCTCCGGGATGCCGCAGGAGGCCTTGCCCTCCAGCGTGCCGATGACCTCCAGCGTGATCTCATCGTTCGGCAAAAGCTCCTTGCCGGAGCCGCGCACGGCCTCCAGAATGACGTGGTAGCCGTCTACGCCGCCCTTGGTGGCGGTGTCGTAATCGCGCGAATACAGGCCGATGCCGTTGTTGCGCGTGAGCGCCTTGTTATAGAAGATCTCCGTCTCCGCCTTGTCGGGCGTTTTCATTACGAGCTTCAGCCCCGGCTCGCCGATGATGGCGCTGCCGTCCTCAAAAAAGCCGACCGACTGGATGTTGCCGCTCGAGCGGAGGACGCCCTCGGTGACGACCAGCCCGTAGGGCACGCCGTTGTGCATATCGAAAAACGCACCGTTCACACCCGCCACGAGCGCCAGATCGTTGTCATCCAGATACGTCGCGGTCTGCTTCATGCTGCTGCGGCCATAGAGCGTGGAGCCATAGGCCACAATGGGCTTCACGGCCTTTTCGCCGGTGTAGAGCAGCACATTTTCGCGCACGGTCTGCGCCTTGTCGCTGCGTCCGCCGGTCGCGAGCACGCCGCTTTGCAGCTTCACTCCGTCTGAAAGCGCCAGCTCCCCGGCGAGGATCGACTGCGTATAGTCCGCCGCGCCCGCCATGCCCGCAAGCAGGCACAGGCAGAGCGCCGCCGCCAGGAGCCTTGTGAGAGTTTTCCTCATAATATGTACACTTCCTTTGCAAAAAGGTTTCTGCCGCCATGTTAACATAACTTTACGAAATTGTAAATGAGATTTTCTGCCACATTCGCGTATCTGTCAAGGAATTTTACTTGACAGACGCGGGAAAATACGCTACAATAAGCGAGCTGTAAAGGCGCAGACCTTGTCAGCTGAACGGAGGCGGCGCAATGAAGCACGACGCATGGACCATGGCGCTGCTGTATGACTATTACGGCGAGCTGCTCACCGAAAAGCAGCGCGCCTGCTTTGACCTGTATTACAATCAGGACCTCTCGCTCGGCGAGATCGCCGCGGAGATGGGCGTCACGCGCCAGGGCGTACACGATACGCTGCTGCGGGCCGAGGCGCTGCTGCGCAGCATGGAGGAAAAAACGGGCTGCATCGCGCGCTCGCGCGCCGTGCAGCAGGCGCTGGAGACCATCGAGTCCGCCGCGCAGGCGCTGCTGCAGCAGCCGCAGGCCGCCGCGCTGGCGCAGGAGATCTTAAGCGCCGCCGCCGCGATCAAGGAGTAATGTATGGCATTTGAAGGACTTACCGAAAAGCTCTCCGCCGCGTTCAAAAAGCTCCGCGGCAAGGGGCGGCTGACCGAAGCCGACGTCAAGGAGTCCATGCGCGAGATCCGTCTTGCGCTGCTGGAGGCCGACGTCAGCTATAAGGTCGTCAAGGACTTTATCAAAAAGGTCACCGACCGCGCCGTGGGCACGGATGTGCTGGAAAGCCTGACACCGGCGCAGATGATCGTGAAGATCGTCAACGAAGAGCTCACCGCCCTCATGGGCAGCGACAACCAAAAGATCAAGATCGCCTCGCAGCCGCCTACGATCGTGATGATGGTGGGTCTGCAGGGCGCGGGCAAAACGACCAACGGCGCCAAGCTCGCGGGCCTGTTCAAAAAGCAGGGCAAAAATCCCCTGCTCGCCGCGTGCGATGTGTACCGCCCCGCCGCCATCAAGCAGCTGCAGGTCGTGGGCGCACAGCTCGGCATCCCGGTGTTTGAGATGGGCCAGAACGACCCGGTGGACATCGCAAAGGCCGCCGTGCAGCACGCCGTGCGGCACGGAAATGACATGGTCTTTCTCGATACCGCCGGCCGCCTGCACATCGACGAAGCGCTCATGGACGAGCTCAAGGCCATCAAGGCCGCGGTGAATCCCCATGAGATCATGCTGGTGGTGGACGCCATGACCGGTCAGGACGCCGTGAACGCCGCGCAGGCCTTCAATGAAGCGCTCGACATCAGCGGCGTGCTGCTCTCCAAGCTCGACGGCGACGCCCGCGGCGGCGCGGCGCTGTCCGTCAAGGCCGTCACCGGCAAGCCCGTCAAGTTCATCGGCGTGGGCGAAAAGCTCGACCAGATCGAGCCGTTCCACCCCGGGCGCATGGCGTCCCGCATTCTCGGCATGGGCGATGTGCTCACGCTCATCGAAAAGGCCGAGGCCGCGTTCGACCAGAAAAAGGCCGAGGAGCTGGAAAAGAAGCTCCGCACCAATAAATTCACCCTTGCCGATTTCTACGATCAGCTCGTCCAGCTCAAGGGCATGGGCGGCTTGCAGGACCTGGCCGGGATGCTGCCGGGCATGAACGCCGGGGCGCTCAAAAATGCGCAGATCGACGAGAGCGCGCTGGCGCGCACCGAGGCCATCATCCAGTCGATGACGCCCTATGAGCGCGAGAATCCCGCGTGCCTGAATCACAGCCGCAAGCGCCGCGTGGCGGCGGGCGCTGGCGTGAAGGTCGAGGAGATCAACCGCCTGCTCAAGCAGTTCGACATGATGAACCAGATGATGAAGCAGTTCTCCGGCCCCGGCGCGGGCAAAAAGCTCAAGCGCATGGGCGGAAAATTCGGCGGTCTCGGCGGCTTCGGCGGCCTGCCCGGAATGTAAAAACAATCGTCGTTTCAGCTTTCAGCTTTACGAATATAAAACACAATGATTTTTGGAGGAAAGAAACAACATGGTCAAGATCAGACTCAGAAGAATGGGCGCTAAGAAAAATCCGTACTACCGCATCGTCGTGGCTGACTCCCACTTCCCGCGCGATGGCCGCTTCATCGAAGAGATCGGCACCTACGATCCGAAAAACGACTCTGCTGTCACCATCGACGCCGAGAAGGCCAAGCAGTGGATCAAGAACGGCGCACAGCCGACCGACACCGTCCGCGGGCTGCTGAAAAAGGCGAACGTCCTGTAAGGCGCCGCGAAAGAGGTCAGTCTATGAAAGAACTTTTGCTGTACATGGCAAAGAGCTTGGTTGACAATCCCGATCAGGTCGAAGTCAATGAGATCGACGGGGACGTGACTGTGCTGGAGCTCCGGGTCGCCCCGGAGGACATGGGCAAGCTCATCGGCCGTCAGGGCCGGATCGCCAAAGAGATCCGCGCCATCATCAAGTCGGTCGCCCAGAGAAACGGCAAAAAAGTCTCCGTTGAGATCCTGGATTAAAGCATAAACCCGCTGCTCCAAACGGAGCAGCGGGTTTTTATCTGTCAATCCCGGATGTTTCGGATTTTGGTGAGGTCACCGCTGCACAGCGCGTCCAGATTGCGGAAAATTTTGTCCGCATCCCAGTCCCACCAGCGCAGCGCCAGCAGATATTCCGTCAGCTCGTCGTCAAATCGCCGCCGGATCACCCGGCAGGGATCGCCGCCCGCCACGCAGTATGGCGGGACATCGCTCGCTACCACAGAATTGGCGGCAATGATCGCGCCGTCGCCGATGTTCACGCCCGGCATCACCGTCACGTTTTGCCCGATCCATACATCGTTTCCGACGACTGTGTCGCCCTTGAGCGGCAGGTCGCTGAGCGCCGGGGCAAATTGCTCCCAGCCGTGCCCCATGATGTTGAATGGATATGTCGTGACGCTGCCCATGCGATGGTTCGCGCCGTTCATCACAAATTCAATACCCCTTGCGATGGCGCAGAATTTGCCGATGATCAGCCTGTCGCCCAGAAATTCGTAGTGGTGCGTCACGTGCTCCTCAAATCGCTCCGCCCCGTCCACGTCGTCGTAGTAGGTGTAGTCGCCGATGAGGATGTTCGGGCGGGTGATGACATTTTTGATGAATACGATCTGCTTCAGCGCCTCATTCGGATAGCACTGCCCCGGATCAGGACCGATCATCGCGTCAACTCCCCTCACAGCAGAATCACATTTTTATTCTTTTATGGGCTGTGCCGGTTTTTCGGTTACTTCGGCGTGGGTGCGGACGAAGTGGATGGCCTTTTTGAGCCGGGCGTTCTGGCGGACGGCGCGGTCAAATTCGTCGGTCACATAGGGCCTCAGCTGCTCCATGGTCACGCCGTTCTGGCGGCACACGGCGGCATATTCCTGCGCCAGCTCCGCCTCGGTCTCCTGCAATCCCTCCAGCGCGGCGATGCGCTCGGCTGTTTTCTGGATACGCAGGCTCATCTCGGCCTCGGGCCGGGCGTCGCTGCGAAGCTGATCCATCGTGCTGCCGGTGAACTGGCAATACTGCTCCAGCGTCAGGCCGCGCTGCGCCAGCTGCGCCTGCACGGTCTGCAGCTGCGCGTCCACGGCCTCGCGGAGCTCATCGTCCGTCGGCGTAAAGTCGAGCGTGGCCGCCGCCTGCCGCATCAGGCGGTCCTGCAGCTCCATCTCCGCCCGCTCGTCGTAAAATTCCCGCAGGCTCTGGCGCATTTTTTCGCGCATTTCGGCATAATTTTCGCACTGGCCGACCTCTTTAGCAAACGTATCGTCCAGCGCATACGGCGTCCGCTCGCGCAGCTCGTGCACGGTGCAGGCGAACTCCGCGTCCTTTCCCGCAAGCTCCGTCGCACGGTAGTCCTTGGGGAAAGTCACGCGGACGGTGACGCTGTCGCCGGGCTTGTGGCCGATGAGCTGGTCCTCAAAGCCGGGGATGAACATTCCGCTGCCAAGCCGAAGCGTCTGCCCCTGCGCCGTGCCGCCCTCAAACGGCACGCCGTCCACGCTCCCGGCGTAGTCCAGCACGACCTCGTCGCCCGCCTGCGCGGCGCGATCGGTGATGGGGCGCACGCGCGGCGTCTGCTGCTGCAGCTTTGCCAGCTGGCGGTCGACCTCGGCGTCCGTCACCGCGACCTTCTCCAGCGTACCCTTGAGATTTTTATAGATCAGTTCCAAAGTCGTACTCCTTTACATCTGCATCCTGATCGCGGTGATGAGCAGGTCGCCCGCCACCACGCGGTCCTCGGCGGCAAAGCCGCCCGCAAAATTGTCGGTATAGAGGATCTGGCTGTTCGGGGGAAATTCGTCGTCCCCGGCCCAGACCATGATCTGCATCCGGTAGCCCGGCAGAAGGGTAAATTCATACCCCGCGTCGCCGTGCGAAAGCCGCAGCGCGCCCATTTTTTCACACGCAGCGGAAAACGCCGCGGCGCGCGTGCCGAACGAGAACGCCGCGCGGGTCAGGCACCGGCCGGTGTAGGGCTTTATGTACATCTCGCCCCACGGCATCTCGCGGAAGGTCACAAAGCGGTTCGACGGCTGCGCCGCGCTGCCCTCCAGCAAAAAGCGCAGCAAAAACGTCTGGCACGGCAGGCTGCCGAGTGCGAGCGCGCGGTCGCTATCCGCCTCGATGGCGTATTCCGGCCAGTGCAGGCGATACGTCGTGCCGAGCAGGCACAGGGTAAATACGCCCGTCTGCTCGTCAAATTCCGCGCCGGTGCGGCGCGCCGTTTCGCCGGGATCGAGCACGCGGTAGCGCGCCAGATAGTGCTCAAACGGCACCTGTTCCTTGTTGTTCTGAATTTCCATCGCTCACTCCTGTACGCTCGACGGGAACAGCCCCGCATCGGTGTGCGGCAGGAAGCACGCCGCCACAAATTCGTCCATATACCCCGGGTGGGTGGACAGCTCCAGATACGTCATGCCCTGCGCCAGCTCGTGGATCTTTTCATCCGCCGCGTCGGAGAGCGTCATGGCATACGCGCCCGCGAGCGACGAGTTGCCCACGTATTCAAACAGCGACCGGTCAATATCCGGCAGCATACCGATGCGCACGGCGTTTTCCATATTGATGCCCGAGCCGATGCCGCCCGCGACGTACACATGCTCCAGCACACTCACGTCCATATCGAGCGAGGCGAGCATCGTGTGGATGGCCGAGAAGATGGCCGCCTTGGCGCGGATGAACGACTCGATGTCGACCTCCGTAATGGCGATCTCGCGGCCGGTCTCGCTCTCGGCAGCGCTTGCGAGGATGTAGCGGCCCATGCCGTGCGCGTCGCGCTGCACGCGCGCGCCCTCGCGCACGAACTGCCCCTTGGCGGAGATGATCGACGTGCGGTACAGCTCCGCAATGACGTCGATGATGCCGGAGCCGCACAGGCCCACGGGCTTCTGCCCCGCCTCGCCCACGATCTTGAGCGTGGGATCCATCGTTTCCTTATCAATGGTCACGGCTTCGATCGCGCCGTCGGTGGCGCGCATACCGCAGGAGATGTCGCCGCCCTCAAAGGCGGGGCCCGCCGAGCAGGCGCAGGACATCATAAAGTCGCGGTTGCCGAACACGAGCTCGCCGTTCGTGCCGAGGTCGATGAACAGCGAGAACTCATCCTGGTTCCAAAGTCCCGTTGTGAACGCGCCGGCGGTAATATCGCCGCCCACGTAGGAGCCGATGTTGGGCGCGAGCCGCACCTGCGCCGCCGGGTTCGCGGGCAGCCGCAGCTCCTGCGCCTGCAGGCCGTCCCACCGAAAGAACGTGGGGATGTACGGCTCCATGCGCACGGGGTTCGCGTCCACGCCCAGCAGCAGATGGTTCATCGTGGTGTTGGACGCGATGCTCATGCGCAAAATGCGCCCCGCCGCCGTCCCGGCGGCCTTGCACATCACGGCGATGAGCGGCAGCAGCGTCTCCTTGACGATGGCGTCCTGCAGCCTTGCCACGCCGCCGGGCTTCTGCTGCTCGACGATGCGGTTGATGACGTCCGCACCGTAGCGGATCTGCCCGTTGCCGGAGGACGCCTTTGCCTTAATTTCGCCCGTTTTCAGGTCAAGCAGCACGCCCGTCACGGTCGTGGTGCCGATGTCGATGGCGCAGCCGTACATCGGCTGCTCATCCGCCGTCACGTCCAGCACGGTCAGGACGTTATTTTCCACAAGGCCCGCGGCAAACACATGGAAATTCCCCTCGCGCAGCGTGTGCGCGAGCTTTTTGACGGCGGGATAGCGCAGCTTCACCTCGTCATAGCCCTGCGCCTGCAGCGCCCAGATCAGGCGCTCGGTGTCGGGCATGGTGTCGTCCAGCGTCGGCTCGTCCATGGTGAGCTCGACCTGCACGAACGTGTTTTCATACGGGATGCCCGCCGCGCGCACCTTTTCCTCCAGCGCGCGGAAGATCTCCAGCTCCTGCGGAGACGAGAGATCCGCCGTTTTCATGCGGCTCTGGTACGCGGACGCGATGTCCGGCACCATCACGACCACATCGGACGCGACCTTGCTCGCGCAGCTCAGGCGCCAGCCGTCGGCGTACTCCTCCTCGGTGATGTGGCCGGTCTTGGGGCCCTCTACCGTGCCCTCCAGCAGCTTCACGCGGCACTTGCCGCACGAGCCGTTGCCGGAGCACGGCGCGTCGATGGCGACGTTGGCACTGCGCGCCACGTCCAGCAGCGTAGAATCGGGCGCCGCCGTGACCACGACCTCGGGCGCGTTATTTTCAAAGCGGAATGTGACCTGATACATGGGTTTTCTTCCTTTCTATTTACATTTTAACGGTTCTTCAGTTTGCCTCGTGCAATGCCTTCTTGAGCACCGGCACGATCGCCAGCGCGACCGCCGCGCCGATGAGTGCCGTGACGAGCTGCAGCCAGGAGAACATGGTCGAAAACATGATGATCTGCTTCTGACTCAGCGGCAGGACGCTGCACAGCAGCTTCACCACCAGCAGATACAGCGCCAAAAACTTTGCGATCGCCGCCACGGGCGACGCGATGAGCCGCCCCTTCGGCGCGCGGGCGCGCGAGAGAATGAGCACATACACGGCGTTTCCCACAGCGATCATCGGCACCACGGCGATGAGCTGCGGCCCCACGCCCAGCAAAAACGCCGCAAACGGCGACACGATTGCCACCGCCAGCGCGCCCCACGGCCCGGCCATCCACGCCGCCACGGCCAGCACCGCATTCACGCACGAGCCGGTCACAAGCTGCCCCGCCGCCTTCGTGGCCGCCTGCAGCACCACCAGCAGCGCCAGCAGCACCGCCGTGCGCACGAGCAGACGGATATTTCTGTTTTTCATCGGTTTTTCCTCCGTATTCGCTCAGTTCAGCGTGTCAGCCAGAGTGCTGTAGGCGCTCTCGTCACACTGCGTGCCCGCCGCCTGCTGCATATGCTTTTGCAGCTGCCGTGCCGCGCTGGACGCGGCGATGACCGTGCCCGCGCCCGCAACGCAGCCGCCGGGGCACGCCATGCCCTCGAGCAGATACCCGTCGAGCTTGCCCGCCTTGGCGAGCATCAGGAGCTTTCTGCACTCGCGCAGGCCGTCGGCGCGCTGGGTCTTGAATGCGGCACCGGGGTGCTCCTTTTCGATCAGCCCCTGCACCGCGGCGGCCACGCCGCCGGCTACGGCAAAGCCGCGGCCCGCGCTCGTCCCGTCCGTGAGGTCTTCTTCGGCCTCCAGCGCGGAGAAGTCGATCTCCTTCGCCTCAAAAATTCCCATCAGCTCTTCATACGTCAGCACAAAATCGACGTCGGTGCGGATCTCGTGATCCATCGCCTCCAGCTTTTTCGCCGCGCACGGGCCCACGAACACGACCTTGCAGCCCGGATGCTCGCGCTTGGCCAGCCGCGCGGTGTAGACCATGGGCGTATACGTCATGGAGATGTTGCCGGACTCCGCCGGGAACAGCCGCCGCGCCATCATCCGCCACGACGGGCAGCAGGACGTCGCCATGAACCGCTGCGTCTGCGGCACCTTTTCCAGATAGTCCCGCGCCTCCTCGATGGCGCAGATGTCCGCGCCCACCGCGACCTCCATCACCCCGGCAAAGCAGAGCTGCTTCATCGCGGCCACAAATTTCGGCACCGTCACGTTCTGCCCGAACTGGCCGATGAACGACGGGGCCACGATGGCGATGACCTCGTTGCCCTCCAGCATGGAGCGGATGACCTGATAGATCTGGCTCTTGTCCACGATCGCGCCGAACGGGCAGCTCACCAGACACTGGCCGCAGGAGACGCAGCGGTCATAGTTGATCGCCGCCTTGCCGTATTCGTCCACGCCGATGGCGTCCATCCCGCACGCGGCCTGACAGGGGCGCTCAAGGTGCACGATGGCGTGATACGGGCACGCGGCAGCGCACTTGCCGCACTTGATGCACTGGCTCTCGGTGATGCGGCTGCGGCCGTTGACAAATTTGATCGCGCCCTTGGGGCACACCTGCTGGCACGACGCCGCAAGGCAGCCCTGACACAGCTCGGTCGCAAAATAGCGGTGCGTGGGGCAGGCGTGACAGGCGTAGGGGATGATGTTGACCAGCGGCGGCTCATAGTACTGCTCGGCAATGGCCGCCTGATCCATGCCCTCTGTCAGCATCGTGCGCTGCTGCACCGGCTGCAGAGACAGGCCCATCGCCAGCCGCACGCGCTCGCCCGCGATGGCGCGCTCGAGAAAGACGGATTCCCGGTGCAGCGGGCTGCTGCCGGGGACGATCCGGAACGGGATGTCCTCCATCTGCGTGTAGTCGCCCGAATACGCCATCCGCGCGACCTCGGTAAAGACTTTTTTGCGAATATCCGTGATCAAAGACGGGATCCCTCGCATATTGACCCTCCATCGGCCCAAAAAATAACCGCGCAGCCCCGTCATGGGCCGCGCGGACGGAGCGCACACTTCTACATTTACACCTATTATACCAAATTCCCCGCGCATTGCAACCCCCGCGCCCGCCCCGCAGATAAAAAAGCCGCCGCAAAAAGGGGTTGCAAAATTTTGAGAAATTGGTATGATGATACTAGTCCATATTTTCTACAGGAGGAATCCTTATGAAACGTAGAATTATATCATTATTTGTCGCCCTGTGTCTGATCGCGGCGCTGCTGCCGATGTCCGTTTTGGCGGCGAGCTACCCGGACACCGACGGCCATTGGGCAGAGTCGTCCATCGACCGCTGGTCGGAAGCTGCCGTCGTGCAGGGCACGGACGGGGAATTCCGGCCCGACCTCAGCATCACAAGAGCACAGATCGCAACGATCTTCGCGCGGCTGCTCCGGCTTCCCGAAGCGTCTCCGGCAGAGTACCATGATCTGACGGCGGACGCGTGGTACGCGGACGCCGTCAGCCGCTGCGCAGCGGCTGGAATTTTGACGGGTTATCCTGACGGCACGTTCCGCCCGAACGACCCGGTCACCCGCGAGCAGGCCTGTGCCATGCTCGCCCGCGCGCTCGGCATTTCCGAACTCCGCCGCGCCGACCTCTCCGACTTCCCCGACGCCGCCGATACCGGCGATTGGGCGAAGGGCTACGTCGCCGCCATGCTGAACCGCGACATCCTCACCGGCCTGAGCGGGAAATTGGCCCCGAAGGCCCCCGTCACCCGCGCCCAGTTCGTCACCATGCTCGACCGCGCCATCGCTGTTTACGCTGATGAGGACGGCATGACCGTGAAAGCCGCCGACATGGACGAGGACGGCGTCATCGTCGTGGTCGCCGAGGACGTGAAGATCAAGGACGCCCCCGCCGGCACCAAAGTCGTGGCCAGCGCGAAGGCCAAGGGCCTCAAGGTCAACGGCAAGTCCGTCGACGCCGACCAGGTACATACGGTTCCCGAAACCGTGGAGCGCCCGAAGTCCGCCGGTCATGCGCACACGCATGAGTACAAATACACCGACAACGGCGACGGCACCCACACCGGCGTCTGCACCGCCAACGATTCCACCCTCGACCCCGCGGAGCACGTGTTCGACGGAAACCGCAAGTGCACCATCTGCGGCGCTGAGCAGCCCGCAGACGCTGTTGCGTCCGTGCTCGGCGAGGACGGCACGTATACCTATTATGACTCCCTCATAAAGGCGCTCAACGCCGTGGCCAATGGCGGCACCGTGAAGCTGGTCACGGATGAGACGCTCGACGCGCAGCTCGCCATCACCAAATCCGTCACGATCGACCTCGGCGGCCACACGCTTACCAGCACGGTCAGTAAAGATAATGGCAAGGACAGGTATTCTCTGCTGACATGGGCAGCGATGACTATCAAGAACGGAACCTATAAGGGAACCGGCGACGCGCGCGGTATTGCTGCTTGTGCCCCGCTTACGCTCGATGGCGTGACAGTGGATGTTGCCGGTCTGGTAAGCGTTGGCTATTCTGCTCCCAACTGCACCTATGTCATCAAGAACTCCAACATCAAGGGGAATTATTCGCTGGCTAACTTTGTAAACAATGCAAAAATAACCATCACAGATAGCAAAATCACCGGCGTAGGCAACGTGTTATATCATAACGGCAGCAACTACGGCCTGGACCTGACCGTAACCGACACTACGATCACCGGGAGCGGCGACGGCTACGGGGTCTATATCTCCGGCTCGACCACAACGCTTGCGAATGGCGGCCCTCAGAAAGCCCGCTTCACGAACTGCACAATTTCGGGCAAGACTGCTGTGGAGGTGAAGTACACCGACCTGACGATGCAGGACTGCACTGTCACTGCGACGGGCACTCTGTCCTACACGCAGAACGATAACGGTCCCACAGCTAATGGCTTCGCGGTCGTTTCTACGGATAATGCAACCAACAACACCATGCCAAAGCCAAAGGGCATTGTCACCATTAAGGGCGGCAGCGGCAAGTACACCGGCCTTGTGGGCCTCGGCTCTCTGGATGGCGTAAAGACGACTTACGAGGGCTTCAGCGATACGACCTACGCCATCACCGGCGGTACGTTCAGCAGCGACCCGAGCGACTATGTGGCCGCGGGGTATATCACTCTTGCGAATGGCGATGGCACTTTCACGGTTTCCGATACCAATGAAATTCCTGTAACCGCCGAGACCGTTCAGGACTACCTTGACGGCAAGTACGGCTCCATCAACGGCAAAACGCTTGTGCTTGGTGAGGGCAACTATAGCGCACTGGAATTGGGTCGTGCAACGAAGTATGTAGGAAGCAACACGGAATATTATATTCTGACCAACAACGACACCAACAGTCCGGTGAAATATTCCTATAAGGAATTCTGTAGTATCAAGAACAACACCTCCGCATGGTCGGGTTCTCCTCTGTATATTCGCTCTATGAGCAACATCACCCTTAAAGCGGCGAGTGGTGCAAGTGTTATGATTGCCGGCGTAAATGCTTCGTCCGGCCATAAGTACGTGAACGCTCACGACTATGTGCTGGATCGCGATGTGGCGAACGGAAATAATACGTATTACCTTGTGTTCGATTTTGCCAACATTACCTTTGATGGTCTGACCTTCACGGCGAAGAGTGACATCAACACTTCTCTGGAGCAGAGCAACATTGACCGTTTCACATTCAAGAACTGCACATTCAACATCAACAATACGGCAGATGGCAATCAGGCGATTCGCTATTACAACGAGAATGACAACGGCAAAGTCAGTAATCTGGTTGTTGACAACTGCAAGTTCAACAACTGCCACCAGGGCGTGTATACGAACCGTGTCAAGAACGTTATTGTGACAAATAGCGAATTTGACACGACCGGCCACAACGCTATTGCCATTCAGGACTTCAATGTTGCATGTAACCACGGTGAAGTTATTATCACCGGCAATACCTTCACCAACATTGGCGACCGTATCATTCGCTTCAACAATGTCGGTGCGGGTACGCAAATCACCATCATCCACAACACCGCTACCAACAGCGGGGACAGTAATAATGAGGTTATCAAGGCGACCTCTCTTGCTGAGGGGGTTAACTACAACATCCACGACAATAGTTGGGGCGAAGGCAAAACCGTTGTCAACGACGAGCTGAAAGATTCCCCGACAGGTCCCATGTGATTTACCGATCCAAAACCTGATTTCAGTGCCAAGCGCCCGGGCATTCGCCCGGGCGCTTTTCCGGCTTCGCCCTGTAGGGGCGGACGACTCTTGTCAAGCCCAGATTGTTTACAAAATGTTCGGGATGATCCTTTACAGTTTTACAGCCTGTAGATTTTCCTCGAAA